>CANJQJ010000005.1 GCA_947476425.1 Sphingomonadaceae bacterium | reverse complement strand
TTGATCCGGCGCATCTGCACCTCGCTCAGCATAAACAGATCGTCCACAAGCAGCACCTCCTGGTGCCACCATTGAATCAACCCTCAGCCCATCATGCAAGCAATTTAACAGGTCCTGACCCTAGAAGAAGTTTGCGCATGGGTGTGATCATATCAGCTAGGCCCCTATGTTTAACTGTCGTTGTCACGACATATGTCCGACCTTTTGTATGTTTTGTAGGTACCCCCCTAACACATTTTTCCTATTTCTTAATACAACAACACTGCTCGGATGGGGTGGGGGGTAACCGACAAAACATACAAAAGCTCCCCGCCCTGCAAGGGGTAACTGCCAAAAGAATTTCTGCGCCCGTCCAGTGCGCGCCTCGACCAGCGTAATGGGAAGAAACTATCATGCCGTTGCCCGACGTAGGAGTTAGGACAAAACAATGCACGGCCCGCTCAAAGCGGTCTGGTGAGCGCTGCAAAAACCCTGCCGTGGTCTCGTGGGGGAAGATGCCTTTTTCCGTTTGCCGTATGCACGGCGCACGACGTCCGGAGACGATACGCCGAGGTAAAAATCACCCCGGCTGGAAACACGGCGGCGAGACCATCGAAGCCAAGGCTGAGCGCCATATGATGTCAGTGTTCTTCCAAAACACCGAGGACCTTATGTTCGCTCTCGGTATGACTGCGCCGGGATCGACCCGGACGCGGGGTAGGAAGCCGGTCGCGGGATAAATATGGGCCACTCTGCTAATGGGTAAATCATTCAGCCATTCTAACCAGCCCGATTCGGCGCACTCACTTGCTCTGACAAGGCGGGCCGCATAAATAACTGATTGATATAGATTATTTGTCCGTGACTAGGCGCGGCGCCCGTGTTATCGACTTTGGTCTAGGGCCAGCGCCCAATCATCTGTCCATTCGGAAGAGCATGATGCACAAATCCGAGCTTACCTTTGCGCTTGTTGCTGGCGCCAGCCTACTTGTCCTTTCCGGAGCGGCCCGCGCGGTCGAAGCCGACTATGTAGCGATCGAACCCCCGGCTGTCGATGTCGACTCTCCCACAGACGTCGTTGTGGATGAACCCGAGTTGGTGGTGGATCCTGTCGTGATCGATGACGTCGGCGTCATCGTCAGCGAACCCCCGGCTGTCAATGTCGACTCTCCCACAGACGTCGTTGTGGAAATGACCCGCGCCGGGGACGACGGGATTATCGACCCCACCGAACGCAGCTTGGCTGGCGGACTGGATAATCCCGAGATGATGTACAATATGGCTGGCGGCGGTCCCGTAGAAATGGCGGATGGCATGGCAAACAATGCGGCAGAACAGGCGGCTGACGCTGCCGCCAATCGCGTAGTCGAACGCATTACCGCAACGGTAACTGCGCCAGCGGCTTCCAATCCCGAATAATCTGGCCGTATAGAGTGCTAAGATGATCACGGGGTGGTTCGCCCCCCACGGCTCTTTGTGTGAAAGCCTGACCATCCGCCAGACGACCGCCAAGGCCGCCGCAGCCCTTTGCGCGCTTTTCCTGTGCCTGCCTGCACAAGCCAAAGAAGTGCAATCTCAGGATAGTCAGGCAAATCGCGCGCAAGAACAATTGGGCAAGGCCCGCGAATCCCTTGCCCAGCAGGCCTTGCCCCAACAGCCCCTCGCCCAGCCGCCGCCCCCCTTCACGCTCACGCTCGGCATCGGCGCGCAATTCGATAGCAATGTCTCGGTCGATGACGGCGATCTCAATGTTCGCAAGGGCGATGAATCGCTCCTGATCTCGGTCGCCGCCACTTTCACACCGCTCGTAACCAAAAAAACCACACTTCGCTTTGGCTACAGCTACGAAGATGCCCACAACCGCGATCTCAACGACTTCGATCTCGCCGTCCATTCTACCAGCGCGTCACTCAGCCGCCGTTTCGGTAAGCTGACGGCATCGATCGATTACCAATACAGTCATGTTCTGCTCGGCGAACACGCCTATCTCGACATGCACCTTGTCTCGCCTGCGCTGTCTGCCTTTGCCACGCCCCACTTGTTGGTGCGCGCGTCGGTGACCTATCTGCGCAAGAACTTCGTCACCGCAGACCGACTTGATGCCAACACCGCGATGGCAGGGATTGATACCTATCGCTTCTTTGCCAAGCGCAAGGGCTACGTGGCGGCGGGCTTTCGCGTGGACGACGAATGGACCGCCGGGCCGCAATACCGCTATGGCGCTTGGCAAGCCAGCGGTCGCACCCAAATCCCCATAAAAATCGGTAAGTTTGAAGCTAAGGCTCGTCTTGGCTATACCTATCAGCGCCGCGATTACAGGGAAATTACGCTCGCTATTGGTGAAAAGCGCCACGAACAGAGGTCGACTTTTTCGGCAAGCTTCGATCTACCCGTGCGTTCGGGCGTGACCTTTAGACCACAGACCCGCTTCATTTATCGCCATTCGAATGTCGCGCTTTATGATTACCATCAGCGCCTGTTCTCGGCGACGCTCCTCTGGAAAATCTGAATCACTAGAGTCGTTTCCAGCTCACTGACATCTGTTACTGCATTCCTTTCGCAGATTCTGCAGCAGTCGGCTGGTGCGCCGAAGGCCCGCATGTGCGGCTGTCAGGCATTGCTGCCCGAGAGATGGACGGTAGCTGCCGTTCGAACCAGCCATGCCCCGATGCCACTGCTGCCCAAGCCCGCGATGCTCTTGTCAGATTCCTCGGTGTGCCAACCGGACGCAGTGTAGAAGGCCATGTCCTTGTTTCCGGTCCGGCTATGCGCTGCACCTCAGTCGGCAACGGCGTTGGGAATAGGACTGCGGCTTGGTGCGTATCTCCGGTGGGCGGTGATGTATCCTGTGCCATGGTCAAGGGAGGCTGGGCGCTGCGCTGGGATCGCTACTGGCGTGGGCATGCGTGTGAGCGGTGATCCAAACCTGATATTTGCTGTCAACGACCCTTAACCGCTGTAGGGTTGTCCTATGATTTACAAACCCATGATAGCTGCCACTGCACTTGTCGTCGCTAGCTGCTGTTTTAGCGCTGCATCGGCTGCTCCGGCGAAAGGGGTGCGCTCAGCTCCAGTAACGGCGGCGGCGCAAGCCGATACGCCATATGCGGCATACGTTCGGAGAGATGTCCCCGCCCTTACGGGTATGGCTGATGCTGGGAGCGCCAGCGCGCAGAACAACCTCGGCTTGATGTACTACAACGGCCAAGGCGTGGCGCAGGACTACGCTGCCGCTGCTGGCTGGTACCGTAAGGCTGCAGACCAAGGGTATGCTGCAGCGCAGTCCAACCTCGGCGTGATGTACGACGAGGGCCAAGGTGTGACGCAGGACTACGCTGCCGCTGCTGGCTGGTACCGTAAGGCTGCAGACCAAGGCGATGCCTTAGGGCAGTGCAACCTTGGTGTGATGTACGCCAAGGGCCAAGGTGTGCCGCAGGACTTCGCTGCCGCTGCTGGCTGGTACCGTAAGGCTGCAGACCAAGGGAATGCTGGAGCGCAGTCCAACCTCGGCGTGATGTACGTCGCGGGCCAAGGTGTGACGCAGGACTACGTCCAGGCGCATAAGTGGTTCAACCTGAGCGCAGCGTCAGGAAATGCGAATGCCGTGAAGAACCGCGACTTAGTCGCCTCCAAGATGACACCAGCGCAGATCGCGGAAGCGCAGCGGCTTGCTAGCGCATGGCGGAAGAAGTGACCCAAACCCCACCCGACGAGCAAAACAGTATGTAGAAGGAAGCGTGGGTCCCATCTGACCAAAACGGGGGGTGCCGGGTAGGTGGGGTCTCGTCTGGTAGGATTTTCGATGGGGGTGGGGGTGTCGCTAAATAGCGACCCAAGCGCAATCGATAAGGTGGGTAGAAAGGTGGGTAGAGGGCTTTGCCCCTCGATAAAGCACTGATTTCATTAGATGTATGGCGGAGACGGAGGGATTCGAACCCTCGGTGGGAGTAAACCCCCCACGGCGGTTTAGCAAACCGCTGGTTTCAGCCACTCACCCACGTCTCCAAGCTGGCCAGACGGCGGCTATAGCGACGGTTTGCGATCCAATCAACCAGCCCATTTCGCTTGCTCGCGATCAAGCATTTTTTGCGGATATGCGTGCTGTTCATTGCAGCGACAGGCGTTTCCGCGTTAACCAATGGCGGCGACGAGACGAGGGGTGTCATGATGGTGAGGCAGAATTTGAGAACCTTGTTGGCGGCATTGGTGCTGGTCGGGCTGGCCGCAGCGCCGGCCGGGGCGCAGGTCAGGACGATCGATCCCAACAGCGCGGGCGATCTTGCGCCAGTGCCGGCGTCGGAAGCCACCTATGGGACGAGCATGCCTGCATCGGCGCCGCCAGCTGCCGCGCCCGCCTCAACGGCGCCGGCAACGACGGCCGCACCTGCGGCAACGGCCACCGCTGCGGCACCGGCGGCTACCGCCGCTGCGACGCCGACCTATCACCGCGATGACCTGATCTCCGCCGCTGAAGGCGTGTTCGGCAAGGGTGCCGAAGGCCTCGCCAAGATGATCGAATCGATCCTGAAGGAGCAGGGCGAACCGACCGCCTATATTGCCGGGCGCGAGGCGGGCGGCGCGATCGCGGTCGGGCTGCGCTATGGCTCGGGCACGCTTTTCCACAAGGTCGAGGGCAATCTCCCGATCTACTGGACTGGGCCGTCGCTCGGCTTCGATCTCGGCGCGAACGGCTCGAAGACCTTCATGCTGGTCTATAATCTCTACAGCAGAGCGGACATGTATCGCCGGTTCGCGGGCGGCGAAGGGGCGGCCTATCTGGTTGGTGGCTTCAACGCGAGCTACCATCGCCGCGGCGATATCGTGGTGATTCCGATCCGGCTCGGCGTCGGCTGGCGGCTCGGCGCCAATGTCGGCTACATGAAGTTCAGCCAGAAATCGCAGATCATGCCGTTCTGAGCAGTGGCATCGCCGGGGCTCACCAGGCCTCGGCGAGCCCCTCGACCGCGAGTATCCGCTCGACGGCGGGGCGTTGCCGGATGCGATCGCGATGCGCGACCACGAACGGCAGCTTGGCGACATCGCCGCGATCGCCCATCCGCAAATAGCTCGCGAAGACGAACAAATAGGTGTCGGAGAGCGTGAAGCCGTCGCCATGGACATAAAGCCGGCCATCGCGGAGCCGATCCTCGATGATCCCGAAATAGCGATCGGACATTTCCGGCACCTTGGCCTTGAGCGCCGCCTTGGCCGCCTCGCCGTCAGCGAAATATTCGGGACGGCTGATCTGGCGGAACAGCACATGGATCGTCGTTGCGATATGCATGTGGAACGCCTGTGCCTGCGCGAAAGCAAACGGATCCTCCCATGGCAACAGCTGCGCCTCTGGGAAACTGCGCGCGATATAGCCGAGCATTGCCGGAATCTCGGTAATCACCCCGCGATCGGTGACCAGCGCCGGTACCTGTCCCTTGGGATTGATCGCGCGATATTCAGGCGTGAGCTGCTCGCTGGTAGCGAAATCTATCGGATGGCGCGCATAGGTCGCACCGGATTCCTCGAGCGCGATGTGGGGCACCATCGAGCAGGCGCCGGGGGTGTAGAAAAGTTTCAGCATCAGTGTGCGGCTCCCCAGTTCAGGCCGGTTCCGATCTCGACTTCGAGCGGTACGGTGAGTTTCACGAGTGGTTCGGCGGCGTTCGCCATCACGTCGCGGATGAGGGCGCTTGCCGCCTCGACCTGATCGGGCGCGAGTTCGAAGACGAGTTCGTCATGGACCTGGAGCAGCATGCGGACGTCGCCCAGCCCGGCGGCTGCCAGCGCGTCCGGCATTCGTGCCATTGCGCGCTTGATGATGTCGGCGCTGGTGCCCTGGATCGGGGCGTTGATCGCAGCGCGCTCGCTGCCCTGGCGTTCTCCCTGGTTGGAGGAGCGGATGCGCGGGAAGTGGGTCTTGCGGCCGAACAGGGTGGTGACGAAGCCATGTTCGCGCGCGTCGTTGAGGGTTTCGGCAATGTAGCGGTTGATGCCGGGAAAGCGTTCGAAATAGCGCGTGATCAGCGCCTGCGCTTCGTCGTTCGAGATGCCGAGGCGGCCTGCCAGTCCCCAGCGCGAAATGCCGTAGAGGATCGAGAAGTTGACCGTCTTGGCGCGCCCGCGCGTGTCGCGATTGACTTCGCCGAACAATTCCATCGCGGTGAGCGCATGGATATCCTCGCCCTTGGCGAAGGCCTCCTTGAGTGCCGGGACATCGCACATGTGCGCGGCGAGGCGGAGTTCGATCTGGCTGTAATCGGCGGAGAGCAGCAGCTTGCCCGGTTCGGCGACGAAGGCGTCGCGGATGCGGCGGCCCATCTCGGAGCGGATCGGGATGTTCTGGAGGTTGGGGTCGGTCGAGGCGAGGCGGCCGGTCTGCGCATGCGCGAGGCCATAGCTGGTGTGGACCCGGCCCGATGCTGGATTGATCTGGGCCTGGAGCGCGTCGGTATAGGTGGATTTGAGCTTCGAGAGCTGGCGCCATTCGAGGATCTTGTTCGCGATCGGCTCGCCATCGGTGGCGAGGCGTTCGAGTTCGGAAACGTCGGTCGACCAGGTCCCGGTCTTGCCCTTGCGGCCGCCCTTGAGGCCGAGCCGATCGAACAGCACCTCGCCCAGCTGCTTGGGGCTGCCGATCGTGAACGGCCCGCCCGCGAGCTTATGGACTTCGCCTTCCAGGATCGTGATCTGTGCCGCGAATTCGGCCGACAGGCGCGCAAGCTCCTCCCGATCGACGCGGATTCCGGCTCGCTCCATCTCGGCGATCACTGGCACAAGCGGCCGATCGACCAGCTCATACACGCGTGTCGCGGATTCCCGGACGAGGCGTGGCTTGAGCTTCTGCCACAGCCGCAGCGTGACATCCGCATCTTCAGCCGCATATTCGGTGGCGCGCGGGAGATCGACCTTGTCGAAGCTGATCTGGTTCTTGCCGGTGCCGCAGACCTCCTTGAACGGGATCGGGCAGTGCCCGACATGAAGCTCGCACAATTCGTCCATGCCATGATTATGCTTGCCCGCATCGAGCGCGAAACTCAGCTGCATCGTGTCGTCGTAGGGCGTGACGTCGATGCCGCTGCGCCGGAACATGATCAGGTCATATTTGAGATTCTGGCCGATCTTGAGCACCGCCGGATCTTCGAGCAGCGGCTTGAGGCGGGCGAGCACCAGCGGGCGCGGCAGTTGCTTCGGGGTCTCTGAAAGCAGCCCGTCGCCGACATGGCCGACCGGAATATAGCATGCCTTGCCGGCCGCGGTGGCGAGGCTGATGCCGACGAGGTTGGCGCGGATGCAATCGAGTTCGTCGGTCTCGGTATCGACCGCGACATGGCCTTGCGTCCGCGCCTCGGCGATCCACCGGTCGAGCGAGTCCTCATCGAGGATCGTCTCATATGCCTTGTGGTCGAACGGCACTTCTTCGCGGGGCGGTGGGGGCGGCGCGGGGGTCGAGACGGCAAGCGGGGACGAAATGCTGTTGCCGTTGCCGGGCCCCGGACCGCCGACCTTGGCGAGCAGCGACTTGAAGCCCTGGTCCTCGAGGAAGGCGCGAAGCGGTTCCGGGGGCAGGCCCTTGAGGATCAGATCATCGAGCGGCTCGGGCAGCGGCCGGTCGCACACCAATGTCACCAGCTCGCGCGACAACCGCGCGTTTCCGGCATGCTCGATCAGCGATTGCCTGAGCTTGGGCTTGGCGATGTCAGGTGCGGCCGCGAGCACGCTTTCAAGATCGCCATATTGCTGGATCAATTGCGAGGCGGTTTTCGGGCCGATGCCGGGGACGCCGGGGATATTGTCCGAAGTATCGCCCATCAGCGCGAGCACGTCGCCGAGCTTCTTCGGCATCACGCCGAATTTCTCGACGACATATTCCGGTCCCATGCGGCGGTTGTTCATCGTATCGAGCATGTCCACGCCGGGCTCGATCAGCTGCATCAGGTCCTTGTCGGACGAGACGATCGTGACGTGCCAGCCGGCTTCGAGTGCTGCCTTGACGTAGCAGGCGATGATGTCGTCGGCCTCGAGCCCGAGCGTCTCGATGCACGGCACCGAAAAGGCTCGGGTCGCGGCGCGGACCATCGGGAATTGCGGGATGAGGTCGTCAGGCGGCGGCGGGCGGTGCGCCTTGTACTTGTCGTAGAGATCGTTGCGGAAGGTCTTCGAAGAGGCATCGAAAATCACCGCGAGGTGGCTCGGCCCATCCGCCTTGTGGAGATCATCCACCAGCCGCCAAAGCATCGTCGTGAAGCCGTAGACCGCACCGGCTGGCTCCCCCCGCGCGTTGGTGAGCTTCGGCAGGACGTGATAGGCGCGGAAGATGTAGCTCGATCCGTCGACGAGATAGAGATGATTTGCAGCCATGGCATGCGGCATAGCAGGAGAGGCGGCGCTGGGCGAGCAGGGTAGACAATTTCATAATATCGCTTATATTCAGGAAGATGATGACTGTGGCGATCGACACATTGCGCTATGCAAAACAGCTCCGCGCCGCAGGCGTGGGGCAAACCGAGGCGGAAGCCCATGCCGAAGCGCTTGGAGAAGCGATTCGTGATTCGCTGATCACCAAATCGGATCTCGCCGAAGCCGTGGAAAAGCTTCGCGTGGAAATCCATAATTTGCATGGCAATCTGGTTCGCTGGCTTATTCCCGTGCTAATCGGGCAAACCGCTGCGACCGTCGCGCTCGTCAAGCTTCTCTAGCGCTTGACGCGGGCCTCCGCCGCACCGCATCGCTTGCCGATGAACGCCCTCCCCACCGCCGTCGCGGACATCGCGCACACCATCCAGCTGTCGGTTGCGCCGGTCTTCCTGCTCGCGGGCATCGCCGGCTTCCTCAACATGCTCACAGGTCGGCTCGCTCGCATCGTCGATCGTGCGCGAACCATCGCCGGTGAATTCACCGCGTCGCATCATCCCGATCATGATCGCCAGGTCGTGGAGCTACGTTTGCTCGATCGCCGGATCGGATTCATCAACACTGCGATCTTCCTGTGTACCGCCAGTGCGGTGGCGATCTGCCTCGTCGTCGCCGGATTGTTCATCGCGGCGCTTGGCCATTTCAATGCAGGCCGGGGGATGGCGTTTGCATTCATCCTCGCGATGGCGCTGCTGGTGGCCGGGCTTGTCTACTTCCTTGTGGAAATCCGCATTGCGATCATCAGCCTGCGGGTGCCGGTAGAATTGCTCGAGCGCGAGAAGGGCCGCAACAAATCCCGTCGCCAGAACTGAAAAAGGACCGCCGGGGACATTCCCCGGCGATCCCTTGACATGGTCAGCGGCCGGAGGTTCCGGCCCGGGAGACCATGGCGCCTAGAAGCGCATCTCCCGAACGAACCGATCCGACCTCTTAGCTGAACCATGAGACATCGGGTCACCTCCTTTCGCGCTGTTGAACAGTAAGCGCATGATGAGTCATCGCGAATCGCGACACAAGTCTTGTTTTAAAAAAAATTTTGGACAATGATTCGCGCCCTTGGTCGAAAAAGCCTCTTTTTCGTCAGCTCCGACAATCCTCGACGACTCGCGCAACCTCGGGCCAGGACGGAAGCACGCGCTGTACTGCGCCCGCCATGACGACAAAACGACCGCGGCTGAAGGCGATGCTGTCGAGGATCGGATCGCTCGCGGCCAGCGGCCCGGCGATGGGATAGATCCCGAACGAGGTCGTCACCTTAAGCGAACCGGAAAGCCCGGAGCCAGTCAGGCTCACCTGCCGCTTCATCCGATCGCAGCGCAGTGCCGCAACACCATCACCGAACAAAGCGACCGATCCGCCGGCCTCCGCCTGATAGCGCCAGGCGCCGGGCGTGAGCGGCAGGTCACGCCAGTCCGCGGGCGAAGCGGGCGGCAACGGTACCGGCGCGGGCGCAGCGGCAACTGCCGGCGGTGGCGGCGGCGGTGCCGTCGTGCATGCGGCGAGCAGGAGAATCGGCACCAGTCCGGATAAGATACGCATGATCGCTCCATAGGGGGCGGGGCGCGCGCTTCCAACCCTAAGCGAGCGATGCATGGATCAGCTGGTCATCGGCCGCGCCCGCTCTTGAACTTCGCGCTCTTGCCGTAGCGCAGCTTGCGGGTTCCCGGCTTGCCCTCGACTGCGTTGCCACGCACCGCAGCGCGATGCTCGTCGACGGGCAGGCCGAGCTCCTGGCCC
The DNA here is from genome assembly GCA_947476425.1 of Sphingomonadaceae bacterium. Classification (GTDB taxonomy): domain Bacteria; phylum Pseudomonadota; class Alphaproteobacteria; order Sphingomonadales; family Sphingomonadaceae; genus CANJQJ01. The sequence continues at coordinate 81,031 of CANJQJ010000005.1, read as the reverse complement.
TCGAGCGCGCGGATTTCGTCACGCAGCCGCCCGGCCTCCTCGAATTCGAGATCGGCCGCGGCGGCGCGCATCCTGCCTTCGAGCTCCTCGATGTAGGCGCGCAGATTGTGGCCGACCAGATGGGGCCTGTCCTCGATACCGGTGTCGATCGTCACCTGGTCCTTCGAGGAGATGTGGCCGACAATGTCGGTGATGTTGCGCTTGATCGTCGCGGGGGTGATGCCGTGCTCGATATTATAGGCTTCCTGCTTTTCGCGGCGGCGCGAAGTCTCGGCCATCGCGCGCTCCATCGAGCCAGTGACTCGATCGGCGTAGAGGATGACCTTGCCGTCGATATTGCGCGCCGCGCGGCCGATCGTCTGGATCAGCGAGGTTTCCGAGCGCAGGAAACCCTCCTTGTCGGCATCGAGGATTGCGACGAGGCCGCATTCGGGAATGTCGAGGCCCTCGCGCAGCAGGTTGATCCCGACAAGCACGTCGTAGACCCCCAGCCGCAGGTCGCGGATCAGTTCGATACGTTCGAGCGTCTCGACATCGCTGTGCATGTAGCGGACCTTCAGGCCCGCCTCGTGGAGATATTCCGTAAGGTCTTCCGCCATCCGCTTGGTGAGCGTCGTCACCAGCGAGCGATAGCCATTTTTGGCGGTCAGCTTGCATTCGAACACAAGATCGTCGACCTGGCTTTCGATCGGCCTGATCTCGACGGGAGGATCGATCAGTCCCGTTGGCCGGATGACCTGTTCGACGAACACGCCGCCGGTCTGCTCCATTTCCCATGGCCCGGGCGTCGCCGAGACACAGACGGTCTGCGGCCGCATCGCATCCCATTCGTGGAAGCGCAGCGGGCGGTTGTCGATGCAGCTCGGCAAGCGAAAGCCATATTCGGCGAGCGTGATCTTGCGGCGATGATCCCCGCGCGACATCCCGTTGACCTGCCCGATCGTCTGATGGCTCTCGTCGACGAACAGAAGCGCGTTTTCGGGCAGATATTCGAACAGTGTCGGCGGTGGCTCTCCCGGCAGGCGGCCGGTCAGGAAGCGGCTGTAATTCTCGATGCCGGCGCAGCTGCCGGTCGCCGCGATCATCTCAAGGTCGAAATTGGTGCGCTGCTCGATGCGCTGCGCCTCGATCAACTTACCCTCCGAGACGAGCTCCTTGAGCCGCTCCGCAAGCTCGTGGCGGATCGCCTCCATCGCCTGCTTCAGCGTCGGGCCCGGGGTTACATAATGGCTGTTGGCGTAGACCCGGATGCTGTCGAGCGCAGCGGATTTCTTGCCGGTCAGCGGATCGAATTCGGCAATCTCCTCGATCTCGTCGCCGAAGAAGGCGATCCGCCACGCGCTGTCTTCATAATGCGACGGGAAGATTTCGAGGCTGTCGCCGCGCACCCGGAAATTGCCGCGCGCGAACGCCGCATCGTTGCGCTTGTACTGGAGTGCGACGAGCTTGCGGATGATCTCGCGCTGGTCGACTGTCTGGCCCTTCTTGAGGTCGAAGATCATCGCCGAATAGGTCTCGACCGAGCCGATGCCGTAGATGCACGAGACCGAAGCGACGATCAGCACGTCGTCGCGCTCAAGCAGCGAGCGCGTCGCCGAGTGGCGCATCCGGTCGATCGCCTCGTTTACCGAGCTTTCCTTCTCGATATAGGTGTCGGTGCGCGGCACATAGGCTTCGGGCTGGTAATAATCATAATAGCTTACGAAAAATTCGACCGCATTGTCGGGGAAGAAGCTCTTGAACTCGCCATAGAGCTGGGCGGCGAGGATCTTGTTCGGTGCGAGAATCAGCGCCGGGCGCTGCAGCTGCTCCACCACCTTCGCCATCGTGAAGGTCTTGCCCGAACCGGTGACGCCGAGCAGGACCTGATCGCGCTCTCCGGCCGCCGCTTGCGCGGCGAGCTCGGCAATCGCGGTTGGCTGGTCGCCCGAAGGCTCATAGTCCGAAACGATTCGAAAGGGCTTGCCGCCTTCGAGCTTGTCGGGCCGTTCGGGGCGATGCGGTACGAAAACCTTGCCGGTATCGCCCTCGTCGAGATTGGTGCGGATCTGAATTGCCATGGCGGCAATATGGTTGTCGCGTGACGCGACCGCAATCGCGCGCTAGCGTCAAAGCGATTCGAGAGCCAATTCGGACATGCGGAGAGAGAATATGATCAGCTACGCCCTCGTCGGCACCAATGATATTGCCAAGGCCTCGGCCTTTTACGATGCGCTGATGCCGGAGCTCGGCGCGCAGCGGCTGTTCGTCAATTCGATCGGCGCAGTCTATTACGGCCTTGGTTTCGACAAGCCCTTCTTCGGCGTGACGCCGCCTTATGACGGCAATCCAGCGTGTGTCGGCAATGGCACGATGATCAGCCTGACAGCCAGGGACAAGGCGCAGGTCGACAGCTTTTACGCCAAGGCGCTATCGCTCGGCGGCACCGACGAAGGCGCGCCGGGACCGCGCGGACCGGAAGAATCCAACGTCTATGCGGCCTATTTCCGTGACCTGGACGGCAACAAGCTGGCCATCTTCAAGATGGGTGCATGATAATGCGCTCGCTTTTGCTGACTGCTGCGCTGCTCGCCGCTCCCGCCGGCGCCACGAGTCTCGGCCTGCTGCCCGGCGAATGGCAATTTGTCGGCCGCATCGTGAAGGCGGAGATGCCGGGCGCTTCGCCCGCCATGACCGAGATGATGATGAAAAGGCCCCAGATCATGCGGACCTGCATCACCCCTGAGCAAGCGCAGCGCGATCCGCGTTCCATTTTCCAGAACGGCAAGGGGCATTGCCAATACAAGAATTTCTCTATGGCCGGCGGGCGGTTGGCACTCGCGATGCGGTGCGAGGGCGGCATGTCGATGACAAGCTCGGGCACCTACACGCCCGCTTCCTATAATATGCTCAGCGTCATGGTCAGCACTACGCCGCACGGCACGATGACGATGATTACCGATGGCGCCGGAAAACGCCTGGGTCCATGCCCGAAGAAATAGACCTCGACGCCTATCTGGCACGCATTGGCCTCAAGTCGCGTCCCGCCGCCGATCCCGAAGGCCTGGCGGCGGTGCAGCGCGCGCATCGCCTTTCGATCCCGTTCGAGAATCTCGATGTCATTCTCGGCCGGGGCATCAGTCTCGATCCGGGCGCGATCTTCGACAAGCTCGTGACTCGCCGGCGAGGCGGCTATTGTTTCGAGCAGAACGGATTGTTCGGGGATGCGCTCGCGGCACTCGGCTTTACGACGCGTCCGTTGCTGGCGCGCGTCTGGCTCGGCGCGACTGAAACGCCGCCGCGGACGCACACCCTCAATCTCGTCACGATCGAAGGAACGTCATGGATTGCGGACGCTGGTTTCGGTGGCAGCTACAGCCTTCCGATGCCGCTCGCCGAGGGCGAGGCGCTCGGTCCGGACGGCGCGCGGCATTGCCTGTCGCGCGACGGCGTGCATGGATGGGTATTGGATCGCCTTGGCAACCCGGCGACGACCGATGGACGCGGAGCGGAGCAGGGCTGGGTGCGGCAGTACAGCTTCACCACTGATCCGGTGTGGCCGGCAGATCTCGCGCAGGCCAATCATTTTACGGCGACGGTGCCGGGCGGGCGCTTCACGAGCTGCGTCGTCGCCAGCATGGTGCTTCCCAACGGCTTCGCTTCACTTGTCGACAGGGCCTATAGCCGCACCAGCGCTTCGGGCACGGAGCAGAGCGAAATCACTTCGGAGAAGATGCTGCGGCTTCGGCTCAGCCTGATGTTCGGGATCGATCTCACGACCGAAGAGGTGGCGGCGCTGGGCCTGTTCCCCGCATGAACCACCGGCTGCGTTCCATTGCGGGCGGATCATTGGGCAATCTGGTCGAATGGTATGACTGGTACGCCTATTCGGCCTTTGCGCTGTATTTTGCGAAGAGCTTCTTCCCCGATGGCGACCTGACCGCGCAACTGCTCGGCACCAGCGCGGTCTTCGCGGTTGGTTTCCTGATGCGACCGGTCGGTGGATTATTGCTTGGCCTCATTGCCGACCGACGCGGCCGTCGGGCGGCGCTCGCCTTGTCGGTTGCGATGATGTGCTTCGGCTCGCTGATGATCGCGCTGGTGCCGACCTATGCCACGATCGGCCGGTGGGCGCCTGCCATCCTGCTGGTGGCGCGCATGGTGCAGGGGCTCAGCGTCGGCGGCGAATATGGCGCGAGCGCGACTTATCTTTCCGAAATCGCCGGGCCCGCACGGCGCGGCTTCTGGTCGAGCTTCCAGTATGTGACGTTGATCATGGGGCAGCTTCTCGCGCTCGGGCTGCTCGTCTTCCTGCAATATGTCGCGATCGGGGAAAAGGCGCTCGATGCCTGGGGCTGGCGTATCCCGTTCCTGATCGGCGCGTTGCTAGCCGTGGTGGTGTTCTGGATCAGGCGCGGCATCGACGAAACCCCGGATTTCATCGCCGAGAGCGGCACGCAACGACGCGAATCCTCGCTTCGTGGCCTGATGCGCCATCCGCGCGAAGTGCTGATCGTCATCGGCATGTCGATCGGCAGCAATGTCGGCTTCTACGCCTACACCACCTATATGCAGAAATATCTGGCCACGAGCGGTGGCTTCGATCGCGGCACCGCAAGCCTGATTTGCACCGCTGCGTTGATCCTCTTCATGCTCGTACAGCCGCTTGGTGGCGCGCTTTCCGATCGGATCGGTCGCAAGCCGCTGCTCTATGTCTATGGCATTGGCGGCGTAATCGCGACGGTGCCGATGTTCGCGATGCTGGCCGCAACCACCAATCCCTGGATCGCCTTTGGGGGCGTCACCGCGCTGCTGCTGATCATCACCGGCGCAACCTCGACGAGTGCCGTCACCAAGGCCGAACTTTTCCCGCCCCAGGTCCGCGCGCTTGGCGTCGGGCTGCCTTACGCGCTCAGCCAGGCGATTTTCGGGGGCACCGCGGAATATATCGCGCTCTGGCTCAAGAATGCCGGTCATGAGGGCGCTTTCTTCTGGTACGTCACCGTGGCGATCGCGGTTGCACTGTTCACCTACTGGCGCATGCCCGAGACGCGTTGGCGCTAGGGCTATTTTAAGCCCCGTTAAGAGGCTTTACATGATTTGGCTACCCGTATAGCCAAAATCCAATTTTCGCGCTGTATCATGCCTCTGAGCGGCTTTACGGGGCATCGCGCATCTTGAGGAGGGGCTGGGCTCGTTCCCGCACTCCCCCGCTCATCCTGATGAGAGGCTGAGCCTGGTCCCACCCCCCGCTCATCCTGAGGAGGGACTGAGCTCGTCGAAGGCCCGTCTCGAAGGACCGCAACGCAGCGTCCTTCGAGACGCCATTTCGGCAAGCTCAATGGCTCCTCAGGATGAGCGGGAGGGTAGTGGGCAAGCTCAGCCCCTCCTCCGGATGAGCGGAGGGTAGTCAACCGACCTAATCACGCACAAGCGTAACGAAGTCGATTATCGGCCCACCCATTTCGCGCGAAGAGACGCGCCAGTCGGTTCCAAGCGGTGGCATCAGCGTATCGCCCTCGGGGGTGTCATGGACCTCCGTCAGCTCGATTCGGTGCGCGAGCGGCAGGAACATCGCGAAGATGTCAGCGCCACCAATCACCGCCAGTTCGGCAACATCGCCCGCCAGCGCGATCGCGCCTTCGGCATCATGGGCCACTTCGGCGCCTTCTGCCTGCCACTGGCGATCGCGCGTGATCACGATGTGCCGGCGCCCCGGCAGCCGGCCAGGCAGGCTTTCGAAGGTCTTGCGCCCCATCACCATCGGCTTGCCCATGGTGAGCTTCTTGAAATGCTTCAGGTCCTCGGGGATGTGCCACGGCAAGGTTCCGGCATTGCCGATCACGCGATTGTCGGCACGCGCGACGACGATGACGATTTCGGGTGCGCTCATATCGCTACGGGCGCCGGAATATGCGGATCCGCCTCATATCCCTCGATCGCGAAGTCGGCATATTCATACTGGTCGATCGCATCCGGCCTGCGCTTGATGACAAGCCTGGGCAACGCGCGCGGCTCGCGCGTCAGCTGGAGGCGCGCCTGATCGAGATGGTTGGAATAAAGATGGCAGTCGCCACCGGTCCAGATGAATTCGCCCGGCTCGAGCCCGCATTGCTGCGCGAGCATGTGAGTCAGCAGCGCATAGGATGCGATGTTGAAGGGAACGCCAAGGAAAACGTCGCAGCTTCGTTGGTAAAGCTGGAGGCTGAGCTTGCCGTTGGCGACATGAGTCTGGAACAGGCAGTGGCATGGCGCTAGCGCCATCCGGCCGATCTCGCCTGGATTCCACGCGGTCACGATCTGGCGGCGCGATGCCGGATTGGTCCGGATCTGCGCGATCAACTCGGCGATCTGGTCGACATGCCGTCCGTCCGGGCTTTCCCAGTCGCGCCATTGCTTGCCATAGACCGGGCCGAGATCGCCGTTCGAGTCGGCCCATTCGTCCCAGATGCTGACCTTGTTTTCCTTGAGCCAGGCAATATTGGTGTCGCCCCGCAGGAACCACAGCAATTCGACGATGATCGAACGGAGGTGGAGCTTCTTGGTGGTGAGCACCGGGAAGCCCTCGGCAAGATCGAAGCGCATCTGGTGGCCGAACACCGAAAGCGTGCCGACGCCGGTGCGGTCCGCTTGCGGGACGCCCTTGTCGAGGATCAGGCGGAGGAGATCGTGATAATTTTGCACGAGGCCATCTAGGGCGAGATCGGCGTCGGATCAAAGGATTTTGGCGACTGAAACAGCATCCGGTTCGGACTCGTTAGCGCTCGTCGCGGCGGCGTATCGGGCGGAGAATGACGGCATGTGGCTCGCAAACGATCTTGCTCGTGCTTCAAGCGTGCCGCGCCCTTGCCTGCGCACCGCCGCCGATGCGGCGCAGATGTTCGGTGCCGACTTTGCTGACCAGCGCCTCGAATCGCTTCGCATCGCGCATCTCGAGCATGACGGAAGCCTGATTTGCGTTTCCGAACAGCACGGGCTCCACGATAGCGTCGATATCGCCACGGCCGATCTGCTGCGCGAGGCCTGCCTGCGCCACACGCGGCGAATCATTCTCGCGCATAACCACCCGAGCGGCGATCCAGCGCCAAGCGCGAGCGATTGCTTCGCCACGCGCCGAATCGCCGAACTGCTGCGGCTGCTCAATATCGAGCTGGTCGATCACCTGATCTTCGCGCGCGGCGGCATTTCCAGCTTCCGCGCGCTTGGATTGCTTTAGGTTCTCGTCATCCCGACGAAAGTCGGGATCCATGGGACCCACAGGTCCTCCGATCGAACCGACACCATATCGTGGATCCCGGCCTCCGCCGGGATGACGATTTCAGTAAATCTAGCCCCACACCACGTGAATTGCCCGGGGACCGCGGAGCTGTGCCCCGACGATATCCGGCGCCGGCTGCGATGGATCGAGCCGCAGGTTTGGCCAGAGATCGAGGATCGCGTTGAGCATCGCTGCCATTTCCATCTTGGCGACGTGCATGCCGAGGCAGATATGCCCGCCGAAGCCGAACCCGGCATTGGCACGCTGGGGGCGATCGATGTCGAACTCGTCGGGATTCTCGAAGACTTCCTCGTCGCGATTGGCCGATCCGGAGGAAAGCGAAAGCGCGCTGCCCTTGGCGATCTTGACGCCGCGAATCTCGACGTCCTTTGCGCATTGCCGCGCGAGGAACTGCGACGCGGTGGACCAGCGCATGCCTTCGTTGATCGTCTTCATGACCAGCGAGCGATCGCCGCGGAGCCGGTCGAGCAGGGCAGGGCGCTCCAGCAGCGCGACCAGCATCGAGCCGAACGACCGAGTCGTCGTCTCGGCGGCGGCGGGGAGCAGCTGGCGGATGAAGCAGGTGATCTCGTCGTCGGAAAGCGAGCGGTTGTCGTAGCTCGCCCGCAACAGATAACCGATCAGGTCATCGCCGCCGCTGCCTTCGGAGCGACGCTGCACGACGATCTTGATCGTATGGTCGTAAATCTCCTGGGCGGCGGTGACGGCTGCGTCGTAGGCGCCTTCGATGCCGGTCGGCCCAACAAGGATGCGCATGCCCCACGAGGCGAATTGCTCGACCTGCGCCTTGTCATTGGGGAAGCCGATGATGTCGTAGATCAGCCGCACCGGTACCGGGATCAGGAAGTCGGAGACGAGTTCGGCCTTGCCGCGCGCAGTCATCGGGGCGACGAATTCCTCGCGCACGACGCGGGATGCCTTGGCCTCCCACTTCGCAACCACGTTCGGAAAGAAGGCGGGCCCGAGCAGCGCTCGCGCAAGCTTGTGGGTGTCGCCATCCATGCCGGTGAGCAGGAAATCGCCGAGGAATTGCCCGAGGCCCTCGTTGAGCAGGCTTGCCGTGAAGGTCACTGGATCCTTGAGCACCATCATCACGTCGTCATATTTGAAGAGCGTGTAGACCGGGCGGCCGGTGTGCGTGAAATCGGCCTGCGACGGAACGCCGAACCGCGCGAGAATGTCGCCTTCCATCACCGGATGGGTCTGCCGCAACTCGGCGTAGAGCGGGAATGGATTTTCGACCGCGCCGGCGAAATTCTCGGTAACCGAGGAGAAATCCTCATCGAGCGTGCTCGCTCCGATTTCGGCTGCAGTCATAATCCCGTCCTCTTCTGACAATCCCGTCCTGCGATTTCTCTAGCGCCAACGCCGAGCCCTTCTGCCCGTCTTTGGGCAGGCGATCAGCCAGCGCTGCTGCAGGGCTTGATTTCCTCGGGTCGCGGTCGCGGGCCCGGCGCCCCGTAAAGTGCGATATAGCCGTCGACCTCGGCCATCGGCTTGCGCTCGACGAGGTGATAGCCAACCGCCCGGAACTCGCAATCGAGAAGCGTGGCCGGCATGCCATGCTCCATCACCGCCCGCGCCGCCTCGACCACGACGACTTGCCCGCGCGGGCTCAATGCCGGCCGCAGCCGCCATAGAAACTCGTAGGGACGGCGGATCTCGTGATACATATGGACCATGAAGATCCGGTCGAAGCTCGCGGCGGGCAGCATCGGATCGGAAGGTTCGCCCAGCTTGACGCTGACATTGTCGAGCGCCTCGCGGATGACGCGATCGGCGAGCCGGTCGCGGACTTCATGCAGGATGTCCTGCGCGACAACGCGTCCCTTGCGGCCGACCCGCGTTGCGAGACGAACCGTATAATAGCCCTCGCCAGCGCCGATATCGGCGACCGTCATGCCGGGCATTACGCCGGCCTCGGCCATTACCAGATCGGCTTCGCGCCGCTTGTCACGCGCTTCCTCGGTCGAGAAATCGCTTGAGACGATCGGCGCGACCGGCCGTGATGCCAGCGGAAACGCGTCGCTCCGCACATCGTCATCGTCCTTGGGCGCCTGGCTGCACGCGGCCAGAAGGAGCAGCGCGAGCAGCGTTGCGCGCATCAATCGACATCCTCGACTTCGACCTGCTCGCCGGTAACGCGCTGTGCGAGCGCCGCCGCCATGAACTTGTCGAGATCGCCGTCGAGCACGTCTGCCGGCGCGGTCGAAGTGGTCCCGGTGCGCAGGTCCTTCACCAGCTGGTAGGGCTGCAGCACGTAGGAACGGATCTGGTGGCCCCAGCCGATGTCGGTCTTTCCGGCGGCGGTCGCGTTGGCTTCCACCTCGCGCTTCTGGAGCTCGGCCTCGTAGAGCCGCGCCTTCAGCTGCTTCATCGCCTCGGCCTTGTTCTTGTGCTGCGAGCGCTGGTTCTGGCACTGGACGACGATATTGGTCGGCAGATGGGTGATGCGAACGGCGGAATCGGTTGTGTTGATGTGCTGTCCACCAGCGCCCGATGCGCGGTAGGTATCGATGCGGAGTTCGCTCTCGTTGATCACGATATCGATATTATCATCGACCTCGGGATAGACCCAGACGCTGGCGAAGCTCGTGTGTCGCCGTGCCGCGCTGTCATAGGGCGAGATCCGCACGAGGCGATGGACGCCGCTCTCGGTCTTGGAATAGCCATAGGCGTTCTCGCCTTTCACCAGCAGCGTGGCGGATTTGATGCCGGCCTGTTCGCCGCCATGATGATCGACCAGCTCGACCTTCATGCCATGGCGTTCGGCCCAGCGCGTGTACATGCGCAGCAGCATTCCGGCCCAGTCGTTGCTCTCGGTGCCGCCGGCGCCGGAGTTGATTTCGATATAGGTGTTGTTGGCATCCGCCTCGCCGGCGAGGAGCGCCATGATCTTGTCCTTCTCGGCGCGCTCAGCGAGCGTGGCGAGACTTGCGATGCCGTCATCGACCATCGCATCGTCGCCTTCGGCCTCGGCCATCTCGATCAGCTCGGCGGTGTCGTCGCGCTCCTGCTCGATCGCCTTGGTCGCCGCGATCGCTTCGTCGAGCCGTCGACGCTCGCGCATCACCTCCTGGGCCGCGGCGGGATCATCCCACAGCTTGGGATCCTCGACTCGGTTGTTCAGCTCGTGCAGGCGACGGAGCGCGCGATCCCAGTCGAGGAAACGCCGCACCAGCGCCACCGCCTGGTTGATCTGATCGACATGAGCTTGCGCTTCGGCGCGCATAACACTTCTCCGCTGCGTATCCCGGCGAAGGCCGGGATCCAGTTCCAAGGTTGCTGCTGGACCCCGGCCTTCGCCGGGGTACGCGCTGCTCCCCCTAGTAAATCCCGCCTTCTCTTTGCAAGAAATCGCTGTCGCCGTTTGCGCGGGTGGGCGCGATCAGCGCCTTTTCGAGCGCAAGCTCCTCCTTGCGGGTGGTACGGCGGGGCTCGCTTTCGGGCTTGAATGCTTCCCAGATGATCGGCGACTTGGGATCGCTCGACGGCCAGCCAGCAAAAACGCGTCGACCCGATTTGCGATCGATGCGCACCATCCGGATGCCGGGCGGTATCTTGAACGGCACAACGGGCTGATCGGCAAGCGCGGTTTTTGCCCATTCCTTCCATACCGGCGCCGCCATCGTGCCGCCCTGCGCATAGCCGCCGAGCGAACGCGGCTGATCATAGCCGATATAGAGCCCCGCCACGAGATCGGGCGTGCCGCCGACGAACCAGACATTGGTTGGGCCCGTGGTCGTGCCGGTCTTGCCGAACAGCGGCCGGTTGAGATCGCGCAGCACGACCGCGGTGCCGCGCTGGACGACGCCTTCGAGGATATGGACCACCTGATAGGCGGTCATCGGATCCATGACCTGCTTCATCCGTACCGGCGGTCGCGGCATCGGCTTGCCGTTCCAGTCGGGAGCATTGCAACCCTCGCAAAGGCGGGGATCAGTTCGGTAAATCACCTTGCCATGACGATCCTGGATGTAATCGATCAGCGTCGGCTGCAGCGAACGCCCCTGGTTGGCGAGCATTGCATAAGCGTTGACGAGCTTCGAAACCGTCGTCTCGCCCGCACCGAGCGCGATCGCGAGGACCGCCGGATAGGAGCCGATTCCCATCACCTTGGCGGTCTTGACGACATTGTCCATGCCAGTCTGGGAAGCCGCTCGCACTGTCATCAGGTTGCGCGATTGCTCGACGCCCCAGCGCATCGTTTGCGGCCCGGCATTGGCGCCCGAGAAATTCTTGAAGCATTTCTGACCAAGTCGCGCCGATTGATAGACGCAAAACGGCCCATCCACGATGATCGAGGCCGGGGTCATGCCAGAATCGAGCGCCGCGGCGTAGACGAACGGCTTGAAGCTCGATCCGGGTTGGCGATCCGCCTGGGTTGCTCGGTTGAACGAGGCGAGGCGCTGGTCGAAACCGCCCTGCATCGCGAGCACGCGGCCGGTGTGCGTGTCCTCCGCGACAAATCCACCCGATACCAGCGGGATGCTCTTCAGCAACCAGCCGCCGCCATCGCGCTTGACCACGATAACGTCGCCTGGCCTGAGGAACTTGAACGCGGGAAGGCCGATGCCGCGCTTGGGCATCGAAGCGCCCGACGGCGTCAGCGTTCCGGTCTGGCCGTCGGCAAAGCCGATCGTTGCCCCGCTGTCGGATCGATCGAGGACGATCGCTGCGATCCAGTCCTCGAAGCCGGTGCCGACATTCGCGGCGGCCAGCCTGCGTGCCCAGCCCTCGCCCGGATCGAGCGTCGTTATCGGGCCGGTCCATCCCTTGGGTCCGTCGTAGCGCGACAGGCCGTTGCGCAGTGCGGTGGCGGCGGCCTCCTGCATCGTCTGGTCCATCGAGGTGCGCACCCACAGTCCGCCCGCATAGACGCTGTGCGTGCTGTCCTTGTCGGTCTCGCCATAAAGCTCGATCAGCTTGCGGCGCACTTCCTCGATGAAATAACCTCCAACGGTTTCCTGCGGCGTGGCGACTGGAATCCGCGTGCCGAGCGGAGCGGCCTGCGCCGCCGCCAGCTGCGCCTCGGTGATGAAGCCGTTTTCGCGCATTTCGCCAAGCACCCAGTTGCGCCGGATAATGGCGCGATCGGCGTGTCGGATCGGCTCATAATTCGACGGGGCCTTGGGCAGGATCGCCAGATAGGCCATTTCGGGCAGGTCGAGCTGGGCGACATCCTTGTCGAAATAGGCGCGCGATGCCGATTGCACGCCATAGCTGTTCCGTCCGAGGAAGATCTGGTTGAGGTACAGCTCCATGATCTGCTGCTTGGAAAGCGCGCTCTCGATGCGGAAGGCGAGGATGGCTTCCTTGATCTTGCGCGTGATCGAATATTCGTCGCCGAGCAGCAGGTTCTTGGCGACCTGCTGGGTGATCGTCGATCCGCCCTTGGCGCGTCGCCCCGATCCGATCTTGGTGACATAATCGAACACCGCGCCGGCAAGCCCCGGATAATCGATGCCGCCATGGCTGAAGAAAGTCTTGTCCTCGGCGGAGATGAACGCGTGAATCAGCTGCGGCGGATATTCGTTGAACGCCAGCTGGACTCGCCGCTCGCGCGCGAAACTATGCACCGGGGTGCCGTCGATCGCGCGGACGTTGGTGGGCAGGGGGGGCTCATAGGTGAGCAGGGCATCCGCCGAGGGCAGGCCACGCGCGAAGATCAGCCACATCGCGATCCACAATATGAACAATGCGCCAAGCGCATAGGCCGCAAGCCGCACGATGCGCCGCGTCCAGAGCTGCTCGAACAATACCCTGATCCGCGCCAGATCCATAGAAATGCGGCTCTAGCAGCTTTGACGCGCTTTGCCAGCCATCCCGCGTCGAGAACTAGCGCTGCGCCAGTCGCCGCGCAAAATGGGCTTCGATTGCTTTGCGAATGGCATCCGCGATGCGCTGCTGGCCGTCATGCGAGAACAGCGTTCGTGCATCGTCCATGTTGGTCATGTAGCCGGTCTCGATCAGCACCGAAGGGACGTCGGGCGCCTTGAGCACGACCAGGCTCGCGAACTGGTGGTAGCGTTGGCGCATCGGTACGCTGTCCGCCATCTCGCGCTGGAGCAGGCCCGCAAACGCCGACGAAATATTCATCGTCTCGCGCTGGGTGAGGTCGATGAGTATCGAGGATACGTCGCTCGCCTCGCCGCCGAGATTGACGCCGTTGAGGATGTCGGCCCTGTTTTCCTTGATGGCGAGCTGTGCCGCCACCTTGTCCGAGGCGACGTCCGAAAGCGTGTAGACACTTGCGCCGCGCGCATCGGCATTCGGCGCGCTATCGGCATGAATCGAGATGAACAGGTCGGCCTTGAGGCGCCGGGCGATCTCGCGGCGCTCGCCAAGCACGAGGAAGCGATCGTCGGCGCGAGTCAAGGCGACGCGCACGCGGCCCGAGGCGAGGAGCTGGTCACGCAACGCCAGCGCGATTGCCAGAGTGGCGTCCTTTTCCTGCCGCCCTTCCATGACCGAGGGTGCGCCCGGATCATGTCCGCCATGGCCTGCATCGATGACGACCAGCGGCCGATCATTGTCGCGACCGCCCTGGACCCGCGGCAGTGGCAATCCGCGCTCGGGCGGGCCGAGCGGCACTGTGACGCTGTTGCGGACGGAGCCGCCGAAGCTTGCGAGTGCCAGCGACGAATTGAAGCGAGTCCTGCCCTTGGTCACCGCCGACCGGAACTTGTCGACGGTGGCATTGCTGATCGAGAGTATGAGCTCCTTGCCGTCTTCGCTGAAATGGCCATCGGTCACGATGATCGGCTTGGCGAGTTCCAGAACCACGCGCGCCGTGGAAGGATCATATTGTCCGTGGCGAACCGAGAGGAATGGTCCGCCAGGCACGCCGCCCGAGCCGGCGATCGCATCGGCAACGTCGATCGCCAGTCGGTTGGGCTTTTCGATGACGAATGCGGACGCCTTGTTGACGGCGCCGTCGAAGCGCAGGACGACCCGGTCCGTATCGTAATCGACACTCTTGATGCTTGCCGCGATGACCGGTGCAAAGGGGATGAACAGCCACAGGAACATCAGGCCGATCAGTCGACTCATCAGCCCGGATGGCCAGCTATGGTCGCGGGCATGCCCGATGCCCATTGATGAAACCATGGTCGCCCCATTCATAAATCCGACTTCTTATAACCTGTAAGGTGACTCTAACGCAAATCATGCTGAAAAAATCTAGTTAACGATGCGCCGAGACCCTTTGGATCGGCTGAGGAAATCGTGCCGCACCGCTTGCTCACGGGACTGGCGGGTGCTAGCAGCACGAGTTCGGATATCCGTGCGCGCCGCATGTGCGACGCTGGACGGGCCCGAGCAAAGGTTCCGGCGGACTGCCGCCGGTCTTCTGGGTTGACGCACGCATGAACCATTTCATTCCCACCCTCGATCGCGTCGGACGAGCCGACGACGGGGGACGGGTCTTCTTCCCGGCGCGGGGCGCCGGGGATGGTAATGCGGCACAAGCAGTTACAGTCCGTTCCACTTGGACGAGCACGGCGCGGTTTTCGTACGCGCCGCCGTCCCTCATTGATCATGCGTCCCGCCCGCCCATTGCGGCGGCAGGATGCGTCCGGAGACATAATAATGACCATTCGTATGTTAATCGATGGGCGCCACCGGGAAGAGACCCGCGTGGCGGTCGTCAAGGGCAACCGCATCGAGGAATTTGATTTCGAGTCGGCCGAGCGCAAGCAGCTCAAGGGTAATATCTATCTCGCCAAGGTTACCAGGGTGGAGCCGTCGCTCCAGGCGGCGTTCGTTGATTATGGTGGCAACCGTCACGGTTTCCTCGCCTTCTCCGAAATCCATCCCGATTATTACCAGATCCCGCGCGAGGACCGCGAAGCGCTGCTTCGCGAGGAAGCCGAGCATGCCGCCGAGGAAGAGGCACTTCGCGCCCGCGAGGACGAAGAGGGCTATGACGGCAACGACGAGCATGACGATGCGCCTCGCGGCGGCTCGGACGAAGAGGGCGAGGACGGCGAAGAGCGCGCACCGCGTTCCGAATCGGTCCATAATGAAGGCAGTGACGAAAGCGCGGTCGAAAAGCTGCGCAAGAGCCGTATGGCGCTGCGTCGCCGCTACAAGATCCAGGACGTCATCAAGCGCCGCCAGGTGCTGCTCGTCCAGGTCGTCAAGGAAGAGCGCGGCAACAAGGGCGCGGCCCTTACCACTTATCTCTCGCTGGCTGGCCGCTATTGCGTGCTCATGCCCAACACCAGCCATGGCGGCGGCATCAGCCGCAAGATCTCCAATGTGGCGGATCGCAAGCGCCTCAAGCAGATCATGGCCGACCTTGCGCTGCCGCGCACGATGGGCTGCATCGTCCGGACCGCCGGGCTCCAGCGCACCAAGACCGAGATCAAGCGCGATTTCGACTATCTCGCGAGGCTGTGGGACGAAATCCGCGAAAATACGCTGAAATCGAGCGCGCCGGCACTGGTCTATGGCGACAGCGACCTGATCAAGCGCGCGATTCGCGATATCTATAATCGCGAGATCGAGGAAGTGATCGTCGAGGGCGAGGATGGCTATCGCGCCGCGCGTTCCTTCATGAAGCTGTTGATGCCGAGCCACGTCAAGAAGGTGACGCCTTATGTCGATCCTGTGCCGCTGTTCCAGCGCTTCGGGGTCGAGGACCAGCTCGCCGCGATGTACCAGCCGATCGTCCAGCTCAAGTCGGGCGGCTATCTGGTGATCAATCCGACCGAGGCGCTGGTCTCGATCGACATCAACTCGGGCCGTTCCACCCGCGAGCATAATATCGAGCAGACCGCGACCGCGACGAACCTCGAGGCCGCGCATGAAATCGCCCGCCAGTTGCGACTGCGCGACATGGCCGGGCTCGTCGTCATCGACTTCATCGACATGGAGCACAGCTCCAACAACCGCAAGGTCGAGAAGGCGATGAAGGAAGCGCTCAAGAATGACCGCGCCCGAATCCAGGTTGGTCGTATCTCGAGCTTCGGCCTGTTCGAAATGAGCCGCCAGCGAATCCGTACTGGCGTTCTCGAGGCATCGACCCGGGTCTGCCCGCATTGCGAAGGGACCGGATTGGTCCGAACCGCTTCGTCGGCGGGCCTTTCGGCGCTACGCATGCTCGAAGACGAGGCCGCTCGTGGTCGCGGCAGCCGGCTCACGCTTCGCGCCAGCCAGGAAGCCACGCTTTATGTGCTCAACCGCAAGCGCGCCGAACTCGCCGAAATCGAGGAGCGCTTCGGTGTCCTGATCGAGGTGCTTTCGGACGGAACGCTTGAGGGCGCGCGCATGTTGGTCGAGGCCAGCGGCCCGCCGCCAGTCCATACGCCGCGAATCCCGGCACCGCTGCTGATGATCGAGGAAGACGACGATGATTTCGTCGAGGACGAGATCGAGGAAGAGGAAGAGTCCGAGGAAGAGGAAACCGCCGAGGAAGCCGCCGCAGGCGGGCGTGATCGCGATGAGGAAGAGCGAGCGGATGGTGATGGCCGCCGTCGTCGTCGCCGTCGTCGTCGTCGCGGCGGTCGCGATCGTACCGATCAGCCGCAGGATGCGTCGCCGGATGGCGAAGCCGCCGACGAGACCGCTGGCGAGGCTTCCGAAGAGACCGAGGTCGAGGCTGAATCCGAGCAGGCCGAAGCGGGCGAGACCCGCGAAGCCGGCGAGGCCCGGCGTCGTCGCAGCCGTCGCGGTCGCCGCGGTGGTCGTGGACGCGATCGGGAGGCTGGCGATCAGCCGGTGAATGTCGATGCGAATGTCGGCGAAGCTCCGGCAGCGGAAATCGTCGCCGAGGCACCCGTTGCAGCTGAAGTCGAAGCGATCGTCGAGGGCGAAAAGCCCAAGACCCGTCGCCGTCCGCGCGCTCGCAAGGCCGAACCGGCCGTGGAAGCCGCGGTCCAAGCCCCCGTCGAGACGCCTGTCGTCGAAGCGGTGACTGCCGAGGAAGCGCCTGCCAAGCCAAAGCGGGTTCGCCGCAAGAAGGCCGATGTCGTCGATGTCGTGCCCGAGGTAGCGCCTGAAGCAGCGCCGCAGCCCGAGGTCATTGCGGAACCGGTCGTCGCGGAAGACGCGCCGGTCAAGGCTCGCCGGCCCCGCGCCCGCAAGGCTGCGGCGCCGGTCGCCGTTGCCGTCGAGGATGCGATAGCCGAACCAGCGCCGGTCGAGGCCGACGCTGAGTCCGAGGACGCAGCGAACGACACCGATGGCGAGGGCGGTGGCCCGCGTCGCGGCTGGTGGCAGCGCACCTTCGGCGAATAAGCCCGATTCCCCCGGAATCGTTCCAGTAACGATTCCGGGGTTTTCCATCTCCAAAGACAGGTGAGAAGCTCGGGCTTCGCATTAGCGTTCGCGCACGACGTGGCAGGATACAGGCCGCGCGGAGCAAACGGAGAATGCTGCATGAACCGATCGATAATATTGTGCGCCTGGGCCGGCCAAATCGCCATGTTCCTGATGTTCATGGCAATGTGGCCCGCATGGCATGTCCTGCCGCCCCCTTCACCGGGCCTTCCGCTTGCCGAATGGGCGAGCCATTTCCACGATAATGCATCCAACATGTTCATCGGTGCGATCATTATGATGTTCGCCTCGCCGCTCTTCATGTTCTTTTTCGGGGGGCTGGTCGTCTGCCTCAAGAAGATGGAAGGCAAGTCTGCGCCATTGACCTATGGCATTATCATGCTGGTCCCGTTCGGATTTGTGCTGCTGTTCTTCATGGCGGTATTCTTCGTCGAGGCGGCATTCCGGCCCGACATGAGCGCTGAAACCGTCGGCATGCTTGCCGATCTTGGCATCTTCATGCTGGTCATCCCCGCATTGCCCGGGCTCCTGCAGTTCGTCATTACTGGCCTGATCATCCTCGGCGACGTCAATGCAGAGCCGCTCTTTCCACGCTGGACCGGCTATTTCTGCATCTGGGTTGGCGTGCTTTCGATTCCGGGATGCGTTATTCCCTTTTTCAAGACCGGCCCGTTCGCATGGAATGGTATCCTCGCTTTCTGGGTTCCCGCCGTGGCGTTCGGTTTCATGATCAACGTCCTGTTCTGGGCGATGCGCCGCGCGGCGTCGCGTCCTGAGCTACAGGCCTGAATATCCCCCTCGTCCCCGCACGTGCGGGGACGAGGGATCGATCAAGAGGATTTACAATGGAAGCCGTTTCGCAGCGCAAGGCCCGGCACCTGCCCGGCGAGGAAGGCGTCTGGGTCTTCATCCTGGGCGACATGATGGTCTTCGCGCTCTTCTTTCTCACCTTTGTCTATTATCGCGTCGATAACATCCCGCTCTATAGCGAGGCCCAGGAGCTGCTCAATCGCAAGCTCGGCCTGCTCAACACGATGCTGTTGCTGACGAGTTCCCTGTTCGTTGCGCAAGCCGTCCGCGTTGCGCGCACTGGCGGTCGCCAGACCCCGATGCTGCTTGGCGGAGCGATCGTCTGCGGGCTTGGTTTCGTCGTGGTCAAGATCGTCGAGTGGGGCGACAAGATCAGCCATGGCATCACGCTCAACACCAATGAATTCTTCATATTCTACTTCATGTTCACCGGCATCCACCTCGCGCACGTGCTGATCGGTCTCAGCGTGCTCACCTGGTTGCTGGTCCGTTCGCGAAGGCAGCAACCCGATCCGGGCTTCCTGAACACGCTCGAAGGCGGCGGCGCCTTCTGGCATCTCGTCGACCTGCTGTGGGTCGTGCTCTTCGCGCTCCTCTATTTGATGAAATAGGCTGACATGGCATTGATTTTCCGCAATCGCATCACCCTGATCTGGCTGCTGCTCGTCTGCGCCACGCTGGTGTCGTTCGACAGCGCGCATATTGGCCGCGGCGCGAGCCTCCAGAGCATCGCCACCTGCGCGGTAATGATCGTCGCGTTCCTCAAGGTCCGCTTCATCGGCCTCGAATTCATGGAACTCCGCCACGCCCCCGTCCCGCTGCGCTTCGCGTTCGAAGGCTGGGTGCTGCTGGTCTGCGCCGCGATCCTGACGCTTTACTGGATGGGGCTTCCGAGATAGCCACTCCGTCATCCTGAAACAAGTTCAGGATGACGATTGTGGGCGTGAAGGCGACGACTCCAACGCGACCTAAACGTCGAGATTGGCGACGTTGAGTGCATTCTCCTGGATGAACTCGCGGCGTGGCTCGACGATGTCGCCCATCAGTCGGGTGAAGATCTCGTCCGCGATATCGGCCTGTTCGACCTGGACCTGAAGCAACGAGCGGTTCGCCGGATCAAGCGTGGTTTCCCACAGCTGCTCGGCATTCATCTCGCCGAGGCCCTTGTAGCGTGCAATCGAAAGCCCCTTGCGGCTGGCCGCGAGGATCGCGTCCAAAAGGTCGGAAGGCCGCGTGATGCTGACCCCGCGCGGATCGACGGCGATTTCGTCTTCTTCCGATTCTGCGGCTTTTTCGGCAGCCTTGATCGATACGAGGCGCGCGATATCGGCATAGCTTTCGCGCTGCTCGGTCGCGAGCGCATGAAGCTTGCGGGCCTCCGCCGAGATCAGGAAAGCGGCGTCGATGATGTAATGGTCGGCCACGCCGCGCCACATTCGGCGGAAATGATAGCCACCGTCGATCATGACATCGCCCGTCCACGCACCCTCGGGATCGGCGCGACCTTGCCATGCCGCCGCCTGCGACACGGTCTCGGCCTTGGCATCGGTGCCGAGGCCTGGATCGAGCGCGCCGGTAAGCGCAAGTGCCTCGATCACCGCCGGATCGTAGCGCTTCGGCACATAGGCCATCAGCGTCCGCATCCGCCGGCTATGATCGATCAACTGGCGCAGATCCTCGCCACTGCGGGCGCCGCCTGGGGTTTCGAGCAGCATCGAGTTGACCCCGCCTTCGACGAGATACTGGTCGAGCGCGCTATCGTCCTTGAGATAGACTTCCGAGCGCCCCTTGTTGACCTTGTAGAGCGGCGGCTGGGCGATGTAGAGGTGCCCGCGCGTGATGATCTCGGGCATCTGCCGATAGAAGAAGGTGAGCAGCAGCGTGCGGATATGCGCGCCATCGACGTCTGCGTCGGTCATGATCACGATCTTGTGGTAGCGCAGCTTCTCGATGTTGAAATCGTCGCGACCGATGCCAGTGCCCATCGCCTGGATCAGCGTGCCGACTTCCTTGGACGACAGCATCCGATCGAAGCGCGCGCGCTCGACGTTGAGGATCTTGCCCTTCAGCGGCAGGATCGCCTGATAATGTCGATCGCGGCCCTGTTTTGCCGAGCCGCCTGCCGAGTCACCCTCGACGAGGAACAGCTCGGACTTCGCGGGATCGCGTTCCTGGCAGTCGGCGAGCTTGCCGGGCAGCGAGGCGATATCCATCGCGCCCTTGCGCCGGGTGAGTTCGCGCGCCTTCTTGGCGGCCTCGCGCGCTGCGGCGGCGTCGATCACCTTCTGCACGATCGCGCGGCCGTGCGCCGGATTTTCCTCGAAATATTCAGCGAGCTTGTCGGCCATCAGGCTTTCGAGCGGCTGGCGGACCTCGGAGGAGACGAGTTTGTCCTTGGTCTGCGAGCTGAACTTGGGATCGGGCAGCTTGACCGAGACTATCGCGGTGAGCCCCTCGCGCATGTCGTCGCCGGTGAGGGTGATCTTCTCCTTCTTCAGCATCCCCGATTTCTCGGCGTAATTGTTGACGGTACGCGTCAATGCGGCGCGGAACGCCGCCATGTGCGTGCCGCCGTCGCGCTGCGGGATGTTGTTGGTGAAAGCGAGGACCTGCTCGTAATAGCTGTCGTTCCATTCGAGCGCGACGTCGATGCCGACATCGTCGCGCTGGCCGTGGACCATGATCGGCTCCGGCATCAGCGGCACCTTGGTTCGATCGAGATATTTGACGAAGGCTGCGGTGCCGCCCTCGTAATAAAGCTCGATTTCCTTGCGCTCGGCATGACGCGCATCGACGAGGAACAGGCGAACTCCCGAATTGAGGAATGCCAGCTCGCGATAGCGATGCTCGAGCTTCTCGAAATCGAATTCGGTGATCTTGAACGTCTCGGCGGAGGGCATGAAGGTCACCAGCGTGCCCTTCTTTCCGCCCGATGGACCGACGAGCTTAAGCGGGGCAACGGCATCGCCGCGCTGGAAGCGCATGTAATGCTCCTCGCCGTCGCGCCAGATCGTGAGATCGAGGAAGTCGCTGAGCGCGTTGACGACGGACACGCCGACGCCATGGAGTCCGCCCGAAACCTTGTAGGCATTGTCGTCGGAGGTGTTCTCGAACTTACCGCCGGCATGCAGCTGGGTCATGATCACTTCGGCGGCTGAGATGCCTTCCTCGGTGTGGATTCCGGTCGGGATGCCGCGGCCATTATCCTCGACCGAGACCGATCCGTCGGGGTTGAGCGTGATGATGATCTTGTCGCAATGTCCGGCCAGTGCCTCGTCGATCGCGTTGTCGGAAACCTCGAACACCATGTGGTGGAGGCCCGATCCGTCGTCGGTATCGCCGATGTACATGCCGGGGCGTTTGCGCACTGCATCGAGGCCCTTGAGGACCTTGATCGAGTCAGCGCCATATTCGGATTTCTGCGGTTCGTTCGTCATGGGGAGCCTATAGCGGGATGTGCCGGAAAACCCAAGCGCTGCGGTCGATCCGGATGACAAGCGCCAGAATGGCGCAATGCCTTGCGCGCCACGCACCGATCGCTCCTGCCCATAATGCTGGGGAAATGGCATTTGCGCCGCGCCGGGATCGGCCGTGCGGCAGCGAGTTCCATTCGCAGCCAATTTATTTGGTGCGGAATCGTCCATTAACCCTTTGAAAAACGACTATGACCGGCCGAGTTTCGCGCGGTTGCTGCATTGCGGCGAATCCCGTCGTCACAGCAACGCCTCTCCAACAGAACAGGGGTGTGATACATGCGTGACAAGAAATTCAAGACGCTGGCATTGGCATTGGCTGCGTCGACCTTGCTTTCGGCGACAGGTGCCGAGGCATCATTGGGGCTCTTCAAATCCTTTATCGGCAACTATGGCCTTTCAACCGATGGCGGCGGCAATGCCGAGGGTGACAGCTACCTCGTCAGCGCCTTCGTTCCGTTGGGTGCAACGGTCAAGGCGGCGTATCTCTACCAGGCGACCTGGGCCAGCAGCGGAACCCCCGACACGATCTCGCTTGACGGCAATGCGCTGACCTTCGACCCCCAGGTGGCCAATGCGACAGCCTGCTGCAGCCTGGCCTCCGCCCGCGCCGACGTTACCAGCCTCATCGCAGCGGCAGTCGATGGCGGACCGGGTGGCCAATATGACTTCAAGATCCAGGAGGGCAACACCGGTACCACTGACGGAACAGCGCTCGCCGTAATCTACAGCCTTGCCTCGCTCGGGACGACGACGGTCGCCCTGCTCGATGGTTTCGCCTCGGTCACCGGCGATGCCACCGCGCTCAACTTCGTCGATCCGCTCGATCCGACGGCGCCGGGTTTTCAGGCGGAAATGCGGCTCGGGATTAACTTCAGCTGCTGCGGCCAGCAATCCGAGGTCAGCGTCAACGGCAACGCGATCACCGAGGTCGCGGGCAATAATGACGATGGGCTCGGCGGGATCTCGAATGGCCAGCTCATCACGATGGGCGGGAGCGACGATCCCTTCTCCGCGCTGCTGCCTGCCTATGGCGACGATCATGAGCGCTATGATCTCACGCCCTACATCGCCGTGGGCGACAGCTCGATCAAGGTGTTGACCTCGAACGCGTCGCAGGACGACAATATCTTCCTCGCCGCCTTTGTCGTCTCGGGTGCGGCGGACGTCATCACCCCCGGCGTCCCCGAACCGACCAACTGGGCAATGATGATCGCCGGCTTCGGCCTCGTCGGCGGATCGATGCGAACGCGCAAGCGCGGACTGAAGACTGTCCTCGCCTGAGAATGACATCCGGCCCCTTCCCATCCGGGGAGGGGCCTTTTTTCGATCAGCGCAATTTCGAAATATTGAGCCCGTCGGCCTTGGCGCGATCCTTCACTGACTCTTCGCTTCGAGTCATCGCCTTGGCGATCGACTTGAGCGGCATGCCCTTCTTGACGAGCGTATGGAGCTTCTGGATCTCGTCGGTCGTCCAGGGCTGCCGGTGTCGCTCGAAGCGCTCAGCCATCAGGCGAAGCGCTGCTTGAGATCGAGCATCGCAATCGCGGCCTTGGCCGCCTCGCCGCCCTTGTCCTTCTCGCTCGGCTTGGCGCGGGTGAGTGCCTGGGCTTCGTTCTCGACAGTCAGGATGCCGTTGCCGATTGCGATCCCGTCGAGTGCTAGCGCCATCAGCCCGCGCGCGCTTTCGCCGGAGACGATCTCGAAGTGATAGGTCTCCCCCCGGATCACCACGCCGATCGCAACGAAGGCATCGTAGCGGCCGGTTTCGGCGGCGAGCGCCACCGCGCCGGGAATTTCGAGCGCGCCGGGAACCGTGATCGTCTCGTGGTTATGCCCGGCATCCTCGAGCGCAGCGCGTGCGCCTTCGAGCAGCAGGTCGTTGAGATGTTCGTAGAAGCGCGCCTCCACGATCAGGATACGTGCCATATCATTCTTCCTCGATCGGGCGTTCGCCGGCGATCGACAGGCCATAGCCTTCGAGCGCGACCAGCGTATGCGTCGTGTTGGTGAGCAGGATCATGTCGTGAATGCCGAGATCGGACAGGATCTGCGCACCGACGCCGTAGCTGCGAATGTCCATTTCGCCCGGCTGGGGGCTGAGCAATCGCGCCAGTTCGTTAGTCTGGGTCGACGACAGCACGACGATTACGCCAGCGCCTTCCTTGCCGATCGCTTCCATTGAACGCTGGAGCAGCCGCTTGCGCGGCCCGGGCTGGCCAAGCATGTCGGCGAACATCGAGATGCTGTGCATACGCACCAGCGTCGGCTTGCCCGGAATGACCTTGCCCTTCTGGAGCACCATCGATTCGGCGCCGTCGATCTTGTTGCGATAGACCATCACCATCCAGTCGCCGCCGTAATCGGACAGGAACGGCGTCTTCGTCTTACGTTCGACGAGATGGTCGTTGCGGCGGCGATAGGCGATCAGGTCGCGGATCGTGCCAATCTTGAGATTGTGGAGCTGAGCGAAGGCGATGAGATCGTCCATCCGCGCCATCGTGCCGTCGTCCTTCATGATCTCGCAGATCACGCCGGAAGGATTGAGGCCCGCCAGCCGCGAGACATCGACCGCCGCTTCGGTATGGCCGGCGCGGATCAGCACGCCGCCGTCTCGCGCCATCAGCGGGAAGACATGCCCGGGGGTGACGATTTCGTCGGCGCTCTTCGACGCATCGATTGCGACCGAGATGGTGCGTGCGCGATCCGCTGCCGAAATGCCGGTGGTCACGCCGTCGCGCGCCTCGATCGAGACGGTGAAGGCGGTTTCGTACTGGGTGCCGTTGTTGCGGCTCATCGGCGACAGGCCGAGTTGCTCGCATCGCGTCTTGGTCATCGCGAGGCAGACCAGGCCACGGCCGTGGGTCGCCATGAAGTTGATCGCATCTGGGGTCGCCATCTGCGCGGGGATGACGAGATCGCCCTCATTCTCGCGATCCTCGTCGTCGACGAGGATGAACATTCGGCCGTTGCGGGCCTCGTTGATGATCTCCTCGGGCGAGGACAGAAAAGAAGAATCAGCCATGACGAACCTGTTCCATGCGCGAGAGATAGCGGGCGAGTACGTCGATCTCGACATGGATGGGTTGGCCGATCGCCAACATGTCGAAACTGGTATTCGCTGCCGTGTGGGGGATGAGATTGATCGTGAAGGTTACGCTGCGATCGGCATTGTCGATAACGTCGTTGACGGTCAGCGAGACGCCATCGAGCGCGATCGATCCCTTCGGCGCGACATGGGGCGCGAGTGCCGCAGGCGCAGTGATTGATACCCGGCGCGAATCGCCGACCGGCTCGATCGCGGTGATCGTCGCGACGCCATCGACATGGCCGGTGACGATATGGCCGCCGAGCTCGTCTCCGATCTTGAGTGCGCGTTCGAGATTGAGGCGGGTGCCCGGCGTCCAGCGGCCAGGCGCCGTGCGTGCGACCGATTCGCCCGAGACATCGACGGCAAACCAGTTCGGCCCCTTCTGGACGACGGTGAGGCAGACGCCTGAACAGGCGATCGACGCGCCGAGATCGACGCTGTCCATGTCGTATCGACAATTGATGCGAACGCGCAGATCGCCGCGCTGCTCGACAGCGTCGATCGTGCCGACATCGGTAATGATTCCGGTGAACATGTCACTCTCCCCGGATTCGCTGGTAGACATCGATCCGGTCGCTGCCAAGCGGGCGCGTGTCGATGTTTTTCCAGCGGCCATGAGCCGAGGCGAGATCGGCGAGGCCAAGATCCCCGATGGCATCGCGTCCAGCGCCGATCAGGATCGGCGCTCGGTAGATTATCAGCCTGTCGACGAGATCGGCAGCGAGGAATGCCGCAGCTGCGCCGGAGCCACCTTCGACCAGCACATCGTCGACGGCGCCGAGCTTGGCGACGTCTTGCGGCGCGGCGAGCGCCACCCATCCGGCGGGCGCATCGCCATGCGTCAGCAGCGCGCGTTGCGGGGAGCGATCCTCCAGCCCGGGCAGTCGCACGTCGAGCAAGGGTGCGTCGGCATCGAGCGTACCGCGCCCGACCACGATCAGGTCGCAGCGCGAGCGTTCGAGATGCGCATGCGCACGCGCTTCCGGACCGGTAATCCAGCGGCTGGTGCCATCCGGCAGCGCGATCTTGCCGTCCAGCGACAATGCCAGCTTCAGCGTGATGTGCGGCCGCCCCATGCGTTGGCGCGAGATGAAGCCAGCCATCGAGTCTTTTGCCTCGGTGGCGCGAACGCCGGTGACGACGGCGATGCCAGCAGCTTCGATCCGCGCGATGCCGGCGCCATTGGTGCGCGGGTCGGGATCGATCGCGGCAACCACGACCCGGGCGGGGTTGGCCGCAACGAGCAGGTCGGCACAGGCCGGGCCGCGTTGGCTGCGATGCGCGCAAGGTTCTAGCGTCACATAGATCGTCGCGCCCTTGGCATGAACGCCCGCCTGGGTGAGCGCCATCGCCTCGGCATGCGGCCGGCCTCCAGGCTGAGTCCAGCCACGTCCGACCACCTTGCCATCGGTGACGATCACGCAGCCGACCGCGGGGTTGGGGGCAGTCCGCCCGCGCCCGCGAGCGGCGAGGGTCAAGGCGGCGCCCATCCAGCGCGCATCGCTCATTTCGTGTCTATGCCGAGCCGGTCGGCCAGCGCCTTATATTCTCTCTTGCGTTCGGCCGCGGCGGCATCACGCTTCGCCTGGTCGATCTTCTGGTCGGCCTTGATCTGCTCGATGGTGCGGTTTGCAGGCCATTGCTGGACATAGATGATCCGGATCGACGGCTTGATATTGGCGTCGAAGTAGAAGGCAGTGACGATCAGCGCGGGCATCGCGATCGAGATCAGCCCGATCACATATTTATAACGCCCCCGCTCGCCGAGAAACGTCTTGAGATCACGCCATGCGGCGGCCGGGGAGGATGGACGGGGAAGCATGGGCGCCTAGATAGGGGAGCATGGCGGCCTGCGCCAGCCTTGTGAGTCAGTTGACGGTTTCGGCCCCGGTCTCTGCCCGGCGCTCAAGAAATATCTTGAGCATCGCGACGATCGGATCGGCGAAAGTGAGCCCCAATATTCCGAATAGAGCGCCAAACAGCAGCTGCGCCGAAAGGACGAGGGCCGGGGCGAGATCGACCGAGCGCTTGGCGACCATCGGTACGATCAGATAGCCGTCCACGGTCTGCACGATGAAATAGGCGGCGATCGCCCAGAAGCCGGTATGCACCCCGGCCGAGAAGCCCACGAGCACGATCAGGATGCCGGAAACGATCGCGCCGATGTTGGGCAGGAACGCCAGCAGCCCGGTAAGCACGCCGAGCAGGCCAGCCATCGGCACGCCCGCCAGCGTCAGCAATATCCACATGCCGACACCCTCGACGCCCATGCCGACCAGCCGCCCGGCCATGAGCCGCCGCATCGTATAAGCCATGCGCTCGGTGGTCCGGTAGAAATTGTCACGCTGTTCGAGTGGCAGCATCCAGGCGACTCCGCGCTCGTAGAGACGCGGGTCGATCGCGATGAAGATGCCGAGCACGACGATCAGGGCGATGCTCGAGATCGCCCCCGCCGCAGTGCCAAGCGCTGAGGTCACCTGGCCGATTGAGCCCATCAGCTGGCGGTTGAGTTCACTGGCCGCATTGGCCTTGGCGAAACCCATGTGGGTCGCCCAACCGAGAATATGCGTGATCTGGGCAGAGACGACTGTCTTGAGATTTTCAGCCTGGTCGGCAAGCTGGGATCCAGCCAGGAACAAGGTCCATAAAAGAAAGGCGAGCGCGAGCACGCAAACCAGCGCCAGTCGCCATCCGCGCCCGATCGGCATGACCTTGCCGAGCAGGCGCGCGCCGCCATCCAGCATCGACGCGAACACGATCCCGCCCAAGATCAGGAGCAGCGGCTGGGCGAGCAATGCGATCAGCGCGACGGCCAATGCGAGGCCGATCCAGACCGCAGCGCGGGCCAGTTCGCGGCGGATCAGCGGGTCGCTGAAATCCGATGGGCCAGGCGCTTCACTTTGGTGCCTGGCCCGCTTCTCGTTCATTTCGCGTGGTCCGGACGCAGGCTCAGTCCGGCGCGACCGCCGCGCAGCGCGGTAAACCAGCTGATCGGGTTCCAGATCTCGGACGAACCATCGAGCGAGAAGGTGATGAATTCAGCGCGGCCACCCAGGTTTTCATACGGCACCGGACCGTCGAGACCGTTGAGCGCCGCCGGAACGCGACTGTCGGCGGATTGATCGCGATTGTCGCCCATCAGGAAGACTTGGCCCGCCGGGATCGTGATCGCTTCCATCTCGTCGACCTGCGGGAATTCGCCAAGGTCGATCGTGTTGAAGGTGACTCCGTTGGGCAAGGTCTCGCGCACCAGTGGCAGCGCGCAATAGAGCGAGCCGTCGGGCGCGGTGAAGCGTCGACCCGGCAGTCGCTCTTCGTCGCACGGGACATTGGCATCGACGGGGATCATGATCGGCGGCTTGAATTCGCGCTTCACGGGAACGCCGTTGAGGATCACGGTGCCGCCGCGCACCTCGATCCGATCCCCCGGCAGCCCGATTACGCGCTTGATATAGTCCGAGCTCTCATGCTTTGGCGTCACGATCACGACGTCGCCGCGCTCCGGCATGCGTCCCAGCAACCTGCCCTGGATGAACGGAAATATGTGGAAGCTCGGCGAGATATAGGACCAGCCATAGGGATATTTGGTCACGACTAGCCGATCGCCCTTCAGCAAGGTCGGCATCATAGATTCAGAGGGGATGTAGAAGGGCTTGGCGACGAAGCTGTGAAATGCGAGCACGGCAAGGACAAGCCAGAAGATTCCCTTGGCCTCGGCCCACCAGTCGGTGCTCTCCTTCGACGCGGGCTTGTTGTCCGGTCCCGCTTTCGGGGCATTCTTCTCAGCAGTCGTATCGGTGCTGTGATCGCTCACGCAACTTCCTTCTCAAACCGGGCGCGCATAGAGAATGACGAACGCCTGCGCCCAGGGATGATCGTCGGTCAATGTCAGGTGAACGTCTACCGCGTGGCCGGGTGGGGTAATCGCGTCAAGCCTTGCGCGGGCCCCTCCGGTCAATGCGAGCGTCGGCGCACCTGACGGCAGGTTGACGACTCCTATATCGTGCATGAACACACCATTGCGGAATCCGGTGCCAACCGCCTTCGAAAATGCTTCCTTCGCGGCAAAGCGCTTGGCGTAGGTCGCGGCGCGAGTTATCGTCCGGCGCTCGGCCTTGGCGCGTTCGACATCGGTGAATACGCGCGTAATGAAGCGCTCGCCGAAGCGATCGAGCGATTGCTGGATGCGCTCGATGTTGCACAGGTCGAAACCGAGCCCGAGGATCACCGCGCCCTCCTCATCGGGCGGCATCCATGATCGTGCGCATGTGGCGGATGCTGGCATCAAGCCCGATGAACAATGCCTCGCCAACCAGGAAGTGCCCAATATTGAGTTCGCGGATCTGGGGTATCGCAGCAATTGCGGCGACATTGTCGTAGTTAAGGCCATGGCCCGCATGCGGTTCTATGCCGTTGCGCGCAGCCAGCGCCGCGCCATCGGCGATTCGCCTGAGTTCCACGGCGCGTGCAGCGCCCTGGGCATTGGCATAAGCGCCCGTGTGAAACTCGACGACCGGCGCCTTGAGCCGGATGGCGGCTTCGATCTGGCGCGGATCGGCTTCGATGAACAAGCTGACCCGGATGCTGGCCGCGCTCAGGGCTTCGACCATTGGGGAAAGCTGCTTGAACTGCCCCGCCGCGTCGAGCCCGCCTTCGGTGGTACGCTCCTTGCGACGCTCGGGCACGATGCAGGCCGCGTGCGGGCGAGTGCGCAATGCAATCGCCACCATCTCGGGCGTGGCTGCCATTTCGAGATTCAACGGCAGCGTTATAGCGCCCATCAGCCGGGCGATATCCTCGTCCGAGATATGTCGCCGATCCTCGCGAAGGTGCGCGGTGATGCCGTCGGCGCCCGCGGCTACGGCGTTGAGCGCTGCGCGCACCGGATCGGGATGCGGTCCGCCGCGCGCATTACGGATCGTCGCGACATGGTCGATGTTGACGCCCAGGCGCAGCGGGTTGGGGTGCGATGGCGGGATCATCAGGGCTTGGCCCGGCTGCCCGGCTTTATCGCGGGGATCGCCGCAAGCTCGGGGGGAAGCGCATCGGGGTTGTAGCTCGGGATCGAGAGCTTGATCAGCGGAAAGAAGGGCACGCCGAGATCGGCGCTGCCGTTGGAACGATCGACCAGAGCGGCAGCGGCGACAACCGTGCCGCCCGCTTCCTCGATCGCCTTGATCGCCTCGCGCGACGACAGCCCAGTCGTGACGACA
The DNA here is from genome assembly GCA_947476425.1 of Sphingomonadaceae bacterium. Taxonomy (GTDB): domain Bacteria; phylum Pseudomonadota; class Alphaproteobacteria; order Sphingomonadales; family Sphingomonadaceae; genus CANJQJ01. The sequence continues at coordinate 50,902 of CANJQJ010000005.1, read as the reverse complement.
TCCTCGACCATCAGGACTCGCGCGCCCGGCGCCAGCGCGAACCCGCGTCGAAGATGGAATACGCCGTCCGGCCGTTCGACGAACATTGCCTCGACGCCAAGCGCGCGGCCCATCTCGTGGCCGATGATGATCCCGCCCATCGCTGGCGAAACCACCGCCTGGATCGATTCGCGAAGCTCCCGGGGGATCATTACCGCGATTGCCTCGGCGAGTCGGCTCGCCCTGCTCGGATCCATCAGCACGCGTGCACACTGTAGATAGCGCGCGCTGCGCAATCCCGACGAAAGGATGAAATGGCCGTCGAGCAGCGCCTCAGCAGCTTGAAATTCCGCCAGCACTTCCAGTTCGGTCATTATCGCTTCGCTCCGGATTTTGCGTCGTCACGCAGGCAAGTCGCAATAAGGCCGGGCCCGTCTGGTCGCAACCATCCGTTTTTTCAATTGCGTCTTTGCTTGAGACCGGCTTAAGCGCCGCCTATAAGGCGCCCGGAATGTACATATTGACGCCTGATCCGATAGCCAGCGTGCTGGCTTGAGGATGCTACTGGGGGTGAGATGAAGATATTGAAGACGATCATGATGGCGGCGGCGCTTGTCGCAGCGCCAGCCATCGCGCAGGAAACCGCGCCAACTGCGGCCGTATCGGCCAGTGCTGCTCCGGCCGCTGTGCCCGCCGCTGCTGCGGACGCGCCTGCGTCCAGCTTCCAGCACGCCGTGCCGGTCCCCGGTATCGGCCAGCCGATTTCCGGTGCGCTCGGAACGCAGCCTCAGGTGACTGACATCGGCAACGAAGCCGAGTTCATGCACAACAAGATCCTGCTGCCGCTCATCACGGTGATCTCGCTGTTCGTGCTCGGGCTGCTCCTGTTCGTGATGGCGCGCTTCCGCGCCGCTGCGAACCCGGTGCCCTCGAAGACTTCGCACAACACGTTGATCGAGATCGTCTGGACGCTGCTTCCGGTCCTGATCCTCGTCGGGATCGCGGTGCCTTCGATCCGACTGCTGGCGCATCAGTTCAATCCGCCCAAGGCCGATCTCACCGTCAAGGTGATCGGAAACCAGTGGTACTGGACCTATCAGTATCCGGACAATGGCGATTTCGAGGTCGTCTCGAACCTTCTCAAGGAGAAGGATCAGGTCGGTCCCAAGGATCGCGCCCGTACCGACGACGACGGTCCCCGCCTGCTTGCGGTCGATGAACGCATGGTCGTCCCGGCCGGTGCAGTGGTGAAGATCATCACGACCTCGAACGACGTCATCCACAGCTTCGCGGTCCCCGCCTTCTGGATCAAGATGGACGCAGTCCCCGGCCGCCTCAACGAGACCTGGTTCAAGGTCCCGGCCAACAAGACCGGCGTCTATTTCGGCCAGTGCTCGGAACTCTGCGGCGCGCGCCACGGCTTCATGCCGATCGCGGTCGAAGTGGTTCCACCTGCCAGGTTCGCTGAATGGGTGAAGACGAAGGGCGGCACCATGTCCGGAAAGCCTGCCCCGGCTGCGACTGCCGCTGCCGCACCAGCAGCACCCACTGCCAAGCCCGCGACCGCGTCGTAAGGATTGAGAGTCGATGACCGATACAACCGCAAACGCCCTTCATTTCCAAGGCGATCACGCGCATGAGCATCATCATGACGCGGATCACAAGCCGGCGTTCTTCCAACGCTGGTTCATGTCCACCAATCACAAGGACATCGGCACCCTCTATTTGATTTTCGCGATTTTCGCGGGGATCATCGGCGGCGCGATCTCGGGGCTCATGCGCCTCGAACTCGCCGAGCCGGGCATCCAGTATCTCCCGCTTTGGGCGGGCACGACCAATCTCGATACCGCGCTCCACATGTGGAACGTGCTGATTACCGCGCACGGCCTGATCATGGTGTTCTTCATGGTGATGCCCGCGATCATCGGCGGCTTCGGCAACTGGTTCGTCCCGATCATGATCGGCGCGCCCGACATGGCGTTCCCGCGCATGAACAATGTCAGCTTCTGGCTGATGATCCCGGCATTCACGCTGCTGCTCGGCTCGACCTTCGTGTCGGGCGGGACCGGCAATGGCGCTGGCACCGGCTGGACGGTCTATGCCCCGCTCTCGACGAGCGGTTCGCCTGGGCCTGCGGTCGACATGGCGATCCTCTCGCTCCACCTTGCGGGCGCCTCCTCGATCCTCGGCGCGATCAATTTCATCACCACCATCTTCAACATGCGCGCACCGGGGATGACCCTCCACAAGATGCCGCTGTTCGTGTGGTCGGTGCTGGTCACCGCCTTCCTGCTTCTTCTCGCGCTTCCGGTCCTCGCCGCTGCGATCACGATGCTGCTCACCGATCGTAACTTCGGCACGACATTCTACGATGCGTCGGGCGGCGGCGATCCCGAGCTTTACCAGCATCTGTTCTGGTTCTTCGGCCATCCCGAAGTGTACATCATGATCCTGCCGGGCTTTGGCATCGTCAGCCAGGTGATCTCGACCTTCTCCAAGAAGCCGGTGTTCGGCTATCTCGGCATGGCCTACGCGATGGTCGCGATCGGCGTGGTCGGCTTCGTCGTGTGGGCGCACCACATGTACACCACCGGCATGAGCGTAAACACGAAGATGTACTTCACCGCGGCGACGATGGTGATCGCGGTGCCGACCGGCATCAAGATCTTCTCGTGGATCGCGACGATGTGGGGCGGTTCGCTGTCCTTCAAGACCCCGATGCTGTGGGCGATGGGCTTCATCTTCATGTTCACCGTTGGCGGCGTGACTGGTGTCGTGCTCTCCAACGGCGGCATCGATGACGTCGTCCAGGACACCTATTACGTCGTCGCGCACCTCCACTATGTGTTGTCGCTCGGCGCCGTGTTCTCGCTGTTCGCGGGCTTCTACTACTGGTTCGGCAAGATGACCGGTCGCCAGTATAACGAGCTCCTAGGCCAGCTGCATTTCTGGATCTTCTTCGTCGGCGTGAACGTCATGTTCTTCCCGATGCACTTCCTTGGCCTCGAGGGCATGCCGCGCCGTATCCCGGATTATCCGGACGCCTTCGCCTACTGGAACCACATCGCAACCAATGGCTATTTCATGATGGCCGTCGGCATGGTGATCTTCTTCATCAACGTCTTCTGGTCGATGTTCGCCGGCCCGAAGGTCGAAGGCAATTATTGGGGCGAAGGCGCGACCACGCTTGAGTGGACGCTGTCGAGCCCGCCGCCATACCATCAGTTCGAAACGCTTCCGCGGATCGACTGAGGCTTGGAAAAAGCCCTCTCCCGTTTCGCGGGGGAGGGCGGTCCTGCCGCGACGCGGTGGGAGGGTGAGGGTCTTCTTCTGGTTTCGGATCGTTCTGGAGACAGTAGAAGGCCTTCACCCGATCCTCTTCCGCACGGGCGGCAGGGGCATTGAAGGCAAACACGATTGTGACGACAAATAGTTTGACCGAGATCCAGCCGCTTGCCGCCGATTGGCGGGATTTTCTCGCGCTGACCAAGCCGCGCGTGATGACGCTTGTCGTCTTCACCGGCCTGTGCGGGATGCTGGCGGCGCCGCACGGCATTCATCCCGTGCTCGCCTTCACGGCCATTCTCTGCATCGCGCTTGGCGCCGGTGCGGCGGCTGCGCTCAACCAATGGTATGAATCCGATATCGATGCGCTGATGAAGCGTACCGCATCACGTCCGCTGCCTGCGGGCCGGATGGATCGCCAGTCGGCGCTGCATTTCGGCGTCGGCCTCGGCGCCTTCTCGGTGCTGTTGATGGGGTTGGCGGTCAACCTGCTCTCCGCCGCGATCCTGGCGGTTTCGATACTTTTCTACGTGCTGGTCTACACCGTGTGGCTCAAGCGGCGGACGCCGCAGAATATCGTCATCGGCGGCGCCGCGGGCGCATTTCCGCCGCTGATCGGCTGGGCGGCGGCGACTGGATCAGTAGCACTCCTGCCCGCTTTGCTGTTCGCTTTGATCTTCCTGTGGACCCCGCCGCATTTCTGGGCGCTCTCGCTGTTCGTGCGAAGCGATTATGCGAATGCGGGCGTGCCGATGCTGCCGGTCGTAGCCGGCGTACGTGCGACCCGTGTTCAGATCATGCTCTACACGCTGCCGATGGTCGCGGTTGCTATTGCGCCCTGGCCGCTCGGGCTGACCGGTGCGATCTACGGCGGAACTGCCGTGCTGCTATCGGCTATTTTCCTCGCGCTTGCGCTTCGCGTCGGTTTCAATACCGAGACTGACCAGGCGGCGATGAAGCCCGAGCGGCGGCTGTTCTGGTTCTCGATCATCTATCTGTTCGGCATGTTCGGCGCGCTTGTCGCAGATCGCCTGGTGCTGGCATGAAACCCGAAGACCAGCGCGAATATCAGCGACGCCAGCAATCCCGCGCGATCGCGATGGCGATTGTGCTCGGCGCGTTCGTCATTCTCTTTTTCGCGATCTCGATCGCAAAGATGAACTGAGCGATGGTAGCGGTACAACCTCGATATAACCGGACGGTCATTGCGGTGGCGCTGCTGCCGCTTGCGATGCTCATGCTGGGCTTTGCCGCAGTGCCGCTCTATCGGGCGTTTTGCCAGTCGACCGGCTTTGGCGGCACCACCCAGCGTGCCTCGGCGCTCTCTGCTCCGGTATCCGTCACCGGCAAGCTGATGAATGTCCGCTTCGACGCGAATGTCGCTCCGGGGATGGGCTGGACCTTCCGGCCCGAGAAAAATGTCGTGAAGATTGCCGTAGGCGCTCGCAACATGGCCTGGTTTGAGGCGATCAATAACACCGATCATGTGATCACGGGCAACGCGACGTTCAACGTCACGCCCGGTCAAAGCGGTCAGTATTTTACCAAGATCCAGTGCTTCTGCTTTACCGAGCAGACGCTCAAGCCAGGCGAGCGCGTGCGCATGCCGGTAATCTTCTACGTCGATCCCAAGCTGATCGACGATCCCGATACGCGGGATATCAGTGAAATTACGCTCTCCTATACCTTCTTCCCGGTGGCAGCGGGCAAGGCGAGCAGCTAGAGACAATGACAGGCAGACGAGGGGCAGATTAATGGCCGGCGCAAAGACCCACGATTATCATATTCTACCACCCAGCATCTGGCCCCTCGTGGGCTCGATGTCGGCGCTTACGATGGCGTCGGGCGGCATCATGTGGATGCACAGTGCTCCCTTTGGCGGCTGGGTATTCCTGCTCGGCCTCGCCGGCGTGCTGTTCACGATGTTCAGCTGGTGGTCGGACGTGATCCGCGAGGCCCATGCCGGCGATCATACGCCGGTCGTCAGCCTCCATCTGCGTTATGGCATGATCCTGTTCATCGCTTCCGAAGTGATGTTCTTCGTTGGCTGGTTCTGGGCGTTCTTCGATTTCGCCCTGTTCCCCGCCCCGGTCGAGGTCATCAACGGTGCCACCTCGATCATCGCATCGGCGAAAACCGTATCGCTCGCGCCGGGCGTATTCCCGGCCAAGGGCATCGAGGTTCTCGATCCCTTCGCATTCCCGCTGCTCAACACGCTGATCCTGCTCTGCTCGGGCACGACGGTCACCTGGGCGCACCACGCGCTGCTCAAGGGCGATCGCAAGGGGCTCATCTCTGGCTTGTGGATCACCATCCTGCTCGGCCTGCTCTTCTCGAGCATCCAGGCCTGGGAATATGCCCATGCACCATTCCCCTTCAAGGGCGTGAACTATGGCGCGGCGTTCTACATGGCGACTGGCTTCCACGGCTTCCATGTGATCATCGGCACGATCTTCCTGAGCGTCTGCCTGATCCGCGCGTACAAGGGCGATTTCACGGCCAAGCAGCATTTCGGCTTCGAGGCTGCCGCCTGGTACTGGCATTTCGTCGACGTCGTATGGCTGTTCCTTTTCGCCTCGATCTACGTATGGGGTGGCTGGGGCGCACCGGTCCACGGCGGTTAACATCGTGACGCCGCCGTCTCCGCTTCAGGCGGGCCTCGGCGGCCGTTGCCCTCGCTGCGCCGCGCGGACCCTGTTCGAGGGATTGATCCGCTTTGCGCCGCGATGCCGTGCATGCGGGCTCGACTTTGCCGCGTTCAACGTCGGCGACGGGCCCGCCGCCTTCCTGGTGTTCATCGTCGGCGGGATCGTGACCGGTCTCGCCATCTGGCTCGAGCTGTCCGCCGAGCCGCCCTTCTGGGTCCACCTGCTGATCTGGCCAGTCGTCACCCTCGTCCTGACGGTAGGGCTGCTTCGGCTTGGCAAGGGCATGCTGATCGCGCTCGAATATCGCAACGCCGCGCGCGAAGGCCGAATCGTCGATCGCGAACCGTGAAGCGGCTCCCGCTCCTGTCCACGCTGATCGTCGCGCTCGCCGTCGCCGCGATGATCGGTCTCGGCATCTGGCAGCTCCACCGTGCCGACTGGAAGGCCGGGCTGCTTACGCGCTACCAGGAGAATATGAGCCTGCCTGAGGTCGCCTTCCCAGCCGTTCCCGTTCCCGACGATGCCCTGCTGTTCCGCCACGCCCATGGCTATTGCCTGCAGGCGATCGACTGGACCGCGCGCGCCGGGCGTGACCGCACCGGACGCAGCGGCTGGCGCCATATCGCGCATTGCCGCACGGGCGCTGAAGGCCCCGGTATGGCCGTCGATTTCGGCTGGTCCGAACGCAGCAATCCACCCGTCGGCTATTCCGGCGGGCCGGTGAGCGGCATTCTCGCGCGCGACACCGCCCACGTCTACCTGCTCGTCGCCGAGAAGGCAGCGCCGGGGCTCGAGCCAAGCGCATTGCCCTCGCCTGCCGACCTGCCGAACAACCACCTTTCCTATGCCGTGCAATGGTTCCTGTTCGCCGGTGTGGCGGTGCTGATCTACCTGCTTGCGCTGCGGCAGCGGCTGAAACTTGCCCGCAAGGGCCCGGACCGCTAAGGCGCGGCCCCATGCGGTATATCAGCACCAGGGGCGCGGCCCCGATCCTGTCGTTCGAGGATGTCACGCTTGCCGGGCTCGCGTCCGACGGGGGCCTTTACGTCCCCGAAAGCTGGCCCACTCTGTCGAAGGCCGAAATCGCCGGGCTCGCCGGGCTTTCCTATGTCGAGACCGCCGTCGCGGTGATGCGGCCGTTCGTCGCGGGATCGCTCGACGATGCCGCGCTTCGCCAGCTCTGCACCGCCGCCTACGGCCGTTTCGATCACGCCGCGGTCACCCCGCTCGTCCAGCTCGATCATCGCCATTGGCTGCTCGAGCTCTTCCACGGCCCGACGCTCGCCTTCAAGGATGTCGCGCTTCAGCTCCTCGGGCTGATGTTCGAGCGCTTCCTTTCGACTCGCGACACGCACCTCACCGTCGTCGGCGCAACCTCGGGCGATACCGGCTCCGCCGCGATCGACGCTCTCGCTGGTCGCGCGAAGGTCGATATCTTCATGCTGCATCCGCAGGGCCGCGTCTCCGACGTCCAGCGTCGTCAGATGACCACGGTGCTTGCGCCCAATGTCCACAATATCGCGATCGAAGGCAGCTTCGACGACGCGCAGGCGATGGTGAAGGCGATGTTCGCGCACCAGGCCTTTGCTGGCCGCTTCGCGCTGTCTGCGGTCAATTCGATCAACTGGGCGCGGCTGATGGCCCAGATCGTCTATTATTTCTACGCCGCGGTCCGCCTCGGCGCGCCTGATCGCCCGATCGCCTTCTCGGTGCCTACCGGCAATTTCGGCGACGTGTTCGCAGGCTATGTCGCAAGTCGAATGGGGCTTCCGATCGCGAAGCTCATCGTCGCGACGAACGTCAACGATATCCTCCATCGCGCGCTTTCGGCCGGTGACTATTCGGTAGGCACCGTCACGCCGACTGCAGCGCCCTCGATGGACATCCAGGTCAGCTCGAATTTCGAGCGGCTGCTGTTCGATCTCCACGGTCGCGACGGCGCTGAGGTATCGGCGACCATGGCCAGTTTCGAAGCGACCCGCCGCATGGAAATCGCTCCCGCCATGCGCGAGGAGGCAGCAAAGCTGTTCTCCAGCACCCGAGTCGATCCCGACAGCATGTCGCTGGCGATGCGCTGGGCATTCGACAAGGCCGGCCAGATCGTCGATCCGCATACCGCGATCGGGCTAGCCGCCGCTCGTGTCGCCGATCTGCCGGCGGATGTTCCCGTCGTCACGCTTGCCACTGCCCATCCAACCAAGTTCCGCGACGCGGTGGAGCGTGCGATCGGGCAGCGCCCGCCGCAGCCGTCGCGCATCGCCGGACTGTTCGAGCGCGAGGAGCGCTATCAGGTCCTCCCCGCGACGCTCGAAGCGGTCGAAACCTATATCGCGCAACATGCCAGGGAGATTTCGTGACCGCACATTCCCACCGCCTGCCTAATGGGCTGACCATAGCGGTCGAGCCAATGGACGGGGTGGAAACGCTTGCGGTCGGGCTCTACGCCGATGTCGGCTCGCGCTCTGAGCCTGAAGGGCTTTCCGGCCTGGCCCACATGGTCGAGCATATGGTGTTCAAGGGTGCCGGATCGCGTGATGCGCGCGCGATTGCCGAGGCCGTCGAGGATCGCGGAGGCTCGCTCAACGCGTGGACCGCGCGGGATCACACCGTCTTCCACGCGCGGCTGCTGGCGGGCGATCTGCAACTCGGGCTCGATATCATCGCCGATCTCGTCCGCGCCTCGCATTTCGATGCCGAGGAGCTCGAACGCGAGCGCCAGGTCGTGCTTGCCGAGCTCGGCGAGGCGCGCGACACGCCAGACGACATCATCTTCGATCACCTCTCCGCCGTCGCCTTTGGCGGCCAATCGCTCGGCCTTCCCGTTCTCGGCAGCGAGGCCAGCATTGCCGCGATCGACGTCCCCGCGATGAAAAGCTGGATCGCCGACCAATATCATCCCTCGCGCCTCGTCATCGCGGCGGCTGGCAAGGTCGATGAGGAAGAGCTTCTCCGTCTCGTCGAGGCGCGTTTCGGTGATCTGGAAGTGGCGCCAGTGAAGCCGATGGCAAGCGCGATCTTCAAGCCCGGCACGCACCATGATCGCCGCCGTTTCGATCAGCTTCATCTGGCCTTCGCCTATCCCGCGCCCGGTTATCGCGATGCGGATCTCCATGCGATGTCGCTGTTTGCGTCGGTCGCCGGTGGTGGCATGTCGTCGCGCCTGTTCCAGGAACTGCGCGAACAGCGCGGCCTCGCCTACAGCGTCTATGCCTGGGCGCAGCCCTTTGCCGATACGGGCATGCTCGGGGTCTATTGCGCGGCCCAGCGCGCCGCCTCTGGCAATGCGTACAAGCTTGCGGAGGAAGTGCTCGCGCGCACCGCCGATACGCTCGACGATGCCGAGCTCGCGCGCGCAAAGGCGCAGGCAAAGGCCGGGCTGTTGATGGGCCTCGAATCGGTCGCCACGCGCTGCGACCATCTCGCCCGCCAGCTCCAGATCCATGGCCGAATCATCACGCCGGTCGAATCGGTCGAACAGATCGAATCTGTCACCATCGCCGATGCCCGCCGCGCGGGGCAGTCCGCGCTCGCCGGACCCAAGGCGCTGGCGACCGTCGGTGGGACGCTGGCGAAAGCAGCATGACCGCGCTCCAGACCATCGTCGCCGAGCCGTGGGACGACTACGGCCTCGTTGATTCCGGAAATGGCCGCAAGCTCGAACGCTACGGCCCCTACAGCTTCATCCGTCCGGAACCCCAGGCGATGTGGGCACCGGCCGAGGATTTCTGGACCGCCAATGGCGAGTTCATCGGTGCTTCCGACGATGATGGCGGCGGCCGCTGGCATCTCGATCGCGATGTTCCCCACAAGGGCTGGCACATGAAGTGGGAGGATATCCGCTTCACCGCCTTGTGCACGCCCTTTCGCCATCTCGGCTTTTTCCCGGACATGGCGCCGCAGTGGAACTGGATGCGCGAACGAGTCCAGCCCGACGACGAGATCCTCAACCTGTTCGGCTACACCGGGGTCGGTACGCTCGCGCTCGCCGCAAAGGGTGCGCGGATGGTGCATGTCGATGCGTCGAAAAAGTCGGTCGAAGCGGGCAGGGCCAATGCCTTTCTTGCCGACATGGCCGATCGGCCGATCCGCTGGATCATCGATGATGCCGCCAAGTTCACCGCCCGCGAAGTCCGGCGGGAGCGTCGTTATGATGGCATCTTCCTCGATCCGCCCAAGTTCGGCCGAGGCCCGAACGGCGAAATCTGGCGCCTCGAGGAGCATCTCCCCGCGTTGATTGCGGATTGCCGCAGCCTGCTCGACGAGAAGTCCCGTTTTCTTGTGCTCACCGTCTACGCGGTCCGCATGTCTGCGCTCGCGATCGGCGAGCTGCTCCGCCAGGCGATGGCCGATCTCGGCGGAACCGTCGAAGTCGGCGAAATGGCGGTCCGCGAAGAAGCGCGCGGCCTGCTCCTGCCCACCGCGATTTTCGCGCGCTGGACCCGATGATTTTCCGAGCGACCTAACGAGCGGAAAAATCGACGAAAATGGGAATGCTTATGGACCCTTTATCGGGTTCGGCGATTATAGGCCTTGGTGGAACAGCCACTGGGGAGTGTTTTGCGATGCGTACGGTTCTGGGAGCGGCATTGGCCGCCTCGTTATGCTCGGCAGTTCCAGCGGCGGCGGCCACGTTCGTGGTCGATGCCATGGCCAACAGCACTACCGGTGGCACAGGCCTGCCGACTGTCGCGGTATCGTCCGGCGATGCGATCACGATCAGTTCGAGCACCGACGATCTCTGGAGCGCTGGAGCGCTACCACGCTTTTCGGATGCCAACGGCCTTACCGCCGTTCGCCTCGCCACCGCAGCCGATGATTCGGGCCAGGCAGTAGGCACCCAGATCGGCGCCGATTTCGGATTGCTCGGCCTTCATGGCCTCAATCTGCCGTTCGGCTCGCTGGTCGGCGAAATCAACGGTGTCTTCCAGTTGCTCGGCGCCAATTTCTCGGGCTCGGCCTGGGATACCGGTACGCTCAATCTCTATTATTGGGATTCGAACAACGGCGATAACTTCGGCACGATCGCATTTGATGTCGGCACTGGCGCCGGCGGCGTTCCCGAGCCTGCGGGCTGGGCGCTGGCCATTGTCGGCCTTGGCCTTGTCGGTGGCGCGATGCGGCGCCGCAAGCATTCGATCGTGGCAGTTTCCGCCTGATCCTTTGGGAGGGCTAGACCCTCCAGAATCCCCTCCCTGAAAGGGAGGGGCGAGGGGTGGGTGCGCGCGTCTGCGCGCCCAAAAAGGCTTCTTACCCCGGCCGCACTCTTCGACCCACCCCTAACCCCTCCCTGCCAGGGAGGGGAACACGGGGCGCTACTCCCGCATCGCACGCAGCGCTGCACCCGCCGCAAAGGGCGCCCCCGCGACCAGCAGCAGCGACGTGGCAGCAAGCAGCTTGATTGCCCCGGAGCCCCCGGGTGCGAGCGATCCCGCACCGAAAATAAGCAGCGGGATCGCCAGTGGCAGCATCAGCAGGCCGGCGAGCGCTCCGGCGCCCCGTACGCCCGCCGTCAGGCTCGCGGTCGCCAGAGCAAGCGCGGCAAGCCCCGGCGTACCGATCGCAAGGCCAAGCTCGATCCGCATCACCACTACGCCATCCAGTCGAAGCAGCCCAGCGGCGGGTAGCACGGCGATCATCAGCGGCGGCCCGAAGCTCAGCCAGTGCGCGATTATCTTGGCGCTCGCCACGGCCTCGTCCGCCAGTCCACGAACGACATATTGATCGAGCACCCCTGCCTCGGCATCGGGCAACACCAGCCGGTCGATCGGCAACAGCGCAGCCAGCAGTGCTGCCATCCAGAGCACGCCGCCACCTGTGCGGCCCATGATCGTCGCGTCGGGCCCCACCGCGAAGGGATAGAGCGTCGCGACCAGCATGAAGAACACCAGCGGCAGCAGCGCGCCGCCTTGCCCGAAGGCGAGCGAAAGATCGCGACGAACGATATGGGCCAGTGGGCTCACAGCCTGATTTCCTGCGCGTCGGGCATGCCGATCGGCTGATGCGTCGCGGCGAGTATCAGGCCGCCGCCGGCGCGATGCGCGGCCATCGCATCGCCAAGCAGGTCGAGCGTCGCGGTGTCCAGGCCATTGCCGGGCTCGTCGAGCAGCCAGATCCTTGCGCCGCCCAGCATCACGCGTGCCAGCCCCGCGCGCCGCCGCTGCCCGGTAGAGAGCATCCGCACTGGCACGTCGGCAAGTGGCGCGATCGCGAGTGCATCGAGAGCAGCGTCGATCGCACTGTCATGCGCGCCGTCGATAGCGGCCCAGTAGCCAAGCGCGCGCCGCAGTGGCATCGCTGTGTCGAGGGCGGCCTGCTCGCCGAGGAATGCGATTGTCCCGTCGCGGGTTACGAGCCCGGCCATGTGATGAAGCAACCCGGCGGCGATCCGCAGCAGGCTCGACTTGCCGACGCCATTGGGGCCGACGACGATCGCGGCGCCTCCCGCTTCGATGGCGAAGGAAAGGTCTTCGAAGAGCAATCGCTCGCCGCGCAGGCAGGCGACATTGTCGAACGCGAGCCGCGCTGCCTTCATTCCACCGCCGACTCGATCGCTGCCATTTCGGCATCGCTATAGCCGAGATGATGCCCGATCTCGTGGATCACGACATGCGCGATCAGTGCCTCCAGGCTGAGCCCGGTGTCAGCCCATTCGTCGATAAGCGCACGACGATAGAGATGGATCATGTCGGGCAGCGTTCCCGAATCCATGGAGCTTTTCTCGGTCAGCGGCCGCCCGCTGTAGAGCCCGCTGAGGGCGAAGGGATCCTCGACCTCGAGCTCGTCGAGCGTCTCCTGGTCCGCAAACTCCTCGACGCGCAGGACGACGTCCTCGAGATGGTCGCGAAACACAACGGGCAGCCGCGCAATCACGACGCGCGCAAGCGCCTCGATCGCATCGGCATCGGGGGCGAAAAGGGGAGTGTTGGCCATCCGCCAGCCATAGGACGGAACGGGGGCAGATATCCAGCGTCGCCGTCATGCCTGCGTCACCCACTTCATCCCCGATCGCTTGTTGTACAACTGTATGATTTTTCAGCGACTTACTTACACCAGTGTTGCTTAATGGCGACAGTTCCATAAAATCGCAATTTTACGGGACCTTGGCTTCACCCGAAAGTCCCCTTCGTGCATTTTACTGACATGACTGAAAGTTCCGAAGCGCATCTCGGGACTGACGGCCTGCTTATCTCCTGGAAGGGACTTGTACATGGAAGCAACGTTATCGAGAGTTTTTCGCGCCCGGCTCTGCACCGGCGTGGGACTTTTCGCGCTCGGGCTGTCGGGGATGCTGGCGACGCCGGCTTCGGCACAGGTCGCAACCACGCCTGCGGCACCCACGGCGAAGACCGATAATGATGTCATCATCGTCACCGGATCGCGCATTGCCCGGCCAGACCTTGAAGCCAGCAGCCCGGTCGCGGTGCTGTCGAGCGAAGCGCTGAAGGCGAGCAATACCGTCACCGTCGAGCAGATCCTGACATCCAACCCGCAATTCGTGTCGGGCTATGGGTCCGCCAGCAACAATCCCGGCGACGGCGCCGCCACGGTCGATCTGCGCGGCCTCAGCTCGTTCCGCACGCTCGTGCTGATCGACGGCAAGCGCGCGCCGATCTACGACACGTCCGGCTCGGTCGACGTCAACACCATCCCCACCGCGCTGATCAAGCGAATCGACATCCTCACCGGCGGCGCTTCGGCGGTCTACGGATCGGATGCGATTGCCGGCGTCGTAAACTTCATCCTCGACGATCGCTTCGAGGGCTTCCGCGCCGATGGCAGCGCGCAGGTCTCCGGCCATGGCGACGGCGAACTTTACGACACGAGTCTGACCGCCGGCTTCAAGCTCGGCGATCGCGGCAATATCGTCGTCTCGGGTGGCTGGTCCAGGCGCGAGGGCGTCAAGTTCGGTGCGCGGGCGCGCAACAGCGTCGCGATCGATTCGAGCGATCTCGTCAGCAGCGGCGGTTCGAGCAACACAGTGCCGACCGCCTTCGAAGTGCCCGGACTCGATCTCCTGCAGGTCACCGATGCGGGCACCCTCACCACGGATGTCCAGCTCTACAACTACACCCCGGTAAACTATGCCCAGCTGCCGTTCGAGCGCTACAACGTGATGGCGCTCGGCCGCTACGAGCTGACCGACGACATCGAGTTCTACGGCCGTGCAAGCTATACCCGCGTCAAGGTCGAAACCACGCTGGCGCCAACCGCCACCGCCGGCTTCTTCTTCAACATCGATCCAAGCAATCCATTCCTCACCGATGACGAACGGGCCGTGTTCTTCGGGCCGACCGCCGTGATCAACGATGGCTCCGGCGTCGCGGATGATCCAACCGCGCGCGCCGGCACATCGCAAATCGGTATCCGCCGCCGCATTGTCGAGACCGGCGGGCGGGTCGAGAAGCACGATACCACCAATTATCAGTTCGTCGGCGGCCTTCGCGGCAATCTCGGCGACACGCTGCATTGGGATGTCTTCGCCCAATATGGCGAGACCAAGCGCCACGAAGTGCTGATGAACGATCTCTCCTACACGGCGCTCCAGCAGGCGCTCGACGTCGTCGCGGGCCCCTCTGGCCCGGCCTGTTTCAACCCGGCCGGAGGCTGCGTCCCGCTCAACCTGTTCACGACCACGCCGATACCGGCGAACCAACTCGGCTTCGTGCTGCGCAACGCGCTGCAGGATACCAAGACCTCGCAGTTCGTCGCTGGCGGCAGCCTTTCGGGCGATATCAGCTTCCTCAAAAGCCCGTTTGCGGAGCATCCCGCCGCCTTCTCGGTCGGCGTGGAATATCGCGAGGAAAAAGGGGTCACCAAGGTCGACGATAATTATGCGTCAGGCGATCTGATCTATTACGGTCAGGGGCAGAATATCTCCGGCAAATACAACGTCAAGGAAGCCTTTGCCGAGCTCAAGATCCCGATCGTCCAGGACCGGCCCTTCTTCTACGCGCTCAATCTCGAAGGCGGCTTCCGCTATTCGAAATATTCCACCGTCGGCAATGTCTCCACCTACAAGGCCGGCGGCGACTGGTCACCGGTCGAAGGCGTCCGGTTCCGGGGAATCTATCAGCGCGCAGTCCGCGCCCCGAACGTCTATGAACTCTTCTCACCGGTCGTCGCTGGGACGGGAAGCCTGAGCGCTGATCCCTGCGCTGGCCCAGGCATCAGCGCTCAAGTCGCTGCGATCTGCATTGCGCAAGGAGCCCCGGCAGGCAGCATCGGGATTATCCCGGACCCGATCTCCGGGCAGATCAACATCTTTACTGGCGGCAATACGCAGCTGCAGGCCGAGAAATCGGATACCTACACCTTCGGCGTGGTGGTGAGCCCGCCAAGCATGCGCAACTTCTCCTTCTCGATCGATTATTTCAACATCGGCATCGCCAACGCGATCGACGATACCCCGCCGTTCGTCACTGTGGCGCAATGCTTCAACGTCGATCTCGATCCGACCAGCCGGGCCTGCTCAGGCATCGTCCGCAACTCGCTGACCGGATCGCTCAGTGGCCCCACCGAAGTCGGCGTTCCCGCAACGCTTGGCAACGTCGCCTCGCTCAAGACCAGCGGCATCGACCTCACCGCAACCTACCGGGGCGGCGAGCGCGAAGGGTTCAACTACGGCGTCTCGGTGATGGGCACCTATACGCGGACCTACTCGATCAAGGCCGATCCGTCCGCTGATGTCGTCCAGTGCGCCGGCCGGTTCGGTTCGGCCTGCAACCTCGAGCCGATCCCGAAATGGAAGCATGTCGTCGATGTCTCGCTCGGCTGGAAGAATTTCACCCTGATCAGCCGCTGGCGGTATTTCGGCAAGGTGAAGGAGGATGTCGGCACCGATATCCTGCGGTCGACCATCCCGGCGTTCAACTATTTCGACGAAACGCTGATCGCCGACCTCACCGACAAGATCACGCTCCGCGTCGGCGTGCTGAACGTGTTCGACAAGAAATCACCGATCATCGGCGACACGATCGGCAACGACAAGACTGCCGGAAGCACCTTCCCGAACACTTACGATGTGATCGGCCGGAGCTTCTTCGCCGGCATCTCGGCGAAATTCTAGAGGGCCCTTATTCCCCTCCCTGCAAAGGGAGGGGTTGGGGGTGGGTGCGCGCGTCTGCGCGCCCGAAGACTCCTCCCTCGACTCCTCCCGCATGCAAAGGTTAGCTTCCACACATGGCACCACTGATCGCGGACATTATCGAAAATCCGCGCTACGTGCCGCACCGCGTCTCGCTTGCCGGCAACAGCATCACATTCATCCCCGCCGATCCGGAGGCGCTGCGCTCCGCGAGCTTCATCGACGGCCGCAGCGATTTTTCAAGCGGCGTTTCGATCGACGTCGACCTTCGCGACATCCTGAACCACCCGATCGCAGCACCTGGCCCCGATCGCCTCATCTTCCATGTCGGATTTTGCGGATCGACGCTCCTCTCGCGCCTGCTCGACCAGCCCGGACAATCGCTCGTGCTGCGGGAGCCCAATTGCCTCGCCGATCTCGCCAATCATGTCGCATCGGCCGATCGCGAAAGTCGCGACAAGGGCGATCTCGCTGCGATCATGCCGGCGCTGTGGGCGCTATTGCGGCGGCGATGGGATCGCGACGAGCCGGTGGTGGTCAAGCCCTCGAACTGGATCAACAACATCGCCCCGGACCTCTGCGCCGCTGGTCGGGCGGTGCGGCCGCTGTTCCTGACGATGCCGCGCGCTGCATTCGTCAGGGCTGTGTTTCGCGGTGGCCCCGAGCGGCTGGCGTTCGCCGCGCGCGCGGCCGTCCATCTTTCGACCCGCGGCAGCGAAAATGCCGAACTCGTCGCCGCGGCGCTCGGCCGATCGACCGACCAGCCCGGCAAGCTCGCCGCGCTCGCAGTCGTCGCGCACGAGATCCAGATGCGATTGCTGCGCGAAGCCGCGGCGCAGGGAGGCTGGAGCGACGCGCACTGGCTGACTCTCGACGAACTTGCCTCCGATCCCCGGGTGGCTGCGCGCAAGGCGGCCGATGCGCTCGCGATCACCCTGCCCGAGCCTGGCCTGGACGCCGCATGCGAGCGCTGGCTTTCGCGGCACGCCAAGCAACCCGATACGCGCTACTCAGCCGAGGCCGAGGCTGACGCCGACCGTCGTGCGACCGCCGATCACGGTGCCGATATCGACGCGGCCCTCCGCTGGGCGGAGGATGCTCTGCGCTAGACTTTGTTCCCGACCCGCCACGCCCCTATCCGTCCGTCATCCCGACGCCCCCTCCGTCATCCACGCCCCCCCTACGGCGCCATCGACCGCAACCACCCAGTCACCGAAAGCCGAACACCCCCAGCATAAGGCGCGACATAGCTCACGCTATGCGGCTGCGGCACCGTGAAGAGGCTGAGCGCGTTGAAGCGCGGTACGATCGTGTCGATGACATTGCCGTCGGCGTCGTTGAACAGCAGCAGCCCGCCCCATTCGGGCCGCCAGTCGCGCGAGACTGCCATCACATAGGCAAGGCTGCGGTTCTTTTCGGCAACATTGTCGTCATGCCGGGTCAGGAAATCGCCGGACCGATAGCGTGTCGCCTGCGCGTCGGCGAAGACGATCTCGCTTCGCCCGGTGATCCGTCGAATGAACTCGAGCGTTTCCGGCGAACTCATGAAGCTCGCGAAATCATCAAGCAGCGTCGCCGATCGCCCGCGTTCCTCGGGCTCGTCGGCGATCCGGATCGTGTCGTAGCGAAACTGGAATCCCTGCACGGCCGCAGTCATGATTGCCTTGTCGAGCGTTTCACGCTCTTCGCGGCGCATCGCTTCGATGCTCGCGCTCTCGGTCTCGAAGACCTTCGTCCCCGAATTGATCACATGGCGCCAGTCGGGGTGCCGCGCGAGATGATCGTGCAGCATGGTCGCGGCGGGCGGATCCAGGAAGTCCATGATCTGGATCCGCCCGCGCTCGGCAAAGCGCTTTGCCAGTGCCTCCGGTTCAAGCGCGGCATTCAGGGCAAAGCAGGCGCGTCCGTCACTCATCCGGTCTTGATCGTCAGCGCGTGTTCGCCCTCGTCGATCGTCACCGTGCTGCCGTCGAGGATCTCGCCCCGGAGCAGCGCGTCGGCGAGCGGATCCTGCATATATCGCTGCACCGCGCGCTTGAGCGGTCGTGCCCCATAGACCGGATCATAGCCCACCCGCCCGAGCCAGGTCCGCGCCGCGTCGGTCAGCACCAGCACGATCTTGCGATCCTTGAGCAGGGATTGGACTCGCCCGACCTGGATGTCGACGATCGGGCCCATATGGTCCTGGCCAAGCCGGTGGAAGAGGATGATCTCGTCGAGCCGGTTGAGGAATTCGGGCCGGAAATGCGCGCGCACCACGTCCATCACCTGCGGCTCGACGGTCTCGACATCCTGCCCCTCGGTGAGGTTCGTCAGATACTGGCTGCCGAGGTTCGAGGTCAGGATGATGAGCGTGTTCGAGAAGTCGACCGTTCGGCCCTGGCCATCGGTGAGCCGCCCGTCGTCGAGCACCTGGAGGAGTATGTTGAACACGTCCGAATGCGCTTTCTCGACCTCGTCGAACAGCACGACCTGATAGGGCCGCCGCCGCACGGCTTCGGTCAGCACGCCGCCTTCGTCATAGCCGACATAGCCCGGCGGGGCGCCGATCAAGCGGCTCACCGAATGCTTCTCCATATATTCGGACATGTCGATACGGACCATCGCCGAGTCGTCGTCGAACAGGAATCCGGCCAGCGCCTTGGTCAGCTCGGTCTTGCCGACGCCGGTCGGGCCGAGGAACAGGAAGCTTCCCAACGGCCGGTTCGGATCCTGCAGGCCAGCGCGCGCACGCCGCACGGCGCGGCTCACCGCCTCGACCGCCTGGCTCTGCCCGATCACGCGCTTGCCGATCTGCTGCTCCATCTGGAGCAGCTTCTCGCGCTCGCCCTCGAGCATCTTGTCGACTGGCACGCCGGTCCAGCGCGAGACCACTGCCGCGATATCGTTGCCGGTCACTTCCTCGCGAAGCATCGCGCCCGCGGAGGCAACCTGCGCCGCCTCGAGCTGGCGTTCGAGATTGGGGATCGTGCCGTAGCTGAGTTCGCCCGCACGGCCGAGATCGCCGCGACGCTGCGCCTGCTCGAGTTCGAGCCGGGCACCGTCGAGCTGTTCCTTGAGCTTCGCCTCGGCCTGGATCTTCTCCTTTTCGGCCTGCCAGCGACCGGTCAGCTCGGCCGATTGCTGCTCGAGCTCGGCGAGTTCACGCTCGAGGTTGACCAGCCGGTCCTTCGAGGCGACGTCGGTTTCCTTTCGAAGCGCCTCGCGTTCGATCTTGAGCTGGATGATCCGCCGATCGAGATTCTCGATCTCCTCGGGTTTTGATTCCACCTCCATTCGCAGGCGGGATGCGGCCTCGTCCATCAGGTCGATCGCCTTGTCGGGCAGGAAGCGGTCGGAGATATAGCGATTGCTGAGCGTCGCCGCCGCGACCAGCGCGCTGTCGGTGATCCGCACGCCATGGTGCAGCTCGTATTTTTCCTTCAGCCCGCGCAGGATCGAGATCGTGTCCTCGACTGTCGGTTCGCCAACGAACACCGGCTGGAAGCGCCGTTCGAGCGCTGCGTCCTTCTCGACATATTTGCGATATTCGTCGAGTGTCGTCGCGCCGATGCAATGCAGTTCGCCACGTGCGAGCGCAGGCTTGAGCAGGTTGGACGCGTCCATTGCGCCTTCGCCTTTGCCCGCGCCAACCAGCTGGTGCATCTCGTCGATGAAGAGCACGATCTGGCCTTCTGCGCCCTTGACCTCGTCAAGCACGCCTTTCAGCCGCTCCTCGAATTCGCCGCGATATTTGGCGCCTGCGATCAGCGAACCCATGTCGAGCGCCATCAGCGAACGGCCCTTGAGCCCATCGGGTACGTCACCATTGACGATGCGCAGCGCGAGGCCTTCGGCGATCGCGGTCTTGCCGACGCCGGGCTCGCCAATCAGCACCGGATTATTCTTGGTGCGGCGGGCGAGCACCTGGATCGTGCGGCGGATTTCCTCGTCGCGGCCGATCACCGGATCGAGCTTGCCGTCGCGCGCGGCCTGGGTGAGATCGCGCGCGAATTTCTTCAGCGCGTCGTAGCGATCCTCCGCCGATGCAGTGTCGGCCGTGCGGCCGCCACGAATCTGGTTGATCGCGCCATTAAGCGCCTCGGCTTTCACGCCTGCCTCAGCGAGCGCCTTGCCGGCGGTGGTGGTCGGCGAAAGTGCCATCGCGAGCAGCATCCGCTCAACGGTGACATAGCTGTCGCCAGCCTTGGTCGCGACTTGCTCGGCCTGGTCGAGCACGCGAATCAGGTCGTTGTCGATCCCCGGCGCTTGCTGCGCGCCCGATCCGGAGACCTGTGGCACCTTGGCCAGCGCGCGATCGGTTTCGCGCAGCGCGGTAGGGGCATCGCCGCCGGCCGCCTTGATGAGCCCGGAAGCCATGCCCTGCTCGTCCTCGAGCAGCGCCTTGAGCAGATGCTCGGGCGAAATCCGCTGATGGTTCATGCGAATTGCAACGGTCTGCGCCGACTGGAGAAACCCCTTGGCGCGCTCAGTAAATTTTTCGAGGTTCATGAAGTGCGTTCCCCTTCCTTGCGCTGGCCATATGGGTGTTGCATTTTAGCAACACAAGGGGTGCTGGAAGAGATTTTGCGCTCCATTGCATTCCAGCGGATTCCGTCATGTCATCGTCGCATTCCAACGGTCGGTAAATAAGTAAGATCCCGACGCGCGCGCCGGACGTCCCGACGCCCCCCTCGTCATCCCGACGCCCCCCCCTCGTCATCCCGACGAAAGTCGGGATCCATGGGACCCACAGGTCTAGCGATCGCGGAAAATCCGCAACGTGAATCCCGCCCTGCGCCGGGATGACGAAGCGGCATGTATAGGATAATACCTCTTGACAAATAGGTGAAAGCCTCGTACGCATCCCCTTCAGGTGAGGCGATATCAGCCCACTATCCCCCTTAATTCCAATCCCTTGAAACTTTCTAACACGATTTGCGTGATTTTTGTGACCGTAAGCTTCGATTGACCCGTTCATCCCCGCGCAAGCGGCGCGTCGCTACGGGCAATCAAACAAAGCTGGATCCTGGAGATGGCAATGCCTCGTCGTGCGTTTTGGGCCTGCCTCGGTGCATTGCTTGCCGGTTCACCACTGGCGGCGGCACCGGTGCCGCTGGCGACGCTGGTCGCGAAGGTCGATATTCCGCACGAGGATTTCACACTCGCCAACGGGCTTCGGGTCATCGTCCACACCGATCGCAAGGCGCCGATCGTCGCGGTCGGTGTCTGGTATCATGTCGGGTCGAAGGACGAGCCGGCCGGCAAGACCGGCTTCGCGCACCTGTTCGAGCATTTGATGTTCGGCGGTTCGCAGCATGTCCCCAATTTCGACGAGGTCGCGCAGGCCGCCGGCGCCGCCAACAACAACGCCTCGACCTGGTTCGATCGGACCGAATATCACGAGACCGTCCCCACCGGCGCGATCGAGACCGCATTGTTCCTCGAAAGCGACCGGATGGGCTGGCTGCTCCCCGCGATGACGCAGGAAAAGCTCGATGCCCAGCGCGGGGTCGTCCAGAACGAGAAGCGGCAGGGCGATAACCAGCCTTATGGCCTCGTCGAATATGCCCAGCTCGAAGCGCTGTTTCCCGATGGCCATCCCTACCACCACAGCACGATCGGCTCGATGGCGGATCTCGATGCTGCGAGCCTCGACGACGTCAAACAGTGGTTTCGCGAAAAATACGGCCCGAACAATGCGGTGCTGGTCCTTTCGGGCGATATCGACGCCGCCACCGCGCGACCGCGGGTCGAGAAATATTTCGGCGCCATTCCGCGCGGGCCCGATGCGATCCCGGCCGCAGCGGTCGTATCGACGCTCCCGGCGGCCAGGGTCGAGGCGATGAAGGATCATGTCGCGACCACGCGCCTCTATCGCAACTGGGTGGTGCCGGGGTTGACCAGCGCTGATCTGGTCAAGCTCGATATCGCCGCTGGCGTGCTCGGCGGGCTTTCGAGCTCGCGGCTCGACAATATACTGGTCAAGGGCGAGAAGCTCGCGGTCAGCGTTTCCGCGAGCGTCCAGCCTTTCGAGCGAGTCAGCCTGTTCGAGGTTACCGCCGACGTGAAGCCGGGCATTGATCCGGCGAAGGTTGCGGCGCGCCTCGATTCGATCGTCGCCGGCTTCCTTAAGGCTGGCCCCACCGCCGATGAAGTCCAGCGAGTCGCGATGCGCGAGGTGACCGGGCGAATCGATGCTCTGGAATCGAGCGGCGACAACGCCAACACGCTTGGCGAAGCCATGCTCTACGGCGGCGATGCCGATTTCTACAAACGACAGCTCGCCCAATATGCCGCCGCCACCCCGGCGGCGGTCTCGGCCACCGCTCGAATGTGGCTGTCGCGTCCGGCCTACCAGTTGACGGTCACGCCGGGCGATCGCTCGCCCTATGACGAGGCCAAGGCCGTCCAGGCTTCGGGGGCAGCGCGAGGGCCGTCTTATTTCCGCGAACCGGGCGTCGATTCCGCACCCGCTCCCGGTGGACTCGATCGCTCGAGGCTTCCCACCATCGGCGACATCAAGGATCTCGATTTCCCCGCCGTGCAGCATGCGACGCTGGCCAATGGCATCAAGCTTTCGTACGTCCAGCGCACCGGCATGCCGCTGACCCGGCTTTCGCTCAGCTTCGATGCGGGCAATGCCGCCGATCCCAAGGACAAGCTCGGGCTGCAGGCATTTACGCTGGCGCTCCTCGACGAAGGCACCAGGCGCCGCACGTCGATCCAGATCGCCGAGGAACAGGAGCGCCTCGGCGCCGCGATCGGCGCCAAGGCTTCGATGGACCGAACCGTCATCGGATTGTCGGCGCTAACGCCCAACCTCGCGGCGTCGCTGGATCTCTTCGCCGACATCGTCCGCAATCCCTCGTTTGACCCGGTCGAGATCGAGCGCGTGCGAAGCCAGCAGCTTGCCGGCATCGAGGCCGAACTCAATGATCCCCGCGCGATCGCGATGCGTGCGCTGCCGCCCTTGCTGTACGGCAAGGCGCATCCCTATGGCGTCCCTTTCACCGGCACCGGCGATCCGCTGGTGGTCAAGACCGTGACCCGGGCTGATATGATTGCGTTCCAGCAGGCATGGCTGCGGCCGGACAATGCCGAACTTTTCGTTGTGAGCGATGCCCCGCTCGCCGAGATCGTCGCGAAGCTCGATGCAGCACTTGGCGACTGGAAACCGGTCGGCACACGGCAGCTGAAGCAGGTCGCCTCGCCAATCCCGCCGGCAAGCGGTCGGATCATCCTGATCGATCGGCCGGACTCGCCGCAGTCGATGATCGTCGGCGGGGAAGTGCTTGGCCTCGAGGGAAACCAGGAGATACTCGACCTGCTGTCGGCCAACGAGGTGCTCGGCGCGAGCTTTCTGTCGCGGCTCAATATGGACCTGCGCGAAACCCGGGCCTGGTCCTACGGCGTCGGATCGTCGGTCAACCGGATGGTCGGGCGTATGCCCTGGATGCTGCACGCACCCGTGCAGACCGACAAGACCGGCGCATCGATCCAGGCGCTGGTGGCGGACATCGACGATTTCCTTTCAAGCAAGGGCGTCACGCCCGAGGAACTTGATCGGACGACCACCGGCAGCATCAGGGAACTGCCCGGCAGCTTCGAAACCTCGACCGACGTGCTCACCGCGATGCAGACCAATTCGCTGTTCGGTCGACCCGACGATTATTACACCCATCTTGCCGCCCGCTATCGTGCGCTTACGGCGGCCGATCTCGACAAGGCTGCCCGCGCCACGTTCGATCCCGGCAAGATGCTCTGGGTGGTGGTCGGCGATGCCGCCAAGGTACGGCCGCAACTCGATGTGCTTGGCCTTCCAATCGAGGTGATGACGGCACGGTAGCGTCATCGCCATTTCCGATCTAAGGGCTCTGCAAATCACAATTGGGGGGACAGGAAATGGCAAGCATCGACGGCGTATGGAATGTGGTGATCCGCACCCCGATGGGTCCGCAGGAATTCGTCCTGAACCTGAAAAGCGACGGTGACAGTTTTAGCGGCGACGCCTCGGGCGAGCTTGGCAGCGCCCCGATAGATGGCGGCAAGGTCGATGGCGATACCGCCACCTGGTCGATGAAGCTCAGCAAGCCGATGCCGATGACGCTCAAGGTCCGCGTTACCGTGTCGGAATATGAGGTCGAAGGCGTCGTCGATGCCGGCATGATGGGCGTGATGCCGCTCAGCGGCGCGCGCCAGGATTAACCGACGATCGTTACGTGCCCCATCTTGCGGCCGGGGCGGGGGAAACGTTTGGCGTAGAGGTGCAGATGTGCGCGGGGATCGGCGAGAATCGCGCCCCAGTCATTGGCCTGGTCGCCAATCAAATTGCGCATCTGCGCGCCGCCCGCGACGAGTTCGGTCGAGCCAAGCGGCAGGCCGCAGATTGCGCGAACGTGATTTTCGAACTGCGAGGTGAGCGCGCCTTCGATCGTCCAGTGGCCGCTATTATGCACGCGCGGCGCCATCTCGTTGAACACCGGCCCACCTTCGGCCGCGAAGAATTCGAGCGTGAGCACGCCGATATATTCGAGCGCCTCGGCAATTCGGACCGCGAGCGCCAGGGCTTCGTCGGCCTCAGCGAGGATCGACGGGTGTGCCGGCACGGTCGAGGTATCCAATATGCCGTTGACGTGAAAATTCTCGGCTGGATCCCAGCTCACCACCCGTCCGTCCGCGCCGCGCGCAATGATGATCGAGAATTCATGTTCGAAGTTTACGAAGCCCTCGAGGATTGCCGGTCGTTCGCCGATCGCGGTCCAGGCCGACTCGGCATCCTCGATTGACCTGAGCCGCGCCTGGCCCTTGCCGTCATAGCCGTCGCGTCGGGTCTTGAGGATTGCAGGCGTGCCAACGCGAGCGATCGCCGCCTTGAGGTCGTCCAGGCTATCGACCGTCGCCCACGGTGCGGTCCGCGCGCCGAGCTTGTCGACGAAGGCCTTTTCCAGCGCGCGATCCTGGGCTATGCCGAGCGCCTCGGGATTTGGCGAGACGCGGCGAAACGCGGTCAACGCGGCCACCGGCTCAACCGGAATATTCTCGAACTCGTAAGTCAGTATGTCCACGCTCTGCGCGAAGCGCTCCATCGCCTCTGCGTCGTCATAGTCGCCGCGCGTCCAGAGCTGCGCAACGTCGGCTGCAGGGCTGCGTTCGTCGGGCGCGTAGATGTGGCATTGATAGCCGAGTTGCGCCGCAGCCACCGCGAGCATCCGCCCGAGTTGCCCGCCGCCGATGATCCCGATCGTCGAAAGAGGCGGAACCGTCATTCAGGCTCCACCGGGACGGATTCGGTCTGTGCCGTGCGCCATGCATCGATCCGTTCGCCAAGCGCCGGATCGGCCGTAGCCGCAACCGCGGCGGCGATCAGCCCGGCGTTGATCGCGCCGGACTTGCCGATCGCGAGCGTGCCGACCGGAATGCCGGCTGGCATCTGGACGATCGACAGGAGGCTATCCATGCCCTTGAGCGCCTGGCTTTCGACCGGGACGCCGAAGACCGGTAATCGAGTCATCGATGCGGTCATGCCCGGAAGATGCGCAGCGCCACCTGCGCCTGCGATGATTGCAACGAGGCCGCGCGAAACTGCCGAACGGGCGTAGTCATACAGCCGCTCCGGAGTCCGATGCGCCGAGATCACCTTGCATTCGTGGGGAACATCGAGTGCTGCCAGCAGTTCGGAAGCGTGGCGCATAGTTTCCCAGTCGGAGCGACTACCCATGATGATACCGATAATCGCTGCCGGCTCGGCCATCTTCGATCCTGTCCTCTCACGTCGCCAAACGCGGTCATATGCGGGCATAGGGGCATTGGCAATGTCCAGTCATCGAAGCCGAACGGTGCTCTTGAACTACCTCGACAGAAGGTTCACTGATTTTTGCGAAATCGGCGTATAGATGTCTTTCATGGCGCCCGGCGCCGCTTGCCGTGAATGGGGCCCAAGCTTTGCGCAAGAGCAGTTCGTCTCGTGCATTGGATGCCTTGGAGGGACCGCTGGCTGCGATTCCGGCCGAAGAACTGACGCCCCGCGTGCGTGAATTGCTCCTCCAGCAGATCGACGAAAACCAGCTTCTCAGCGCAGCGCTTGGGGAAATGCGCGATCGTATCGAAGAACTCGAGCGGCTGGTTGATACCGATACGCTGACCCCACTGCCGAACCGCCGCCGCTTCGTCCGCGAGGTCGAGCGCTGCGTCCAGCATGGCAGGCGTTACGGCACGACGGCGTGGGTGATGTTCGTCGATCTCGACGGTCTCAAGACGATCAACGACAGCCATGGTCATCTCGCGGGGGATGCGGCGCTGATCCATGTCGCAAGCATCCTGCAATCACATGTGCGGACGACTGACGTCGTCGCTCGAATAGGCGGCGACGAATTCGGGTTGCTGCTCGAAAATATCGGCTCGGTAGCAGTCCAGGAAAAAGCCGCGTCGCTGATCGAGTCGGTGGCAGGCGCGCCGATGATGGTCGGCGGCCAGCGCCTGCGAATCGGCATTTCGATCGGCCTGGCCGAACTCAATCTCGACGATGATGCCGAATCGCTTGTCGCGCGTGCCGACGAGGCGATGTACGAGCGCCGGGCTCAGCTCCGCTCGGCGAGATAATAGCGGTCGGTCGCGACCAGATTGTCGTCGAGTTCATAGACGATCGGCTGGCCTGTCGGGATCTCGAGGCCAGTGATCTCCGCATCGGGAATGTTCGAGAGATGCTTGACCAGCGCGCGTAGTGAATTGCCGTGCGCGGAGATCAGCACTCGCTTTCCCGCCTTGAGCTCCGGTGCGATTCGCGCGTCCCAATAAGGCAGGACTCGTGCGATCGTGTCCTTCAGGCTTTCGGTCTGCGGGATCGCGATGCCGGCGTAGCGCCGGTCGGCGGCGAGGTCATAATCGCCGCCGGGAGCGAGCGGCGGCGGCGGCACGTCGAAGCTGCGGCGCCAGATCTTGACCTGATCGTCGCCATGCTTGGCCGCGGTTTCGGCTTTGTCGAGACCGGTAAGCCCGCCATAATGACGCTCGTTGAGGCGCCAGTCCTTCTCGACCGGGAGCCAGAGCCGCCCCATCGCCTCGAGCGCGATGTTCAACGTCTTGATCGCGCGGGTCTGAAAGCTCGTGAAGGTCATGTCGAAATCGAGGCCGCGCTCGCTGAGCAATTCGCCGGCGGCCTTTGCCTCGGCCTCGCCCTGCGCGGTGAGATCGACGTCCCACCAGCCGGTGAACCGATTCTCAAGGTTCCAGGATGACTGGCCGTGGCGGATCAGGACAAGCTTGGGCATGTGGCGACGAGGCTCCTGTTAAGCTGCGGGCCCTATTAGCCGGGATGTCGCAGCGTGCAAGAGGTTCGGCTTTTGACCGCGCCTGCCGGCAAGGTTCAACGCAGGTCGTCCACCATTTCCGCCAGCGTCGCGAGGCATTCGCGCGCAAGCGCCGCGCAACGCGCTGGAGACCAGCCGCACAACGGCTCGGGATTGTCGTCATGATCCTTGAAGGGCATTTCCAGTGTCATCGCGACGCAGCCGAATCGATTGGCGAGCTGGTTGGTCGACATTGAGAGATTTGCCTTGCCCGGCGCCGCAGTGTGATAGCCGCGCTTCGTCTGGAAATCGCGGGTGCGTTCGGCAAGGCGGTTGCGGAAGGCGTGGTACAGTTCACCCTGGCGATCGGTCCAGTTCGGGATGCCCTCGAATCCAGCGATGAAGACCTGCGGGATCGCTTCGTCGCCATGGATGTCCATGGCGAAATCACACCCGGTTTCGTCCATTCGCTTGAGGACGTGGAGCACTTCGGGCGATCGTTCGAGGCTTGGCGCATGCCATTCGCGATTGAGGTTCACGCCAACTACGTTCGTGCGCAGGTTGCCTCGGCTGGAACCATCGGGATTCATGTTGGGTACGACGTGAAAGGTCGCCTTGTCGCGTAATGCCTTTGCAACCGGATCGGCCTGATCGGCCAGCAGGTCGAGCGCGCCCTCGATCCAATGCTCCGCCATGCTCTCGCCGGGGTGCTGGCGGGCGTAGAGCCAGACCTGCTTCGCACCAGTGCCGATCGTCAGGCAATCGATCGGCTGTCCGTCGAGACTTTGGCCAAGCTCGGCATGCACGACGCCCGGCTGGGCAGCGATCCGGGCGACGAGATCATGGTGGCGCTCCATCGAATAGGGAGCGAAATATGCGAACCAGATGGCATCCGCGTCGGCGGTGTGGCGAATCGAGAGCACGCCGTCCGCGTAGCTCGTCTCCGCCTGGCGCCACTCCTTGCGATCATAGCTGAAGCGCGCTCGATAATTTGGCCAGCCCTCGGGATAGGCCGAGCCACCGCAATTGACGATGTCCAGCGTCAGGGCCTTGCCGCGCGCGCCCGCGACACGGAAGTGGAACCACTGGTAGAAATCCGAATTACGGTCGCGACGGATCTCGAGGCGGGCATGATCGCCGGTCACCTCGAGGACGTTGATGTTGCCGCTGTCGAAGCTGGCGCTGATGCTGATCGTCATCGCACCGTGATAGTGCGTCCTGATTCGCCGGGGAAGTCCTTGAAAAGCGCAGCGGCCAGCTTGTCGACTGCTGCGGCGGGCGACGCGTAGGGCGTGCCGCTGCGGGCTTCGAGGCGGCCACGGCCTTCCCAGATCGGGGTCGAATCGCCGCGCCGTTTGATCTGGACGAACAGTTCCGTGCGCGTTGCTTCGGGCGCGGTGGCCTTGCCGATCGGGAAACTCACTCCGCCGCCAACACCGAATCCGCTGCCGCCGGTGCCGCCGCCGATACCGATGCTGAAGGGCGATCGCGCCGGTCCGGTCATGCGATTCGTTCGATCGATCCCGATCAGCGCGACAAGTTCGGCGCGCGCGGGATCGCCGGCTATCGCGAATCCCTGTGCCTTCAGTTCGCGTGCGATCGAAGACGCATAATTTTCATATGCGAGGCTCGCCGTCTGGACGCCGTCGCGCGGCTGGATCGCGATCTGGCCACGCGTGACGGGCTGCCCGAGATGGAAGCGGGTCACCTCCGCCAGCGGGACCTGGGCCACGCAGCCACCGAGCAATGCGAGTGCCGCAAACGCTGTCAAACCTGTCCTGATCGCAGCCATGCTTCCTCCTCACCCGATACTGTCTTTTCTACACCGGCAAATGCTGCACAAGTGCTGAACGACGCGCCGCAGCCCTTGACTCCTGCCGGTCGCCCGCATAGGGGGACGCCTCTTTTCGCAATAGCGCAATCAAGATTTAGACAAGGGCAGGCGTTCGAGCCATGAAGATCCGCAATTCGCTTAAATCCCTCAAGGGGCGTCACCGCGACAACCGCGTGATCCGTCGTCGTGGCCGCACCTATGTGATCAACAAGACCAACCGTCGCTTCAAGGCGCGCCAGGGCTGATCGCCCCGCCGCCCCACGGGGTGGCGTATATCCGATGTATCGGAGCACACAGGACCCCGGCTTTTGCCGGGGTTTTGTCGTGTGCGCAGCGGGCCGCCAATACCTGCCCGCCACGCCGACGCCCCCTTCGTCTTCCCGACGCCCCCTTCGTCATCCCGACGAAAGTCGGGATCCATGGGACCCACAGGTCTCGCGATCGCACGACCACCGTATCGTGGATCCCGACGTCCGTCGGGATGACGATTCAGCGTGAAGTCGCGCGCCTCTATTCCCCGCTATGTTCCTTGAGCTCCTGTCCGGTGAGCCGGACGACGTGGAGCACGTTGGTCGATCCCGGCGTGCCGAAGGGAACCCCCGCCATCAGGATCAACCGATCGCCGGCATGGCCGACGCCATGGCGCAATGCCATGCGCTTGGACTTGCCGATCATCTCCTCGAAATTCGAGACGTCGCGCGTGCGCACAGCATGCACGCCCCACAATATGCCAAGCCTGCGAGCGGTGGCGAGCTTCGGCGTCAACACGAGGAGCGGCACGGTCGGCCGCTCGCGGGAGATGCGTCGCGCCGTCGATCCCGAAGACGTGAAGCAGGTAATCGCGGTCGCCGAGATCGTCCGGGCGATGCTCGCGGCGGCTTCGGCCATCGCATCGGCAGTCGTCGAATCGGGCTTGGTGTCGGTGAAGTGGACACGGGCGTGATAATTGGGATCGGCTTCGACCGACTGGGCGATACGATCCATCATCGCGACGGCTTCCTCGGGCCATGCTCCTGCAGCCGATTCGGCCGAGAGCATCACCGCGTCGGCGCCGTCATAGATTGCAGTGGCGACGTCGGAGACCTCGGCCCGGGTTGGCGAGGGCGACGTGATCATCGATTCGAGCATCTGCGTTGCCACCACGACCGGACGGCCGAGCATGCGAGCGCGCTCGACGATCTGCTTCTGGATCGTCGGAACCCGCTCGGGCGGCAGTTCGACGCCGAGATCGCCGCGCGCGACCATCACGGCGTCGACGATCTCGAGGATCTCCTCGAGTCGCTCGACTGCGGCCGGCTTCTCGATCTTGGCGAGCAATGCCGCCTTGCCGCCGATCAGCCGCCGCGCCTCGGCAACATCCTCGGGGCGCTGGACGAAGCTCAGCGCGATCCAGTCAGCGCCCTGGTCGAGCGCGAAGGCGAGATCGGTTCGGTCCTTCTCGGTGAGCGCCGCCATCGGCACCACGACATCGGGAACGTTGAGCCCCTTGTTGTTGGAGAGCGCCCCGCCGACTTCGATCCGCGTGGTGATCCGCTCGGGCGCCATCTCGGTGACACGCAGCACGATCTTGCCGTCGTCGAGCAGCAGGCGCGCACCGACCTCGAGCGCGAGGAATATCTCATGGTGCGGAAGCTCGACCCGCTTGGCATCGCCAGGCGTCGAATCGCGGTCCAGCAGGAAGACGTCGCCGGTCTTCAGTTCGACCTTGCCGCCCTTGAACAGGCCGACACGAAGCTTTGGACCCTGCAGGTCGAACAGGATGGTCGTCGCGTGGCCATATTCCTTTTCGAGGGCGCGGATGTGGCCGACGATCACCGCCTTGTCGGCATGGCTGCCATGGCTCATGTTGATGCGAAAGGCGTCAGCGCCGGCCAGGAAAAGCTTCGCGATCATCTCGGGCGAGGCGCTGGCTGGGCCAAGCGTTGCCAGGATGCGGACCTTGCGCTTGCGCGGGTGTAACAGGCTCTGCACAAAATTCCTTTCGTCGATCGCAGTTCGCTTAGCCGTTAATCATGACGATTTCATCAGTGAGTTGATCGGGACCGGCCTTTGCCCCTAGAGGGGCCGCCCTTAACCATCACAGCCGGGGATCATGAAATGTCGGAAAACGTCGCAGCGGAACAATTGAGGCTCTTCATCGAGCGCGTCGAGCGCCTTGAGGAGGAAAAGAAAGGCATCTCCGACGATATCCGTGATGTCTATATTGAAGCGAAATCTCAAGGGTTTGACAGCAAGACGATGCGTGCCATTGTCCGGCTGCGCAAGATGGAAAAAGATGCGCGCGACGAAATGGATGCCTTGCTCGAGACCTATCGGACCGCGCTCGGCCTCGTTTGAGGAGAGACTGACGTGAAATTGCATGGCGTGATCTTCTCGCCCTTTGTCCAGCCCGTGCTGATGGCCGCGCGGATAAAGGGCATCGAACTGGAGCTCACGCCATTGCCGGCCGGCGGTACGCAGTCGGCCGAGTTCGCGGCGATCAGCCCGATGCGGCGGATGCCGGTGCTCGAGGAGTCCGATGGCTGGACGATGGCTGAATCGGCGTCGATCGTCGCCTATCTCGAAGAGACCCAGCCGGGGCCCTCGCTGCTTCCCGTCGACGCGCGGGACGCGGCGAAGGCGCGGTTGATTGCCGGGCTGGTCGATACCGAGATCGCTGCGGGATTGCGTCATTTCATCGTGCAGAAGCTGTTTCGCATGCAGGACGAGCCAGCCCTGCTCGATCATGGCCGCGCCCAGCTTCGTCGGGGCCTGGCTGCCATCGAGCAGATCGGCGTGAACGGCGGGCGCTGGGCGGTCGGCGACCAGCCGAGCGTCGCTGATATCGCGCTGGTGCCGCTGCTTTCGCTTGGCGATCTCATCACCGGGCATAGCGATTCGGGCGAACTGATCAGCGGACTTCCTGGAATCGACGCCTATTGGGCGCGCGCCAGGGCTGATCCGCTCGGCAATCGCAGCTATGTGGAAATGCGCGACGGCTTCCTCGCCTCGCGGAAACGTTGAAGCGCGGCCGCTGGAAGGCTAGAGAGCGCCAAAATCACGACAGCAAGGGGTAGGAGCGGCAATGGCCGGTCATAGCAAGTTCAAGAACATCATGCATCGCAAGGGTGCGCAGGATAAGAAGCGCTCGTCGCTCTTTTCCAAGCTTTCCCGGGAAATTACCGTGGCCGCGAAGATGGGCCTGCCCGATATCAACGCTAATGCGCGGCTTCGCGCGGCGGTGTTCGCCGCGCGCAAGGAAGGCCTGCCCAAGGACAATATCGAGCGCTCGATCAACAAGGCCTCGGGAGCCGACGGCGATAATTACGAGGAAATCCGCTATGAGGGCTTTGGCCCCGGCGGTGTCTCGCTCATCATCGAGACTCTCACCGACAATCGCAATCGCACCGCGACCAATGTCCGCACCGCCGTCTCGCGAAACGGCGGCAACCTGGGTGCGTCTGGATCGGTCAGCCATGGTTTCGACCGAATGGGGCTGATCAGCTATCCAGCGTCGGCCGGCAACGCCGACAAGATATTCGAGGCGGCGCTTGAGGCTGGCGCTGAGGACGTCAGTTCTTCCGACGAGGGCCACGAGATCTGGACCGCGACCGACTCGCTCCACGAGGTCGCCAAGGCGCTTGAGGCGGCACTTGGAGAAGCCGAAGGCGCCAAGCTTGCATGGCGGCCGCAGACCAGCGTCACCGTCGACGAGGCCGACGCGATTCAGCTCCTCAAGTTGATCGACGCGCTCGATGACGACGATGACGTCCAGACGGTATGGGGCAATTACGAGGTGCCCGACGAGGTCATGGAGAAGCTGGGATAACCAGTCGGAAGCGTTCGGCCGTTTACCATAAGATATATTTCGGCTAACAGTCTCGTCATCGGCGATTTTTTCGGGGGGAAATCGGGCATGGCGACCACTATCGTGAGCGAATCCGCTGCAAACTTCGCAGAGCGGGATCTTCGCGCCCACGGCGATGAACTGGACGGCTATCCGGCGTCGGAGGCCATGCTCGGCGTCCGTCATGGTGGAGTGGCGAGCTGGGTGAAGCGCGGCGAGGTCGGTTTCTACGCACTCACCAAGCAGGGCGGTGCGTTGATCGCGCTGTGGTGGATTGCTACGCACCCCACCGGCTGGATCGAGTGGAGCGGCTTTGCGCTTTTCTACGTGCTCAACGTGCTCGCGATGAACGTCTGCTATCACCGCTATTTCGTGCATCGGTCGTTCGAAACCTCGCTGCCGATGCGGTACCTGCTTGGCATATGGGCGCAGCTCGGCGCCTATGGATCGTTGAAGAGTTGGTGCGCTGATCATCGCCGGCACCATTCCCGCTCCGATCGGCCCGGCGATGCCCATAGCCCCTATTTCGACAATTACGGCCGGCCGCTCTCCGGGGCGCGGGGGTTGCGGCATGCGCACCTGGGCTGGCTTTTCGATGACAGCACCACCGATCCTGCAATCTATGGCAAGGGGCTGGCGGACGATCGAGTCATCGCATTCTGCCACCGTACGCGCTTTGCCTGGTACGCGATTTCGGTGCTGTTGCTGCCCGCCGCCTGGGGCTTTGTCCTTGGTGGACCAGCCGCGATCACCGGAACGATCCTGATCGCCGGCTTCCTTCGCATGGCGCTGTCGCTCCATGCGATCGCGCTCGTGAACAGCGTCGGGCATCGTTATGGAAGCCAGCGCTTCGAGGGAACGGGAAGCGCCAGAAACAATCTCTTCGTCGCGATCGTCAGCCTCGGTGAGGGCTGGCACAATAATCATCATGCCCATCCCCGTTCGGCCAATCATGGCATGGCCCGGCATGAAATCGATGTCGCGAGCTGGTGATCTGGGCGCTGGAGCGCACAGGCCTGATCTGGGATGTCCGGCGAGTACGGCTTGCCGATCCCGCCCATATCGCCGATCCCGCCCATACAGATTGAACGTGGCAGCAATAATATTGGGCCTCGATCCGGGCCTCGGCACGACCGGATGGGGTGTGATCGCAGCTGAAGGCAACCGGCTTTCGCACATCGCCAACGGCCAGATCCGCACGGACGCCAAGGCCCCGTTGGCCGAGCGGCTTGTGACGTTGCACGACGCGCTGCGGGACGTGATCCTCGAGCATCGCCCGGATGGCGCGGGGGTCGAGGAAGTGTTCGTGAACGCCAATCCGCAATCGACTCTGAAGCTTGGGCAGGCGCGCGGGGTGATCCTGCTGACGGCGGCGATGGCCGGGATCGAAGTCGGCGAATATGCGGCGCGACTGGTGAAGAAGGCGGTGGTTGGTACCGGAAGCGCCGAAAAGCAGCAGGTCCACGCGATGGTCCAGAGATTGCTGCCCGGCGTGAAGATAGCCGGCGCGGACTCTGCGGATGCGCTTGCGGTTGCAATAACCCATGCGCATCATCTCGCATCGAAAAGAGCGCTGGGGAAAACCAAGGCATGATTGCGCGACTGGCGGGACTATTGGCTGAAAGCGGCTCGGACCATGCGGTGATCGACGTGAATGGCGTTGGATATCTCGTCCAGCTTTCCGGGCGCACGCTTTCGGCGATCGGTCCGGTCGGCGGCGAGGTGATGCTGTTGACCGAGATGCAGGTGCGCGAGGACGCGATCACCCTGTTCGGCTTCGGATCCAAGCGCGAGCGGGAGTGGTTTCGCCTGCTGACCTCGGTGCAGGGCGTGGGCGGAAGGCTTGCGCTCGCGATCCTCTCGACGCTGGCGCCGGACGAACTGACCCAGGCCGTTGCCCGCGGAGACAAGGCGATGATCGCGCGCGCCAACGGCGTCGGGCCCAAGCTCGCGCAACGGATCACCATGGAGCTCAAGGACAAGGTCGGCGGGATCGAACTTGGTCCGATCGGATCGGGAGCGCCAATTGTCGCGGGCCCGGGTGCGGTCGCAGATGCCTTGTCAGCGCTTTCGAACCTTGGCTTTCGGCCGGCGGAAGCCAATGCTGCGGTGTCGGCGGCGGTGGCTGAACTCGGCGAGGATGCGACCCTCGACGCGCTGGTGCGATTGGCGCTACGCAAGGCCGCGAAATGACCGACGCCGAACGCCTCATCGCCCCCAACCGCAAGCCCGAGGACATCGATGCCGCGCTGCGCCCGAAATCGCTCGACGAGTTTGTCGGGCAGAAGGCGGCGCGCGAGAATTTGCGGGTGTTCATCGAGGCGGCGAAGCAGCGCGGCGACGCCCTCGATCATGTTCTGTTCTATGGCCCTCCGGGGCTTGGCAAGACAACGCTTGCGCAGATCATCGCCCGCGAAATGGGCGTTGGCTTCCGTTCGACCTCTGGCCCCGTGATCGTCAAGTCGGGCGATCTCGCTGCACTGCTGACCAATCTCGAGGACGGCGACGTGCTGTTCATCGACGAGATTCATCGCCTCGCGCCTGCGGTCGAGGAAGTCCTGTATCCGGCGATGGAAGATCGCTCGCTCGACCTGATGATCGGCGAGGGTCCCTCGGCGCGCTCGGTGCGAATTGATTTGCCGCGCTTCACGCTGGTTGGCGCGACGACTCGGCAAGGTCTGATCACCACACCGTTGCGCGATCGCTTCGGGATCCCGGTGCGGTTGCAATTCTACAGCGTCGAGGAACTGGAGCAGGTCGTCCGCCGCGCGGCCGGGCTGCTTGCGACGCCGATTTCGGACGATGGCGCCCGCGAGATTGCGCGCCGCGCGCGTGGCACGCCCCGGATCGCCGGGCGCTTGCTCCGCCGGGTTCGCGATTTCGCGCATGTCGGTGGTGCCGGCGTGATCGATCGTGATGTCGCTGACGATGCGCTCAACCGGCTCGAGGTCGACGGGCTCGGCCTCGACGCGATGGATCGGCGCTATCTCCACATGATCGCTGACATCTACAGGGGCGGGCCAGTCGGCGTCGAGACGCTGGCGGCCGGCCTTTCCGAGCCCCGCGACACGGTCGAGGAGGTGATCGAACCCTTCCTGATCCAGCTCGGCCTGATCGCCCGCACGGCGCGCGGTCGCTGCCTCAACAGCCGGGGCTGGAAGCATCTCGGCCTCAATCCGCCCGAAGAGGCTGGGCAGGCCGGATTGTTCGAAGCGAAATAGCCGCTTCGCCACGAAAATCGCGCATATCGCATTTGAACAAAAGACGCGCAGCGGCGGCCGGAAACGACAATGAGTGTCGCCCGCGCAATCGCTGCAAGAGTCTGATTCGCTTGTTCATAACCAGCTTATCAGAGGTTATTTCCTACAATGCAAGAGGCAATAGCCTTCTGAAATTTCGTCATCCCGCCTCCTCGTCATCCCGGCGGACGCCGGGATCCATGATTCGGTGTCGCTCCGATCGCGAGACCTGTGGGTCCCATGGATCCCGACGTCCGTCGGGATGACGATGGCGCGTCGGGATGACGGGAGGGGGCGTTGGGATGACGGGGATTGCGTTGCGCCCGGACTCGCGAGAGTCTATCCCCGGCCCGATGGTTAAAGATGCTGCCGATCGACCCCAATCCGGACGCTTCGCCGATGGCGTGCATCTTTTCCCGGTGCGCGTCTTTTTCGAGGACACCG
This sequence comes from Sphingomonadaceae bacterium, assembly GCA_947476425.1. Classification (GTDB taxonomy): domain Bacteria; phylum Pseudomonadota; class Alphaproteobacteria; order Sphingomonadales; family Sphingomonadaceae; genus CANJQJ01. The sequence goes on along the minus strand of CANJQJ010000005.1, from coordinate 14,296 downwards.
ATTTTACCGGCGTCGTCTACCACGCCAATTACCTGCGTTTCATCGAGCGGGCGCGATCGGATATGCTTCGCGTTGCCGGGATCGACCAGCGCGCGGCCTATGAGGCTGGCGAGGGGGCCTATGCGGTGGCCCGGCTGGCGATCGATTTCAAGCGATCGGCGCGGCTCGACGACGAACTGCTCGTGATCAGCGCGATTGGCGAAATTCGCGCGGCGAGCGTTCATATTCATCAGAGAGTCATGCGCAATGGGGAGGTTGTCGCCCAAGCCGAGGTCGATGTCGCCTTCGTCTCGCGCGAAGGCAGGCCGCGTCGCCAACCAGCGGAATGGCGTGAAATTTTCGGGGCGATCGCAGGGCAGGCGATAACAGGAGCGAAGTGACGGAATGCAGGCAATCGAATTAACCAGCGGGTCGGCGATGTCACCCATCACGCTCTTCATCCACGCCGATATCATCGTGAAGCTGGTGATCATGGGGCTGATTGTCGCGAGCATTTGGACTTGGACGACGATTTTCAGCCACGGCCGGCGCCTGGCGCGGATCGCACGCGAGAATGAGGCCTTCGAACGCGAGTTCTGGAAGACCGACAATATCGATCGGTTCTTCGACGCCCAGGCCAAGCGCGACGCTCCGAGCGCACGTGTGTTCGCCTCCGGAATGTCGGAATGGCGGCGCTCGACCGCCGGCAGTAATGTCGATCGCGAAGGCACTCGGGCGCGTTTGGCGACGACGATGGGCTCGACAGTCGCAGCCGAGATCGACCGGCTGTCGGATCGCCTCAACATCCTCGCCACCACTGGCTCGGTAGCGCCTTTCGTCGGCCTGTTCGGCACGGTTTGGGGCATCATGCGGAGCTTTTCGGATATCGCGGCCTCGCAGAATACCAGCCTCGGGGTCGTCGCGCCGGGCATAGCCGAGGCGCTCTTCGCCACTGCGCTTGGGCTGTTCGCGGCAATCCCCGCGGTGATCGCCTACAACCGGCTGACTCACCGCATCAACCGGATCGAGGCTAGGATGCATCGGTTCGCGGATGGCTTCCACACGACGCTCAGCCGAGAGCTGGAGGGCGTGCAGTGATGGGGCCTTCCGCACGCGGCGCCAATGGACGCCGCGCGCCGATGGCCGACATCAACGTCACGCCGCTGGTCGATGTGATGCTGGTGCTCCTGATCATCTTCATGGTGACAGCGCCGTTGCTGGTCGCTGGCGTTCCGGTCAATCTGCCCGACAGCCGCGCCAAGGCACTCGACCAAGACCAGCAGCCGATCCAGATTTCGATCAAGGGCGATGGCCAGCTGTTCATTGACGACAAGCCGATCCCGGCTGACGGTCTTCCCGACCGGCTGGCAGCGATCGCATCGAACAATGCCGGCAAGCCGCGCCAGATCTATCTGCGCGCGGATCGTGAGCTTTCCTATGGCCGGGTCATGCAGGTGATGGGCGAACTCAATCGCGCCGGGCTGAACAAGGTCGCGCTGGTGACGGCGGGGTCGGAAGAGAAGAAGTGATCGACAAGGCCGAACGCACTGGCTTCGGGCTGGCGGTTGCCGGCCATATCCTGCTGTTCGCCGCGCTTTCGATGGGGCTCGCTATGCGGAATGCGGCGGTTCACCTGCCTCAGGATGCGATGGACGTCGAGCTGGTCGGCCCGATCGGCCTGCATTCGTCGCTACCCCAGCCAGCAACTGAGGCGCCAGCCGAATCGCAGGCGCCCGAGCAGGGCAAGCCGAGCGAGGCGGATACGCCAGCGCGGGAAGCCGTGGCCAAGCCAGAGCCGGTGCCGACGCCCAGAATATCCGACGTTCCGGCGCTCAAGGCCGAGCCGGTCAAGCGCGCGGCGCTTTCCGACGATTTCATCAAGGATATCCGCGCCGCCGCCGCCAAGGAGCGCAAGGCGACCGGCAAGCGGCTCGGGCCCGATTTCCTCAAGGGGATCACCGCCGAGGCGACCAACGGCAAGGGCGCCGCCCCCCGCGCCGCGATCACCGGACCGCAGATGGCCGGGCTGGCGGCGGCGATCCGGGCGCAGGTCAAGCCCTGCTACAACGTGCCGCTGGGTGGTGCTGGCGCGGAGCGCATCGTCACCTCGCTGCGATTGCGCTTCAACCGTGATGGATCGGTGATCGGAACTCCCGCCATCGTCGATCATTCCGGAGTGACGGACGAGAACCAGGGCTATCTCCGCCAGATGGACGATGCTGCGCGGCGCGCTGTTCTCCGCTGTTCCCCGCTCAAGCTTCCGCTGGAGCTTTATCAGGGCGGGTGGGAGGATATCATCTTCGATTTCCGTCCCGAGGCGATGCAGTGAAACCCTATAATTTCAGCCCGAAAGGCACGGTATGAAACGCTTACCCCTCTTTGCGATCCTGATTTCCGCGGCGTTGCCAGCCGCCGCGCAGATCCGGGTGGATATTTCGGGCGGGATTTCCGCGCCGATGCCGATCGCGATCCCGGCGATGCCGACGCCTGTTGTCGTCAACACGGCGGCAGGCGCGACCGGAGCGCTTGGGCGGCAGGTGGCCGATGTGGTGACCAACGATCTCAAGAATAGCGGATTGTTCGCACCGCTCGGGCCCAATGCGGTGCAGGCGGTGCCGTTCAACCGGGTGACCACGCCCGATTACCCTTATTGGGGCGGAACCGGTGCTCAGGCGCTGGTGCAGGGCTTTGTGCAGGCCAATGGCGACGGTACGCTGACGGTTGGTTGTTATCTCTACGATATCGTCGGGCATAACGAGATGGCGCGGCAGGGCTTCGTTGTCGCGCCCGCCGCATGGCGCCGCGCAGCGCATAAATGCGCCGATACGGTCTATACGCGGCTGACCGGCGAGGGCGCCTATTTCGACAGCCGGGTGGTCTATGTCTCGGAGACCGGTCCCAAGACCAGGCGGATCAAGCGGCTTGCGATCATGGATCAGGATGGCGCCGGGCATCGCTTCATCACCAACGGCCAGAATATCGTGCTGACTCCGCGCTTCGCGCCGAACCAGCAGGCAATCGTCTACATGTCGTTCGTCGGGCTGCGGCCGCGAGTTTATGTCTATAATGTTGGATCGGGGACGCAGCGGCTGGTGGTCGACCAGCCCAACATGACCTTTGCGCCGCGTTTCTCGCCGGATGGGCGCTACGTCGTCTTCTCGATGGCGGTGGGCGGCAACACCGATATCTATCGCGTCCCGGTTTCCGGCGGTGCACCGCAACGGCTGACGACGGCGCCTGGGATCGATACCGGCGCAAGCTATTCGCCCGATGGCGCGCGGATCGTGTTCGAGAGCGATCGTTCGGGAAGCCAGCAAATCTACACGATGAATGCCGATGGTTCGAACCAGCAGCGAATCAGCTTCGGCGGCGGGCGCTACGCCACGCCGGTATGGAGCCCGCGTGGCGACCAGATTGCCTTCACCAAGATCGAGGGCGGTTTCCGCATCGGAATCATGAGCCCGGGCGGCGGCGGCGAGAAGATCCTCACCAATGCCTGGCAGGACGAAGGGCCGAGCTGGTCGCCGAACGGCCGCGTAATCATGTTCTTCCGGACCGCGCAGGGCAGCGGCAAGGCCGATCTCTGGTCGGTCGATCTCACCGGGGTCAATGAACGGCCGGTGCCGACACCGCTCGATGGATCGGATCCCGCCTGGGGTCCGCTGATGCCGTAATTGTTTTCATTAGCTATTTTCATACGACGAATCGTTCGATAACATCGACCGGAAGAGAGAAGGAGCCGAAATGTCCAACACCACGACCAAGCTGCTGATAACCGCAGCGCTGATCATGACCGCTGGTTGCGCCAAGAAGAAGGTCGAGGATCTTCCGCCGCCGCCGCCCGCACCTTCGGCTCCTGCCGCGCCCGAAGCCGCGCCACCGCCGCCCACCTCGTCGATCGTCCCGGGCTCGCGCGCCGATTTCCTGCAGCAGGCCGGCACCGACACGATCCATTTCGGCACCGATCTCTATGACATCGATGCCGAAGCCACCGGGATCCTCGCCAAGCAGGCACAGTGGCTCGCCCAGAATCCGAACGTACGCGTGACGATCGAAGGCCATTGCGACGAGCGCGGCACCCGCGAATATAATCTCGCGCTCGGCGATCGCCGAGCCAATGCCGCCAAGAACTACCTGGTCAGCAATGGCGTGGCCACCAGCCGCATCTCGACGATCAGCTACGGCAAGGAACGTCCGGTTGCGCAGGGTTCGGACGAGGCAAGCTGGGCCCAGAACCGCCGCGCGGTGACTGTCGTTCCGGAATAAGGATCGTACCCCGGCGAAGGCCGGGAAACGCTCAGGGTTACAAAATGGGCCTCGCGCGGTTATAGAACTGCGCGAGGCCCTTTTGTTTGCGGAAGTCCGAATCCATGTCCCTGCGTCCCTGGCGTGATATCAGCCGCCGCAAATCCCGGCAGATCATGGTCGGCAACGTGCCAGTCGGCGGCGATGCGCCGGTGACGGTGCAGACCATGACCAACACGCTCACCGCCGACGCGCAGGCCACGATCGCGCAGATCAGGCGCTGCGAAGACGCGGGCGCCGACATCATCCGCGTTTCCTGCCCCGACGAGGCGTCGACCGCTGCGCTCAAGGAGATCGTGCGCGCGGCGAATGTGCCGATCGTTGCTGACATCCATTTTCACTACAAACGCGCGCTCGAAGCCGCCGACGCCGGCGCTGCCTGCCTGCGGATCAATCCGGGCAATATCGGCTCGGCTGAACGTGTGCGCGAAGTCGTCAACGCAGCCAAGGCCAATGGCTGCGCGATTCGGATCGGCGTGAATGCAGGCAGCCTCGAACGCGACCTGCTCGAGAAATATGGCGAGCCTTGCCCCGAAGCCCTGGTCGAAAGCGCGCTCGACCATATCCGCCTGCTCGAGGATCACGACTTCCGCAATTACAAGGTCGCGGTGAAGGCATCGGACGTATTTCTTGCCATTGCGGCCTATCAGCAGCTTTCGGAGGCGGTGGATTGCCCGCTTCATCTCGGTATCACCGAGGCGGGCGGTCTGATCGGCGGCACGGTCAAGTCGTCGATCGGGATCGGTTCGCTGCTGTGGGGGGGGATCGGCGATACGATTCGAGTTTCGCTTTCAGCCGAGCCCGAGGAAGAGGTCCGCGTCGGCTTCGAAATTCTCAAGTCGCTCGGAATCCGCAATCGAGGCGTCCGCGTGGTATCGTGCCCGAGCTGTGCGCGGCAGGGTTTTGACGTGATCCGTACAGTCGAGGCGCTGGAAGCGCGCTTGTCGCATATCCGCACGCCGCTTTCGCTTTCGGTGCTCGGCTGCGTGGTCAACGGCCCGGGCGAGGCCCGCGAGACCGATATCGGCATCACCGGCGGCGGCAATGGCAAGCATATGGTCTATTTGTCGGGCGTCACCGATCATCATGTCCGGGACGAGGCGATGGTCGATCATATCGTCAAGCTGGTCGAGGCAAAGGCCGCGGAGATCGAAGCCGGGATGATCGACGCCCACGCGGCGGAATGAAGCTGCACCCTACGCCGATCGCGGCGTTTGGCGTAGCGACGCTCGGCATTGCGCTTTTTTCGACGATGGACGGACTGATGAAGGGCCTGACGCTCGACATCGGCGCCTATAACGCACTGCTCTGGCGCAACATCGCGGGAATCGGGATCAGCGGCGCACTCTATGCATGGCGGCGCGAGGGCTGGCCCGCGCCTGCCGTGATGCGGATCCACGTCGTCCGCGGTTTCGCGTCGACGGTAATGGCGATGCTGTTCTTCTGGGGCCTCGCGCGCGTGCCGCTGGCACAGGGTGTCGCGCTTTCGTTCATCGCTCCGATAATCGCGCTGTTCCTGGCGGCGGTGCTGCTCAAGGAGCGGTTCGGGCGCTCGACGGTGATGGCATCGCTCCTCGCTTTCGCCGGGGTCGTGGTGATCCTTGCCGGACAGGCGCGCGCGGAGCTCGGGCCCGAGGCGTTGCGCGGATCCGTCGCGATCCTCGTTTCGGCGGTCTGCTATGCCTGGAACATCATCCTGATGCGGCAGCAGGCGCAGGTGGCGGGGCCGGTCGAGGTCGCCTTTTTCCAGAATCTGTTCATGGGGCTTGGTTTCGTGCTGTTCGCGCCCTGGCTCGCCGTGATTCCCGGCGAAGTCCACGCCCCAGTGCTGATCGGCTGTGCGTTGCTTGCGACGGCCTCACTACTGCTGCTGAGCTGGGCCTATAGCCATGCCGAGGCCAATTATCTGGTGCCAGTGGAATATACCGCGTTCATCTGGGCGACATTGCTTGGTTGGTTGCTCTTCAGCGAGCCGGTGTCGCTGGTGACGGTGACTGGCGCTGCGATGATCGTTGTCGGCTGCGTGCTGACCGCGCGTCAGAAAAAGGGCCCGCCGGTGCATGTCGAAACGGCGACGATTTAAGGGAATGACTGGAGCTCAGCAACGGAACTAGCCCCCCAGGATATTGATCGTGAAGGCCAGCACGCCGATGTTGAAGACGAATGCCGCAAAGCAGTGGAAGATCGCGAGGCGGCGAAAGGGGCGGCTGCTGATTTCGGTGTCCGAGGTCTGGAAGGTCATGCCGAGCGTGAAGGCGTAGTAGGTGAAATCCCAATAATCCGGCTCGGTGACGCCCGGGATGTCGATGCCACCGCTGTCCTTGCCCAAAGCGTCCGACGTGTAGAAGAGGTGCGCGTAGTGCAACGCGTAAACGATGTTGCTGAACGTCCAGCTCAAGGCCAGCGTCGCGATAATCAATATGACGAAAGCAGGATTCGAACCGTGCTTTTGCGCCAGCTCGGCGGCAATCGCCACGAGCACCACGAATGACACCAACGCCGAGAGTGCGAGCAATTCGGCTCGGTTGGCATCATTGCGGATGGCGGCTTCGCGCATCGAATCGGCGCTGGCCTTGCGATACAACGGAACAAGCGAAAGCAGGAAGATTGCCGCGGCGACGTCGAAACCGATCATCGTGCCGATGCGCCAGTCGACGAGGAGGATCGCGATCGGCGCAACGACCAGTGCAGCCGCCGCGAACAGCAGGAACCGGGCGGGGGCGATGCGATTGCCGATGCCCGTGGGCGCTGGGTTTTTCATGGCCTGCACATAGCGCGAACGCGCATCACTCGCTATCGGTCCCGCATGACTATCAGCATACGCCCGGCCAATATCGCCGACATCGACCTGATCTTTCGATTCATCTGCGATCTCGCGGATTTCGAGAAACTGCGCCACGAGGTGCGGGCGGATCCGGTGACGTTGGGCAAAAGCCTGTTCGGGCCGTCGCCAAAGGCGGAAGCGCTAATCGGCGAGGTCGATGGCGTTCCGCGCGGTTTCGCGCTCTTCTTCCACAATTTCTCGACATTCGAAGGCCGGCCGGGGATTTACCTCGAGGATCTCTACGTCGAGCCCGAGGCGCGCGGTGCCGGGCTCGGTGGCGCGCTACTCGCGCGGTTGGCGGCGCTGGCGGTCGAACGCGATTGCGCGCGGCTTGAATGGGCGGTTCTTGACTGGAACGAGCCAGCGATCCGCTTCTATCGCTCGATCGGGGCACAGCCCAAGCAGGAATGGATCATCCAGCGCCTTGAAGGGAAGGCGCTGACTTCGCTGGCGCAACGCTGAGATGCCGTGGCTCTATTTGATTGTCGGCGGATTCTTCGAGGTCGGGTTCACGACCTGCCTTCGTTATGTCGAGGGATTCCGCAACTTGCCGTGGACGGCGGGCTTCATCGCCTGCACGACGGTGAGCCTGATCTTGCTTGAAATTGCGGCGCGCTCGATCCCGATGGCGACATCCTATGCCGTGTGGGGCGGGATCGGGGCGGTCGGCACGACGATCGTCGGCATGGCCTGGTTCGGCGAACCGATCAGCGCGATTCGAATCGCGCTGATCATTGGCGTCGTTGCCTGTGTCGCCGGGTTGAAGGCGGTGGCCTGAAGGCTCAATCTTCCTTGCGACGCTTGGGATCTTCCTTCGCCTGATTATAGGCTTCGATGGCCTCGAGGATGACACGGCGAGCTTCCTCGGCGTCGCCCCAGGTGCCGATGCGCACCCATTTCTTGGGTTCGAGATCCTTGTAGTGGGTGAAGAAATGCTCGATCTGCTGCATCACGATCGCAGGCAGATGCTCCTTTTCATCGACCGACTCATAATAAGGGAAGGTCGCATCGACGGGCACGGTGAGCAGCTTCTCGTCGCCGCCTGCCTCGTCCTCGAGCTTGAGCACCGCAATCGGGCGGACGCGGACGACGCATCCGGGAACGAATGGCGTGCGCGCCACGACCAGCGCGTCGAGCGCGTCGCCATCGGGCGAAAGCGTGTGTGGTACGAAGCCATAATTGGCGGGATACCGCATCGGCGTGTGCAGGATGCGATCGACGAAGAGCGCACCCGATTTCTTGTCGAACTCGTATTTCACGGGTTCGCCGCCGACCGGCACTTCGATGATGACGTTGAGGCTGTGGGGCGGATCGTCGCCCACCGGGATGAGTTCGATGTTCATGCTGCAGCGCAATAGTGGGAGTCTGCGGCGGGCTCAAGTGGTTTCCCTCCCCTTTGTCGCCGCCGCCGCAGGCAGGGGGGATGACGGGAAGCGCCAAACCCTCTAGATGCCCGCTCCCATGAGCAAGATCGAGACCCCACGGCCGATACGGGGCACACAGGACATGTTGGGAGAAACCGCCGCTCGCTTTGCGATGGTGGTGGCGACCTTCGAGCGGGTACGGCGACTTTACGGCTTCGGTCGCGTCGAAGTGCCGGTGTTCGAAGCGACTGCGGTATTCGCGCGTTCGCTGGGCGAAAGCACCGATGTCGTTTCCAAGGAAATGTACAGCTTCGAGGATCGGGGCGGGGATTCGCTCACGCTGCGTCCCGAATTTACTGCGGGTATCTCCCGGGCTTTCCTGACTGAAGGATGGCAGCAGCATGTGCCGCTGAAGGTGGCGACGCATGGGCCGCTGTTTCGCTATGAGCGCCCGCAAAAGGGTCGCTTCCGTCAATTCCACCAGCTCGATGCGGAAGTGATCGGCGCGGCCGAGCCTGCGGCGGACATCGAACTGCTGTGCTTTGCGGACCAGCTGCTGCGCGAACTGGGCGTCGCCGATGGCGTGACGTTGCAGCTCAACACGCTGGGTGACCAGGCAACGCGCGAAGCATGGCGGGCGGCATTGGTCGCGCATTTCGACGCGCATCGCGATGTGCTCTCTGAAGATAGTCTCGACCGATTGGAGAAAAATCCACTGCGGATCCTCGATTCGAAGGATCCGCGCGATCGGCCGGTGGCTGATGCGGCGCCAGGTATCGACGACTATCTTTCCTCCGAGGCTCGCGATTTCTTTGCAACCGTGACGGGCGGGCTCGATGCAGCTGGCGTTTCATGGACGCGCAACGACCGGCTGGTTCGCGGGCTCGATTATTACCGGCATACCGCGTTCGAGTTCGTCACCGACCGGCTCGGCGCGCAGGGCACCGTGCTTGGTGGCGGTCGCTACGACGGGCTGATCGAGACGCTTGGCGGTGCGCCGACGCCCGCGGTCGGCTGGGCGGCGGGGATCGAGCGGTTGGCGATGCTGATCGACGCACCGGCAGCGGAAATATGTACGATCGCTGTCATTCCCGAGAATTCGACGCTCGAGATTGAAGCGCTGCATATAGCGCAAATCTTGCGGCGACAGGGCTTTTCGGTCGAGATGGCCTATAAAGGCAACTCTAAGCGCCGCACCGAAATCGCGCGGAAGAGCTTGGCCGAGGCCTATTTGTTCGTTCGCGAAAAAGGTGATTCACGTGGCCGTGTTCATTTGCGCCTCGCAGGCGACAAAGGTGACGCAGCCAATTTGACCGGCAGTATTTTGAACGCGCTGCCTGAGGAATACACAAACATTTCCGGCGGCAATGAATTGGGCGGCGCGAATTGATCGCCTTCACTCCGGATCGCATCGCGCAGATCGAGGCGAGGCGCGACGAAATCCAGGCGACGATGGCGCGCCCCGACTTGTCGGCCGAACAGTTTGTCCAGCTGTCGAAGGATTATGCGGAGATTGAGCCGGTCGCGCGTGCGGCCGGCGAAGTGCGGCGGTTGCGCGACGAGATCGCGTCGCTTGAGACGATGCTGACCGATGACGACATGCGCGCGATGGCCGAAGAGGAGCTTCGCGAATTGCGATCGGATCTTCCTGCGGCCGAGCGCGAGCTCGCGCTCAAGCTCTTGCCGCGCGATGCCGCGGACGAGCGCGCGGCGATGCTCGAAATTCGCGCGGGGACCGGTGGCGACGAGGCGGCGCTGTTCGCGGGCGATCTTTTTCGAATGTACCAGCGCTATGCCGAGAGCCAGGGCTGGCGGGTCGAGCTGATCTCGGCGAGCGCGGCGGATCTCGGCGGCTACAAGGAAGTGATCGCCAGCGTCAGCGGACAGGGCGTGTTCGCCAAGCTCAAGTTCGAAAGCGGGGTGCATCGGGTCCAGCGCGTCCCCGCGACCGAGAGCGGCGGGCGTATCCATACCTCGGCGGCGACGGTGGCGGTGCTTCCCGAGGCCGAGGAGGTCGATATCCAGATCGACGACAAGGACCTGCGGATCGACGTGTATCGTTCGTCGGGGCCGGGCGGCCAGTCGGTCAATACCACCGACAGCGCGGTGCGGATCACCCACCTGCCAAGCGGGCTTGTGGTGATCCAGCAGGACGAGAAATCGCAGCACAAGAACAAGGCCAAGGCGCTCAAGGTGCTGCGGACGCGACTCTATGAGCTGGAGCGCGAGCGGCTGGCGAACGCGCGGGCCGGCGCTCGCAAGTCGATGGTGGGATCGGGGGATCGTTCCGAGCGGATCCGGACCTATAATTTTCCGCAGGGACGGGTGACCGATCATCGAATCAACCTGACGCTGCATCGGCTGACCGAAATTCTCGAAGGACCGGGCTTGCAGGAGGTGATCGCGGCGCTGATCGCCGAGGATGAGGCGGCACGGTTGGCACAGCTGGATGACGCTGCGTAAGGCAATCATCGAAGCCGCCCGGCGCCTTGGGGCTTCGAGCAATACGCCGCGCCTGGATGCCGAACTGCTGGCCGCATACGCACTGGGGATTTCGCGCGAGCGGCTTTTGCTGGCGCATCTCGACGGCCGGGTACCGGAAGGCTTTGCCGAACTCGTGGCGCGCCGCGCTGGCGGTGAACCGGTGGCCTATATCATCGGCATCCGCGATTTCTGGACGATCAGCCTTGCAGTCGGTCCCGGAGCGCTGATCCCGCGGCCCGACAGCGAGACGCTGATCGAAGCGGCGGTCGCGCATTTTGGAGATCGCTCGCCAAAGCGGATACTGGACCTCGGTACGGGTTCGGGAGCGCTGCTGCTCGCATCGCTCGATCAGTGGCCCGATGCTACGGGGATCGGGATCGACCGGTCCGAAGCTGCGATCGCGATCGCGCAAGAAAATGCGAGACGGCTGGGCATGGCGGATCGGGCGCGGATCATGTCGGGAAACTGGACCGACGGTCTCGACGAGCGCTTCGATCTCATACTGTGCAATCCGCCCTATATCGAAGTCGGCGCATCACTTCCGCGCGATGTCGTGGAACATGAACCGGCCTCAGCGCTTTATGCAGGAGAGGACGGACTCGAGGATTATCGGCGGCTCGCGCCTGAGACGGGGCGATTGCTGACCCCCGGCGGTGCGGCCTTCTTCGAGATCGGCGCGAGCCAGGGACCTACGGTTTCCGCGCTTTTTCGTGCTCTGGGTCATGAGCCACGGGTGATACGCGACCTCGCCGGTCATGATCGTTGCGTGGTGGTAGAAGTTTGGTAAGCGGTAGCCATTAAATTCCGCTTGGATTTGGGTTCGTGACCCACTAGATGGGTTGCAGGCTTGGGGGTTTGAGATCGCTGATCCGCGATGGTCGCTTCGGGCCTACCTGCATTGGCTGCGTCGTCAGGAAAATGCATGGGCTTTGTCCGTGCGCGCTGGGCGTTATTCGCAGTCGAGATGTTCGGGTCCCGGGGGTTTCCTGGCCCGACCTGAGGAGTGGTGACGGTACCACCAGTACGAGGACAGCCATACTTTGATAAATAATCGTCAGAATGGTCGTCGCCGCGGACGCGGTGGCGGCGGCGGGCCACGACCTAACGGCCCGAACAACAATGCTGAGCGCGGCAACAGAATCGACAATCGCGCGCGCGGCAATGCGAGCCAGCTTCATGAGAAATATCGGTCGCTGGCGCGTGACACCCAGATGCAGGGTGATCGGGTGATGACTGAATATTATCTTCAGTTCGCCGATCATTATTTCCGCGTCCTGAGCGAGAGCCGCTCGCGCTTTGAGGATCAGCGGCCGCGCCGTGATGATCAGCAGGGTCGCGATGATCAACAGGGTCGCGACGACCAGCAAGGTCGTTACGACCAGCAGGATCGAGACTTCCAGGACGATTTCAATGATGAACCCGAGGCGCTTGCAGGTCTCGCCACCGAAGCGCGCCGTACGCCTCAGCCAGCCCCGGCGCGCAACGCTGTCGACGACGAGTCCGAACAGAATTGGGCCCAGCCAGCTGGAAATGGCCATGACCGTGGCAACGATCGCGGCAATGACCGCGGTAACGACCGGGGCGGTGAACAGTTCGAAGACGAACAGCCCCGCCCGCGGCGTGGTCGCCCTCGTCGTCCTGAGGCGCGCGATACCGTTGAAGCTCCGGTGACCGTCGTCGAGGAGCGAATCGAGATCGATCGCCTGCCGCCTGCGCTGGTCGCAGGAAAGAGCGACGACGAGCCACCCAAGCCGAAACGCCGTGGTCGTCCGCCCAAGTCGGCGCAAGTCGAGGCTTGAGCCGAACCTGCGTTAAAGACTGGTTTTGAAAAAAAGGGGCGGCGGAGCAATGCCGGCGCCCCTTTTTTCGTCGTCAGGCGGGAAGCGGACGTGGTCGTTTCGTCTGCTCGTCGATCGCGACGAAAGTGAACAGCGCTTCCGTCACCTTGACGTGGGTACGGCCATTATCGCGTGTCGAATAGACCTCGATCCGGATCGCAAGCGATGTCCGGCCCCGGCGCTCGACTTGGGCGTATAGCGAGATGATGTCGTGGAGGAGGATAGGATGGATGAATTCCATCGCATCGATCGCCACCGTGGCGACCGGTCCCTCCGCGACGCGATGCGCGATGATGCCGCCCGCAATGTCCATCTGCGACAGCACCCATCCGCCGAAGATATGTCCGTTGGCATTGATGTCTCGCGGTGCGGGAACGACGCGCAGGACTGGATCGGGCGGCAAGGTTTCGTCCATCATTTTTCCTTTTCGAATTCCGCGACGTCCTCGTCCTGCCCTGAGGCCGAGCTCAGGAACGCCAAGCCCATGAGCGCCGTGCCGAGCAGGATCGATAATCCAACGCCTCCGATCGTGCCGAGTATCATTGCCAGCGGCAGCGCGCCAATCTGGCTGTAGAGATAGTAGAGCGCCAGCAAGACGCTGATAATCGCTGCCGTGGACATCCAGCGCATCATCCTTCGATAATGCGCCCAGGCAGAATGCGCATGGGCTGGATCGGAAAGTGCATTTCGGTGCTGCGTCATGGCTTCCATTTGGGACGGTTGCGTGGGATCATCAAGTTGCATTGCTTCGGACCTTGCCCATCAGCGGCAGGCCGGAGTCGGAGGTGGACGGACTGAGGAGGACCAGGATATGATGATAAGCCATTTGCTCGCGTCGCGGAGCGGAGAGATCATCAGCGTAACGCGGGGGACGCCCGTATCGGAAGCCGTGGCGTTACTCGCGGATCGGCGGATCGGCGCGGTTCCGGTACTCGATGAAGGCGCCGTGATCGGAATCATGTCCGAGCGTGATGTGATCTATCGATTGCGCAGCGATGGAGCCGCGATCCTCGATTGGGCCGTAGAGAAGGTGATGACATCGCCGGTGGTTACCGTCGCGCCCGATTCCACGGTGCTCGGCGGGCTATCCCTGATGACGCGACGGCGTATCCGCCACCTGCCGGTCGTTGAAGGCGGCCTGATGGTGGGGCTGATCTCGATTGGCGATCTCGTCAAGGCACGGATGGACCGGATCGAGGCCGAGGCCGAGGCGATGCGGAACTATATCCAGAGCGCCTAGCAGGTTGGACCGAATCCAATGATGCAGGGTCAGGCGTGGATCCCCCGGATTCGGGGGGTTTTGACGGCACTGCAACAAAATTGAAATTTCTGGGTTGACCGAATCAAGCAGTCTGCATAGAAGCCGATCCACCGGCGGGGATGACACGGTTTTCCGGGTTGTTTCCGCGCCTCTACCTGATCGGTAAGACGATCGCCTCGAGATAGAAATCGGGGATGGTGGAGCGTCGGTTCTTTCTCATTGTCGGTTTGATGAAGGGACA
>CANJQJ010000004.1 GCA_947476425.1 Sphingomonadaceae bacterium | reverse complement strand
GAGGCGGACACCGGCATGGATGGTGAAATAATCGACCCCCTGCTCGGCCTGCTCGATCAGCGTGTCGCGATAGATTTCCCAGGTGAGATCCTCGGCAACGCCGCCGACCTTTTCGAGCGCCTGATAGATCGGCACGGTGCCGATCGGCACCGGGCTGTTGCGGATGATCCACTCGCGGGTGTCGTGGATGTTGCGGCCGGTGGAGAGATCCATCACCGTGTCAGCGCCCCAGCGGATCGACCAGACCATCTTGTCGACCTCGTTGGCGACATCGGATGCGACTGCCGAGTTGCCGATATTGGCGTTGATCTTGACGAGGAAGTTGCGTCCGATCGCCATCGGCTCGGACTCGGGGTGGTTGATGTTGTTGGGAATGATCGCACGGCCGCGGGCGACCTCGTCACGGACGAATTCGGGGGTGACGTAATCGGGAATCGACGCGCCGAAATCCTCGCCGTCGCGGATCAGCGCTTCCTTGAGTTGGGCGCGGCCGAGATTTTCGCGGATCGCGACATACTCCATCTCGGCGGTGATGATCCCCTTGCGGGCATAGTGCATCTGGCTGACGTTGGCGCCGGCCTTCGCGCGCAACGGGCGCTGGCGGACGTTGGGGAAGGGCTGGACGTCGCCAGAGCGATCGGGGCCCTTGAGCCCGTTATCTTCGGGGCGGAGCGCGCGGCCGTCATATTCCTCGACGTCGCCGCGATTGCGGATCCAGTCGCGGCGCAGTTCGGGCAGGCCAGCCATGATGTCGATCCGGGCCTTGGTGTCGGTGTAGGGGCCGGAGCAATCATAGACGCGAAGCGGCGGTTCGCCGCAGCCGGGCTCGAGATCGATCTCGCGCATCGCGACGCGGAGATCGCCGACATGGATCTTGCGGCTGCCGCGGATCGGGCCGGTGGTAACTTTTAGTTCGGTGCGCGCAGGAATATCGGCCATCATGTCATCTCCTCATTCGGAATGGAGACCGCGCTGACCGCGCTCCCTCCCTCCGCCGGTATCAACCGGATCAGGTTCAGCGGGTCGCGGGCATTGCAGCACCGCCTCTCAGCCATTCGGCTCCCCGGGGTTGGGCGATATGTAGGCCCGATGTGCCACGCTTCAAAGGAAATATTTCATCCTTATGGACTGAGTCGCCGGGCCGCCCGAAAGCGTGAAGCGGGCGGATTCGAAGCTTGGCGGGCCGAAGGCGAGGCGCGGATTGCGGGAAAAGCCGATGCCTTCGCGCGGGATACCGAGCATCGTATCGAGCTTGCCGTTGCCATTCTCGTCATGGATCAGCGCGACCGCATAAT
Source organism: Sphingomonadaceae bacterium (assembly GCA_947476425.1). Lineage (GTDB taxonomy): Bacteria > Pseudomonadota > Alphaproteobacteria > Sphingomonadales > Sphingomonadaceae > CANJQJ01. The sequence continues at coordinate 111,012 of CANJQJ010000004.1, read as the reverse complement.
CGCCCGGCGGGAGATCGGCGATGTGGATTGGGAGCGCGGTGACCGGAATCGTCAGGCGATGCGCGGCGGGATCGCGTTTGCAATCCGGAAAGAAATGCGGATCGCGGACGAGGCAGAGCTGGATCAGGCCGTGCGTCGAACGCAGGCCCTCGACATCGATCTCAAGGCTGGAGGGCAGGATCGGCGCCGCGCCCGTCAGGAGCAGGCTCAAAATCGCCAAGCCCCCGATCCGTGCCGCAGAGCCGATCCCAGACGCGGAAATAAAGTCCATAATTGCACCTGTACCGATCATGATGACGCTGGTGATGACTCGCAGTGATGATCCAGCGGCCGAGGGGCCCTTCGACCAGTCGGCGGGGGAACAGCTCCCAGCCCATGTGGTTGGTGACGCCCATCAGCGTCATGATCGCGAGCACGGCACCAAGCGCAGCGACGTGGATGGGGACGACGAAAACCAGCACCGGGATCACGATCGCGCCCGACAGCGCCTCCCACGGATGGAAGCTCATCGCCGCCCAGGCGGTGGGCGGGCGGCTGGCGTGGTGGACCGCATGCGCGATGCGGAACAGCGCGGGGGCGTGAAACGCGCGGTGAGTCCAGTAGAACCAGCTGTCGTGGAGCGCGAGGCAGAGCAGGATCGAGAGCGGCCACCACCAGAGCGGATAGGCGGCGATATCGGTGTAGATCAGCGTCCAGCCGCGCGCCTGCCAGCCCCAGGCGACGATGCCAGCCGGGATGCCGTAGATCGCCGCGGAGAGCAGCGACCACGCGATTTCCTGGCGGATCTGGGGGGTAAGGCCGTCATAGAGGCCGGGGCGGGTGAGGCGCGTCGCGAGTGCGAATGCGCCGCTGGTGACGAGGTAGCGGCCGCCGACGATCAGCGTCATCGCGAGCGCGGAGAGGAGGAGCGCGGTCAACGACTGCTCCGTGGCGCAATGCTGGAGCCGGATGACGTCAGGTTGAATACCCCCCGCTCATCCTGAGGAGGGGCTGAGCCTGTCGAAGGCCCGTCTCGAAGGACAGCACCGGAGCGTCCTTCGAGACGCCATTTCGACAAGATCAATGCCTGTCCTGAGCGGCTGCTGCAAGCAGCCAGCCGAAGGGGCTCCTCAGGATGAGCGGGTTGGAGAATTCGACCCAATGTCATCCCGCTCTAGCCATCGTCCGGCTCGTCATCCGGGGATAGCTCGTCTGGCCGGGCCTTGAATCCCTGCGCGACGACATACCATTCGGAGCTGTCCTTGCGGCTCGCGGGGGGCTTGGCATGCTTGACCGTCGTGAACATGCGCTTGAGCATCGCGACGAGATCATTGTCGGCGCCACCGGCGAGCACCTTGGCGACGAACGTGCCGCCGGGCGAGAGCACCTCGCCAGCGAAGACCGCCGCTGCTTCGACCAGCCCCATCGTGCGCAAGTGATCGGTGCGCGCATGGCCGACGGTGTTGGCCGCCATGTCGGAGAGCACGAGATCGGCGGGGCCGCCAAGCGCTTCGGCGAGCCTGGCCGGGGTTTCCTCGTCCATGAAATCCATCTCGAAGATGGTGACGCCCTCGATCGGATCGGTCGGCAGCAGATCGATGCCGACGATCACGCATTTGGGATGCTGGCGCTTGACGACCTGGCTCCAGCCACCGGGCGCGATGCCGAGATCGACGACTCGCTTGACCCCCTTGAGCAACCCGAAGCGATCGTCGAGCTCGATCAGCTTGTAGGCCGCGCGCGAGCGATAGCCCTCCGCCTTGGCCTTCTTGACATAAGGATCGTTGAGCTGGCGCGCGAGCCAGCGGTTCGACGAGGCAGTCCGCCCGCGCGAAGTCTTGACTCGGGTATGCCCGCCCGATCCGCCGCGGCTCATGGAAAAATCCTCACCAGCTATGTCCGTCGCGGGCCATCAGCGAGCGCAATATGCCCTCGCGGATGCCGCGATCGGCGACGCCGAGTCGCTCCGCCGGCCAGATGTCGAGGATCGCCTCGAGGATCGCGCAGCCGGCGACGACGAGATCGGCGCGTTCCTGGCCGATGCAGGGCATCCGCATCCGCTCGGAAAGCGACATCTCGGCGAGGCGTGTGCTGATCTGGCGAATTTCCGGCGTGGGCACGATCAAGCCGTCGACGGCGCGCCGATCATAGCGCGGCAGGCCGAGATGGACGCTGGCGAGCGTGGTGACCGTGCCGCTGGTGCCGAGCAGCCGGCCCGGCAACTCGCCGCCGCTGGCAAGTCGATCGGCGAAGGGCTGGAAAGCATCGGCCACGCGATTCCGCATCGTGGCGTAAGCGGCTTTTCGGCCCTCGCTGTCGCCGTGATGATCGACCGGGCCGCTTTCGGTGAGCGACACCACGCCCCACGGTGCGCTGTACCAATCGAGCACGCGCGGCGGGGAGAGATCACCGCTGGTCTCGATAAGCACAAGTTCGGTCGATCCGCCGCCGATGTCGAAGATCAGCGCGCGACCGTCGCCTGGCTCGAGCAGCGCATGGCAACCAAGAACGGCGAGCCGCGCTTCCTGCTCGGGGGTGATGATTTCGAGCGCGATGCCGGTCTCGTCATAGACTCGATCGACGAATTCCCAGCCGTTTTCGGCGCGCCGGCAAGCCTCGGTCGCCACCGAGCGAACCAGCGCGACGTTGCGCCGCCGCAGCTTGTCCGCACACACCGATAGCGCGCCGAGCGCACGATCCATCGCCGCCTCGCTCAGGCGGCCAGTCGCGGCGAGGCCTTCGCCAAGGCGGACGATTCGCGAAAATGCATCGACGACTGTAAAGCCCTCGCCATTGGGCTGTGCGATCAGCAGCCGGCAATTGTTGGTGCCGAGATCCAGCGCCGCATAGCGGCTGTTCTGCGGCCTCGACCGCGGACGTCCTGTGACGGCGTCGCCGGATGGCCGACCCGAAGGCCTGCGCGGCGACGGCGCCGCCGCGGCTGGGCGTTGCGCCATGTAACCTGATCTCTTCCATTCGCCGGCGACTGAAGGGCCCCGGAACTTGCCGTCAGCGTATCGGCTTGCGGGAAATTGAGCAAGTGCAGCAGCCGCGCTTCGTCACGCGGCGTTGACAGCAGGATTTCCAGCACCTATTTCGCGCTGCGCTCTGATGCCCCGTCGTCTAACGGTAAGACAACGGACTCTGACTCCGTTTATTGAGGTTCGAATCCTCACGGGGCATCCAGCGATTTCACAATCAAATCAGCAGGTTGGTTACGGCACATCCGCCGATAACTGGCGATTGCCGGTGGCAATATTGCAGCGTCATTTCCCGCAGTTTCCGCGCCTTCCGATTCACGCACGGCCTCGACACACGGGTGCAACTTCACTCCGGGCTTTGTTGATCACCAATCGTATTCAGGCGCATTTTCCGATATAATTGGCAATGAATCCGGAGTCGTTGCGATGAAACGGAAACTGTCGAGCCAAGAAAAAACTTCCATCCAGGCCGAGGCGGAGAAGCTCCATCCCGGCGAGACCATAACCGTGCAGGACGACACCGATGACGACGGTCACGCTCGCTTTGCGCGTACCAGAATCGAGGTGTTCGAAATGCCCGCGGGATCGATGCTTCCATATTCCTAGGATTTCTTCCCGGAACGCCCGAAAATACCGGCATTTGGCTATGCGGCAGTTAGGCAGCGGACCTGAATCGATTTCTCTACACCGTCCCATTGTGATACAAATTCGCGACGTCGAGTCCGAATCTGTATTTGGCGACGATCTACAGACAATTGGTGCTCCCGCGAGTGAGGCAAGGAGCTTTGCTATGGACCTCAATAACCTGCTTTTTCGACAACAAGTCTCGATATTTCGCGCAAGTCATGCGGATTCAGACGATTTGCGCCTTGCGCATGAGGCGTATGCCGAGCGGTGCCTTGATCTGATCAAGCGGCACCGAACGGAGAACGGGAAGACGGAGGACCCGATGCGGCAGCCCCTATTCTCGCCGCCAATGCCGCGGACTGAACACTGATCATCGGTCCAATATTGCGATTTGTTTTCAGATATATCTGCTGCCGTTCGTGAGCATTCGACGCTGATTGCAACGGTGAGCGCGCGTGCTATCCTTGCGGGATCGGCCGTCGGCCTGTGTCAGTTTCGTCAGCGATCCGCCCAAGGGGTTTTAGAAAAAGCCATGCCCACCAGAACTCCGAAGCAAATCGTGGATGAGGCCTATGCCGCTATCATGGAGCATGATGACCTGGACGGCTTCCTGCGCGATTTCGACGATAATTCGATCCTCGTCGAGGCGGACTGCTTTCCATATGGCGGTCGTTACCAGGGGAAGGACGCGATTGCCTCCGTGTTCAGACATATTGTCGGGCTTTGGGACGACTTCCGCCTGGTCATAGAATGCCGGGCATATGGCGATGATTGTGGTGTGATTTATGGAACCCTGACCGGCGTAGCCCGCGCGACTGGAAAGGCGATCTCGATGCCGATCGCGGAAGTCTGGAAGATTGGTGACGGCAAGGTGCGGGAGCTGATCGTGGTCTATGGCGATTCCAAGCAGGCACTTGATGCACTGGGCGCGATTGGCTGAGACGCCCTGAATTTTCTTCCGGCACCTTCATGCGACGCTTGCCGACGAAATGCGGTATGTACTGCATGGGGCACAACGGTTCGCTGGAAGGGACATGCGATGGAAAATTCGGAACGCTCTGAAATGGTGCGCGGCGAGGCGGCGTTTGCTGCTGATGCGATCGTTTTTCTTGCGAAAGCGCTGCGCGAGGGCGGTGCCATCGATGCGCAGGCCTATGAACATGTCGACCAGCTCATCCTGCAACATCTGACTCCGTCCAAGGGGCATTTCGTGGAATCGCGCGCCCATGCGCTGCAGAGGCGACTGGGAACACGCGACTAGGCATCGCGCTTAAATCGATTTCGCTCATCCTGAGGATCGGCAGGGCGTCCTTCGAGACGCCATCTCGACAAGCTCAATGGCTCCTCAGGATGACCGGGAAGCGGGACGCAAGCTTGCCGAAGTGCCCCCTCGGGATGAGCGGAAACGGATCCAATGCGCTTCCCCGATCCCGCGCAAACATTACGCACCGCGCGGAAATCGGCGATTCGCCACTGGAAGCTGCTCCCGATATCGCGGAAAATCGATCGAAATCGGTTAATATACCAGCGGCTTGAATAGTTGATCGCCTATTAGTCAAATTTCTACACCAACCCTAATGGCTTTGCGAAGGATATGACCCCACGCATCGTTCCGGATGCAGAACAAATGAAGGGTCGATTTATGAACAGCTTCAAGAACATCATCGCCAGCGGGTCGATTCTGGCACTCGCACTTCTTTCCGGCGCCGCCGATGCGGCAGGCACGACGGCTTCGGCTTCCGCCACGATCTTCACGCCAGTCGCAGTGACCAAGACCGCCGACCTCGGCTTCGGCAAGATCGCACCGGGCGCCTCCTCGTCGGTGGTAACCGTCGGCGCTGCCGGAACCTTCGCCTGCGGCACGGGCCTCACCTGCTACGGCACCCACGCACCGGCTGCCTTCTCGATCGCCGGCTACATCAACGAGACCGTGACCGTGACGGTCGATCCTTCGGTCACGCTTTCGGATGGCGCTTCGCACTCGATGGTCGCTTCGCTTTCGCCGAGCGCCAATGCGGTGCTGCTGACCGGCGGACTTGGCAGCTTCACGGTTGGCGGCGCGCTGACGCTGCTCGCCAACCAGAGCGCCGGTAACTATAACGGCTCCTTCGCGGTCAGCGTCGATTACCAGTAAGCGACTGATCGGTTTGAATTTCATGTCCGCCAGCCACCGCGCTGGCGGACATCGATTGGCTTCTCGTTTACCTTAACGCTTTGATAACCAACGCACTCCCATAAGCGCCAGCTCGTTTCGATCACGAAACAGATTCTTGGCGGGGGCGGGTAATGCGAGTTCATCAAGTTGGCAGGGCGCTGATTGTCCTGCTGTCCTCTATTGTCTTTGCGGCATCTTCGCAGGCCGCGTCGACCAGCGGCATGGCGCGCGCCACGATCATCACGCCGGTGACGATCGCCAAGACCGACGATCTCAATTTCGGCGGCATCGCAGCGGGAAATGCAGCGGCCTCGATCACGATCGGGACCAGCGGCACCTTCAATTGCGGATCGGGCGTGACGTGCTACGGCAGCCATGGGCCAGCCAAGTTCAAGGTGAATGGAACCGCCGGCCAGAGCGTCTCGGTCATTTTCGACAGCACGATGATCCTGACGGCATCCGGCGGACGCCAGATGTCGGCGAGATTGACCGGAAGCGCCGACACGCTCAACCTCTCGCCATCCGGCGACGGCGCGATCAGCATCGGTGGCACGCTCCAGGTCGGCGCGAACCAGGGCGACGGCGCCTATAGCGGCACATTCTCGATATCGGTGGACTATCAATGAGCCGGCGGTTGCGCCTGTTCGCGGCGGCGGGACATTCGCTCCGGTCCTTCGCGGCAATATTATGCGCGCTGATCGCGGCACCTGCGCTCGCGACCGGCGGAGACCTGCTGGTCGCGCCGACTCGACTTGTGCTGACGAGCTCCTCCGGGGCCGAGGTCGTTCTCAGCAACAAGGGCACCCAGGTCGCGACCTATCGCATCTCGCTGGTGCTTCGCCACATGACGGCTGAAGGCAAGCTCGTTCCGGTGGAAGCCGGATCGGCGGCGGAACAGGCAGCGCTCGCCATGATCAGCTATGCGCCGCGCAGGATCACGCTTGCGCCGGGCCAGCCACAGACCGTCCGGATCGGAGCCCATCTTCCGCCGGACCTCGCGGATGGGGAATATCGGACTCACCTGCTTTTCCGCGCGATCCCGGACGAGGCCAATGGCAGCGCACCCGCTGACAATGGACCGGGCGTGTCGATCTCGATCACGCCGATCTACGGCATCGCGATCCCGATCATCGTTCGCCAGGGCATGCTTGCCGCAGGCGCAGAAATTAGGGATGCGCATCTCGAACGAATCGACGGGCAGGTCGGCATCGCGCTCGAACTGCATCGCAGCGGCGCTCGATCGATCTACGGGACGCTCAGCGTCTCGAAACCGGGCACCGCCCAGCCGATCGCGGTGATGCGCGGCATCGCGGTCTATCCCGAACTCGCTAGCCGCAAGGTGTTCGTCCAGATTCCGGCCGGTGCTGCAGCCTCGATCATGGGGCCAGTCGTCATTCGCTTCGTCGAGGACGGCGTTGCATCCGGTGTTACGGCGGAACTGCGGACCGATCTGCATCCCTGAAGCCATCCACGCATGGTTCCCCGCTTCAAGTGGTGGCGCCTGCTGGCGCTCGCCGCTGGCCTCGCCCTGCTTGGCCAGCCGGGTGGCGGGCATGCCGCGACTCCATCGATCAGCGAAGATGACGCGCTGCTGCTTGATGTGCGGCTCGACGACATCAGGCTCGGCGATGGCGTCAAGGGATACCAGACCAAGGCCGGGATCTGCCTCGACCTGAAGGACATCGCGGTGGCGCTTGACGTCGCACTCAAGTTCTCGCCCGATGGGGACCGGGCGGAGGGCTGGGCTTTCGACCAGCGCCAGACGATCCTGATCGATCGCAAGGCGGGCAAGGAACGCGTGGCAGGCCGGATCGCGGCGCTGCCCGCGGGCGCCATCCTCGACACGCCGGACGGATGGTGCGTCGGCATCGCCGATCTCGATCGCTGGCTTGGCGTGACGCTTGAGCCGGACACGACCAATGCGCTGCTGATCGTGCGTTCAGCGGTCCGGCTTCCAGTCCAGATCGCCGCCGAGCGCGCCGAACTCGCGAGGACATTGCGGGCGCAATCGGCCGGTGACGCCAAGGCGCTGGCGCGTTTCACGCTGCCCTACGATCTCTGGCGCACCCCCGCGATCGACGCATTGGTGCATTTCGTCGGCGAGAACGACCACAAGAAGGGTGGCGGCGCCTTCAAGCTTGGCTATGAACTGCTCGGCTCGGGCGAAATCGGCTATTTTTCGTCCGAGATGCGGATGATCTCGGACAATGGGCTGGTGCCGCAATCGTTGCGGACGCGGCTCTACCGGATCGACCCGGAAGCGCAGCTGCTCGGTGGCCTCCACGCGACCGACATCGAATTGGGCGACATCAGCGGGCAGGCATCGGCGCTTGTCTCGAAATCAGTCGCCGGACTTGGCTTCAGCCTGACCAATCGCCCGCCGAATCGACCGGATCGCTTCGACACGACCAGCTTTCGCGGCGCGCTCGCCAATGGCTGGGATGCCGAACTCTATCATAACGGCCAGCTGATCCGCGTGATCTCGGCCGGGGGCGACGGGCGCTACGAATTCCTCGACGTCCCGCTCTATTTCGGCACGAACATCTTCGAAATCGTACGCTACGGCCCGCAAGGGCAGGTCCAGCGGGAAAGCCGCAACCTGACGGTCGGCGCGGAAGCGATACCACCGGGAAAAAGCTGGTGGTGGATCGATGGGGTTCGCGACAATCACGACCTGATCGGGCTTTCCCACCCGCAATCCGACAAGCGCGGCTGGCGGGCGGGATTCGGCTTCGAGCATGGCATCGACTTGCGCACTGCGCTCGGCATCTCGGCGCAATCGCTGGCGATCGGTGGTCGTCGCGCGGATTTCGTTGAGATGTTCGCACGGCGTTCGCTGGGCCCTGCGATTGCCGAAACCTCAGTCGCAATGGACGGCAATGCGGGACATGCGCTGCAATTTCGCCTGCTGGGACGGCTGCTCGACACCAATTTCGCGATCGAGACAGCATTTGCGAAGGATTTCGAGTCCGAGCGGATCGATGCGACGCTGAAAAGCCGCCAAAGCCTTACGATTGATCGCAGCCTCACGCTCGACGGGCGAGTGTTGCCGGTGCATTTTGATCTTCAATCGGTGCAGGGGCAGGATGAACGGCTGCTCGAAGCGGGCGGGCGAGTGTCGGTTTCAGTGAATCGGATCTTCACGACGCTGCAGGTCGCCTGGCGCCGCCGCGAGGACCTGCCGACCGGGCTGGTGACCAACGAGGCGGATCTCGGGCTCCTGATCGGCGGCCATATTGGTCCCGTGCGGCTTCACGGCGAAGTCGACTGGGGGATTTTCGGGCGTTGCGGATTTCGAGGCGCGCAGCTGAAGGGCGAATGGGCGAACGGCACGAAACGCAGCTGGCGGACGTTTATCGCTTATGATCGCGACAGCGGCGAAGCGCGTTCCGGGCTCGGTTTTTCGCAGGTATTCCAGCGATTTGTGCTTTCGCTCAACGCCGACGCGCAAAGTGATGGCGCCGTACATGCCATGCTGGGATTCCAGTTCAGCCTCGGTCGCGACGCGGACGGGCGGCTCGACCGGCTGAGCCGTGACCGGCTTGCCGGCACTGGATCGATCGCCGCGCGCGTCTATCAGGACGATAATGGCAGCGGAGCGCGCGATCCGGGCGAGCGCTGGCTGGACAATGTCGGGCTGAGGATCGCAAACACCCCCATCCAGCCACCAAGATCGCCCGGTGACGGCGCCATGCTGGTCGACGGGCTGGCACCGGGCGCGCCGGTTGCGATCCGCATCGATACCGCGAGCATTTCGGACACGTTCCTGGAACCGGTTTCGCCCGGCCTGCTGGTCATCCCCCGTGCCGGACTGATGACGAAAATTGAACTTGGCGTGATGCCGAGCGCGCGGATGGAAGGCACGCTGATGACAGCGGACGGCCATGAAGCGGCCGGCCGCGCGATCGCGCTGGTCGATGTAGTGACGGGCAGGGCTGCGGCCTCGGTAAAGGTCGAGTTCGACGGCCTTTTCCAGTTCGAGCACCTGCGATACGGGCGCTATCGGCTTCAGCTTGGCGAGCGCGATGCGGCAAACACGCTTCGCGACGGGCTTGTGCTCGACGGGCGGCGCCCGTCGCTCAACCTGGGCACGATCGTGATCGGTGGCGGAGGTGGCAAAGCGGCGCCGGTGAATTCACAAGGCGCGAAACCGGCGGCTGAGCTCCTTTCGAGTCACTTTAAACGCGCATTGCACAGGGGGCACCACCACCGCCTCCGCAAGAAATGGCGTGCGTCGCGCCGCCGGTGGCGGCATCACCAGACGCGGCGATTGCCGGAATGGCGAAGGGCAATCGCGATTTAATCCCCCGATGCGCGGCCTCACATGCTATGATGGCGACATCGTCGACAATCTTGCTCGTAAGCGTCGATGACTGAGAGCCGCCATCTTGCTCCCGCTTACCGCGATTCGGAGCTCCGCATGGATCTCAATGATCTTTTCTACCAGCATCAGGTCTCGCTAATGCGCGCGCATCGTGCCACCTGCGTTGATGCCAAGCTCGTACACGAGGAACTGGCGCATCGCTACGCCCGGTTGATCGAGCATGATCGCCACGATCGTCCCCGGCGCGGCAGATCGCCCGCGCGGCTGATGACGTCCGCCATCCGTCCGGTCAACGACGCATGATGCTGCATCGTCTCTTCGGCAAGCATGACGCCGATCTCAAGACAAGCCATTGGGATCGTGGGCGCTTCGTAAGCGAGTGCACGATCTGCGGCCGCGAGATGGTGAAGCTACCAGGCTTGCCATGGCAGGTCAGCAGCAATCCTGCATGAAAGCAGGACGATGCGCGATCAGCGAGTCACCATGACCTCGACCGTCATGTCGAGGAAGGCGCCGCTGTCGCCGACATAGCCGCCCGCGACAGGCATCGCCTGCCCGATATCGCGCGCAACCGCGACCGGGACGAGGTTGAAGCCACCGACGCTGCGGTTGGTGGGATCGAAGGTGATCCAGCCGGCACCCGGGACGAAAACCTCCGCCCATGCATGCGTTGAACCGGCACCTGACTGGCCAAGCAGGCTATCGTCGGGATTGTACAGATAACCCGAGATGATCCGCGCGCCGAAGCCCAGGCTGCGCGCGGCCTCGACGAACAGCACCGCAAAATCGCGGCACGAACCCCATCCCCGATCGAGTGTCTGCAACGGTGATTGCGTGCCCTCGTCGTCGCGCGACTGGTAGCCGATCACGGCGGGAATGCCGGCGCTCAGATCCTTGAGCAAGGCGAGCGTGTCGGTTGGCGGCCCAGCGACGAAGGCCTGCGCCCAATCGCGCAGCCGCCCCGCCGGATCGGGATGGATCGGAACCGTCAGCGCGCCGAGATCGGTCCATTCGTCATCAGCGTAGCGAAAGGGAAAGGAGATTGCGGAAGCCGCGATCTCGAACACCGGCCATGCGACTGCCTCAAGCTCGAGTTCGGCGACGCTTTCGATCATAAGCGTGTCGCTCATCGCACCGAACGTCGCGGTGGCGATGGCATTGCCAAGCACGTCATGCGCCCAGGTGACATGGGCTGCCGGACTGATTTCGAGGTGGAAATGCGACAATCTGACGTCGCAACTCTCGCGCGGGCGCAGCATCAGCCGATGCGGCCCCAACGAAACGGGTTCGCGATAACGATAATGCGTCCGGTGCCTGATCCTGAGACTGGTCATGCGCGCCTTCGGCCTTCGATGCCGAGGCCGGACATGCGCGTCAGCTCTTCAGCATGTTCGGCGTATTCGACAACGTGCCCTTGGTAGAAACGTTGGACGCATTCTGCTTGGGCGGCGCAGCCTTTTTCGGCTTGCGGACTTCCTTGTTGCTCTTGGACTGACCCTTGGCCATGGCGGCATTCCTCGACCGCGTTCGAGCCTCGCGGCCAACGCTCCTGTTCCGGATGGAGCAGCGCGGGGATAATAGTCCGGTGCGAGCTTCATGGCCAGCCGGATTGCGATCAGGCGTGATCGACGATCCCGCCGGCGATCACGAAATGCTGGGCGGAAGCGGGCGCATCGGCGAACAGCGCGCGCTCCGTTCCGGTCATCCAGACCTGGCCGCCAGCCTCGTCGAGGCGTGCGAACAGCGCAGCGCGGCGGCCGGGATCGAGGTGGGCGGTGACCTCGTCGAGCAGCAGGATCGGACGCTGGCCGCGCGCATCGGCAACGAGATCGGCATGCGCGAGGATGATCGAGAGCAGCAGCGCCTTCTGCTCGCCGGTCGAGCAGCGCGCAGCAGGCTGCTGCTTGGCGACGTGGATGACGGCGAGATCAGAGCGATGCGGGCCAGCGAGCGTGCGCCCGGCGGCGGCATCGCGCTGGCGCCCGGCTCGAAGGTCGGCCGCGAGGCGATCGGGATCGCTCCAGCCCTCGATCGCGAGGCTCGCCCGCGCGAACGGCCCCTCGGGCTGGGCAGCGAGGCGGGCCGACAGCGCCGCGATGGTTCGGCTTCGTGCGGCACCGATGATCGCGCCATGCTCGGACATCGCATCTTCAAGTGCGTCGAGCCACAACCGATCCGCGCCGGAAAGATCCCCAAGCAGCTTGTTGCGCGCGCGCATTGCCGCCTCGTAGCGCGCAGCGTGGGTCGCATGACCCGGATCGAGCGCGAGCACGAGGCGATCGAGAAAGCGACGGCGGCCGCTGGTGCCTTCGAGGAACAGCCGGTCCATCGCCGGAGTCAGCCAGAGCAGCGAAAGCCATTCCGCCATCGCATTGGCCGAAGCCGTGGCGCCGTTGATTCGAACGATGCGGCGTTCCGGAGCGGATGGCTGCGTGCCAGTGCCGATTTCGGTGCCGTCAGCCAGGCGGGCGGCCACCGCAAAGCCCCCCGGGCCACCGTGCCGGGCCATCTCGGACAAAGTTGCGCCGCGCAACCCCTTGCCCGGCGCGAGCAGCGACAGCGCCTCGAGGATGTTGGTCTTGCCAGCACCGTTTTCGCCGGTGAGGATGACGAGGCCCGACGCCACGTCGATCGTGGCGTCGGCATAGGACCGGAAATTTGTGAGCGCGAGACGGAGAGCGGCTGCGATCACACCCGCATCGGCATCAGCACATAGAGCGCAGGGGCCTTGTCATTCTCGCGGATCAGAGTCGGCGAAGCTGCATCGGCGAGGTGGACCTCGACGACATCGCCCTCGATCTGGCCGAGAATATCGAGCAGGTAGCGGGCGTTGAAGCCGATATCGAAACTCGGGCCGCTATAGTCGCCGGAGACTTCCTCGGCGGCGGTGCCGTTTTCAGGGCTGGTGACCGAAAGCGTGATCTTGTCGTTCTCGACCGACATTTTGACCGCGCGGGTCTTCTCGCTGGCGATCGTCGAAACGCGATCGACGCCCTGCATGAAGCTCTTCGGATCGAGCTTGAGCAGCTTGTCGTTCGCGGTCGGGATGACACGCGAATAATCGGGGAAGGTGCCGTCGATAAGCTTGGAGGTGAGGATCGCGGTGCCGAGATCGAAGCGGACCTTGCTCGCCGACAGCGATACCGCGACGGTGCCATCGACCTCGTCGAGCAACTTGCGCAGCTCGGCGATGCATTTGCGGGGCACGATCACATCGGGCATGCCGATGGCGCCTTCCGGTCGCGATACGGTGACGCGCGCAAGACGATGCCCGTCGGTCGCGGCGGCCTTCAGCGCTGGCTGGGCATCATCGGTGACGTGAAGGAAAATGCCGTTGAGATAATAGCGCGTTTCCTCGGTGGAGATCGCGAAGCGAGTCTTGTCGATGATCTGCTTGAGCGTTTCGGAAGGCAGTTCGAAATGCGTCGGCAGCTCGCCCTCGGCGATCATCGGGAAATCGTCGCGCGGCAGCGTCGCAAGGTTGAAGCGCGCACGGCCCGCCACGACGAGCATCTTGCCTTCGGCGGCGGTGAGGCTGACCTGCGACCCTTCGGGAAGCTTGCGGACAATGTCGAACAGGGTGTGCGCCGGAACCGTGGTCGCGCCGGCAATTTCGACCTGTGCCGCGACCGTATCGACGATCTGGAGATCGAGATCGGTAGCCATCATGCGGAACTGGCCGTCGGTGCTGGCTTCGATCAGGACGTTCGAAAGGATCGGAATGGTGTTGCGGCGCTCCACCACCGACTGAACGTGGCTCAGGCTCTTGAGCAGCGTCGCGCGTTCGATGGTAACCTTCATGCGGTGTGTTTCCCCCGGGGACGAAATGGAGAAGCGTTATAGCGCAGCTTTCTCCCGCCGCCAGAGGGATATGAAAAGGCCGGAGCATTTTGCTCCCGGCCGGGATCAGAAGCGCCCGGATCAGAAACGAATGCCGAAGCCTCCGACCACCTGGTGCCGCTGGAGATCACCCTCAAATTTCGAATAGCGATATTCCGCCTTGGCGAACATATTGGGACCAAGCGCAAATTCCGCACCACCGCCGACGCGCCAGCCATTGAGATCGCGCTTGCCGAAATTGGAGATGGCAGTGCCATCGTCGCTGTTGAAACGCACGCGAGCGTTGGCGTAGCCAGCCTTGGCATAGAGTAGCACGCCCTTGGCAATGACTCCGCCGACCCGGCCGCCGATATAAAGATCGCGCTCGGCTTCGGAGCAAAGCCGGGGATCAGGAACGGTAGTGCCGCCGTTGCAGGCCTCGTTCTTGGAGCCGGCTGCTTCGCCTTCGACGCCAAGGAGGAATTGGCCAATCTCCTTGTCATAACCGACGCCGACGCCATAGACCGCGTCGTCCTTCCTGCCGCCTGACTGGAGCCTGTCCCATCCAGCTATGCCTTCGACGCGCGCACCTGTGAACGGATCCCGCTCCTGCGACATCGCCGGCGTCGCCATGGCGAGCGCTGCGATCGCCGAGGAAGCCAGAATACGCATGTGATCAACTCCGATACCAACTAAGGCTTCCGCAACGGCGGCAACAAGACAAAGCCCGGCAGGCCTACATCGTTCCATGAACGTCACATAAACGGGCCAGGCTGTTGCCTCGTCGACACTGCATTGCCATGGTGGCCCAATGCGATTGCCGATCCTGATCCTCGCGGGCGTGCTGACCGTCTGCGCTCCCGCGCGGGCACGCGATCCGCTGGGAGTGTTCGAGACATGGGGCGCGTTTCGTGACGACAAGCCCAGAAAATGCTTCGCGATAGCGGAACCTGACGCGCGGCGACCGGGCGGGGGCTGGCGCCCCTTCTTCAGCGTCGCGAGCTGGCCGGAGCGCCATATCCAGGGCCAGATCCACATCCGCCTGCGCAAATACCGGATGCCGCAGAGCCCGGTCATCCTTGCCATCCAGGCCGAGCGCTTCCGGCTGGTGGCGGGGCGTGCCGATGCCTGGGCCCCGGACGCTCGCACCGATGCCGCGATCATTCGCGCGATGCGCAACGGCGGCTGGTTGAGCGTGATCGCCCGATCGGAGACCGGCGGCGCCTTCTCGGACGCCTATCCGCTGCGCGGCGCGGCAACTGCGATCGACGCGGCGCTGATTGCCTGCGCGCGGCGGCGGTAGCGCGAGACTTTGCCGTCATCCCGGCGCCGTCTTCGTCATCCTGGCGGATGCCGGGATGACGATGCGGAGTTCCTGCGATCGCGAGACCTGTGGGTTCCATGGATCCCGACTTTCGTCGGGATGACGGAGTGGGTGCCGGGATCCCGGCGTCCGCCGGAATGACGATGCAGTTGGTCTCCAAGGGAGCGGCGATTCCTGGCCGGGCATGCCGCACTAGCGAAAAGTGCCGTTTGCCACTACATGGCGCGGGATGAACGCCCAATCCCTCATGCCGATTCCCGGCCATATCGACCCAGTCCCCGTGCCCCGGGCGGCGACTCCGCGCAACGATGGGCGGGTCGACCTGATTGGCTTGCCCAAGGCGGAGATCCGCGCGGCGCTCGAATCGGCGGGGATGGAGCTCAAGCAGGCGAAGCTTCGCGCCAAGCAGCTGTGGCACTGGATCTACAATCGCGGCGCCACCGATTTCACCGCGATGACCGACATCGCCAAGACGATGCATCCCTGGCTCACCGAACATTTCGTGATCGGGCGTCCCGAAGTGATGGAAGCGCATGTCTCGACCGACGGGACGCGCAAGTGGCTGCTGCGTTCGGACGACGGCCAGGATTACGAGATGGTCTTCATCCCCGACGCCGATCGCGGGACGCTGTGCGTGTCCAGCCAGATCGGCTGCACGCTGAACTGCCGTTTCTGCAATACCGGGACGATGCGGCTTGTCCGCAACCTTACTGCGGGCGAGATCGTCGGCCAGGTGATGCTGGCACGCGATGCGCTCGGCGAATGGCCGTCGCAGCCCGAGGGGCGCCTGCTCACCAACATCGTGATGATGGGCATGGGCGAGCCGCTCTATAATTTCGAGAATGTCCGCGATGCGCTCAAGCTCGTCATGGATGGCGACGGGCTGGCGCTTTCGAAGCGGCGGATTACGCTTTCGACCTCGGGGGTGGTGCCGATGATGGCCCGCGCCGGTGCCGAGATCGGCGTCAACCTCGCGGTTTCGCTCCATGCGGTTACCAAGGAGGTGCGCGACGAGATCGTGCCGATAAATCGCAAATACGGCATCGAGGAGCTGCTCGAGGCCTGCGCCAAATATCCCGGAGCAAACAACGCGCGGCGCATCACGTTCGAATATGTGATGCTGAAGGATAAAAATGACAGCGACGACGATGCGCGCGAGCTCGTCCGGTTGCTCAAGAAGTACAAGCTGCCGGCGAAGGTCAACCTGATCCCGTTCAACCCGTGGCCGGGGGCGGTCTATGAATGCTCCGATCCGGCGCGAATCGCCCGATTCTCGGATATCGTATTCAAGGCAGGCATTTCCGCACCAGTCCGGAGCCCGCGCGGTCGCGATATCATGGCTGCGTGCGGCCAACTTAAATCAAATTCCGAAAAGAAGAGTCGTGCCGAACTGGATCGTCTTGCGGAGGAGAAGCAGGCCGCGCTAGGCTGACCAAGCGCGGGGGCGCCCATGATGGAGATTAATATCCATGTGGTTGCTGGAAAAACTGCTTAGCCGGGTAATCCGGCAAGGCCAGCTTGAAATAAGCGACGCCAACCGGCGTCGTTACCTGTTTGGAACGCCCACCGAAGGTTGGCCTTCCGTTGCCTTGCGCTTCACCGACAGCAAGGTCGGCAACTACATCGCACGCAATCCCCGCCTTGGCGCTGGCGAAACCTTCATGGATGGCCGGTTGGTCATCGAACGCGGCGACGTCATGGACCTTGCCACGCTGATTCTCGGCAATCGTCCGTGGGAAAAAGGCCGCAACGGCATCGATTCACCCTCCGCGGGGGAAATGATCGGATCGGCTCGGCGATGGATCGAGCATCTCAACTGGGAAGGAAAATCCAAACGCAACGTCGCGCATCATTATGATCTCGACGAGCGCCTCTATTCGCTCTTCCTCGATGCCGACCGCCAATATAGCTGCGCCTACTTTACCAGACCGGACATGGGGCTGGACGAGGCGCAGGAGGCCAAGAAAGCGCATATCGCGTCCAAGCTCGCGCTCAAGCCCGGGCAGAAGATACTCGACATCGGATGCGGCTGGGGCGGGATGGCGATTTACCTCAACCGCGTCGCGGACGTCGATGTGCTCGGGATCACGCTGAGCGAGGAGCAGCTTCGCGTTGCGCGCGAACGGGCGGCCGCGGCTGGCGTCTCGGATCGCGTGCGCTTCGAACTGATCGATTATCGCGCAGTCGAAGGGCGCTTCGACCGCATCGTATCGGTCGGCATGTTCGAGCATGTCGGGCCGCCCTTTTACCGGACCTTCTTCAACAAATGCCGGGCGCTCCTCACCGACGACGGGGTGATGCTGCTTCACACGATCGGGCGGATGGAGGGACCCGGCGTCACCGATGCCTTCACGAGCAAATATATCTTTCCGGGCGGTTATATCCCGGCGCTCTCGGAGGTCATTTCCGCAAGCGAGAAATGCAAGCTGATCGCGACCGATATCGAGACGCTGCGCCTGCATTATGCGCTGACGCTCGAGCATTGGTACCAGCGGACGATCGCAGCGCGCGAGCAGATCATCGCGCTCTATGACGAGCGCTTCTACCGGATGTGGTGCTTCTATCTGGCGGGAGCGACGACGGCGTTTCGCTACGGCGCGCTTTGCAACCACCAGATCCAGTTCACGCGCAGCCGCTACACGCTGCCGATAACGCGAGACTATATGCGTGAGAACGAGATCGCGTTACATTCGACCGGATGAACGAGGGGGAACGACGCTTCGGCGTGTGGAGGGCGATAGCAGGGCTAGCGCATGGCCTGATGCTGGTACCCGGCTGGCTGGGCACCGAGCAGCGATCGGCGGCGGCCGGGCGCCATGAGCGACGCTTCATGGAGCGCATCGCGCGCCGGCTGGTTGCCCGCGTCGATGTCACCGGCGTGGCGCCGGGGGGCGCGGGGACGCTGTTCATCTGCAATCATATCAGCTGGCTCGACATCGCGGTGCTTGGCGGCGCGCTGGATACGGCATTCATCGCCAAGGCCGATGTGCGCCAATGGCCGCTGATCGGGCTGCTCTCGCGGCGCAGCGGCACATTGTTCATCGAGCGCGAGGAACGACATCGGGTCCATCACCAGGCGGAACGGATTTCGCAGCGGCTCAAGGCAGGCCACAGCATGCTGCTGTTTCCGGAGGGCACCACGAGCGACGGCATCGGCGTGCTACCGTTTCGATCGAGCCTGTTCGAGGCGGCGCAGCACGCAGCACGGATCCAGCCGATCGCGATCGGTTATCATCGCGGCGACGGATCTCGACTGGGCGACGAGCATATGCGTGCGGTCGGCTGGACCGGCGACGAGGAATTGCTCCCAAACCTGCGGCGCGTGACCGGAATGCACATCGCGGCGGAGATCCGGCTGACGCCATTTTTCACGCCTGAGCCCGGTGCGACGCGCAAGGCGCTGGCCGACCGCTGCCGGGAAGCGGTAGTTGAGGCTTATGGCGAAATCAGGGGGATCGCGACCACGCCATCCCCCTGACGGGGCTTAATGCTGGTTGGCGTCGTCGGCATCGCCGTCCATTTTGTGGTGATCCATCCAGCCCTTCATTGCAGCGCGGCGCTCTTCGGGGGTGACGGTGCCATCCTTGTTGGCATCGGCCTTGTCGAACATCGCGAGCGCGGCGGTGTTCGCCTCGGCGAGCGTGACCTTGCCATCGCCATTGGCATCGGCCTTTGCGAACATGTCCATGCCGCCCTTCATGCCTTCGCCGCGATGATGCATGCCCTTGCCCTCGCCATCGTGCCCGCCCTGGTGATGCGCATCGAACTCGGCGCGCGAAATCTTGCCGTCCTTGTCAGTATCGATCTTCGCGAACATGCGATCGGCCATTTCGGCCCGCATCCTGTCGTGAAACGAATCGGCCTCTGCCTTGGTGATCACGCCGTCGCCATTGGCGTCCGCCTTGGCGAAATGCTCCTTGACGCGCGCCTCGACCTCGGCCCGGGTCTGCGGCGCCTTCATGCCCATGCCATGGCCTTCGTGCATTTCGCCACTCATCTGGGCGAGCGCGGGAATGGCGACAAGAGCAGCAACCGCCGTGCCGATAATCCACTTGTTCATCATCTTCTCCTGAAGAGGTCGGGGTCATCTCGGCCCCGTCTGAGCGCCCATATCACGCGTTGCACTTGAACAGCGGCTTAAGCGCCTCTATCGCGGCGCCGCAATTTCCTCGTCCCGGAGTTACCCCATGGCTGATAAGGTCAACCGCGTCGTCCTCGCCTATTCGGGCGGCCTCGATACCAGCGTCATCCTCAAATGGCTGCAGCAGACCTATGAATGCGAGGTGGTGACCTTCACCGCCGATCTCGGCCAGGGCGAGGAACTGGAGCCCGCGCGGCGCAAGGCCGAACAGGCCGGGGTCAAGCCCGAGCACATCTTCATCGACGACCTGCGCGAGGAATTCGTCAAGGATTACGTCTATCCGATGATGCGCGCCAACGCGCTCTACGAAGGCCTTTATTTGCTTGGAACATCGATCGCGCGGCCGCTGATCGCCAAGCGCCAGATCGAGATCGCAAAGCTTGTCGGTGCCGATGCGGTGAGCCATGGCGCGACCGGCAAGGGCAATGACCAGGTCCGCTTCGAACTCGGCTATTACGCGCTCGCGCCCGATATCAAGGTGATCGCGCCGTGGCGCGAGTGGAACCTGACCAGCCGGACCGCGCTCATCGCATTCGCTGAACAGCACCAGATCTCGGTGCCCAAGGACAAGCGCGGCGAATCGCCCTTCTCGACCGACGCCAATCTTCTCCACACCTCGTCCGAGGGCAAGGTTCTCGAGGATCCGTGGGAGGAAGTGCCGGAATATGTTTTCTCGCGCACCGTCAGCCCCGAGGACGCGCCGAACGTGCCCGAGATCATCACGGTCGATTTCGAGCGCGGCGATGCCGTTGCGATCAACGGCGAGGGGATGAGCCCGGCGACGATCCTGGCCAAGCTGAACGACTATGGCCGTATCCACGGCATCGGGCGGCTCGACCTCGTCGAGAACCGCTATGTCGGGATGAAATCGCGCGGCATGTACGAGACGCCGGGCGGGACGATCCTGCATCTCGCTCACCGTGGCGTCGAGCAGATCACGCTCGATCGCGGCGCCGCGCATCTCAAGGACGAACTCGCGCCGCGCTATGCAGAACTGATCTACAACGGCTTCTGGTTCTCGCCCGAGCGCGAGATGCTGCAGGCCGCGATCGATCATTCGCAGGCCAAGGTGACCGGCACGGTGCGGCTCAAGCTCTACAAGGGCGCCGCGCACATCATCGGCCGCAAATCACCCTTCTCGCTCTACAGCGAAAAGGTCGTCACCTTCGAGGACGATGCCGGCGCCTACGACCAGCGCGACGCCGAGGGCTTCATCAAGCTGAATGCGCTAAGGCTTCGCCTGCTCGGCCGTCGCGACGGGCGGTAGGATCCACCGCCGCGCCGCGCATCGCGACGCGATACTGGACGAAGGCCAGGCCGATCAGCAGCACCGGCATCAGCGGTAGCCCGAGCGCGGCCAGGAGCATGCCGAGCTGGGCCGCCATGAAGCCGGCGATCGCGCCGATCCGCTCGAGCGGACCTTGCGTGCCGCTGCGCATCAGCAGGGCCGCGCCCATCGCCGAGACGGTGAGATCATAGTTGAAGGCATAGGGCAGGACGAGGAAGGTTGCCGTCGCCGCGAGCATCGCGACATCGGCGAGCGCCGCGCGACGCGCGACGCGGGCGACGATCACCACACCGGTCGCGCTGACCAGAAGCTGGATCGCATTGGTGATCGCCCGAGGACAATGCAAGCCGAGCAGTGCTGTCGACGTCGAGGTCGACATCAGGCGGAAGAAACTGCCGTTGGCGTTGATCAGGCTCGCCTGGAAGCTGAGCGTGATGGTGAGGAAATCATGCCATGGCTTCATGCCGAACAGCAGCAGGCTGATCGCGACCAGCACTGCGACGGTAATCGCCGCCATGGCCAAAGCCCGCCATTCGCCGCGCAGCATCAGGATCAGTGGCACGAGGACCGCCAGATGCGGCTTGATTGCCATCAAGCCGAAGCAAAGCCCGGCCAGGTAGGGTCGACCGCGCTCGAGCGCGTGCCAGCCGAACAAGAGCAACGCCCCCATCAGGAAACCGTAATGGCCAGCCCAGACATTGGCGAGCGCGGCGGGCGTAAGGAGGACGAGCAGCACTGGCAGCCCCGCACGTTCACGCCACCATGGCGAGGCGGCTCGGACGAACAGCCAGCCCGTCGAAATCAGCCACGCCGCCAGCGCTACACCGTAGGGCAGCAGACCGAACGGCACCATCAGCGGCAGAGTCAGCGGCGGATAGGAGTAGTTGTGGATCCCGATCGGTCCGAACAGGCTTTGCTGGAAATGATGGTAGGCCTTGAGATCGTAGAGCAATCCGACCTGGCCGCCGAGAACTGCCTTGCCGGCGGTCCAGACATTGGCGAAATCGCGGCCCCACGCGACATTGGCATGGATCAGGCCATTCTTGAAAAACCTGTAGTCGAGCAGGAACAACGCAAGCACGACGAGATTTCCGGCGACCCAGGGCAGCAATCCACCCGGAAGGCGGCTTTCCGTGGGGCGGGCGGCGGGCGGCGCTACGACAGTCATCGCGGCGACCGCCTGAAACCGGTGACATCGATGACACCGCTGCTGAGATGATCAACCTTGGTTCGCCCCCTCCCAAGCTCCTCGGCGAAGACATCGCCCTTGTCGTAGGTCCATGGACCCATGCGGATCAGCCAGACGGTGGGCGCGCGCGAGATTGCCGGGCCGTCGGAGATTGCCCGCAACCGTTCGCGCGGCAGCGAGACCACGCCGCGGCTGCCTGTCGGATACCAGCCGCCGACATTGATCGCCGGGACCGCGACTGGAATCGGATTGCTCGGGATCCCGGCATCGAGATCCTTCACGGCACGATCGAAGGGTAGCGAGCCTTCATTGGGGTAGGTCAGCACCATGTCGCCAGGACCCATCCGCGCCTTCAGCCAATTGACTACCTGATACCATTGCTCCGGCGGCAGAGCGCGGCGCGTATTGATATCGACTGCGGCCATCTGGCCGAGCAGGAGGATGAGCGCACCCCAGCCAAGCCACTTGCCCTGCCCGCGAAGGCTTGCCGCGCCGATCGCGAAGAGGATCAGCGCCGGAACGCCAAGTGGCGTCATGATGCGGACGATGAATACCGGCGAGATCAGCGCCGAGATCAGCAGCGAGGCCGCAAGCGGCAGCAAGGCGAGCGATAGCAAGGCCCCGAGCAGGCGCCACCCTTCCGAATGGCGAAGCATCGCCGCGATCGCGAGCGCGGTGAGCGCGAGTGCGGCGACCACGCTCGGCGCGACCGGGACGATGTAGATCGCCTCGATCCAGTAGGCGAGGTTGTTCGGGGGAAATCGCAGCCAGGTCGCCTTGATCCAGGTCGGCGCCTGATCGGCGAGGATCGCGATCGCCGGCAGCCACAGCAGGAGCACGAGGAAATGGCCGCCGATGAAGGCGATCCAGTTGCGTCGATCCCAGCCCGGTCGGGCGCAGACGAACAGGAAGGCAAGGCCCATCGCGCCAGCGAACAGCACGCCGAGATTGTGAAGCCACAGCATGAGCGCGAGCAGCACCAGATAGGCCGCATATTCGCCGCTTCGCAAAGGCTGGCCAGCGCGGGTGCGCAGACCGAGGCGGAAGATCATCAGGCACTGGAGCGCCATGACGAGGATCATCACCGGATAAGGCCGAACCTGATGAGTCATGTCGACGAGCATTGGCAGGAAGGCGGCGAGCACGAGGGCGAAGACGATCGCCAGACCGCTGCGCGCCTCATCCAGCCTCAGCAGGCGGGTCGCTTCGCGCGTGGCGAGGCCGGCGACGGGGATCGTCGCGATGCCGCACGCCCAGCCGAGGCTCCGCAACCCGACGAGGCTGTCGCCGAACAGCAGCGACCAGCAGCGAAGCATCGAATAATAGAAGGGCGGGTGCGTTTCGTAGCGCGGCACCACCTGCCAGAGGAAATCGAACCCCTTCGACGCAGCATAGGCGCTGTAGCCCTCGTCGAGCCACATCGGCTTGGTGCCGATGTGCCATGTCCGCAGTGCGATGCCGGCGATCACCGCCAGCAACGCGAGGCCGACGATCATGGTTTTGGGCGATGTGCGAAGGAAGGAAGGAGATGAGGCCATGGCGCATTGCCTTAAAGAAATTCGCGGCGGACGGGAACCGCCTGCGTTACGACCCGGTGACAAGCTCTTGCCCCGCCGCCGCCCGCACCATAAGGCCGCCAGCCATGACACGCTCAGTCCAGCCCTGGTGGTCGACCCGCAGCTTTGCGATCGCGATGATGATCGCGGCGGCGGTGCCCTTGCTGTGGCCGACCGTGCCACCGCTGGTCGACCTGCCGGGCCATATGGGGCGCTATGCGATCCAGCTCGCGCCGGCATCCTCGCCGTTGCACCAGTGGTTTCATTTCGAATGGGCGGTGATTGGCAATCTCGGGCTCGACCTGCTGGTGATGCCGCTGGCGTGGCTGATCGGGCTCGAACCGGCGGTAAAGCTGATCGTCGTCGCGATCCCGCCGCTGACCGTGGCTGGCATGCTGCTGGTCGCCCGCGAAGCGCATGGCGAACTGCCGGCAACCGCACCGCTCGCGCTGCCGCTGGTCTATGGCTACCCGGTGCAGTTCGGCTTCGTGAATTTCGCGCTGTCGATGGCGCTTGCCCTGATCGGCTTCGCGGTGTGGCTTCGACTGGGGCGCCAGGGCCGGCTGAAGCTGCGCGCGATACTGTTCATTCCGTTCGGGATCCTATTGTGGTTCGTCCATAGCTTCGGCTGGGGCACGCTCGGGCTGCTCACCTTTTCGGGCGATCTCGTCCGCCGCCACCGGCGCGGCAAGCCATGGCTGCAAAGCGCTTGGGAAGCAGGGCTCGCGACCATGCCGCTAATGCCTCCGATCATGCTGATGCTGCTGTGGCGAAGCGGGCAGGTCGCCGGGATGACCGGGGACTGGTTCAACTGGATCAGCAAATGGTATTATCTTCGCAGCATCCTGCGGAACGACGGAACACCCTTCGACCTTTATTCGAGCTATGCGCTGATCGCGATCGCGCTGCTGGGACTGCTCGGCTTCGGCTTCCGGCGGAACTGGCTGCTTGTGCTGGCGGCGACGATCCTGATCGCGACCTATGTGCTGCTGCCCCGGATCGCGATCGGATCGGCCTATGCCGACATGCGGCTGGCGCCCTACATGATCGCTGTGCTGCTGCTCGCGCTTTCGCCCAAGACCGGCAATCCCCGCGCACTTGGGCTGATCGCCATCGCTGCGACGGGATTCTTCCTCGTTCGCATGGCGGTGCAGACCGCGACCTATGTCCGCGTCGACGCGGCACATGAGGCGCAGCTCGCCGCGCTCGATCACCTGCCGCGCGGCGCACGCGTGTTCGCGCTCGCCGATTTGCCCTGCCTCAACACGCCCTATTCGAACCGGTTCGATCATCTCGAGGCGATGGGAATCGTGCGGCGCGAAGCCTTCACCAACGGCCAATGGGCGATGGCCGGCGCGCAATTGCTGCGGATCGACTATCCGGCGGCAGCTGCATTTTCACAGGATCCAAGCCAGGTGATCCGGCCGGCCAACTGCAAGCAGCCGAACAGCAATGACTATCCGGCGGTCCTCGGGGAGTTCACCCGCAGCGCCTTCGACTATCTCTGGCTGATCAATTTCCCGGTCGATCGACAACCGCGCAATGACGCCGGACTGGTGCCGGTGTGGCGTGGATCGACCGGCGCGCTGTATCGAATCAGGCGAACACCCACCGCCGGTTGAGCCAGAATACGATCAGCGGCGTGGCGATCGCCATTGCCGGCATCGGCCACCAGACCGCCCCGCCCAGCAGGCTCGTGAAGAGCCAGACCCACAGGCTGTTGAGCCCGAAGCCGATCGCGGTGACCGCGATGAAGCGGCCGCCGGTCCGTGCGAGATTGTCGCGCGTGCCATGGCCGCGAAAACTCCAGCGGCTGTGGAGATTATAGCCGAGCGTAGTTGAAACGAACTGAGCGACGATATTCGCGACAAGCGGCACCACGATGCGATGCTGGGCGAGCCCCCAGTAGATGCCGAGATGGATGACCGTGATCAGCCCGCCGGTGAAGAAATAACGAGTCAACTGGCCGAGAAGCTCGACATGATGAGGCTCAAGGCGGGCGATGAGGTTACGCGGGTTCAACTCGGTTCCTTGCTTGCGCTTGCGGTGGGGCCGTGCCTAATGCGGCCGAACTCCAATGGAAATAGCGCCGTGAACAAACAGGACGTGAATGGCGCCGGCTGGCGTTGGGGATGGCTGCTTGGCTGGGCGCTGTTCGCGGCATGGATGATCATCTGGAAGTGGAACGCTATCCACTGGTTCGCGCTTGGCGATACCGACGACAACATGCGGCTGATGCAGGTCCGCGGGCTGCTCGACGGGCAGGGCTGGTATGACCTCCGGCAATATCGCCTCGATCCACCGCAGGGCTATAATATCCACTGGTCGCGCCTCGTCGACCTGCCGATCGCCGGGCTGATCCTCGCATCGAAGCCGTTCTTCGGAGTTGCGATCGCCGAGAAGATCGCAGTGACGGTTGCACCGCTGCTCGCGCTCGGCGTCGCGCTCTATGGCCTGATGCTGACCGCGCGGCGGCTGATCCACCCCAATTCCTGGCCGCTGGCGGGTGCGATCCTCGCCTGCGCGCAAGTGACGCTGCTGATGTTCGCGCCGCTTCGAATCGACCATCATGGCTGGCAGCTTGCCTTCCTGACGCTGACGATTGCTGGAAGCGCGGATCGCGATCGGCTGCGCGGGGGATTGACGACCGGCCTCGCCACCGCCCTTTCGCTGGTGATCGGTCTCGAGATGCTGCCCTATCTTGCGCTCGCAGGGGCGATGACAGTGCTCGCCTGGGTCCGCGACGAAGGTGCGGCGGCGCGTCTCAAGGGCTATGGCCTGTCGCTCGCGGCTGGCTGCGCGCTCGGATATGCGGGCTTCACCTCGTACGACAACAGCCTCGCGGTATGCGACGTGCTTTCGCCGGTCTATCTCTCGACGATGCTCGCGGCGGGCGCGCTCGCGGTAGTGTTGAGCATGATCCCGGCAGGGAATCGCCGCCTGCGACTGAGCATGGCGATCATCGCCGGGTTGGTGCTGGCCACCGGCTTCATCCTTGCCTGGCCGCAATGCCTGGGCCGGCCTGAGCATATCTCGCCCGAACTCGAACGATTGTGGTTCCAGTTCATCAGCGAAGCCAAGCCGATGTGGAGCCATGGCTACAAGCGCTATGTGCCGGTGTTCGCCATCGCGGTAATCGGAACCGCCGGCGGCCTCGCTGCGCTGTGGCGCAATCGCCACGACGAGCGCGTGATGTCGTGGACGACGATCGCCATGCTCTCGCTTGCCTCGACAGGAATGCTGTTCTGGCAGACCCGGGCCGGCGCTGCGGCGCAAATGCTCGCAGTGCCCGGCGCGACTTGGCTTTTGTGGAATGGCGGAAGCATGACGCTGGCGAGCCGCAACATGCTGGTTCGCGTCTTCGGCACGTTTGCGCTGTTCCTGTTCGTATCGGGGCTGGCGATTTCGCTTGGAGTCCAGCAAATCCCCGAAAAGCCGGAGACCAAGGCGCGCAAGCAGGTGTCGATGGCGAACCGCAAATGCCCGACGGTGCCAGCTCTGGAGCCGCTCGATAAACTGCCGCCAGCGACGATCCTGACCTTCGTCGACATGGGCCCTCGCCTGATCACGGTGACGCATCACAACGCGATTGCCGGGCCCTATCATCGCAACGGTGCGGCGATCCTCGACGTCCAGCACAGCTTCCGCGCAATATCGCCCGATGTCGCGCACGAGGTGATGAAGCGCCACGGCGCGACTTTGCTCCTGCTTTGCCCGGGAATGTCGGAATCGACGCTCTATTCGACGCAGGATCCGAAGGGATTCTACAACCAGCTGATCAAGGGCAAGGTGCCCGCCTGGCTTACGCCGATCCAGCTGCCGAAGGGATCGCCGTTCATGCTGTGGCGCCGGGTCGGATAACGCCTCGTTAATAGGTTTTTTCCTTGACAGGAGGCTAACGCACTGGTATATGGGCGGAACGATGGCGAATCGCTTGGCCATCGTTCTTTCTCATTGTCGGATACGAGGCTCGGGGCGACACCTGGAGGATTATCACTGATGGCCATCAAGCTGCACACAAGCTTTGCCGTCCATCCCGGCGAATGGCTTCGCACGGAAATCTTGGAATCACATGGCCTGAACGTCACCGTGACGGCACAAAAGCTCCACGTCACGCGGCAAGCCATGAGCAACCTGCTCAACGGCAAGTCCGGTCTTTCGGCCGACATGGCAATCCGGTTTGAAAAGGCTTTCGGTCTGAATGCCGAGACGATGTTGCGGATGCAGGCCGCCCATGACCTGGCCAAGGCGCGCGTCCATGAAAACGAGATCCAGGTAGAGCGCATCGCCGCCTGATTGGTCATTGGGCGCGCTGATCGCGCGCACCCTCCCCGGCCTCCCCTTGCAGGGAGGGGAGATTGCAACGCCTACCTACCCGTTCATCCTGAGGAGCCATTGAGCTTGTCGAAATGGCGTCTCGAAGGACTGTAGCGCTGCGGTCCTTCGAGACGGGCCTTCGACAAGCTCAGTCCCTCCTCAGGATGAACGGTGATATTCAACCCGCACTAGGGTGTGAGGATCGTGTCCTCGACCTTTGCGAGGGTCTTGGGGTAATCGCGGATGTAGTGGAGGCCGCGGCTTTCCTTGCGCTTGAGGGCGCAGCGGACGATCAGGTCGGCGACTTCGACCAGGTTGCGCAACTCGATCAGATCGGCGGTGACTCGGAAATTGCCGTAATATTCGGCGACTTCGGCGCGGAGCAGCTGGACTCGGTGCTGGGCGCGCTCGAGGCGCTTGGTGGTGCGGACGATGCCGACATAATCCCACATGAAGCGGCGGATCTCGCGCCAGTTATGCTGGACGATGACCTCCTCGTCGGAATCGGTCACGCGGCTTTCGTCCCAGGCCCGGATCGGCGGCGGCGTGGGGAGTTCGCTCCAATGCTCGGCGATATGAAGCGCGGCGGCTTCACCGAAGACGAGGCATTCGAGGAGCGAATTGGAGGCGAGGCGATTGGCGCCGTGGAGCCCGGACTGGGTGACTTCGCCAGCCGCATAGAGACCGGGCAGATCGGTGCGGCCGTCGAGATCGACGATCACCCCGCCGCAGGTGTAATGCTGCGCGGGGACGACG
Source organism: Sphingomonadaceae bacterium (assembly GCA_947476425.1). Lineage (GTDB taxonomy): Bacteria > Pseudomonadota > Alphaproteobacteria > Sphingomonadales > Sphingomonadaceae > CANJQJ01. The sequence continues at coordinate 82,556 of CANJQJ010000004.1, read as the reverse complement.
GGGATCGGTTCCTTCGTGATGTCGATGCCGAGCTCCATCAGCCGGGCGTAGATATTGGGGAAATGTTCGCGGACGAACTCTGGCGGCTTGTGGCTGATGTCGAGATGGACATAATCGAGGCCGAGCCGCTTGATCTCATGATCGATCGCACGCGCGACGATATCGCGGGGCGCAAGCTCGGCGCGCTCGTCGAAATCGGGCATGAAGCGATGGCCGGTGCCGGGAATCTTGAGCTGCCCGCCCTCGCCGCGCACCGCCTCGGAAATCAGGAAATTCTTGACCTCGAGATTGTAGAGGCAGGTCGGGTGGAACTGGTTGAATTCCATGTTGGAGACGCGGCAGCCAGCGCGCCACGCCATCGCGATGCCATCGCCGGTCGCGCCGCGCGGGGCGGTGGAATAAAGGTAGCAGCGCCCTGCCCCGCCGGTCGCGAGCACCGTGGCTGGCGCGATCAGCGCGTCGACCCGCCGCGTCTTGCGATTATAGGCATAGACGCCCCAGACATGCCCCTCGCCCGAATAGCGGACGCCATGGCGGCTGGTGATGAGATCGACCGCGACCATGTCCGTGATCAACGTGATGTTCGGATTTGCCGAGGCCGCCTTTTCGAGCGCCTGCTGGACCGCCCAGCCGGTGGCATCGTCGACATGGACGATGCGGCGGTGGCTGTGGCCACCCTCGCGCGTGAGATGCCAGCGATCGGCGCTATCCTCGCCGCGATTGAAGGGCACCCCGATCTCGGCGAGGCGCTCGATCGCGCGCGGCGCATTCTCGATGACGAAGGTGACGGTATCGCGATTGTTGAGCCCCGCGCCGGCGACCATCGTGTCATCGACATGGCTTTCGAAGGTATCGCCGGGTTCGAACACGGCGGCGATCCCGCCCTGCGCCCAGGCGGTCGAGCCCTCCGACAGCGTTCCCTTGGCGAGCACCGCGACCTTGAGGGTTTGCGCGAGGTGGAGCGCGGCGGTAAGCCCGGCGGCGCCGGAGCCGATCACGACCGCATCGAAGCGTTGCTCAGCCATTGGGATCCGCCCTTGTCAGCTCGAGGAAGATATCCTCGAGATCGGGTTCGTGGGTCGAGACGTCAACGATGCCGAAGCCGCCGCCCTGGACCGCGGCGAGCACGTCTCCGGCGTTGAATCGATCGCGATTATAATGGATCGCAATGGTGCGATCGCCGAGGCGATGGGTGCGGTCGAAGCAGGCAGCGATGGGGAGCTCGACGAAATCGCGATCGACGGTGACCTCGACGATCTTCTCGCGCGCACGTTCGACCAGCGCACGGGTGGGCTCGTTGGCGATGACTCGGCCATGGTTGATGATCGCGATGCGATCGCAGAGCTCCTCGGCTTCCTCGAGATAATGGGTGGTGAGGACGACGGTGACGCCCTTGCGGTTCAATTCGCGGACGTAGTTCCAGAGCTGCTGGCGCAATTCGATATCGACCCCGGCGGTGGGTTCGTCGAGGACGAGGACGGGCGGCGAATGGACCATCGCCTTGGCGACGAGCAGTCGACGCTTCATCCCGCCGGAAAGCGTTCGCGCATAGGCATTGGCCTTGTCGGAAAGATGGACTGCCTCGAGCAATTCCATGGTGCGGCGCTTGCGCTTTGGCACGGCATAGAAGCTCGCCTGGTTTTCCAGCGTCTCGTAGGGCGTGAAAAAGGGATCGAAGAGGATTTCCTGGGGGACGATACCGATCGATGCCTTGGCATTGCGCGGATCGGCGTCGATATCGAAACCCCAGATGTTGGCGGTGCCCGCAGTCTTGTTGACCAGCCCGGCGAGGATGTTGATCAGCGTCGATTTTCCCGCGCCGTTGGGGCCGAGCAATCCGAAGATCTGGCCTCGCGGAATATCGAGATCGATTGCCGACAGCGCCTGCTTGCCGCCGGCATAGATCTTCGACATGCCCCGGATGCTGATCGCTGCTTCTTCCATCATGACTGTCGCATAGACCGGCCGCCACGCTTGTGGCAACTTGCCTGCGATGCGGGAGAAGGAACTGAGGCTGGCGCTGGTCTGCTATGGCGGGGTGAGCCTCGCCGTCTACATGCACGGCATCACCAAGGAAATCTGGCGACTGGCGCGCGCATCCCAGGCGCAGCATGATCCGCATGGCGACTCCGCGCCGGGCGAGGATGTCTATCGCCAGCTGCTTGTCGAGATCGAGGCCGAGATCGGGCTCAAGCTGCGCGTGCTCGTCGACATCATCGCGGGCGCCAGCGCTGGTGGCATCAACGGCATTTTCCTCGGCCAGGCGATCACCACCGGCCAGTCGCTCGAACCGCTGACCGAACTGTGGCTGGACGGCGCGGATGTCGAGGTGTTGCTCGATCCCGACGCGCGTCCGTTCTCGCGTTTCACCAAATTCTGGGCGGTGCCGATCGCGTGGTTCCTGACCGGGCTGCGCGGCACCGTGACACGCACCGTCGAGGCCGGCGCTCGCAACGAGGTGCGCGCCAAGCTTTCGCATTTCGTGCGGGCGCGCTGGTTCGCGCCGCCATTTGGTGGCGAGACCTTCGCCGGGCTGCTGTTCGACGCGTTCGACGCGATGGCGAAGACCAAGGGGCCGCAGCTGCTGCCGATCGAACAGCCGCTCGACATGTTCGTGACGGTGACCGATTTTCACGGACATCCCGAACGATTGCGGCTGCACACGCCGAGCGAAGTGGTCGAGACCGAGCATCGCCTGATCCTTTCCTTTTCCGATCGCCACACGAGCCCCCGACATCTCGGCGATACAGCCGAGCTGGTGTTTGCGGCGCGCGCGACCTCAAGCTTCCCCGGTGCCTTTCCGCCGTTCACGCTTGGGGAACTCGACCGGGTAGTCGCCAGCCGAAAACGGACATGGCCGAGCCGCGCCGGTTTCATCGCGCGGGCACTGCCCCGCCAGAGCGCGATCGATGCGGCCGACCGGACGGTGTTGATCGACGGATCGGTGCTCGCCAACGCCCCGTTCCGGCCGGCGATCGAGGCATTGCGGGACCGTCCGGCCAAGCGCGAGGTCGAACGGCGCTTCGTCTATATCGACCCGACCCCGAATCTTCGCGGGACCAGGGGGCCCGGCAAGAATAACGGCAGTGACGTGCCGGGATTCTTCTCGACGATCTTCGGGGCGCTTGCGGATATTCCGCGCGAGCAACCGATCCGCGACAATCTCGATGCGATCGAGGCGCGATCGACCCGCATCCGGCGGACTCGCTACATCATCGAGGCGATCCGCCCGGAAGTGGAGCATGCCATCGAGCAGGCGATCGGCAACACGCTGTTCCTCAACCGGCCTACACCGCGGCGGCTCTCCTCCTGGCGCGCCAAGGCGCAGGACGTGGCGGCGCGGCAGGCGGGCTATTCCTACGCCTCCTATGGCCACCTGAAGCTTTCCGGGATCGTCGAGGACAATATCAACCTGCTGCTCGCGATGGTCGGCACGAGCGAGCGGATGTCGCTCGGCCGGCTGCGCGGCGCGATCTGGATCGAGGTGAGGCGGCGCGGGATCTCGGACGTCGGCGCGCTTTCGGTGGGCGGGGCGACGCCGCAAGTGATCGACTTCTTCCGCGCCCACGATCTCGGCTTCCGTATTCGCAGGCTGCGCAGCCTGGCGAGCGAGATCGAGGCGATCGGGGCCGGCGAGGATTGTCCCCGCGAAGCGCTTGAGACAGTGCGGGCGGTGATCTTCGAACAACTCTCGCGCTACCTCGAGCGGCAGATGCCGGATTTCTACGATGCCGCGATGGTCGGCGCCGCCAGTGCCGCGATCGACATGCCCGACGAAGCGCTCGATGCGCTGGCGGCGGCGCGCGGGCTCGAACCGATCGACGACGACGCCGACAGCGCGCTGGCCGAGGCGTTCACGCAATTGCCCAAGGCCGAGCGGCGGCGGATGCTGTTCGCCTATCTCGGCTTCCCCTTCTACGACATCGCGACGCTACCGCTGCTCGCGGCGGAAGGGCAGGAGGAGTTCAACCCGATCAAGGTCGACCGCATCGCGCCCGACGATGCCACCGCGATCCGAGAGGGCGGCGCGCTGGCCACGTTGAAGGGCATCCAGTTCAACAATTTCGGGGCGTTCTTCAGCCGCACCTATCGCGAGAACGACTATCTGTGGGGTCGCCTCCATGGTGCTGACCGTCTGGTCGACATCGTGGTCTCGGCGCTGCCGCAGGGCCGTACGCTGCCGGCCGGGCGGGTGACGGCGGTCAAGCATCGGCTGTTCCGTGCCATATTGGAACAGGAGCGGCCACGATTGACGCGGATCAGCGCGCTTTTCGATGCCCTGGAACAGGAGATAGGGTGATTATCCCTGCCTCGTTCGCTAGCGAAGTCGGGGAGTCGCGGCGCTGGCCTTATCGCGGTCGCGGCCCTAAAAGAGTGGACGGGAGAACAGAATGCAATTCCTGAAGACGCTCTTCTGGGTGGTCGTCGCGGCGCTCGCCGTGATCTTCGCCTATCGCAACTGGGTGCCCGCCGAGATCGAGCTCTGGGGGGGGCTCGAAGCCGACGTAAAGCTGCCTGTGCTGCTGCTGATTGCATTCCTGCTTGGCTATGTTCCCCTGTTTCTCGTCCACAAGGCGAGCCGCTGGCGGCAGAAGCGCAAGCTTGACAATGTCCAGCGTGCGCTTGAGGAGGCCCGTGCGCAGCTAGCCTTACAGGATCCAGCCACTTTTTCGGCGGATGCGGACGGTCCGGCCGGCGCGACAGCATCGCCTTTATCTTCTGGACCGCAGCCGACTTTCCTATGATGACACGCCCGATCTACGTCGCCATCGATACGCCCGACCTCGACCACGCGAAGGCGCTGGCGGCGAAGGTGCGCAACCATGTCGGCGGGCTCAAGCTGGGGCTGGAGTTTTTTCTCGCCAATGGCCGCGCGGGGGTGCGCGAGATGGCTGGATTCGATCTGCCGATCTTCCTCGATCTCAAGCTCCACGACATTCCCAACACGGTCGCCAAGGCGATCCAGACGCTGCGGCCGCTCGAGCCGGCGATCCTGACGGTGCATGCCGCCGGTGGCCGCGCGATGCTTGAGGATGCCAAGGCTTCAGCGCCGCTGGGCACGAAAGTGGTCGCGGTGACAGTGCTGACCAGCCTCGATACCGATGATCTCGCCGCGATCGGGGTGAGGGGCGATCCGCATGAGCAAGTCGCGCGACTGACGATGCTGGCGCGCGAAGCCGGGATCGACGGGCTGGTCTGTTCCGGCCATGAAGTCGCCGCAGCGCGCAAGCTGTGGCCCGAGGGGTTTTTCGTTGTCCCCGGCGTCCGGCCGGCGAGCGCGAACAGCAATGCGGACCAGAAGCGCGTGATGACGCCGCGCGCTGCGCTCGATGCTGGCGCGTCGATCCTCGTCATCGGCCGCCCGATAACCCAGGCGGATGATCCAGACGCCGCTGCCCGCGCGATCGAAGCGACGATCTGACCGGGATGACGGAAGGAAGGGTGTAATGCCCGTAACCGCGAAAATTTGCGGGATATCGACCGACAAGGCACTTGGGGCTGCGATCGCAGGCGGGGCGAGCCATGTCGGCTTCGTGTTCTTCGCCAAGAGCCCGCGCAACGTGACCGTGGAACAGGCGGCGGAGCTCGTCCGGCAGGTTCCGGGCCATGTCGGTCGAGTCGGGCTGTTCGTCGATCCCGATCCGGCGTTCGTGGCGCACGCGATGGCGCTGCTGCCGCTTGACGTGATCCAGCTGCATGGGAACGAGACGCCAGCGCTCGCGGCGCGACTGCGGGCAGCGCATGGCGTGGATATCTGGAAGGCGATTCCGGTGCGCACGCGAGCCGACCTCGACGCCGGGCGCGCCTTTCACGGCGCGGCGACACGGCTGCTTTATGACGCCAAGCCGCCCAAGGGCGCCGAGCTGCCCGGCGGGAATGGCCTGCGTTTCGACTGGAAGCTGCTCGACGGGCACGTCCATCCGCTGCCCTGGGTGCTTTCGGGCGGGCTCGACGCATCGAATGTCGGCGAGGCGGCACGGATCACCGGAGCACAGATCGTCGATATTTCCAGCGGCGTGGAGAGCGCGCCGGGCACGAAGTCTGTGGACAAGATCACACGCTTCCTTCAAGCGGTAGCCGCATTATGACACTTGCAAACTCGCTTCGTTCGCAGCCCGACGCGCGCGGGCATTTCGGCCAGTTCGGTGGACGTTATGTCGCCGAGACGCTGATGCCGCTGATCCTCGACCTCGATGCCGAATACCGGCGCGCCAAGGCGGATCCCGCCTTTCGCGCCGAATTCGAATCGCTGCTCAAACATTATGTCGGGCGCGAAAGTCCGCTTTATTACGCCGAGCGGCTGACCGAAATGCTTCGCCAGAAGGCGGCTGACGACGGCCAGCCCGAGTGCGGCGCGAAGATCTACCTCAAGCGCGAGGACCTCAACCACACCGGCGCGCACAAGATCAACAATTGCGTCGGCCAGATCCTGCTCGCGCGCCGGATGGGCAAGACCCGGATCATCGCCGAGACCGGCGCCGGCCAGCATGGCGTGGCGACGGCGACGGTGGCGGCGCGTTACGGCCTGCCCTGCACGATCTTCATGGGCGCTCGCGATATCGAGCGGCAGCAGCCCAATGTGTTCCGGATGCGGCTACTCGGCGCCGAAGTCCGCCCAGTCACCTCGGGCGCGCAGACGCTCAAGGATGCGATGAACGAGGCGCTGCGCGACTGGGTCGCCAATGTCCACGACACTTTCTACATTATCGGGACGGCGGCGGGCCCGCATCCCTATCCCGAGTTGGTCCGCGATTTCCAGTCGGTGATCGGGATCGAGGCGCGTGCGCAGATCCTCGAAGCCGAAGGCCGCCTGCCTGACATGCTGATCGCCTGCGTTGGCGGCGGATCGAACGCGATCGGGCTGTTCCACCCGTTCCTCGACGATCCCGATGTCGCGATGGTCGGCGTCGAGGCGGCGGGGCACGGCATCGAGAGCGGCGAGCATGCCGCAAGCCTGACCGGGGGATCGCCGGGCGTGCTCCACGGCAACCGCACATACCTGCTCCAGGACGAGGATGGCCAGATCACCGAGGCACATTCGATCTCGGCGGGGCTCGACTATCCGGGCATTGGCCCCGAACATAGCTGGCTCCACGATATCGGCCGGGTAAAATATGTCCCCGTCACCGATGACGAGGCGATGGCTTCGTTCCAGACCTGTTGCCAGCTGGAGGGGATCATCCCGGCATTGGAATCGTCGCATGCGCTGGCCGCCGCGGAGAAGATCGCGCCGAAGATGGGCAAGGACCAGGTCATCGTGCTCAACCTGAGCGGCCGGGGCGACAAGGATATCTTCACTGTGGCCGACGTGCTGGGGGTGAAGCTGTGAGCCGCCTATCCGCTCGCTTTGCCGCCTGCGCAGCCGAAGGCCGTGCGGCGCTGGTTACCTTCGTCACCGGGGGCGATCCGACGCCCGGCGCGACGGGCGCTATTCTCGATGCGCTCGTCGCTGGGGGCGCCGACGTGATCGAGCTCGGCATGCCGTTCACCGATCCGATGGCGGATGGCCCGGCGATCCAGCGCGCCAACCTGCGCTCGCTGGCTGCCGGGACGACGACGATGGACCTGCTCACGATCGCGACCGCATTTCGCAGCCGCCACCCGGACGTGCCGCTGGTGCTGATGGGCTACGCCAACCCGATGGTCCGCCGCGGCGGTGACTGGTTTGCCGAGCATGCCGGCGCGGCCGGGGTGGACGGGGTGATCTGCGTCGACCTGCCGCCCGAGGAAGACCAGGATCTCGGCCCGGCGCTGCGTGCCAAGGGGGTCGATTTCATCCGCCTGGCAACGCCGACGACCGATGCGGCGCGCCTTCCGTCGGTGCTCGAAGGTGCTTCGGGCTTCATATATTATGTCTCGGTTGCGGGCATCACCGGGCTGCAGCAAGCCGTGCAGGGCAGCATCGAGACCGCGGTCGCCAAGCTCAAGGCGGCGACCGAACTGCCGATTGCGGTCGGCTTCGGGGTGCGCACGCCGGAACAGGCTGCTGCGATCGGCCGTGTTGCCGATGGCGTGGTCGTCGGTTCGGCGATCGTCGAGCTGGTCGGAGAGCATGGCGACAAAGCCGCAGGGCCGGTGCGCGATTATGTCGCAAGCCTCGCCGCAGCGGTCCGTACCGCGCAACGCGAGCGCGGGCAGAAGGAGAATGCCGCATGAGCTGGCTCAGCCGCGTCCGAACCACGATCGCGAGCTTCACGAAGCGCGAAACCGCCGAGAACCTGTGGCACAAATGCCCGTCCTGCGGACAGATGATCTTCGTCAAGGAATATGAGGAAAACCAGTCGGTCTGCCCCAAGTGCGAACATCATGGGCGGATCGGCCCGGATGCGCGCTTCGACGCGCTCTTCGACGACGGGATGCATGTTCGCCTGCCGGCGCCGTCGGTACGCGAGGATCCGCTCAAGTTCCGCGATTCCAAGCGCTATGCCGATCGAATCAAGGCAGCGCGGACCGCGACCGGCGAGAGCGATGCGCTGATCAACGCGAAGGGCACGATCGAGGGCTACAAGGCAGTCGTCGGGGTCCAGGACTTCGCCTTCATGGGCGGCTCGATGGGGCTTGCAGTGGGCGCAGCCTTCGTCGTCGGGGTCGAGGCGGCGATCGCCGACAAATGCCCTTATGTGATCTTCACGGCAGCCGGCGGCGCTCGCATGCAGGAAGGCATATTGTCGCTGATGCAGATGCCCAAGACCACCGTGGCGATATCGCGGCTGCGCGAGGCGGGCCTTCCCTATATCGTGGTGATGACCGATCCGACGACCGGCGGCGTGACGGCGAGCTATGCGATGCTTGGGGATATCCAGATCGCCGAGCCGGGTGCGTTGATCGGTTTCGCCGGCCAGCGCGTGATCGAATCGACGATCCGCGAGAAACTGCCCGAGGGCTTCCAGCGCGCGGAATATCTGCTCGATCACGGCATGCTCGACATGGTGGTGCATCGCCATCACCTGCGCGCCGAGATTGCGCGGTTTATATCGTATCTGTGCCCCCAGGAAGCGGCGGCGTGAACAGCCTCCCCCGCCTTGCCAGGTAGGGGCTAGATGGCGGATCACGCGAAATCGTCCAACCCGGCGGTCCAGCGGCAGCTCGACCGGCTAACGATGCTATCGCCCGGACGAGACGTGCTCGGGCTCGACCGCATCGCGCGACTGCTCGACCGTCTCGGCAATCCGCAGCATGACCTGCCACCTGTTTTCCATGTCGCCGGGACCAACGGAAAGGGATCGACCTGCGCCTTCCTGCGCGCAGCGCTGGAAGCATCGGGGCGGCGCGTCCATGTCTACACCAGCCCGCATCTGGTGCGCTTCAACGAGCGTATTCGGGTCGCCGACCGGCTGATCGAGGATGCTTTTCTGGCGCAGCTGCTTGAAGAGGTGCTGTCGATCGCCGACGATATCAATCCGAGCTTCTTCGAAGCGACAACGGCGGCGGCATTCCTGGCCTTTGCCCGGACCCCCGCCGATGCCTGCGTGATCGAGGTCGGGCTTGGCGGGCGGCTCGATGCGACCAACGTGATCGAGCATCCGGTGATCACCGGGGTCGCGCAGCTCGGGCTCGACCATCAAGCGTTCCTTGGCAACGAAATCGTCGACATCGCAGGCGAAAAGGCAGGGATCGCCAAGGCGGGCGTGCCGCTGGTGACGCTTCACTACCCAGCGCCGATCGCGGCACGGGTTGGTTCGGTCGCCAATCAGGCCGGTGCGCGGTGGCTTCCCAAGGCAGGCAGCTGGGATGCCGCCGTCTATCGCGACCATCTTCATTATCGTGATCTGGATGGCCGCATCGAGCTTCCGATGCCACGAATGGCCGGGCTCCACCAGGCGACCAACGCAGCGCTTGCAGTTGCGATGCTCCGCCACCAGCGAACGCTTGCGATATCCGAGACCGCGATCCGCGCTGCGATGCGCTGGGCGGAATGGCCCGCCAGGCTGCAAGCGCTCCATGCCGGGCCGCTCGTCGATCGATTCCCGGCCGGAAGCGAATTGTGGATCGACGGCGGCCACAATCCTTCGGCCGCACGAGCAATATCGGATTTCTTCCGTGGCCACATCGCTGCAGCCCGGCCGTTTCACATCATCCTTGGCATGCTTGCCAACAAGGATGCGGCAGGCTTCCTGAAATCCTTCGTCGGGCGCACGACCATCGTCCATGCGGTGCCGGTGCCCGGACATGACCATTACGCGCCCGCAGAGCTTGCCGCGATCGCGCGTGCGTGTGGCATGTCAGCGAGCGCAGCCGATGATCCGCTGGCAGCGCTCGACGAGATTGCCCGCCATGCCGATCGCGCCCAGCCGCCCGTCGTGCTGATCGCCGGCTCACTCTACCTCGCGGGGGAAGCGCTGGCCGCGAACGGCACCCCGCCGGAATGATCAGTCCTCGGTGCCGGCGTCGCCGACCGAGGTGTCGGCCAGCCCCGTTCGCATCATGTACCAGTAGAGCGCGATCCCGGGCAGCGCGGCGAGCGTGGTGACGACGTAAAAATCGACATAGCCGATTCCCTCGATCAGCCGCCCCGCGCTCGTCCCGGTGATGACCCGTCCGACGATGCTCGCCGCCGCCGAGATCAGCGCATATTGCGCGGCAGTGAAGCGCAGGTCGCACAGCGCCGAGAAATAGGCGACGACGCAGACCCCGCCGATGCCGCTGGCGAAATTCTCGAAGCCGACGGCGGCGGCCATCGCGCCATTGGAATGGCCAAGTGCTGCAAGCACCGCGAAACCGAGGTTGGAGACCGCCATCAGGATCAGGCTGAGCATCACCGATCGCTTCATGCCCATGCGGGCATAGAGCATGCCGCCAACGAAAATCCCCGCCATCAGCGCCCAGAAGCCGAGCCCGACATCGTAGAGCGCGATCTCGTTGTTGCTGAAGCCGAGATCGTTGAACAACAGCCGGAAGGTGAGATTGGCGAGGGTATCGCCGATCTTGTGGAGGATGATGAAGCCGAGCACGATCCACGCGCCCTGCCGGGTGAAAAACTGGACGAATGGGCCGGTGATCGCCTGGAGCAGGGCGATTCCGGGCTTCCGCGCGCGAAGCTCGTGGTGGCGATGCGGCTCGCCCATCAGCAGCGCGGTGAGCATCGCCGGCAGCGCAAAGGCGGCGCACAGCATATAGGCAATGCTCCAGCCGAAGCGCGAGGCGGCGACAAGCGCGAGGCCGCCGGCCGCAGCCGAACCGATCCGCCAGCCATATTGCGACATGCCCGAGCCGACCCCGAGCTGGCGCGGTTCGAGCAGTTCGATTCGATAGGCGTCGATGACGATATCGAATGTGGCGCCCGCGGCGCCCACCAGGATCGCAGCGAAGGCGACCGCCATGACGTCGGCTTTCGGATCCGCAAAACCGAGATTGGCGACCGCAATCATAACCAGCACGCCGGCAAGCAGCATCCACGAGACGCGCTGACCGAGCTTGCCGATGATGGGCAGATGCACGCCCTCGACGATCCACGCCCAGAGGAATTTGAGGTTGTACGCGAGAATGACGAGCGCGAAAGCGGTGACGCTCTTCTTGTCGATGCCGTCCTGCGCGAGGCGGGTAGTCAGCGTCGCGCCGATCATCGCGAAAGGGAAGCCCGAGGAGACGCCAAGCGCAAGCGCTGCGAGCGGCGCCGGCTCGAGATAGGGCCGAATGGCGTCGCGAATACTGGTTTCCCCCGTCATGCGCGCAGCATAGCCGGGGGAAGCCGATACGCCCACCCCCAATGCTGCGAAGCACTCCCCTCCCTTGCTGGGAGGGGAAGAGGAGGTCAGGCCTTGTAGTTGGCCGTGGTTTTCGACTTGATCTCTTCCGCCGTCACGCCGGGGGCCTTTTCGATGAGTTCGAAGGGGCTCGCATGATCGGGGCGCTTGAAGACGGCGAGGTCGGTTATAATCATGTCGACGACGTTCTTTCCGGTGAGCGGCAGGGTGCAGGCCGGGATGAACTTGGGATCGCCATTCTTGGCGTTGTGCTCCATCACGACGATGATCTTCTTGACGCCAGCGACGAGATCCATCGCGCCGCCCATGCCCTTGATCATCTTGCCCGGGATCATCCAGTTAGCGATGTCGCCATTCTCGGCGACTTCCATCGCGCCGAGCACGGTGAGATCGATGTGGCCGCCGCGGATCATCGCGAAGCTGTCCGACGACGAGAAGAAGCTCGACGAAGGCAGCGCGCTGATCGTCTGCTTGCCGGCGTTGATCAGATCGGGATCGACTTCGTCCTCATAGGGGAAGGGGCCGATGCCGAGCATGCCGTTTTCGGACTGGAGCGTCACCGTCATCCCATCGGGGATGTTGTTGGCGACCAGAGTCGGAATGCCGATGCCGAGATTGACGTAGAAGCCGTCCTGCAGCTCGCGCGCCGCGCGCGCAGCCATTTCATCACGCGTCCAGGCCATGGTTATGCGTTCTCCCGAGCACGCGTGGTGCGGAATTCAATCATCTTTTCATAGGGTGCGCCGACGAACATGCGCTTGATGTAGATGCCGGGGACATGAATGCTGTCGGGATCGAGCGAACCGACGGGGACGATTTCCTCGACCTCGGCGATCGTCATGCTGCTGGCAGTCGCCATCGGCTGGTTGAAGTTGCGCGCGGTCTTGCGGAAGATCAAGTTGCCGGTGGTATCGGCTTTCCAGCCCTTGATGATCGAGAGATCGGCGCGAATGCCGCGTTCGAGCACATAGGTTTCGCCGTCGAAATCCTTGACCTCCTTGCCTTCGGCAACCAGCGTCCCCACGCCGGTTTTCGTGTAGAAGCCCGGAATGCCGGCGCCACCAGCGCGGCAACGCTCAGCGAGCGTGCCCTGGGGGCAGAATTCGACTTCGAGCTCGCCCGCAAGATATTGCCGCTCGAACTCCTTGTTCTCGCCGACATAGGAGGAGATCATCTTCCTGATCTGGCGCGAGCGCAGCAGCTTGCCGAGGCCGACTCCGTCAATCCCGCAATTGTTCGACACGAAGGTAAGATCCTTGACCCCGGACGCTTCGATCGCATCGATCAGCCGTTCCGGAATTCCGCAAATGCCGAAACCGCCCGCGCAGATCGTCATGCCGTCGCGTAGCACGCCTTCAAGCGCCGCTGCCGCGTCAGGATAGATTTTTTTCATCCTGCTCTCCCCTAAATAGACCGGGCAGCTATTGATCGGCTGCCCCCGACGTCAAGTGCGCATAGCTTCCGTACGATTACCATTCGTGCAATCCCGGATGGATTATTTAAATCAATCCGGCAAGCGGGCTAGAGGGATCTGCGTAACGGCGCATTCCCATGCGACCAGCGCGATAGGCCATCCGGCCGGATTCGACTGCAGCCTTCATCGCGTGCGCCATGAGGACTGGATCCTTCGCTTCGGCGATCGCGGTGTTCATCAACACGCCATCGCAGCCAAGCTCCATCGCAACCGCCGCGTCCGACGCGGTGCCGACGCCGGCATCGACCAGGACCGGTACCTTCGCGCCTTCGACGATCAGGCGAATGGTAACCCGGTTCTGGATGCCGAGGCCCGAACCGATCGGTGCGCCGAGCGGCATGATCGCGACCGCACCGGCATCCTCCAGCCGCTTCGCTGCGATCGGATCGTCGACGCAGTAGACCATGGGAAGGAAGCCCTCCTTGGCCAGCACCTCGGTCGCGCGGAGCGTCTCGACCATATCTGGATAGAGCGTTCGCGCTTCCCCCAGCACCTCGAGCTTGACCAGATCCCAGCCGCCTGCCTCGCGCGCAAGGCGCAGCGTGCGGATCGCCTCGTCTCCGGTGAAGCAGCCCGCGGTGTTGGGCAGATATGTATATTTCTTCGGATCGATGAAATCGGTGAGCATCGGCGCCTTGGGATCGGCGATGTTCACGCGCCGCACCGCTACCGTGACGATCTCGGCGCCCGATGCCTCGACCGCCGCAGCGTTCTGGGCGAAATCCTTGTACTTGCCGGTGCCGACGATCAGCCGCGACTGAAAGACCCGCCCCGCCACGCTCCAGCTGTCTTCGTCAGTGATCACCAGATGGTCTCCGCCGCCTACGAAATGGACGATCTCGATCTCGTCACCGTCCTCGACGATCACCTGCCCCAGAGTGGAGCGCGGCACAACCACGAGATTGCGCTCGACGGCGACCTTGGCTGGATCGAGATCGAGCAGCCCGGCGAGGCGTGCGATGGTGATGCCCGCCGGGAAGCGGCGCGGTTCGCCGTTTACGGTGACTGAGATGGTCTGGGGCACGATGTTTCCTCGGATCTTGCCGTCATCCCAGCGAAAGCTGGGATCTCATTGCTTTCTTCCAAGGGTGGAATGAGAAGTGAGATCCCAGCTTTCGCTGGGATGACATGGAATGGGTTAAGGAGCTTTAGTATCTTTGCGCTTTCGTTCAGGACGCCATATAGGGAGGCCCCATCGATCGCCGCAACCGGAAGCGAAGCATGGCCGAAAACGTCGTTATCTATGTCCTCAACGGCCCCAACCTCAACCTGCTCGGCCTCCGCGAGCCGGAAATCTACGGGCACGACACGCTCGACGACATTGCCGACAGGCTTGAAGATCGCGCGCGTCCGCTCGGGATCGACATCGACATGCGCCAGTCCAACCATGAGGGGCACCTGATCGACTGGCTTCACGAAGCCAATGCCAAAGGCGCCAAGGCGGTTTTGCTCAACCCGGGCGGCTTCACCCACACGTCGGTCGCGCTGCTCGATGCGGTGAAGGCGATCAAGGTACCGGTGATCGAGGTTCACCTCTCCAATCCACATGCACGCGAAGATTTTCGACACAAATCCTATGTCGGCATGGGCGCTCGCGGGACGATTGCCGGTTTCGGCGCAAGCTCTTACCTGCTTGCGCTGGACGCGGCGCTTGGTCTCTGACACTAGCCGAGCCGATTAACTACAAGAAGGGTCATAGATGAGCGACAAGCCAAGCGGAGCGATGCAGATCGAAGCCGATCTCGTCCGTCAGCTCGCTGAACTGCTCGACGAAACGCAGCTCACCGAAATCGAAGTCCAGGACGGCGATCGCCGTATCCGGGTAGCGCGCACGATATCGCACACCGCTGCCCCAACCTATGCCGTGGCCGCTGCACCTGCTGCAGCGCCGGCACCCGCGCCAGTGGCGGCAGCTCCGGCAGCACCGGTTGGCGACAATCCCGGAACGGTGAAATCGCCCATGGTTGGAACCGTCTATCTCGCCGCTTCGCCCGAGGCGGACGATTTCATCAGGATCGGCGCTACGGTTTCAGCTGGCGATACGCTGTTGATCATCGAGGCGATGAAGGTGATGAACGCGATCAGTGCGCCCAAGGCGGGCACCGTAACAGCGATCCTGGTCGACAACGGCCAGCCCGTCGAATTCGACCAGCCACTCGTCGTCGTCGAATAAGCGAGGGCGGCCAATGCCAATCCAGAAAGTCCTGATTGCCAATCGCGGCGAGATCGCGTTGCGCATTCATCGCGCCTGCCACGAAATGGGCATCAAGACGGTAGCGGTCCACTCGACGGCCGATTCCGACGCGATGCACGTGCGGCTCGCCGACCAGGCGGTATGCATCGGTCCGCCAGCAGCGGCCGACAGCTATCTCAACATCCCAGCGATCATCTCCGCCGCAGAGATTTCCGGCGCGGATGCGATCCATCCCGGCTACGGCTTCCTTTCGGAAAATGCCCGCTTCGCCGAGATCGTCGAGCTCCACAACATCATCTGGATCGGCCCCAAGCCCGAGCATATCCGGACGATGGGCGATAAAGTCGAGGCCAAGCGTACGGCGGCAGCACTCGGCCTGCCGCTGGTGCCGGGCTCCGACGGCCCGATCGAAAGCTTCGAGGAAGCCAGGAAGATCGCGGCGGAAACCGGCTATCCCGTGCTGATCAAGGCGGCATCGGGCGGCGGCGGGCGCGGCATGAAGGTCGTGCCCGACGAAAGCCAGCTCGAAACGCTGATCCAGCAGGCGAAATCCGAAGCCAAATCGGCCTTCGGCGACGACACCGTCTATATGGAAAAATATCTCGCCGACCCGCGCCACATCGAATTCCAGGTATTCGGCGACGGCAATGGCGAGGCGATCCATGTCGGCGAGCGCGACTGCTCGCTTCAGCGACGCCACCAGAAGGTGCTCGAGGAAGCCCCGTCCCCGGTCATCAGCCACGCCCAGCGCGAGGAAATGGGGATGATCGTCGCCAAGGCGATGGCCGACATGAGCTATCGCGGCGCTGGCACGGTCGAATTCCTCTACGAGGACGGGCAATTCTATTTCATCGAGATGAATACCCGTCTCCAGGTCGAGCATCCGGTGACCGAGGCGATTACCGGGATCGATCTTGTTCGCGAGCAGATCCGCATTGCCTCCGGGCTTCCGCTATCCGTGAAGCAAGCGGATATCGAATTTCGCGGCCACGCCATCGAATGTCGTATCAATGCCGAGGACCCGCAAAGCTTTGCGCCATCGCCAGGGTTGGTAACCGGTTTCCACGCGCCTGGCGGGATGCATGTTCGAGTCGATAGCGGGCTTTATGCCGGCTACCGGGTGCCGCCTTACTACGACAGCATGATCGCCAAGCTGATCGTCTATGGCCGCGACCGCGAAGGCTGTATCCGGCGGCTCAAGCGCGCTCTGGAGGAATTCGTCATCACCGGCGTGAAGACGACGATTCCGTTGCACCAGAAGCTGCTCGACCAACCCGATTTCATCGCCGGCGACTATACGATCAAGTGGCTCGAAAACTGGCTGGCGAAAGAGGCCGCGCCAAAGGACTCGGGCGAATGAAGGCGACGATCTTTCACAACCCCAATTGCGGGACTTCGCGCAAGACGCTGGCGATCCTCGAGGAAACGCCCGGCGTCGAGGTCGAGGTGATCCAGTATCTCAAGACGCCGCCATCGCGCGAGCGGCTGGCGGCGCTTTATGCAAGAGCCGGGATCACCCCTCGCGAGGGGCTGCGGACCAAGCAGGATGAAGCCAAGGCGCTGCTCGACGCGTCTGACGATGCGATTCTCGATGCCATGGTGGCTAATCCAGTGCTGATCGAACGGCCGCTGGTCGAGACCGACAAGGGCGTGCGGCTTTGCCGACCGCAGGACAAGGTGCGCGAGATTCTTTAGCTCGAGTCGTCCAATCTCCTGGTGTTGGTTTCGGATAATTGAATCGTCATCCCGGCGGACGCCGGGATCCACGTTACGGTGGTCCCTCGATCGCTAGACCATTGGGTCCCATGGATCCCGACTTTCGTCGGGATGACGAGGCGGGGTGTCGGGAGGACGAAGTGGGCGTCGGGATGACGGGGCCGGGCGTCGTGGCGTCGCTCAGCCCTTGCGCGCGTCGGCGATGGCCTGTTTCAACTTGTCGTAGCCAACCGCGCCCTGGAGGATCTGGTCGCCGATCACGAAGGTCGGGGTTCCGGTGACGCCGAGCGCGCGAGCAAGGACGAGATTGCCGTCTAGCTCGCGAACGATCGCAGGCGTTTCAGCCAAGCGCACATTGCTTTGCTTCATTGCTTCGATAATCCGCGGGCCATCGGGCGGCCCGGCCGCGAACATGCGACGGTGGAAATCGAGATAATGGCCCTGCTCGGCAGCAGCGAGGGCAGCATGTGCCGCGGCTTCGCTGCCCGGGCCGAGAATCGGGATCTCGCGCCAGACCACGCGGATCGCCTTTTCCTCGCCAAGCAGGCGATCGACATCGGCGACGCTCGCCCGGCAATATCCGCAGCTGTAATCGGTGAACATGGTGACGGTGACGGCGGGATGGGACGATCCGGCCCAGGCGCCCGCAAACGGTGTCTCGATCGCCGCGCGATGCTTGGAGAGCAATTGCGCGGTATCGCGGGATTGCAGGCGCTTCATCGCCTCCGGGATGATTTCCGGATTTTCGAGGATATAGTCGTGGATGCGATCGTCGATGCGATCCTGGCGTGCCACCAACGTCAACCCTCCAGCGCCAGCTGCGACACCGATCGCCGTGGCCAGCATCATCATCATCCCTGTCTTCACACCGAGCCCCTTGTCATTTGTGCTTTTTTCGTTCGGCAAGCGCTGTCTTGGACACCATGACGATATCCTGCGCGCGCAGCCAGTCCGACGTACCCTGTGGCAGCATTGCAAAGGCATTCTGTGCCGGATCCAGAGCGAGTTGCGGCTGATTTTCGAGGTTATACCGCTCGGCCGTCGCCAGCGCGGCGCGCGCATGATCACCCTCACGATCGTAGATTATGCCGAGCTGGTACCACGCATCGGGATTCTGGTTGTCGCGCTGGACCGCGAGCCGCAATATCTTGCGGGCCTCGTCGAAATTGGCGCCGTCTTCGGTCGCGATCAGCGCGTGACCGAACAACACCGCAATCAGCGGCTGGTTGTTGGAACGGATTACCGCCTCGCGAAGCGCGGGAAGGGCGTCCTTGGGTTTGCCCGATTCGAGCAGGATCTGGCCCTCGAGCTCGAGGAAATAGGGATCGTGCGGGGCTGCTGCGATCAGCTTTGCCGCTTCGGCGCTGGCCTTCTCGGGATAGGCTGCGCGGTGCCAGGCATAAGCGCGGGCATAGTGCGCGGTAAGGCTCTGGTCGCGCTCTGGATATTGGCGCAGCGTGACATCGGGATCCTGGACGAAGCCGGCGAGCTTTGCCTTGACCCTCTGGAAGCGCGCCTCGAGCGCAGGATCGGTCCGCGCGGTCCAGGAAGGCGCACTCTTGAGCGCCTGCTCAAGCGTCGCCTGGCGCTCGGCTGACATCGGATGGGTCTGCGCGAATGGATCGGTATCGGCGTAGCTTGACGACAACCGATACTCCTCGTGGCGGAGCTTGCCGAAGAAATCGAGCATGCCCTTGCCGGAGACCCCGGCCTTGTTGAGGAAACTGACGCCGGCGGCATCCGCGCTCGATTCCTGGGTGCGGCTGAATGCAAGAAACTTGCCCATCGCCGCCTGTTGCCCGGCCGCGATGATCCCCATGCCGGCATCGCCACCGCCGGCCGCCATCGCCGCCACGCCAAGCAGCAGGGAGAGCAGGGTGATGCCGGTCACCGCCTTCATGCCCTCGCCGAAGCGTATGACGTGCCCGCCGGTAATATGGCCAAGCTCGTGTGCAACGACGCCCTGGAGCTGGTTGACGTTGTCCGCCGCAAGGATCAGCCCGGAATGCACATAGACGATCTGGCCGCCTGCCACGAAAGCGTTGATCTCGGGATCACCGATCAGGAGAACCTGGACGTTGCCCGGCTCTAGCCCAGCCGCCACGATCATCGGCTTTGCCATGTCCGCGAACAGCGCCTCTGTTTCGGCGTCGCGCAGGATCGATTGCGCCATCGCCGGTTGGGTCGCCAATGCGAAGCTGAGGATGAAAAACGCCAGCAGGCGGAGCGGCTTTATCGAGGATATGGTGCGCAGCATCGGCGCAGCCATGCGCAGCAAGGCATGAACGCGGGATGAAATGCCGAGGAATTGCGTCATTCGAACGAGATTCCCTCGGGATCGTCGCGCGCGAGAAGGCGGCGGGCCGCACGGCGCCCGAAACGCAGCACCTCGGCCTTGCGCCGCGCCGACGCGAGCGGCCGGATCGCCGCCTCGCGGGCGATGGCCGCATCATAGCGATCGGCGACCATCAATCCACAGATGTCGGGACGGAACGGGGCTTCGTCGAACGGCCTGAGGTCGAATCCCGAAGGCACTGCCCAGAAGAAGCGATCGCAATATTCGAGATAGTCCGGCCACTTCATGTCGCCGCGCAGATCGGCGCGCGATACCTTGATCTCGATGATCACGACATGCCCGCGACTGTCGATAGCCATGATATCGGCACGGCGTCCATTGCCGAGCGGAACCTCGCACAACGCCATCAGGTCGTGCCGATAGAGCAGCCGCGATACGCCCCGCACGACATCGGCCGCGATAAGCGGCGCGGCGGCGAGCGAAACGGATTCAGGACAGGTGGCCATCGCCCGAGATTAGAACAGGAGAGGAACGGATCATAGCCCCTCCAGCAGGTGATCCACCGCGATTTCCTCGATCCCGTCGAGCTCGACCACCCAAAGGTCGGGATCCGATCGACGGCGGCGCTCGATATAGGCCGACAAGATCATTGGATCGCCGGCCTCGGCCGGACCGGAGGGAATCCACGCTCGGCTACCATCCGGCCGCCACCCTCGCTCGCGCAGGCCAGTCACCTGGCCTCGCATCGCGAGAAGGACGAGCACGGCGCCGGCGGTATCATCGCCCCGGGCAAGCACCATGCCGTTGCCGCCTTCCGCGGCAACCTTGCGAATCAGGCCCGACACCAGCATCCCCGATGCCAGCCGAGCGCTCATTTCGATCGTTGCTGTTCGGGCAGGCGATAGCCGGGGAGATCGGCAAGCGGGATTCGGGAGCGCATGAATGTGCCCGTTCCGCGCGCGCATTCCTCGCCCTCGGCATCGATCAGCCGAGCATCGGCGACGAACACCCGGCGCTTGCCGCTGATCCAATGACCTTCGGCGATGATCGGCCCCGCGACGATCGGCTTGGTGAGAAACAGGTTGAAGGCTGTCGTCAGCAGGAAACGATCGCTGACGAGGCTGTTGGCCGCATAGAAAGCGGCATCGTCGAGCATCTTGAAATAGATCGTGCCGTGCGCGGCCCCGGCGGCATGATGCGTCGCTTCGTCGATCGTGAACGAGATGCGCGAGACGCCATCGGACAGGATTTCCAGCCGCGACTCGAACTTGTGGTTGATCGGCGCGGCCGCGTAGAGCGATTCGAGCGCGCGAAAATGCGCTGCCTGGCCGGAAACCGCCATTTCAGGCTCGTTCAGGCGGCATGTTGGGGATCACTGCTCACGAACAGGGCGTAGAGCGCATCAGGCGAACCGGCCCCCCGAAGCTTGGCGACGAAGGTACGATCGCGCAGCTTGCGACTGACGCGGGCCAGCGCCTTGAGATGCTCCACCCCTGCATCGGGTGGCGACAGCAGCAGGAAGATGAGATCGACCGGAAGATCGTCGATCGCAGCGAAATCGATCGGTGTCGCGAGGCGCGCGAAGATTCCAACGACATGATCGAGTCCCTCGATCTTGCCGTGCGGTATCGCAACGCCGCCACCGAAACCAGTCGAACCCAGCCGCTCGCGCTCCACCAGCCGCTCGATGATCATCTTCGCATCGAGATTGCTGCTGCGCGCTGCGAGCTGGGCCAGCTGCTGGAACAACGACTTCTTGTTGGGAACCGCAAGCGCCGACAAGACCGCGTCGGACGCAAGCAGGTCCCCCAGCGAATCGATGCTGCGGACTGGCATTCCGTCAGCCTTGTCGGCTCCGGCCTGGGTAAGCATATCGGTCATCGATCGATCCGCGGCATGATCTCAGGCGGCGCGCTGCGGTTCCACCCAGCCGATCGTACCGTCCGTGCGACGATAGACCATGTTGAATGCGCCGGTGCCGGAGTTGACGAAAAGCAAGGCATTGGTGTTGCGAAGATCGAGCATCATCACGGCATCGGAGACGCTCGCCTGGGGTACGTCGACGCGGGTTTCGGCGATGATGACGGGATTGTCCTCAAGCTCGTCCTCCTCGACCGTGGGCTGGAACACGGTATAGCCCGCATTGTCGTCGATTTCCTCGACCCGCGCGGAACCGTTGCCATTGCCGGCGTGGCGATCCTTGAGGCGACGCATGTAGCGGCGCAACTGGGTTTCCACCCGATCGGCTGCCTGATCGAAACCGGGATGTGCCTCAGGGCCAGTGCCATGTCCCTTCAGGATGACGCCCTGCATCACATGCGCCACGATATCGCAGACGAATCCATTGTCGTGTGGCCCGCGGCCGAATGTGACGTGCGCAGAAAGGCTGCGTGAGAAATATTTGTCGGCAATCGCCTGAAGCCTGCTTTCGACATGCGTCCGCAAAGCGGCGCCGGTATCGACCTGATGGCCAGAAACCCGGATTTCCATTTCTTACACCTCCACATCATCTGGCCGCTTGCCGCCCATGGCTAGGCGGGGCGGCCATTAGGCCCCGGAAAGTCCGGGGTCAACCAACCTGCTGCTCCTCGAGCCATATCGGCTCGCTGAGCTGCGCGATAAATCTGGCGTGCCGCAAGAGTTCCTCCTCGCTGGCAAAATGCGGCCTTATCGGCAGCACGATCACCTGCGCGGTAAGCGCCTGCGATCCAGTCCTGATTCGTTCATCATCGTCTGCGGCGACGCCTTCCTCGGATTTGAGCGCAAACCCGATCTGGCGTCCGCCAGTCAGCTCGACATAGAGTTGCGCGAGCAACTGGGCATCGAGCAAGGCGCCGTGCTTGACTCGATGGCTGCGATCAATCCCGTAGCGCGTGCATAACGCGTCGAGGCTGTGCTTTGCGCCGGGATGGATCGTGCGTGCGATCGCCAGCGTATCGATCATTCGCGCCAGATCGATCGCCACCAATCCGCAGGCGGACAGCTCCCAATTGAGAAAGCCGAAATCGAATGACGCGTTATGCGCGATCAGCGGCGAATCCGCGATGAAACCAAGCAGGTCTTCCACGAGATCGCCGAATTGCGGCTTATCGGAAAGGAAGATTGCTGAGAGGCCGTGGACCGCCTCCGCCTCGCTCGGCATCGACCGGCCCGGATTGAAATAAGCGTGGAAATGACGCCCGGTCTCAACCTTGTTGATCAGTTCGATGCACCCGATTTCAACGAGCCGATGGCCATCTTTTGGACTCAGTCCGGTCGTCTCGGTGTCGAACACAATCTCACGCATGCCCATGACTATCGGCCTTGGTTTGCCACAAGACAAGCGATCAGTTGCCTCACTTGACGGCGCGTCTGATCCATTTGGACACCGGTCTCGATGATGAAGTCGGCGCGTTCGCGCTTGACATGATCGGGCACCTGTAGCGCGAGGATTTTTTCGAGCTTGGCAACCGTCATTCCCGGACGCGCGAGC
Source organism: Sphingomonadaceae bacterium (assembly GCA_947476425.1). Taxonomy (GTDB): domain Bacteria; phylum Pseudomonadota; class Alphaproteobacteria; order Sphingomonadales; family Sphingomonadaceae; genus CANJQJ01. The sequence goes on along the minus strand of CANJQJ010000004.1, from coordinate 59,699 downwards.
ACGCGGCGACGTTGTTTCCAGACCGGAGCGGACACCACCGCGACTGCATGCAGGCCGCGACCCTTGCCCTTTTCGTACAGGAGCGGAATGTCGAGGACGACAAGCGGATGGGCGCGATTGCGCCGCAGGAAGTTGCGCCGCGCAACCGCGACGGCGGGATGAATCAGGCGTTCGAGCCGGCGCAGCGCGGCCTTGTCGCCAAACACGTAGCGCGAAAGGATGGCACGATCGATTCCACCGGGACTCGCGGTGCCAGGAAAAGCCTTTTCGATCGCCGCAACCAATGCGCCCCCAACTCCCTGCAACCTGTGGACTTCGGCATCGGCGTCGAACACGGGGATCCGTGCCTTGCGGAACATCTCGGCCACGGCGGACTTGCCCATGCCGATCGATCCGGTGAGCCCCAGTATGATCATCGACCTGTCATCACGCAGTCAGCAACGCGCGCAGTTCGGCATCCTGCTCGCGGGGTGGCCGTTCTCCGAAAAACAGCGCGAACGCCTCCGCTGCCTGGCCGATCAGCATTGACAACCCATCCACCGTACGCAGGCCGCGATGACGTGCTTCGGCCAATAACGGCGTTTCGAGCGGGGCATAAACGATGTCATAAACGATAGCGTCAGCTGGAATGTGGCTGAAGTCGATTGCGAGCGGCGGAGCACCCACCATGCCGAGCGAAGTCGCATTGACGACGATATCAAGAACGCCCGAGCGATCGTCCCAACGAAAGTCGGTGTGTTCTGCCCAGCTCGAAAGCGAGGCGAGCATCGAATCCGATGCGACCGGATCGACCTCCTTGAGGAGCGCGCGCGCCTTGTCCTCGTCACGCGCGATGATCGCGATGGCGAAGCCGGCACCGGCCAGGGCATGGGCGATCGCACGCGCAGCGCCACCGGCACCGATGATGCGTGCCATCCGGTAGAGGTGATGTTTCGCGAGTTCGCCGCGCAACGGTTCGAGGAATCCACCAAGATCGGTGTTGAAGCCGGTGAGACTGCCATCCCCTTCGCGACGGATGGTGTTGACCGCTCCGATTTTCTCGGCGGTTGGGTCGAGCCGATCGACCAGCGGAACGACCGCCTGCTTGTGGGGAATCGTGACGTTACAACCCCGCCAGTCGGCATCGCCGCGACGCTCGGCGAGATAGGATGCAAGCTCGTCGGGGCGGACATGACTGCGCTCATAGCGTCCAGCCAAGCCAAGCCGCTCAAGCCAGAAATTGTGGATCAATGGCGATTTGCTGTGCGCAATCGGATCACCGATGACCTCGGCATAGGCAGTGCTCATGCCGTCAATATGCCTCTTGTCCGGAGATAATCGAGCAATTCCAGCAGCGGAAGGCCGAGAATCGTAAAATGGCTGCCTTCGATTGCCGAAAAAAGCTGCACGCCCAGCCCTTCCAGACGGTATCCACCAACACAGCCGCCGATTTCCGGCCACTCCACATCAAGATATTGCTGAAGAAACGTGTCGGAGAAATCGCGCAGCGTCAGCTTCGCGCTGTCGATTTGCCGCCAGACTGGCGCCCCAGCCTGGCAGATCACCGCCGCGCTGATCAGGCGATGTGATTTTCCGCGAAGGCCAACCAGTTGCACTTCGGCATCTTTCCGTGTCTCGGGCTTGTCGAGCATCGTGCCATTGTCGAGCGCAAGCGTTTGATCGCACCCCAGGACAAGATCGTCAGGGTAACGCAGCGACAATCGCATTGCCTTCAATTCAGCGAGAGCATCGGCCAAGTCTCGCGCGGTGGCGCCCTCGGCACGCAAAGCGGCCTTGGCCATATCCTCGTCGATGGCTGGCGACTGTGCATCATGCGGTACCCCGGCGGCTTCGAGCAGGGCTCGGCGCGCTTGCGATCGGGATGCGAGAATCAGCCTCATGACTCCGCCTCGGACGGATTGCGTGCATTATAGAGATTTATAACTGCGGCCGCGGTTTCCTCGATCGAGCGACGGGTGACATCGATCACCGGCCAGCCGCGATCGGAAAAAATGCGACGCGCAAAAGCTATTTCCGCGCTGACGACATTCTGGTCGACATAGGGTGTCTCAGGCGACTGGTTGAGCGCCAACAGGCGATTGCGGCGCACCTGTACCAACCGTTCGGGGCTCGCGGTAAGCCCGACGACCACGGGATGACGCAGTTGGTAGAGCGATTGCGGTGGCGGCGCTTCCATCACCAGCGGCACGTTGGCGACCTTGTAACCGCGATTGGCAAGGTAGATCGAGGTCGGCGTCTTCGACGAACGCGATACGCCAAGCAGGATGATGTCGGCTTCTTCCCAATCCTCACCGCCGATGCCATCGTCGTGGGCGATGGTATAGCCGATCGCCTCGACTCGCCTGAAATAGGCTTCATCCAGAATATGTTGGCGGCCGGGGCGGGCTTTCGCTTCCTGGCCAAGCATTCGCGACAGGGCATCGATGACCGGATCAAGTGCAGCCACGGCAGGAAGCCCAAGCGCATGACAGCGCGACTCGAGCTTGCGACGCACCTCGACATTGACGATCGTAAACAATACCAGCCCGGGCTTCTGGGCGATTTCGGTGAGTATGCGATCAAGATGGCCTTCGGAACGCACCATCGGCCAGAAATGCTTGATCGTCTCGACGCCATCGAACTGGACGAGGCTCGCCTTCGCGATATTCTCAAGCGTTTCCCCAGTCGAATCCGACAGCAGATGAAGGTGAAGGCGGATCATCGGCAAAGCCTGTGGAAAACCATGGGGATTGCGCTAGCGGATAGCGGGGATGGGATTCAAGCTCATGATTCACCCCCGACGGCAGGATTCAATCCCGTGAATTTTCCACAGACGCCTATTTTTCTACACCGGCTGTGGATAACGGGGGGGAATCATCCCGACTCGCGGGGCCTGCGTCAGGCATCGACGAGTCAAGCTGTTGGCAATTTTCCCATCTGGGAATAAGTCCCGCTATCGGCGCCCCTACTACTCTCTACTATCTCTTTCATTCTTTATATTCAGGATTGTTATGGAGTCCTTAACTGTTGGCCAGACGGCCGATCAGCTTTCCGCAGACCGACCCTTGCTCGCCGTGCTGCGTGGCGAGCGACGCGATCCGCCACCGGTGTGGTTCATGCGACAGGCCGGGCGCTATCTTCCTGAATATCGGGCGCTTCGTGCCGAAAAAGGCGGGTTCCTCGAACTGGTCAATGATAGCGAAGCCGCTGCCGACGTAACGCTCCAGCCGATTCGCCGCTTCGGATTCGATGGCGCGATCCTGTTTTCGGATATCCTGATGATCCCGTTTGCGATGGGTCAGAAGCTCTGGTTCGAAGCGGGCGAAGGACCACGACTTACCCCTCCGCTTGTGGACCATGCGCTGGCGGGGCTGGAAGCTGTCCCACAGCGCCTCGAGCCGGTCTATGGTACAGTGCGTAGGGTACGGGCTGCTTTGCCCCCTGGAGTGACCTTCCTGGGGTTTGCGGGAAGTCCATGGACGGTGGCGACCTATATGGTGGCGGGCCAGGGCAGCCGAGAGCAAGCCGAGGCGCGGCGAATGGCGTATCGCGATCCGGTAGCTTTCCAGGAGATCATCGATGGCATCGTCGATGCGACGGTCGATTATCTTTCCGGGCAGATCAAGGCCGGGGTCGATGCCGTACAGCTTTTCGACAGCTGGTCGGGAAGCCTTTCGCCCGCACAATTCGAGCGCTGGGTGATTGCGCCGACCGTGGCGATTGTCGATCGCGTGCGGAAATTGCATCCCGATACGCCGATCATCGGTTTTCCAAAGGGTGCCGGCGGAAAGCTTCTCGCTTATGCTCGCGAAACCGGGGTCCAGGCGATCGGGCTCGATGAGACGGTCGATCCGTCATGGGCCAATCAGTCGCTGCCTGAAGGGATGCCGGTGCAGGGCAATCTCGATCCGCTGGCAATGATTGCTGGCGGCCGCGAACTCGACGAGGCCGTCGATCATATTTTGAGGGCTTTCGCCGGACGCCCGCATGTGTTCAATCTGGGCCACGGCATCCAGCTCGATACGCCGATCGCGCATGTCGAGCAGGTGTTGAATCGGATCAGGGCCCGATAGGTTCGGGGCGGGGGAACTGATATGGTCGGCATGCTCGGCAACGCTTATCCTTGGGTCAAGGCCGCGCACATTATTTTCGTGATCTTCTGGATTGCGGGCCTGTTCATGTTGCCGAGATTTTATATTTATCATCAAAGGGTTGTGCCCGGTTCGGAGGAGGACCTGCTGTGGGTCGAGCGCGAGCGGCGGTTGCGTTCGATCATCATCACACCATCGATGATCCTGGTGTGGCTGTTCGGCATCATGCTTGCCTTCGATCTAGATTTGTGGGGCGTGCCATGGTTCCAGGCCAAGTTCGCGACGGCATTCCTACTTGCCGGATTTCATGGCTGGGTGATCGGATATGGTCGCAAGATGGCGAAGGGCTATCGCGCGAAAAATGATAAAGCCTTGCGTTTCATGAACGAGATTCCGGGCATCGCGACCGCAATCATCGTCATTCTGGTGATTGTTCGTCCCTTCTGATCCGGCTTGACTTTCGAGACCGGCTTGACTTGGGATCGGGCCCGGATTACCGCATCCCGAACTCGCCCGCCATTCGCGCACGGGCTGTTTTCTGACAGCATCAACCTCTCGTCAGTCATTTGCCGTCCGGCTCTTCACTCGGAAAATTCGTATGCATCTCAAAGAACTCAAGAAGAAAACTCCCGCAGAGCTGGTCAGCATGGCCGAGGAACTGGGGGTCGAAGGCGCGTCAACGATGCGCAAGCAGGATCTCATGTTCGCGATCCTGAAAATCGAAGCGGAAAATGGCGAGCAGATCATGGGCCTCGGCACGATCGAAGTGCTACCCGATGGTTTCGGCTTCCTCCGTTCGCCCGAAGCAAATTATCTCGCCGGCCCCGATGATATCTATATTTCGCCGAACCAGGTCCGCAAATTCGGCCTGCGCACCGGTGATACGGTCGAAGGCGAAATTCGCGGGCCCAAGGATGGCGAGCGCTATTTTGCGTTGACCAGGCTGGTCTCGGTCAATTTCGACGATCCCGACGTCGTCCGCCATCGTGTCAATTTCGACAATCTCACGCCGCTTTATCCCGACAGCAAGCTGACGCTTGATCCGCATGATCCGACGGTCAAGGACAAGTCGGCTCGCGTGATTGATATCGTTGCTCCACAGGGCAAGGGCCAGCGCGCGCTGATCGTCGCCCCGCCCCGCGTCGGCAAGACGGTGCTTCTCCAGAATATCGCCAAGGCGATCACCGACAATCATCCCGAGGTTTTCCTGATCGTCCTGCTGATCGACGAACGCCCGGAAGAAGTGACCGACATGCAGCGTTCGGTGAAGGGCGAGGTGATCTCCTCGACCTTCGACGAACCCGCCAGCCGGCACGTCCAGGTCGCCGAAATGGTGATCGAGAAGGCCAAGCGTCTCGTCGAGCACAAGAAGGATGTCGTCATCCTGCTCGACTCGATCACGCGCCTCGGCCGTGCCTACAACACCGTCGTCCCGTCGTCGGGCAAGGTGCTTACCGGCGGTGTCGATGCCAACGCATTGCAGCGGCCGAAGCGCTTCTTCGGTGCAGCACGCAACATCGAGGAAGGTGGTTCGCTCTCGATCATTGCAACGGCGCTGATCGATACCGGCAGCCGCATGGACGAAGTCATCTTCGAAGAATTCAAGGGCACCGGTAACTCGGAAATTGTGCTTGACCGCAAGGTTGCCGACAAGCGAATCTTCCCGGCGATGGACGTCGGCAAGTCCGGCACCCGCAAGGAAGAGCTGCTCGTCGACAAGGGCAAGCTTTCCAAGATGTGGGTGCTGCGCCGAATCCTCATGCAGATGGGAACGATCGATGCGATGGAATTCCTTCTCGACAAGATGAAGGATTCCAAGACCAACGACGATTTCTTCGACTCGATGAATCAGTAGGTTAGACCGTGATCGATTTCGCTGATGTCTTGACGCCAGCGGGCCTTGCCGCGCTGGGTCAGGTCATCATGATCGACCTGATGCTGGCCGGCGACAATGTCGTGGTGCTTGGCACGCTCGCCTCGGGCCTGCCTGCAAAGGATCGCAAGCGCGTACTCGGGCTTGGCGTCGCCATCGCCCTGGTCTGCCTTGTCGGCTTTGCGTTCATTGCAACCAAGCTGCTTCATGTCGTCGGCCTCTTGTTTGCCGGTGGTCTGTTGTTGCTGTGGGTAGGCTGGAAGCTGTTTCGCGAGCTTCACCCGCCCAAGGCGCAACTGGTCGTTGACGATCCCTCAACGCCCGGTATCGAAGGTCCCCCGGCCACCAAGACTTTCGCACAGGCTGCGATCCAGGTCGCGATCGCCGATCTCTCGATGAGCCTCGACAATGTCCTGGCAGTCGCCGGGGCGGCCCGTTCGCATCCCACGGTATTGTTCTTCGGGCTGGCGTTGTCGGTGACGCTGATGGCGGTTGCGGCGAACATTATCGCTCGCTTCATCGAACGCCATCACTGGATCGCCTATATCGGGCTTGCGGTGATCCTCTATGTCGCGGGAAGCATGATCTACGAGGGTATCGTCGATCACGAGATCGGCGTTCTGCACCTTGTTGCCTGAGGTTTCTCGCGCAGTTTATCCCGGGTAATTCATGGAGTCAGGATCGTCGATCCCATTGTCCGCCGCGATTCCAGGGCCCGATGGGCATCGGCCGCTTCGGCGAGCGGGAAGCTGCGACCAGCTTCCAGTTTCAGCGCACCGGCGGCGACGAGTTCGAACAGCCGCCTGGCGCCCTCGGCCCGACTCTCGGCGGTATCGATATAATGATACATTGTCGGCCGTGTCAGGAATATCGATCCGGCCTTGAGCAACTCCAGCGGCGTGACCGCGGGAGCGGGTCCGCTTGCATTACCATAGCTGACCAGCATGCCGCGCCGGGCGATCGCGGCCAGCGACGCTGACCAGCTCGCGGCACCGACACCATCGAGGACAACATCTGCGCCCTTGCCATCCGTCAAGGCATGAACCTGCTCGGCGAGCAGCTTGAACGGACAGAATAACGCATGATCGGCACCGCGCCGGATAGCGGCGCGCGCCTTTTCGAAGCTTCCGGCATGCGCGATGACGTTGGCATCGATATTCTTGAGCCAGGGGACAAGCAGCGATCCAACGCCTCCGGCTGCGGAGTGGACGAGGACCGTCTGGCCGGGCTGCACCTTGGCGCAGCGTTCGATCAGCATCCAGGCGGTGAGACCCTTCATCAGGATCGCTGCGGCAAGCTCATCGGAGATAGAGTCGGGCAGCGCGAATAGACGATCGGCTTCCACGAGGAGGTGGGTGGCATAGGTGCCTGGCTTTTCAACCAGGCAGGCAACGCGATCGCCCGTACGCCATCCCTCGACATCGGCCCCGATCGCCTCGACAACACCTGCCGCCTCGACGCCGAGCCCGATGGGAAGCGTGGACGGGTAAAGCCCAGAACGGTGATAGGTGTCGATATAATTGACCCCGATCGCGGTGATGCGGAGCCGGATCTCACCCGTTCCTGGCGCAGCCAGGTCGAATTCCTCACGGTCGATGACCTCGGGGCCGCCATGTTCGCGAACGACGACGCGCCAGCCAGTGCTCGTCATCCAATATGCTTTTCGAAAAAGGTCCTGGTGCGGCCATCGGCGAGTGTCGCTGCGTCCTCGTCGCGTCGCTTGCCGAATTGCGCGGCGAAACCATGATCGACCCCGGCATATTGATGGATCTCGACACGGGGATTGTCCTTCAGGCCGTCGCGAATCTTCGCGAAGGATTCGGACGATACGAAATGATCGAGTTCGGCGAAGTGCAGGAGCAACGGACGTGCTATACCATGGGATTCATTAAGGAACGTGTCTATCATCACGCCATAATAGCCGACCGTGGCATCCGAATCGGTGCGCGTCGCGGTCAAATAGGCGAGCAGTCCCCCGAGACAATAACCGGTTACGCCGACCTTGCCGCCCGATTCGTGGCGAGCGGTGCGGATGGTCGCTTCGATATCCTCGATACCCTTGTCGCGATCGAATTCGTTGATCAGGCCAAGCGCTTTCTCCATCTGGTCCGGGATGTCCGGATCAAGCTCGATCCCCGGCTTGATCCGCCAGAACAGATCAAGGGCGTATGCGGAATAGCCTGCAGCCGCCCAGTCGTCGACCTTCTGGCGGATACCGGGGTTCACGCCGAATATCTCCTGGATGACGACAATTGCGCCCTTGGGCTTGCCCACGGGATTGGCGCGATAGGCGTCGAAGCTGCCGCTTCCGTCGAGCGCCTGGATTTTGATCATTGACCCCATCGTTCGATTTTCCTCTTCATGATTGGCGTTGTTCGTGATCCAGCAGCCAGCGTTTGGTGATGATGCCATCGCCGCCCGAATAATAGCCGATTGCCTGGCCCGCTCCAATGACGCGGTGACAGGGGACGACAATCGTGAAGGGATTGCGCCGGCATGCCTGGCCGATCGCACGTGGACCTGAACTCGCGAGACGGGCGAGTTCGCCATAGCTCGCGGTGTCACCATAAGGGATGCCGCTGATTGCGCCGCGGAGTGCTTCACCGCGCTCGCTTCTGCATTGGGCGAGTGGCAGATCGAACTCGGTGAGACGATGTTCGAACCAGGCATTGAGCTGGGCGGCGGCCTCCCGGAGGAGTGGATCGTCATCATGATGGATCAGGACGATTTCGGATGCGGTTCCGCACAAGCGAATTGACTCAAGCGTTCTGCCCGAGACGGTGATGATGATGGGGCCGATAGGCGAGGGGAGAGTCATGCTGGACATGGACGGGACCTTCGCCAATCTTTACCAGCGGACAGGCCGGTTGCTCAACCATTGGAGATCCATGAAATGAAGATAAATGTCGATGTCGATATTACGCCGGTCGAAGCGCGAACTTTTCTCGGGCTACCCGATCTTACGCCGATCCATGAGGCCTATGTCGACCAGATGCGCCGGGCGATGTCGGAAGGCGTAACCCCCGATATGGTCAAGTCGCTCATCAGCAATTGGTCACCCCTCGGCGAGGCAGGAATGGGCATGTGGAAACAGATGTTCGAACGGATGAGCGGTTCCGGCGACAAGTGAAAGCCGGCATGTGAAGCTGGTGCCGACGCAGGAGACGATCTTCGCACTGTCGTCGGGGCAACCGCCGGCGGCGATCGCGATCGTGCGCGTGAGTGGGATCGCCGCGGTGGAAAGCCTGCAGGAACTGGCGGGACGCGTCCCGGAGCCGCGTATCGCGACATTGATGACGCTGGGTCGTGATCCGGTGCTCGATCGCGTGCTGGTGCTGTTTTTTCCGGGTCCCAACAGCGTGACGGGTGAGGATCTTGTCGAGCTGCATTTGCACGGCGGCCGGGCGGTGGTCGCTGCGGTCGAAGCGGCGCTGGCGGCACTCCCGGGGCTGCGTCGCGCCGAACCGGGAGAGTTTACGAGGCGCGCTTTTGCCAATGGCCGGCTCGATCTCGCCGAAGCGGAGGGACTGGGCGACCTGCTGACCGCCGAGACGGAAGGCCAGCGGCGAAATGCCATGGCACTCGCCGAAGGAACCTTGTCGCGCGCGGTCCGGCGATGGCGAGCGGCGCTGATCGACGCGGCGGCGGCGATCGAGGCACGAATCGACTTCGCCGATGAGGATGATGTCCCCGAGGACGACGGTGGTGCGGGCGCAGTGATTGCGCCGCTGCTCGACGAGATCGAAGCGATGCTGCGCGTTCCTCCGGCAGAGCGATTGCGGGATGGCATTCGCGTTGCGATCGGCGGACCGCCTAACGCCGGTAAATCGACGTTGTTCAATGGACTTGTTGGTCGAGAGGCTGCGATCGCCACGCCGATTCCTGGGACGACTCGAGACCTGATCGAATTTCCGGTTCAGATTTCCGGAATGGCGTTCATCTTCATCGATACTGCGGGGCTGAGGGAAACCGAGGATTTTATAGAGCGGATCGGCGTCGATCGCGCTCAGCAAGCGCTCGACAGCGCGGATATCGTGATCTGGTTGGGAGAGGTGGGGACAGCACCAGGAGGTGCGTTACATGTCCATCCACGTTGCGATCTGCCGGGGAGGGAGGGATTGCCCGTCGGCGCCGACCTCGCGGTTTCCGCGACCGGGGGGACGGGAATGGAGGCACTGGTCTCACTGCTTGTTTCACGTGGAACATCGCTGTTGCCGCGCGAAGGCGAGATTGCGTTGGTCCAGCGACAGCGCGAGGCATTGGCGGATTGCGCCGATTCGCTGAAGCTCGCCGAGGGTGCGCCCGACATATTGCTTGTGGCCGAATCGCTCAGGGGCGCGCGTGCTGCGCTCGACCGATTGACCGGGCAAGGCGGCGTCGAACCACTCCTCGATGCCATATTCAGCCGGTTCTGCATCGGAAAATGATCGAATAGCAGCGAAGCTTTTGACAGAATCCTCGCGCTGGCATAGCGGCTTTGTCATGTCCCGATCCTTTGATGTCATCATTGTCGGCGGCGGTCACGCCGGGAGCGAGGCCGCTGCAGCGGCTGCGCGCATGGGTGCCAAGGTCGCGCTGCTCACGATACGGCGTGACCAGATCGGAGCGATGTCCTGCAATCCGGCGATCGGTGGGCTAGGCAAGGGACATCTCGTTCGCGAGATCGATGCATTTGACGGCTTGATGGCGCGCGCGGCCGACGCAGCCGCGATTCACTATCGCATGCTCAATGGTTCAAAGGGTGCCGCTGTCCAAGGACCGCGCGTACAGGCGGACCGACGTCGATACCGCGCTGCAATACAGGCGGGACTGACAGGGCAGGAGAATCTCGAGATCGTCGAAGGCGAGGCGTTTTCGTTTCGGATCGACGGGGGGAACGTCGCTGGCGTCGTTCTGGGCGATGGCCGGGCACTGGCTTGTGACGCCGTCGTGATTGCTACCGGCACTTTTCTCAACGGCAAGCTGCATTTCGGAATGGATGCGAAGGCCGGCGGTAGGGTGGACGAGGCACCGTCGATTGGCATGGCCGCGCAACTTCGCGCCCTCGACCTCCCGATGGGCCGACTCAAGACAGGAACACCACCTCGCCTGGACGGTCGGACCATCGATTGGGCGCGGGTCGAAATCCAGCCTTCGGATGGCGAAGAATGGACATTCTCATCCCAGTCGCACGGCAGAAGCTGTCCGCAGGTTGCTTGCGGGATCACGCGGACGAATCTCGAGACGCATCAGGTTATTCGAGACAATCTTTATCGATCGCCGCTGTTCGCAGGCGCCATCGAAGGCGCCGGTCCACGCTACTGCCCGTCGATCGAAGACAAGGTCGTTCGATTTGGAGACCGGGAAGGGCACCAGATTTTCCTCGAGCCCGAGGGCCTCGATGATCATATCGTCTATCCCAACGGAATTTCGACCTCGTTGCCGCTTGACGTCCAGCAGCAGATCGTCGCCTCGATTGCGGGACTGGAGCGTGCCCAAATCGTGCAGCAAGGCTACGCGGTCGAGTATGACCATATCGACCCGCGCGCGCTTGGCCCTTCGTTGGGCTTGCGGGATTTTCCGGGCGTCTTCTGTGCCGGGCAGATCAATGGCACCACTGGATATGAGGAAGCCGCGGCGCAGGGCCTCGTAGCGGGCCTCAATGCCGCTGCCTTCGCATTGGGCTCTGCACCTGTGCTCTTCGATCGGGCAGAAAGCTATATCGGGGTGATGGTCGATGACCTCACACTGCATGGCGTCACCGAGCCTTATCGAATGCTGACTGCGCGCGCGGAATATCGACTCAGATTGCGAGCGGATAATGCGCAGTCCCGGCTGACGGCCAAGGCGATGGCAATCGGTGTAGTCGGGGTTGAGCGTGAGGCAGCATTTGTTTCACGTGAAACGGAACGGTGCGAAGCGCGTAAGCTGCTTGATGCGAAGCAGGGAAAGCGGTCCCTGTTTGAATCCCTGTGCTTCCCCGATTTCGCACTCCCCGAGTTGTTTGAGCATCAGCCGCTGCTTCGCAATATTTCGTCGGACGTGCTCGACGAGCTGGTCAATGATGGACGCTATGCCCCCTATGTCGAAAGACAGCAGCGCGAGGTCTTGCGGATGCGATCGGACGAGGTTGTCCTTATTCCCGACGATCTGGATTATCGCCTGATAGGCGGTCTATCGAATGAGATGATCGAAAGGCTCGAGGCAGCGCGGCCTACTTCGCTTGGCGCGGCAGGGCGGGTGCGCGGGGTAACGCCTGCCGCATTGGCTGCGATTCTCGTTCGATGCCGGCGCATGGCGGCATGACGCGAAGCGAAGTCGAAGCATGGTTGGAGCGAATATTGTCTGTTCCACGTGAAACAGTCGCCATGCTCTCCAAACTGGAGGCCGCCACGATTGCGGCGAACGACGGCCAGAATTTGATCGCCCGCTCGACGATCGAGGATTTTTGGAACCGGCATATTCTCGATTCCGCACAGCTACTCCCGCTTGCGACTGATCACCCCGGGGACTGGATCGACCTGGGGAGCGGCGCTGGGTTTCCGGGATTGGTGATCGCGCTGCTCACGAATCGGCCGGTGACCTTGGTCGAAGTGCGAACGAAACGTGCGGAACATCTTGAAACGATGGTTGCGCTGTTGGGTCTTGGCGATCGTGTGTCGGTGGTCAAGGCCAAGGTTGAGCAGCTCCCGATCCGGGCACATTCGGTAATTTCCGCCCGCGCATTTGCACCGCTCGATCGACTTTTCGGGGTGGCGCATCACCTGGCCGACAGGAATACACTCTGGCTGCTTCCAAAGGGCCGAAGTGTTGCATCCGAACTGGATACCGCAGCGAGAACATGGCAGGGTGATTTCCGCACGGTGCCGAGCATCACCGACCCCGAGGGCGCGATCATCATCGCGTCTCATGTCCGACCCAGGAGACGACAATGATCAGGATCGCGGTTGCCAACCAGAAGGGCGGTGTCGGCAAGACGACCACCGCGATCAATCTGGCGACCGCGCTCGCGGCAACTGGCTTGCGTGTCCTGCTGATCGATTTCGATCCTCAGGGCAATGCGTCTACCGGGCTCGGCGTGACGCGCCACGACCGGCATCTTTCGAGCTATGACGTGCTCACCGGCAATGCCACGCTTGCCCAAGCCGTGATCGCGACTCGTATCCCGAGGCTCGATCTCATCGCAGCTACCGTCGATCTGTCCGGGGCGGAAATCGAACTGATCGATTACGAAAATCGTACCCATCGACTCGATGCCGCACTCAACGCTGCGCCACCGGGACGATGGGATGTCTGCCTGATCGATTGTCCACCGTCGCTCGGCCTGTTGACGGTCAATTCGCTGGTCGCCTCGCGCAAGCTGCTCGTCCCCTTGCAGTGCGAATTTTTTGCGCTCGAGGGGCTCAGCCAATTGCTCCAGACCGTCGAGCGGATCCGAGCGCGGTTCAATCCTGAATTGTCTATCCTCGGGGTTGCGCTGACGATGTATGATCGTCGCAATCGACTCTCGGAACAGGTCGCGCAGGATGTTCGCGTCGTGCTTGGCGATGTGGTTTTCAAGACGATCATTCCGCGCAATGTTCGCCTTTCCGAAGCGCCGAGCCATGGTCTGCCCGCGCTTATCTATGATCATCGCTGCCCTGGATCCGAAGCCTATATCGCGCTCGCCCGCGAATTGATCGGACGCCTGCCAAAGCCGGTGCAACAGGCGGCGTGAGGGGTCTGACGTCGGGGGAGTGGCTGGGGCAATGGGCGCTGAAGGAATTGAAGCGATGAACGACGATCCGGTACGCAAGCGGCCGAGCGGGCTCGGGCGCGGGCTTTCGGCGCTGCTTGGCGAGGCTGGTCCAGAAGAGCCCATCGGCGGCGGCGTCCGGACGCCAGGCGTGCAGACCATCGCAATTGCGGCGATCCGGCCGCATCCCGGCCAGCCGCGCCGACGGTTCGACGAGGGTGCGCTCGACGAATTGGCGAAGTCAATCGGGGTTCGCGGCGTGATCCAGCCGATCGTGGTGCGTCCGCATGAGGGCGGTTTCCAGATCGTCGCCGGGGAGCGACGCTGGCGTGCCGCCCAGCGCGCACAACTGCATGAAATTCCAGCAATAGTTCGCGATTTTACCGAGGCGGAAACGCTCGAAGTCGCGCTGGTCGAGAATATCCAGCGTGAGGATCTCAACGCCATTGAAGAGGCGGAGGCCTATCATCGGCTGACGGTGGATTATGGCCATAGCCAGGAGGAACTGGCGAAGCTTGTCCACAAGTCGCGCAGCCATGTCGCCAATCTCATCCGCTTGCTCGACCTGCCGGCCTCGGTTCGAGAGGCTGTTGCCGACGGTCGTCTATCGATGGGACATGCGCGCGCATTGATCACGGCGTCCGATCCGGTTGCGCTCGCCGAAAAGGTGATGGCGGAAGGTTTGTCGGTTCGCGAAACTGAACGACTGGCGCGCGCTGCCAAGCCGACTTCGGCGCGGGCGGGCAAGATGGAATATAAGGGCAGCAATGCCGACGTCGAAGCGCTCGAACGCCAGCTTGGCGATCTGCTTGGGCTGAATGTGCAGATCCGGCATGGACCCGGGGGCGGCAGCGTGACGCTCAATTATTCGACGCTGGAGCAGCTCGACATGATCTGCCAGCGGCTGACCGGCGAGGCAATTTAGAGCAGTTCGCGATTGGGTTGAATCCTCGTCCCGATGCCTCCCTCCGTCATCCTGGCGGACGCCGGGATTCACGTTACGGTGGTTCTACGACCACAAGGCCTGTGGGTCCCATGGATTCCGACTTTCGTCGGAATGACGGAGGGAGGCACCCGGAGCTCCTAACGCATTTTTCTCGCGGCGCGGCCGATGGCCATCAGCTCCTCGTCGAGCAGGATGGCGCCAGCAGTACCGCTTGATTTGAGCGCGCGTTCGGTGGCGATGAGGCGTTCGATCGCCGTTGCTATGGCGGAGGGTCGCCAATGCGTTACCTGGCGCGTGACCGGTTCCTTGTCCTTCCAGAACAAGGCCTTGCCTGCTGACGCCATGACCGACGAGACGCTGTTCCCCATCGCGACCTGGGCGCTATATTCGCCGACCTGAAACAGGCGACGCAGCATTGCGCGGATCAACGGGATGCCCTCGATTCCTTCGGCCGCGAGCTGGGCCAGCGCGATCTCGATCGCATCAAGGCGACCATCGAGGACGGCATCGACGAGCTTGCCCATGTCCCCTTCTTCCTTTGCGGCGCCAAGAGCGTCGAGCTCGTCATGGCCAAGTTCGCGAGGGCGATCGGGCGCGGCATCGACATAGAGCGCAAGCTTTTCGATCTCCCGCGCGAGAATTGCACGATCGCCGTTGCAGACGGTCGCGAGCCGGCGGGCGACATCCGGTGTTATCAGGAGTCCGGCATCGCGTGCGACCGCATTGGCCATGCGATCGGCATCCGCGCCCTCGGGCACATAGCTGATGCAACCGAGGATGTCGGGCGAGCTCGTGGCGAGCTTGACGAGCTTGGCATCCTTGCGGAGCGCCCCCGCGACGATGATGACGGGATCGCCTTCGGCGGTCTGCTCGAGCAACGCGGTAACTGCGTCGATGATCTCGTCGCCGGCGGGTTCGACGCGGATGTAGCGTTTGCTGCCGAACAGGGAAATCGAGCTCGCCTCGTCGGCCAATCGCGCGGGATCACCTTTCAGCGTGGCACCAGTAAGGTCGATTCGCTCCGCATCCGCGCCCATCGGCTTGGCGATGCGATCGGCCAGCGCACGCGATCCTGATTCATCGGGGCCGTAGAGCAGGATAAGGCGATAGCCGCCGCCGCCGGCATCGAGCGCTCGCTCGACCTCCGGGCGCTTGGCGATCATTGGACGGGGGCTTTGCCCTGATCGGCCTGCTTTTTCGCCACGATGGCGATGCGGGTGACGATCTGGTCCGCAAGGCGATCGGCGAGGCGTTCGAGCGCAGTCTGCTCGGCGGCGATCGTCGCATATTCGCTGTTGACGATATCGATGCCGATATCCGATCCGGCGGTTGCGTCGATCATCGCCTTGCCGCTCGTGGTGTCGACGAGCTGGTAGCGCGCGCGGAGCGTGCGGCGTTCTCGTGTCGTGGTGGCGTCGGAGCGGATGCCAAAGCCCTCGATCTTGTCGTCGAGCTTGATATCGAGCCGATAGTGCGCGCTCTCGCCATTATCGCCGATGCGATCGACGATCGCGTTGCGCAGCAGCCAGCCCTGACGGCCGGGTATGGGCGCCACGCCGACATTGGCGAGCGTGCTCGCGGCGGCGCTGTGCGTTCCGCCACCGTAGAGCGGCTGGAGGCCACAGCCGGAAAGCGCGAGGCTGGCGCCGAGCAGGAGCAGGAGCCGCTTCATGCGACGATGTTTACCAGACGGTCGGGCACGACGATCACCTTTCGCGGCGGTTTGCCCTCAAGCAGGCGGACGATCTTGTCCGATGCGAACGCCATTTCTTCAAGCTTTTCCCGCGAAGCGCCCTTGGGAGCGGTCAGCGTGTCACGAAGCTTGCCATTGACCTGGATCGCGATGGTGACCTCGTCATCAATGAGCAGCGCCGGATCGAACTCCGGCCAGGCAGCATTGGCGACGAGTCCGGTTTCGCCGAGCCGGGCCCAGGCTTCTTCGGCGACGTGGGGGACCATCGGGGCGACAAGGCGGACGAGGGTGCGGGCCGCGGTGGTGCGCGATGCCGATGGCTCGGCCTTCTCGATTGCATTGGCGAGTTCGTAGAGGCGAGCGACGGCCTTGTTGAATGAAAGCGCCTCGATGTCGTCGGCGATTGCCGCGATCGTCTTGTGGAGGCGGCGGTCGAGTTCGCGATCCTCGCCTTCGGCAGTCTCGCTGGTGTCGGTCAGGCGCCACAGGCGCTGGACGAAGCGCCATGCGCCCTCGATGCCGGCTTCGCTCCACGGGAGATCTCGCTCGGGGGGGCTGTCCGACAGCATGAACCAGCGAACCGCGTCGGCGCCATATTGATCGACGATCGGGCCGGGATCGACGGTGTTCTTCTTGGACTTGGACATCTTTTCGATGCGCCCAAGCGTGACCGGCGACCCGCCTGCGAGCTCGACGACGACACCGTCACGGCGTTCGACCTCGTCGGGGCCAAGCCATTGGCCGGCTGCGTTCTTGTAGGTCTCGTGAGTCACCATGCCCTGGGTGAAGAGGCCCGTGAAAGGCTCTGTGATGCCGATCTTTCCGATGTGGGCGAGGGCGCGCGTCAGGAAGCGGGCGTAGAGGAGATGAAGGATCGCATGCTCGATTCCGCCGATATATTGCGCGACTGGCAGCCATTGCTCGGCGACGGCGCGATCGAATGGCTGATCGGCGGGGGCGCTGGCGAACCGGATGAAATACCAGGACGAATCAACGAAGGTATCGAGCGTATCGGTCTCGCGCCGCGCTGGCTTGCCGCATTTCGGGCAATCGACATGGCGCCAGGTCGGGTGCCGATCGAGCGGGTTGCCGGGGATATCGAAGCTGACATCCTCGGGCAGCGTGATCGGCAATTGATCCTTTGGAACGCCGACCGGCCCACAGCCTTCGCAATGGATGATCGGGATTGGCGTGCCCCAGTAACGCTGGCGCGAGACGCCCCAGTCGCGCAGCCGCCAGACGGTGGTGCCGGTGCCCCAGCCCTCGTTTTCGGCGCGCGCGATTACGGCAGCCTTGGCCGCTTCCACGTCCATGCCGTCGAGGAAGCCCGAATGGACGAGCTTGCCGGGGCCGGAATAGGCCTCGTCGCCGATCGGGTCTTCGGCCTCTTCGGGCGAGGGCGCGATGACGCGGGTGACCGGGAGGGCGTATTTGCGCGCAAAATCGAGATCACGCTGGTCATGCGCTGGGCAGCCGAAGATGGCGCCCGTGCCATAATCCATCAGCACGAAATTGGCGACGAAGATCGGAAGTTTCCATTCCGGATCAAAGGGATGGGTGACAGACTGGCCGGTATCGAAGCCGAGCTTTTCGGCTGTCTCGATCTCGGCGGCTGCGGTCCCGGTCTTCTTGCACTCGTCGATGAAGGCCTGGAGCGCCGGGTTGTCGCCAGCGAGGCGTTGGGCAATCGGGTGATCGGGAGCGATCGCCGCGAAGCTTGCGCCGAACAGCGTGTCGGGTCGGGTCGTGTAGACTTCGAGACCGTCCTCGCGGCCGTCGATGGCAAAGCGGAATTGCATTCCCTGGCTCTTGCCGATCCAGTTTTCCTGCATCGCGCGGACTTTTTCGGGCCACTGGTCCAGCGTAGAGAGGCCTTCTAGCAGTTCGTCAGCGAAGTCGGTGATCTTGAGGAACCACTGGCTGAGCTTGCGGCGTTCGACCAGCGCGCCCGATCGCCAGCCGCGCCCATCGATGACCTGTTCGTTGGCGAGGACGGTCATGTCCACCGGATCCCAGTTGACCTCGGATTCCTTGCGGTAGACCAGCCCGGCTTCGTAGAGATCGAGGAACAGCGCCTGCTCGTGCCCGTAATATTCGGGCTCGCAGGTCGCGAGTTCGCGACTCCAGTCGAGCGCGAAGCCGAGGCGCTTCAACTGGGCGCGCATCGCGGCAATGTTGGCGCGAGTCCATTCGCCGGGATGGACCTTCTTTTCCATCGCGGCATTTTCGGCGGGCATGCCGAACGCGTCCCAGCCCATCGGATGGAGGACTTCGAAGCCCTTCATTCGCCGGAACCGCGCCAGCACGTCGCCCATCGTGTAGTTGCGGACGTGGCCCATGTGGATGCGTCCCGAGGGATAGGGGAACATCTCGAGCACGAACGACTTGGGCTTGGGGCTGGTGTCGGACGCGTGGAACGTGCCGCGGTCTTCCCAGACAGCCTGCCAGCGAGCGTCCGCAGACGCCGGATTGTAGCGCGAACTCATGTTAATCCAATTGTTCCGATCAACCGGCGATCGATCCGCGCCTGAGATCACGCGCCCTCGAAAGAATGATTTCCTCGAGCTTCTGGACCGTGGCGGCCTGTACTGGCGCATCGAGCCACTGGCCACCCTGATAGACCTGGCGCGAAGCTGCGACACGGACCGCATCGGCGCGCAGATCCTGGTCGAGGATGGTGACGGTGAGCTTCATGCGCTCGGCAGGGGTGGCCGGATTGGCATACCAGTCGGTGACGATCACGCCGCCGTTCGAATCCGTCTGGGTGAGCGGCATGAACGACACGGTATCGAGCGCAGCGCGCCACAAATAGCTGTTCACGCCGATCTGGGTTACCTTCGAGGCGGCGAGATCCTGCTTGATACGGGCCTTTTTGCCACTGTCGCTTCCGCACGCGGCGAGCGAAAGCGTGAGCCCGGTCATAAGGGCAATGTGGAGCAAGCGAGGCATAGGCTTCTATCCTTGGGAAATCGGCTATCGGTGGCCGTTATAGAATGTCCGCGTCACTTGCCAAGCGGACTTGTGCGGCGGCCCGCCAACCGACAAATCCGCGGACATGATCCGCCACCTCGACATTAGCCGGGGTGGCGGTAAATCGCGAAATTCGACCAGTCTTACTCGGCCGCGACCGAAAGCTTCATTGGGGCGATCCGCACCGGGATCGCCGACATGCGCGGCATTGCGTTGATCGGATCGAGATCGCGATCGGTGCTGATGAGCAGGCCGGTGTTGGAGCCATCGCGTTCGTAGACGGTATCGTCGGGCAGGCCGCCCCAGCCATGGGTGATCTGTATGACGCCGCTCCTGACGGTTGGATCGGACTCTGCCACCGCTGGAATGCTGCCTGCATCCGAGATGATCTCGATTTTATCGCCCGCGACGATGCCGAGCGCCACGAGTTCGTCGGGATGGAGATAGGCGAGGTTGTACGGCATGCGCTTGCGGATCGCGGGTACATTGCGATGGCAGCTGTTCTGGACGTCGCGGACTCGGCGAACGGCGAGCATGTGGGTGAAGGTCTCGCCATTGCTCAGATACGCACCGGGCGTTGGCGATTCGCGAAAGACCTCGCCGAGTTCCTGAACGACGTCGGCTGGCGCGACGGTGAAGCGATCGGTGCAATCGGGATCGGCGGGCGCGACATATTGCGGCTCGGCATCGAAGATATGGCCGCGCTCGTAGGATTTGAGCTCGTCGAACGGCACCGGCGCGTGGCGCGCAACGACCGCGAGCATCGAATCGGTGGTTGGCTCGCTATCCATGTCGAGCGGGACGCCGTCGAAGACGAGCTGGATCCCGAGGCGCCTGGCGAGGCCCCAGAAGATCTGCCAGTCGTCGACGATCTCGGATCCGGTCGGCGTGGCGGCTACCGCGGGCGTGTAGCGCGCGTAGGGCAGGGCGTAGAGGCTCTCGTAATAATACATGGTGAGATCGGCGCGCTCGTAGCCCATCTTCGTGGGCAGGATATAATCCGAGAGCTTCGAGGTCTCGTTCATGTAGGGCTCGATGTTGACGAGCAGTTCGAGCGATTGCAGGGCGCGGACGGTCTTGCGCTGATCGGGCATGATGTTGGCGAGGTTCGAGCCGTGGGCAAACATTGCGCGGATCTGGCCTTCGCCTGGGACAAGTATCTCGTCGCAGAAAATCCCGCTGACCATCTCGTCGCCGAGCATGCCATAGCCGCCGATGCGGCTCTTGTAGCCATGCTCCCACCAGCGCGGCGCGGCGAGGACCTGGGCCTTTTGCGGCGCACGTGCGCGCAGCACGCCCGGATTCACGACCTGCTCGCCAGCACGCTGGTAGCGGCCGCAGATGACGTTGAGGGTCTCGATGAGATGATCCGAGAGGTTGGAATGAGGCGACATGCTCGGGCCGGTACCGGCCGCAGCACCACCGCGCTTCGAATCGCGCGCGAACAACGCAGCCGCCTTGCGCAGGTCCTCGGCATCGACGCCAGCACGGCGCGCGACATATTCCGGCGTATAAGGCTCGACGGCAGCGCGCAGATCATCGAGATCGGCAACATATTGCGCGCAGAATTCACTGTCTTCCCAGCCTTCGGCGAGGATGATTCGAATGATACCAGCGGCAATCGTCGGATCCTCGCCCGGATAGGGCTGGAGGAAGACATCGGCATATTGCGCGGTCTCGGTGCGGCGTGGATCGATGACGATGAGCTTCATCCCCCGCGCCCGCGCATCCTTGAGGCGCTTGGTGGGGTTGGTCATGTCGAAGTAGCTCGTAGCGAGCGAGACCAGCGGATTTACGCCCCACATCATGCGGATATCGCTGGTGGCGAGCGGATCGCGCGGCGCGTTCCACATGCCGATGCGGCCAAGCGATATCGACTTGGCTGACTGGTCGATCGTGTAGGTCGAGAAATTCTTGTGCGATCCGATCGCGCCGAGAAAGGCTGGCACCATCCCCATTGCCGAGGCATTGAGCATTGCCCCTGCGCCCCGATAGCCACCGATCGCCTTTGGACCGTCGCGATCGATGATGACGCGAAGCTTCGCGGCGATCTCATCGAGCGCCTGTTCGAACGGGATGCGCTGGAAGCTGCCGTCGGGCTGGCGCTTGAGCGGGTGGAGGACGCGATCGCCGGCGCTATAGGATGCGGGCGCCTGCAATCCCTTCATGCAGGCATAGCCAGAGGTCATCAGATCCTCCTTGTCGCCGCGAACGCTGACGATGTGATCATCTTCGTCGAGCGTCACATGCGTGCCGCAGAACGGCATGCAGAAGCGGCAAAAAGATCGAACCTCACGCATTACAAACTCCCAATTCGACAGTCACCCGTCGTCGCAGGATCGGCCGCAACGACGGGTGACACTTCATACACGCTTCTTCGCCACCCTGGCAGGGGGAGACGATATTCTCAGACGTGGTCGCCAGCGCCCTTGGCCTCGAGGTCGATCATGTCGGCGAGCTGCGGCTGGTGGGCGAGGTGGCCGCCGTCGCAACAGATCGTCTGGCCGGTGATGTAGGCTGACTCGTCGGCTGCGAGGAAGGCCGCGAGCGCAGCGATATCTTCGGGAAGGCCGAGCCGCGGCGTTACCACGTGACGGAAGATCGCTTCGGCGAGAACAGGGAGCTTCTTCATCTGCGCGGTCATGATGACGCCGGGGGCTATTGCATTGCAGCGAATGCCCTGACGGCCATATTGCACCGCAACATACTTGGTCATCGCGATCACGGCAGCCTTCGAAGTACCATAAGCGAGGCGGACATTGTCGCCGGCGAGGCCCGAATCGGACGCGGTGTTGATGATCGATCCGCCGCCTTGCTTGAGGATGTGCGGAATGGCGAAACGGCAGCCGATCATGACGCCCCGGACGTTGACCTCCATCGTCTTGTCCCAGACATCGAGCGGTATGTCGGTCGGCGTGGTGTCCATCGCCTGGACGCGGACATCGGTGACGGCGGCATTGTTGAACAGGATGTCGAGACGACCGAAGCGCTTTGCGGTCTCGTCGATCGCAGCCTTGACCGAGTCGTCGTCGCCGGCATCAAAAAACATCGGCACTGCCTGTGGGCCGAGGCGGGCGGCGACTTCCTTTGCGCGGTCCTCGAAAAGATCGGCGATGATCACCGTCGCGCCTTCGGCAATGAAGCGTTCTGCCGTTGCGGAGCCGATTCCGCCTGCGCCGCCGGTGATGATGGCGACCTTGTCCTTCAAACGATTCATTGTGGGTCCTCTCCCTCTGCCTGTCGCATTTGCCCGGGCTCTGCATTGATTTCTCGGGCGTGGTGGCGGAGCATGCAGCAAAACAACGCAAACGCAAGCTGGGGGAGTGGACGATGGGTAAGCGACAAGACGAACTGCGCGAGAAGGCGGTGCGCGTGATGATCGCGCTGGCGGAGGGCACTTTCGCCGACGCCGACCCGATGTTCCACCCCAATGCGGTCTGGTGGATCATCGGCCAGGGCGAATTATCGCACGCCCGTGTTCGCGAACTCGCCAACGAGACCGAAGGGCCGCTTACGGTTCGCAAGCTCCATATTTTGGGCACGGTGGCTGAAGGCGACAAGGTCTGCGTCGAGGCGCTTGGCGAAATGGCGTTTCCCGACGGGCGGCCCTACGCCAACACCTATCACCACATGATCGAGTTCCAGGGCGACCTGATCATCCGGATGCGCGAATATTTCGACACGCATTATGTGCGCGAGACGTTCGGGGAGGACGTCTACGAGGAATAGCGGCGCCGGCATTCGCTGCATGGCGCCGCTTGATTGCTCAATCCGCCATGCGGGATAGTTCAGGGGTTGCGGGCTCGATCGCGCCAAAGCAGGTCGAGGCGAGCGCGCTGCAGCTATACTCGCGAACGTTCTTGAACTTGCCGTCCTTGAACTCGATGACGAAATGGTAGCGGTTGTTGTAGCGGCGGCCGTTGAGCATCTCGCCGTCGGTGCGTGCCTCGAGCGAAACCGAATCGCCCTCGCCGATCATGTTGACGACCTCGAGCTGGATCGGCGCCTTCATCAGCGCCGACATCGTGCTCGGCGTGGCGGCGAACTCTTCGCGATTCCATTGCGGCAACAGCCATTCGGGCTGGCGCGCCATCGTCTGGAAAGCGAAATCCTCGCTGGTGAGCGCAAGGATAGCCGCTTCGTCGCCACGGTTGATGGCGGCGATCCAGTCGCGAATGGCTTGCTTGTTTTCGGCGACGCTCATCGATCCTCTCCTTTTTCGCTGTGCATTTCGGATACATAGTCCGGATATTGAAGCTTGTTCATGGCACCGCCCTCGATCGGGATCGCTGCGCCGGTGATGTAGCCGCTCAGCGGCGAAACCAGGAAGAGCACCGCTTCGGCGACGTCGGCGTAGCTGCCGGTCCGGCCGAGCATGGTGGTCAGCGAAATGCGCTTGTCGAGGACGGCGGCGTTGAAATCGGCCGGCAGCGTCGAAACATCGCCTGGGCCGGGCCGCACCGTGCCGACGAGCAGCGTGTTGCAGCGAATGCCATGGGCGGCATAATCGTTGGCGACCTGGCGGCCGAGCGCCTCGAGGATCGACTTGCTCATCGCATAGGCGCCAAAGCGCGGCAAAGCGCGCACGGCTGCGGTGGCGGAGATGTTGACCACCGCGCCGCCGCCGCGCGCCATCATGTGGGGAAGGGCGTGCTTGCAGCACCAGAAGGGCCCGTAGGCGCCGATCTTCATCGCGCGGTCGAACGAGTCGCTGGAAAGTTCGTGAATCGCGCCGATGCCGAAATCGTCCCCCGAGGGCCCGGCATTGTTGACCAATATGTCGATCCCGCCCCATTTCGCGGCGGTTTCCATCAATCGGGCGACATCGTCTTCTAGCGATACGTCGGACTTGACGAACAAAGCGTCGGCGCCGGCATCATGCAATCGGCGCTCGGCTGCGGCGCCGCGCTCATCGCTACGCCCCGACATGATGATTCGCGCGCCGTTCGCCGCGAGTCGCTCGGCTGTCGCGAGCCCGATGCCGCTTGCGCCTCCGGTGACGACTGCGACCTGCCCTTTGAGAAGCTGCGTTTCGCTCATATTCCTCGCCACCTGTCTTTTTGTATGTTGCAGAGAAGACGCATAATCGCGATTTTTTCCGGCGGCGAGTGATTTTGGGAGCGCTTGGATCGATCGCTGGCGGTCACCTGTTGAAAAGGAGCAACAGACTCACGAAATGTGCAAGGGCCAATGGTGCGCTTCTGCGGGATCTGATAATCGCTGAAGCAAGGGGGAAATTAAGATGGTTTCGAATCGGGGAGCTTTGCTGGTGTCGGGGGTAGCGTTTGCTGCCCTTGCGCTCGCTTGCGTACCGGTTTCGGCGCCAGTTTCGGCGATGTCTCCCAAATTCTCGGTTCGCACCGCGCCGGCTGCGCCATCGTTTCGCATGGCCGACAGCATCGGCTCGTTCACCCCGGCTGCAGCCGATCCGCGCCATGGACTTGGCCTTGGTCGCGCCGGCCAGGCTGACAGCGGTTTTCGTTTTACGCCTTCGACGAGCCCCGGCAAGCGCCGTGGCGTGACCGTGGCGATCCGCGCTCGCGCGACGACTGCGGCGCAAGTCGAGCGGCTGACGCAAATCTCGACGACACCTGCCGCGATCACACCGACCGCGTATAACCTGGGCGTTGCGCTTGGCTGGCGTCGCTTCGCGATCACCGGCGACGTCGTTCGAGTCGAAACCGGGCTGCTTCCGCTCAGCCGCGAAGGCGCCGATGTCGGCCTGAGCTTCGCCGGCGACAAGTGGAGCACGCGGGTACAGCTTGGTGCGGAACGCGCCACGGGTGCCAGCCCGATCATCGACGACGAATCCTATTCGGTGGATCTGGGCGGCAGCTACTCGCTGACCGGGAATATCGACCTGACCGGCGGCATCCGCTACAAGATGCAGCATGACCGGATCGCCCGCCTGGCTGACCAGCGCCTCGATTCGCAGGCGGTTTATGTCGGGACCGCGTTCCGCTTCTGATAGCGGTCAGCTGACCCGGCGTTTCACGAAATCATCGATTCCAGCACGACCATAAGCGCCGATTCTCGCGATCAGCGGCTCGTGGTGGCGCATCACCCCGCCGAGCGCGAGCACCGGCAAGCGGGTGGCGCGGGCGAGCGTGGCGAATTTCAGCGTGCCGAGGGTTGGCCGACCGGGGTGGGATCGCGTTGCGAACAGCGGCGAGAGCAGCAGTATGTCGGCGCGGGCGCGTTCGGCGGCCCGGATTTCCGACAGATTGTGTGCGGATGCGAGGCGTGGGTCGCCGTGGCGGTAATTGTGTCCGGCGAGGATCACGATCAGGCCCCTCGCGCGGCCCAATGCACGGATTCGCGTGAAGAGGCGCTGCCGATCGGCCCGTGACAGGCTGTAGTGGCGGACGATGATCCCGCTGCCGCGCGGCAGGCGGGCAATCGCGCGCCAAAGCGCATCGCCCTGGCGTTCGTCGGTGAGAAGCCAGAGCTTGGGGAGGGGGTGGCGGCGCGGCATGGCGCGACCTATAGCAGCCGCGATGAACGAGAACGACCTTCAGGATGCGGCAGGCCGCCTGGCTTTTGTACGCACTTCGATCGCCCGCGCGGCAGGACTGGCCGGGCGCGACCCCGAGGCGGTGACGCTGATCGCGGTTTCCAAGACGCATGATGCGACCGCGATCGTGCCGCTGATCGCGGCGGGGCAGCGCGTGTTTGGCGAGAATCGAGTCCAGGAGGCCGAGGCGAAATGGCCGGCGCTCCGGGACGCGACGCCCGATATCCGGCTTCATCTGGTCGGGCAGCTCCAGTCGAACAAGGCGGTCGAGGCGGTCGAACTGTTCGACGCGATCCATTCGATCGACCGCAGTTCGCTGGTCGGCGCGCTGGCAAAGGCGAGGGACAAGACGGGTCGGCGGCCGGAGTGCTTCATCCAGGTCAATATTGGCGGCGAAGACCAGAAAGGCGGCTGCGAGATCGCTGCGCTGCCGAGGCTTCTTGCCGAGGCGCGGATTGCGGAACTGCCGATCGCGGGGTTGATGTGCGTGCCGCCGGTTGAAGTGGAGCCGGCGCCCTATTTCGCGCTGCTCGCCAAGTTTGCGCGTGATCATGGAGTTGGGGGGCTCAGCATGGGGATGTCGAGCGATTATGAGACCGCGATCATGCTCGGTGCGACGCATGTTCGCGTTGGAACCGCGCTTTTCGGTGCTCGTTAGTAAAAACCTGCCTGTGCGTTTTTTACCTTGACAGCGTCACGCTGACGGGGTAGAAGGTTGGCACGCTCCAGAACTGTGATTCGGTTTTTCCCTGTGAGATGAGGGTGATTAAAGGCCTCCCGCTCATCCTGAGGAGCCATTGAGCTTGTCGAAATGGCGTCTCGAAGGACAGGAGCGCTGCGGTCCTTCGAGACGGGTCTTCGCCAAGTGCTCAGCCCCTCCTCAGGATGAGCGGGGGTGGGTACGCTCAGCCCCTCCTCAGGATGAGCGGGGGTGGGGTACGCTCAGTCCCTCGTCGGGATGAGCGGAGAGGGGGAGGGCTCAATCAATCACGAGACCATCACCCGGCCGTAGCTTCGACAGGAGCCCAAGCATCGCGTCGCGGGGGATGGCGATGCAGCCTTCGGTGTGGGGGGCGGTTCCGATGCAATGGAGGAAGATCGCGCTGCCAGCGCCGGGGACTGGGGGCGTGTCGTTGTGCGCGAGGACGATGATCGCGTCATAGGCATGGTCGTCGCGCCAGAGACGTTCGGCCGAGAAGCGATGCGGGTGGCGGACCGGGCGGTTGTAGGCGGGATCGGCCGGATCGTCGGACCAGCCGTCGTCGGGACGGAGGAAGCGCCACGGCAGGGCGGGCGTCAGGGAAACCCGGTCCGGGCGAAGCAGGACGGTGCGAAGCGGCCAGCGGCCGAGCGGGGTGGCGCCGTCGCCTTCGCGCTTGGCGGCGGCGGTGATGGTGCCGGAGCGCCCTAGCAGGCAGGGGATTTCATGGCCGTCATGGACGAGGATGGCGCGGGCGGCATCGACGTGGATGTCGCTCATAGCTGGTGGCCGGTCCGATCGCGCTTGGTGGCCAGATAGGCCTCGTTGTGGGGATTGGAGGGCAATTGATGGGGGACTCGTTCGACGACGCGGATGCCGGCGGCCTCGAGACCGGCGACCTTTGCTGGATTGTTGGTGAGAAGGCGGACCTCATCCTGCCCGAGCAGGCTCAGCATTCGCGCCGCAACGCCGAAATCGCGCGCATCGATCGCGAAGCCGAGGCGGACATTGGCATCGACGGTGTCGAAGCCCTGATCCTGGAGGGCATAAGCGCGCAATTTGTTGATGAGGCCGATGCCGCGACCCTCCTGGCGAAGGTAGAGGAGGATGCCCCAGCGCGCTTCGGCGATTTCGTGGAGCGCGGCGTGGAGCTGCGGTCCGCAATCACATTTGAGCGAGCCGAGCACGTCGCCAGTGAGGCATTCGCTGTGGAGGCGGACAAGCGGCGGCTTGCCATCCGGGGTGCCGATGACGAGCGCGACATGCTCGGCGGCGTCGTCGGCATTGCGGAAGGCAACGATCTCGGCCTTTTCGGCGGCCGCGACGGGGAGGCGGGCACGCGCTGCGATGACGAGGCGGACGGGGGATTCATAGGCGCGGATCGCGGCGGCCGTAACCGTATTTTCCTTTGCGGCGGCGCGGGGGCGAACCTCGGGGAGCACGAAATATGCAGGAAGCAGACCGGCGAGACGGGCGAGTTCGAGTGCGGCGGCGGCGGCGTCGAGCGAATCGAAATGCGCGGCGCGGAACGGGCCCTTGAGCGGGGTGAGCAGATCGAGCGCAGGATCGGCGAGCGCATGCGCTGCGGGGAGATCGAGCCAGGGCGCGCGATCGACGAGCACCGGGCGATCGGGTGCGGCGGCATCGGCCTGGTTGGCAAGCTTGAGCGTGGCGGCGCGGCCACCCGAGAGCAGGATTGCGGCGCGGCGATCGGGATCGAAGGCGGCGAGGCGGGCGTCGTCGGCGGTTTCGATCGCGAGCAGGTCGAGCGCACCGTCGGCACCGGCGATGCGCACCGGCCAGCCGCGCCGAAGCGCGTCTATGGCGAGGGCAACAGCGCGGGCCTCCGGCATCAGACGTCGAATTCGGTGATGAGCGGAACGTGATCGGAAGGTTTCAGCCAGCTCCGGCAGGACTCATGGACCTTGTGCGCAACCGCAAGTTTGGCGACATCGGGGCTGGCCCACATATGATCGAGGCGGCGGCCGCGATCCGAGGCTGCCCAATCGAGCGCCCGGTAGCTCCACCAGGTGTAGAGCCGCTCGGGCGCCGGGACGAACTGGCGGCCGAGATCGACCCAGTCGTGCGAGGCCTGCAGCGCGGCGAGCTGCTCGATCTCGATTTCGGTGTGGCTGACGACATCGCGAAGCTGCTTGTGGCTCCAGACATCGGATTCGAGCGGGGCGACGTTGAAATCCCCGACGAGGATCGTCGGCTGGCGAAGCTTTTCGGACCAGCGGGTCATTCGCTCGATGAAGGCGAGCTTCTGGCCGAACTTGGGATTGACCGCCGCATCGGGAACATCCCCGCCGGCGGGAATATAGACGTTTTCGAGCCGGATGCCGCAATCGAGCTGGACGCCGATATGGCGCGCCTCGCCATTATCCTGCCAATCGTGGCGATCGTCGGCATGGATCGGAATGCGGCTGAGGACGGCGACGCCATGATGCATTCGCTGACCGTTGAGCAGCTGGTGCGTGTAGCCGAGCTTGTGGAACAGCCCGCCCGGGAAAGTCGGATCGGCGACCTTGGTTTCCTGCAGGCACAATATGTCGGGCGATTCCTCGGTGAGGAAGCGTTCGACGAGATCGATGCGCGCGCGAACCGAATTGATATTCCAGGATGCGATCTTGAGACGGGTAGCCATGGTTCGCGATGTAGCGATGGAGGGGACGGAATGAAAGCATGCACGCGTGACCGGCTGGCTTCACCCGGTGAACCAGCGCGCCCGTACGAAATAGACGCCGACCCCGGCTGCGATCACCACGCAGATCGCGATCACGCCCCAGAACGCCCAGGGTTCGTGCGCATAGGGTATCCCGTCGACATTCATGCCGAGCAGCCCGGACAGGAAGGTCAGCGGCAGGAAGACAAGCGCGACCACCGACAGCACGAGCGTGCGCGTGTCGATCAACTCGGCACGAAGATCGGTGAGCTGTTCGTGGAGCAATGCCGCGCGCTCGCGGATCGCCTCCAGCTCTTCGGCCATGCGCGCGAAACGATCGGCGGCATCGCGCAGATGGAGCCGGTCCGCATCCTCAAGCCAGGAGCATTCGAGCGCGGCGAGGCCTTCGAGTGCCTGCCGCTGCGGAGAAACGAACCGCCGATAGACTATCGCGGTCGAGCGCGTCCGGCCGATCGTCCGTCGCAGCGCGAAGGCCTGATCGACGCGCAAATCCTCCTCGCATTCGTCGATCGTATCGCCGAGCGCGCCGATGTGCGGATCGAGGCGTTCGGTAATATGCATCGCGAGCGCCGAAACGAGATCGCCCGGATCATGCAGCGTGCCGGAGGTCATGTCCTCGCGCAACGCATCGAGACCGTCGAGTTCGCGATAGCTCGCCGAGATCACCATGCCGGAGGTCGCCCAGAGCCGGATCGAGACGAGCGGATCGAGATCGGTATCGGGATCGGTGCCGAGCCCGCGCAGGTTGATCAGCGCGCCGCTGTCGAAGCTTTCGGTGCGCGGTCGAGTTTCGGTTGCGATAAGCGCGCGGATGGCCGAGGGCGGAATGCCGCTCTCCGCCGCGAGCCAATCGCGTGCCTCGGGTGCGCTGACATCGAGATGATGCCAGGTGAATGCGTCGGTTTCGCTGGACGCGTCGCGATGCGCCAGCTGCCAGTGCCAGGTCATGCTTGTCTTTCAATCCAGAGGGTGAGCCCTGCACCTGGGACGGCCGGGGGTGCTTCGCCCGGAATGCGAACGGCATCTGCGCGGGCGCGATCGAGGATCGACGACGGTACGTCGGGGCGATGGACGATTCGATCCGCCCTGCCGAGCAGGCGCGCCTCGCGTACCGTGAGATCATCCGGATCGTCGGAGCGGAGGGTGATTGCGATCAGCCCGCCTTCGCCTTCGCTGCCGTGCGCAAGCCAGCTTTCCACGGTTCCGACGCCAGCCAATGGGTCGAGCGCGCCGCCGCCAGCGAGCGCGGCATCGAGCGCGAGGCGGCGTTCGCGGGGATCGGGCCAGCGCGAGCGGATGCGATCGCGCGCGGTTGAAAGCGTGGTGGCGAGCTGGCCGAGCGTCGGCGGTAACAGGCCTTCGAGCGCGATCCGCAGCGCTTTGGCGAGGCCGGCCGAAGCCCCGCCGGTCCCGATCGCGACCAGCACCGGATCGCGATCGACGATTGCAGGCAAGGTGAAATCGCAATGCGCCGGGCGATCGGTCGCGTTGACGAGAATGCCACGCGCCTTGAGCGCCGCGATTGCGGTGAGTGCTTCGCCGTCGTCCTCGATCGCGACGAAGGCGAGTTGCGCATCGGCATCGGCGCCGACGATGCGCGCGCCGGCGCGTTCGAGCAGGCGCCGCTTGGCATCGGCCGCCTCGCCCACCCCGAGCAGGATTACCGGTCGGTCGGCAAGGCGAACGAAGAGGGGCAGGCTGTGCATGGGGCGCCTTGTCGCGCGAAGTCCGGCGCTTGCCAAGCGGATAGCGCTGCTAGGCTTCCAGCGGGACATCCCAGTAGAGCCAGTCCCGCCAGCTCTGGTGGAGATAGTTGGGCGGAAAGCGCCGGCCATTTTCCTGCAACTGCCAGGTCGTCGGTCGCGCGGCCGGATAAGGCAGGCGCATGCTTGCCTGTTTTGGCGTTCGGCCGCCCTTCTTGAGGTTGCACGGCGCGCAGGCGGTGACGACATTTTCCCACGTCGTCCGCCCGCCCTGCGCGCGTGGGATGACATGATCGAAGGTCAGGCCGCGCGGATCGCCGCAATATTGGCAGTGGAAACGATCGCGCAGGAAAAGATTGAACCGGGTGAAGGCGGGATGCGCCGAGGGCCGGACATATTGCTTCAGTGCGATCACCGAGGGCAGCTTCATCGTCTGGCTCGGGCTGTGGATTTCGCGATCATAATGATCGATGATATCGACGCGATCGAGGAAAACCGCCTTGATCGCGGTCTGCCAGGGCCAGAGGCTCAACGGATAATAGCTCAGCGGCGTGTAATCGGCGTTGAGCACGAGCGCGGGACAGCTATCGGGATGTCGAATAATCTCGGGGTGAAACATGAGCGAACCTTGCCTCCCGCATGCCGGAGGCCGCAGGGTCGGTCGTCCACTCGATCCGTCGCACTCGGAACGGGAAGCAGACCAGCCCCTCGTCTCCGTTGCCCACGCTTCATCCACAAGAAGCGTGACATGGTCATGACAGCATGGCTGATGACTCGCCGTCAAGTGCAGCCGTGACGATAGTTGCAACACGCTTCGCGCCGAGCCCGACCGGAAGGCTGCATATCGGCCACGCTTTCTCGGCGATGATGGCGCATGATTTCGCCCGTGCGGGGGGCGGAAGCTTCCAGCTTCGCATCGAGGATATCGATACGAGCCGTTGCCGCGAGGAGCATGTCGACGCCATTTTGGAGGATCTGCGCTGGCTCGGGCTCGATTGGGACGGGCCGGTGGTACGCCAGTCGGAACGGCTCGAACTTTACGCTGCGGCGCTCGAGCGGCTGCGCGCGATGGGGCTGATCTACCCGTGCTTTTGTACGCGAAGGGACATTGCCGCGAGCGCGACCGCACCGCATGGCGGCGGTGGTGCGATCTATCCCGGCACGTGCCGGGGCATCGACCAGCGCCACCGGCTCGCCGGCGAAGCGCATTGCTGGCGGATCGACATCGCCCGCGCGGCGGCGCTGGCCGGGCCGCTGTCCTGGCATGACGATCGCGCCGGGACGGTGGCGGCCGACCCGCTGTCGCATGGCGATGTCGTGCTCGCGCGGAAGGATGCGCCCTTTGCCTATCACCTCGCGGTGGTGGTCGACGATGCCGCGCAGGGCATCAGCGATATCGTGCGCGGCGAGGATCTGTTTGCCGCCACGCATGTGCATCGTCTGCTCCAGGCGCTGCTCGACCTGCCCGTGCCGCGCTATCATCACCATCGATTGCTCGCCGACGCCGAGGGCCGACGCCTCGCCAAGCGCGACAATGCGCCGACGCTGGCGGCGTTGCGGGAACGGGGTGAGGATCCGGTGGGGCTGGTCGCGTCGCTGCGTCGTGCCATTGTCGATCCCGGCATTTTGATACCGACGCTTTTTTCGGGATAACGATTGAAATGTCGCGCTTTCGCAGGGGCGTCAAAATGTCTAGACGGAGCTCATGAAGACTTTCCTCGCCGTCCTCCTCATCCTCGCGATGCTTGCGACCCTGGTTGCGCTGCTCCGGGGAATCATCGAGTTCCTCCGCTCCGGTACGGAGGATGTGGCGGGCAATGGCCCCAATCTTTCGGGCGAGCGCCAGAACAGGATGATGCGCCACAGGATCTTCTTCCAGGCGATCGCGATCGTGATCATCGTGCTGCTGCTTCTGCTCGCGCGCCACTAGAGATGGTCAAGCTCAACAAGATCTACACCCGCACCGGCGATGGCGGCGAGACCGGACTTGTCGATGGTTCGCGACTGTCAAAGTCGGCGGCGCGGATGGCGGCGATCGGCGATGTCGACGAGGCCAACAGCGCGATCGGCGTGGCGCGGACGCTGATCGGGGATGCCGACGCCCAGGCGATGCTCGGGCGAATCCAGAACGAGATGTTCGATCTCGGCGCCGACATCGCGACGCCGATCGTCGACTTTGCCCCGATCGCCGGGGCGTTGCGGATCATATCGGCGCAGGTCATCCGGCTCGAGACCGAGATCGATGTGATGAACGCGGCGCTGAGCCCGCTTGCGAGCTTCATTCTACCCGGCGGCGATCCGGGCGCTGCCGCGCTTCATCTCGCCCGCGCGATCGTGCGGCGTGCCGAACGGGCGATGGTCGGGGCGGCGGATGACGTTACGATCAACCCGCATGCGCTGGCGTATATCAATCGCTTGTCGGACCATTTGTTCGTGCTTTGCCGGGTGCTGAACGGCGGCGGCACCGGCGACATATTGTGGCAACCGGGCGCGACGCGCTGATTTCCCCCGCGCCTGCGCGGCAATGTTGCGCATGGCGATGCAACCAATCCGTGTCGTGCGCGGTTTAGCCCGGCATGGCTTATCCAAATCTCGCCCCGAACCCAGGCGATTCCCAGGCTGAGCTTCCAGAGCGATACCGATCGGTCCGTGCGCTCAGCGTGGCGATCGCGGCGCCGCTTTCCGATGCCGATGCGACCGTCCAGCCTATGGACGATGCCTCACCGATAAAATGGCACCTTGCCCATACCACATGGTTCCTCGAAACCTTCGTGCTCGGGCCGCATGTTCCGGGCTATCGGCCGTTCGATCCGCGCTTCGCCTATCTGTTCAACAGCTATTATGAGGCGGAGGGGCCGCGCCACCCGCGCCCGCGGCGTGGCATGCTGTCGCGGCCGTCGCTCGAAACCGTGCTCAACTGGCGGGACATTGTCGACCAGGCGCTGCTCGATGCATTGCCGGGATTGCCGCCGGCTGCGTTGAGCCTCGTCACGCTCGGCCTCTCGCATGAGGAGCAACACCAGGAATTGATGCTCACCGACATATTATGCCTGTTCGCAGCCAATCCGCTGCTGCCGGTCTATGGCGAACACCGCGATCCCGCACTCCACAGCCTGCCCGAGCCGCTTCGCTGGATCGCGGGTCGCGAGGGCATCGTCGAGATTGGCGACGAAGGCGGCCGCTTCGCCTTCGATTGCGAAGGACCACGCCATGGCACGCTGCTTCACCCGCATGCGCTCGCGGATCGGCCGGTCAGCAATGGCGAATGGCAGGATTTCATCGCCGAGGATGGCTATGGTCGCGCCGATCTCTGGCTCGCCGACGGCTGGGCATGGGTGAACGCCAATGCGATCGACGCGCCGCTCTACTGGCAGAGCCATGACGAACATTGGCTGTCGTTCGGCCTCGACGGCGTCAAGCCGATCGATCCTGCCGCGCCCGTCACCCACATCAGCCATTATGAGGCGGATGCCTTCGCGCGCTGGGCTGGCGCTCGCCTGCCGACCGAAGCCGAATGGGAAAGTGCTGCGCAGGCGCTCGACCCTTCGCAGGGCAATCTGCTCGACGGCGCGAGCGCGGTCCGTCCCGGCTCCGTCGGCCCCACCAACGGCCTCGTCCAGATGTTCGGCGATGTCTGGGAATGGACCGCGAGCGCCTTCTCGCCCTATCCGGGCTTCCGGCCCGCAAGTGGCGCGATCGGCGAATATAACGGCAAGTTCATGTCCGGCCAGCACGTCCTCAGGGGCGGCAGCTGCGCCACGCCACGCGGGCATGTCCGGGCGAGCTATCGCAATTTCTTCTATCCGCACCAGCGCTGGCAGTTCACCGGCTTGCGGCTCGCCAGGGATTTATGACCATGCTTTTCGAGCCCGAACTTGCCCTGACGGACCGGCCAAGCGTCATCGAGGCGTTCCGCAACGACGTCCTCGCCGGGCTTGCCACGCGTCCCCGCGCGATCCCTGCGCGCTGGTTCTACGACGAACCCGGTTGCCGCCTGTTCGATGCGATCACCGAGCTGCCCGAATATTATCTTACCCGCAACGAAACCGCGCTGCTCGAACGCCATGCCAGCGCGATCGCGACGCTGGCGGGCCCGATCGGTACGCTCGTCGAGTTCGGTTCGGGGTCGGCGACGAAGACGCCACTGCTGCTGCGGGCGATAGATCCCTCGACCTATGTGCCGATCGATATCGCCGGCGAGACGCTCAATGATTCGGCGGCGACTCTCGGCACCGCATTTCCCCGGCTGGACATCGTGCCGCTGGAAGGCGATTTCATGGCACCGATGGCGCTTCCGCCCAGCGCGCACCCGCGCCGGTTCGGCTTCTTCCCCGGTTCGACGATCGGAAATTTCGATCCCGCCACCGCAGTCGACCTGCTTCGCAACTTCGCAACCATGCTCGGCGAGGGGTCGCTGCTCCTGATCGGCATGGATCGAGTCAAGGAAGGCCGCGAGCTGCTCTCCGCCTATGACGATCCAGCCGGTGTCACCGCCAGCTTTAACCGCAACCTGGTCGAGCGAATTAATCGCGAGCTCGAGGGCGACATCCCGATCAATAATTTTCGCCACCACGCGGTGTGGAACGAACGCGCCTCGCGGATCGAAATGCACCTCGAGGCGATCGCCGATTGCCACTTCTCGGTTGCGCGGCGCAACTTCTCGATCGCTGGCGGAGAGACCATCCACACCGAGAACAGCTATAAATTCGGGCTGCGTGACGCGCATATGCTGCTTCACGCGGGAACATGGTCGCCGCTTGCCGAATGGGTCGATCCCGAAGCGCGCTTCATGTTGATCCTGGCACGTGCAACCGCCCGGATAACTGCCCCCTGAGCAGGTTGCGAGCGCGAAAGCGACCGCCTATCATTTGACCCATTGGATGGTCGAAGGGTCGAAAAATGAACAGGATTGCAGTCATCGGTGCGGGCCAAATGGGGGCCGGCATTGCCCAGGTAGCGGCGCAGGCGGGGCTTCACGTCTATCTCTCCGATCTTTCGGTCGAACTCGCCGAGAAGGGCAAGGCGGGTATTGTTCGCCAGTTCGCGCGCCTCGTCGAAAAGGAAAAGCTCACCCAGGCCGCAGCCGACAGCGCCGCTGCGAACATCGAGCCGGTCGCCGGCTACTCAGCGATGGCCGATGCCGAGATCATCATCGAAGCCGCCACCGAGCGCGAGGATATCAAGCGAGCGATCTTCGCTGAAATCGGCAAGGTGATCGGCCCGCAGGCGATCCTCGCCTCCAACACATCTTCGATCTCGATCACCCGCCTCGCGCAGGCTTCGAGCGATCCAGCCCGCTTCATCGGGCTGCATTTCTTCAATCCCGTCCCGCTGATGCCGCTGCTCGAGATCATCCGCGGCATCGCCACCAGCGACGATACCGCCGCCGCCGCGCAGAAATTCGGCGCCGCGATCGGCAAGGAGACGATCCTCGCGCATGACTCGCCTGGCTTCGTCGTCAACCGCATCCTGCTGCCGCTGCTCAACGAGGCCTTCTTCGCGGTCAGCGAGGGGCTCGCCTCGATCCCCGATATCGACAAGGGCGTCCGGCTCGGCCTCGGCCATCCGATGGGCCCGCTCACGCTTGCCGACCTGATCGGGCTCGACACGCTGCTCAATGTCCTCAAGGTGTTCCAGGACGATACCGGCGATCCCAAATATCGCCCGGCGCCTATCCTCGTGAAATATGTCGAGGCCGGCTGGCTCGGCCGCAAGACCGGACGCGGCTTCTATGATTATTCGGGGCCGGAGCCTGTGCCTACTCGCTGACGCAGCGCCTGACCGCGCTCGCGGAGGGCCTCGCGTTTGTCGGACCGACCCACGCCGGCAAAACCATCCGCGGGCAGTCGCACCAAGTTTTCTCCATAGGTGTCCGATAGAGGGGTATCCTAGACCGATGGGCTGAGTTTCGTGACCGGCGGTGCAGCGCCGTACTGATTTTCCGCACTAGAGCTTCTTAGACCGGTGCGAGCTCACCGAGGCAGGCGCTCGTCCAGTTGGTTTATCCAGAAGGGCTCCAGATCCGGCAAGACATGATCCCTCAACAGATTGCGTTCGAGCTTGTCGATCAGCTCCGCAAGACGGTCGCTTAGAGCAACACTGCTAGCGTCCAGATCGTCACCACGGGGGAACGCTATCCGCCAATCGTCCCACGCCGAGGTTATACCTCCTTGAAGCGCAAGATAGTCCCTCGCAAGATTGACCAGAACGAACCACCCTCCGCTGGCGTCGCCATGACCAAACAATTCGGGCGCGTCGCCGCTTTCGCGGATGCGTTTCCACGCTTCGTTCGCCGTCAGAAACTGCTCTGCGGGTAGATCGAGCGTGTCAAAACCAATACCGAGGTGGCGTCGATGCGCGTCGTCTAGCTCTGCGTCCACTCTAATCCAGCGATTATCTTCAGGGCTTCGATATTCACAAATCCAATGATCTTCATAACGCCCGAGAGAAAAATACGCTGCGAAGCCGCATCGCACGCGCGCCCGAAATCCTTTGTGACGCAACATGGCGCAGGTCATGAGAGCATAGTCGCGGCACGTTCCAACCTCTCTGTGGAGGTAGGGACAAGCTGAGGCTAGCGGCCTTTTCTCCACCCGCAGGAGATTCTCCAATCGCGCCGCGATCGGGAGCGTCGTACGTGACACAGCCGGAAAGTCTGTTTCGGTCAGTCCGTAGAGGTCTAGGAAGCCGATATGGACAAATAACCCTCGCACCGTGTGAACTAGAGAGGGGACATCATCAGGCAGCATGTCAAAAGACGTAGCGTGCCTGCCTGGAGAGGTCATAGCGTTGCTTGGTGTATTCAAAGGCTTTCTCGGAAGTTCCTCACGACCGGCGGGTAGGATAGCCTCACGGATCCGCGGCGACAAGCTCGTCGAGGCCGGTTGGCTAGGCCGCAAGACTGGACGCGGCTTTTATGATTATTCGGGGCCGGAGCCGGTTCCGACGCGGTAGGGGCGGGTTTTTTTCATGAATCGTCATCCCGGCGGAGGCCGGGATCCACGTTGCGGTGGTCGTGCGATCGCGAGACCTGTGGCTCCCATGGATCCAGACTTTCGTCGGGATGACGGTTTTTGCTCTCGCAGCCAGCCCCAGGACGCGGATACTGGAAACGTGGCGCGCACCTGCTATAGCGCAGCGCCATGTCCATCAGTCACAATGTCGATCCGGCGCTGCTCGCCAAGGCCGAAACCCTCACCGAGGCGCTGCCCTATCTGCAGCGCTATGCGGGCGAGACCTTCGTCGTCAAATATGGCGGGCATGCGATGGGCAATCCCGAGCTCGCGCATGATTTCGCCGAGGATGTCGTGCTGCTCAAGGCGGTCGGCATCAACCCGATCGTCGTCCATGGCGGCGGCCCGCAGATCGGCGCGATGCTCAAGACTTCGGGGGTCGAGAGCCATTTCATCGACGGGCTGCGGGTCACCGATGCCGCGACGATGAAGGTCGCCGAGATGGTGCTGTCGGGCACGATCAACAAGGAGATCGTCACCTGGATCGCGCGGGCCGGTGGGCGGGCGGTAGGTATTTCGGGCAAGGACGGCCGTCTCGTCACGGCCGAAAAGGTCGTTCGTGCCGATGGCGCCGACCTGGGCTTTGTCGGCGAGCCAGTCGATATCGATCGCCGCGTGCTCGACACGATTTCCAAGGCAGGCATGATCCCGGTGATCGCGCCGATCGGGATCGGCGCGAATGGCGACAGCTATAACATCAACGCCGACACCATGGCCGGGGCGATTGCGATCGCAACCGGCGCGGCGCGGCTTTTCCTGCTGACCGACGTCTCGGGGGTGCTCGACAAGGAAAAGCGGCTCCTCACCGATCTCACCCCGAGCAGCATCGCCGCGCTCCAGCGCGACGGGACGATTTCGGGCGGGATGATCCCCAAGCTCGAGACCTGCGTCCATGCCGTCGAGGGCGGCGTCGATGCCGCGGTCGTGCTCGATGGCCGTGTTCCGCATGCGATGCTCATCGAGATTTTCACCAAGCGCGGTGCCGGCACGCTCATCCGGGCGGAGTGAATTCAGCCGGTTGTCGCGCATCAACGGCTTGGCTAAGGCTGTGCAAACCCCTCGTCCGGACCATCGTCGGATGAGGGATCGGGACGAAACCGGGAGAAACCTTGATGCTCGTGCTGCTCCAGATCGTCGATCTGCTGCTTTCGGTCCTGATGTGGATCATCGTCGTCCAGGCAATCATGTCGTGGCTGGTCGCGTTCAACGTTATCAATACATACAATGACTTCGTCCGCCAGCTGCTCTACGGGCTGGCCCGGATAACCGAGCCAGTCTACCGGCCGGTCCGCCGGATCATGCCCGATTTCGGCGCGCTCGATCTTTCGCCGATGGTCGTGCTGCTGGTCATCTACATCCTGCGCAACATCATCATCCCCTCGCTGTTCCGGTCCGCCATCTGACGCAAGCCTGGGAAGTCGTCGCCACCGGCGTGGTGCTTCATGTCCGCGTCACGCCAAAGGGCGGGCGCGATGCGATCGATGGGGTCTGGACGGCAAGCGACGGTCGCCGCTATCTCGCGATCCGGGTATCCGCCCCGCCACAGGATGGCGCCGCCACCGAAGCGGCTCGTCGCCTGATCGCGAAAGAGGCGGGGCTTTCGAGGGGAGCGGTGACGGTTGAGGCGGGTGAGCTGGCGCGCGAAAAGCGGCTGCGGCTCGACGGGGAGGTCACGCGCCTGACGGCATGGCTGGAAACGATAGGGACGAAGACATGATTGCGGCAATCATCGACGGCAAGGCATTTGCAGGCGCGTTACGCGAGCGCATCGGCGCCGCGGTTCCGGCATTCGTCGCCAGCACTGGACGCAAGCCCGGCCTCGCGGTGGTCCTCGTCGGCGAGGATCCGGCCAGCCAGGTCTATGTCCGCTCGAAGGGCAAATCGACCGTCGAGGCGGGGATGGCGAGCATCGAGCATCGCCTCGACGACAGCGCGAGCCAGGCCGAACTGCTCGCGCTGGTCGACCAGCTCAACCGGGATCCGGGCGTCGACGGGATACTTGTCCAGCTGCCGCTGCCCAAGCATATCGACGAGGCCTCGGTGATCGCCGCGATCGATCCCGACAAGGATGTCGATGGCTTCCATGTCGTCAATGCGGGCCGGCTAGCGGTCGGCGCTGAGGGTTTCGTCCCCTGTACGCCGCTTGGCTGCCTGATGCTGCTCAAGGACAGGCTCGGCGATCT
This sequence comes from Sphingomonadaceae bacterium, assembly GCA_947476425.1. Taxonomy (GTDB): domain Bacteria; phylum Pseudomonadota; class Alphaproteobacteria; order Sphingomonadales; family Sphingomonadaceae; genus CANJQJ01. The sequence continues at coordinate 19,634 of CANJQJ010000004.1, read as the reverse complement.
TGCGGGCCTCGATGCCGTGGTGATCGGCCGCTCGAACATCGTTGGCAAGCCGATGGCGCAGCTGCTCATCCAGCAAAGCTGCACGGTCACCGTCGCGCACAGCCGGACGAAGAATCTCCCCGATGTCGTTCGTCGCGCGGATATCGTCGTCGCTGCAGTCGGTCGGCCCGAGATGATCAGGGGCGACTGGATCAAGCCCGGTGCGGTCGTGATCGACGTCGGTATCAACCGTGTCCCCGGTGCCGAGCCCGGCAAGACTCGGCTGGTCGGAGATGTTGCCTATGCCGAGGCCGCCGAAGTGGCGGGTGCGATTACGCCTGTGCCCGGTGGCGTTGGTCCGATGACGATCGCAGTCCTGCTTCGCAATACGCTGGTCGCCGCGCACCGCCGCGAAGGGCTGGCTGATCCGGTCGGCCTGTAGCGGCGTCAGCCGGAATTGCGCAGCGCTGTCGCGATTGCGTTGATCGAGAGCTGGATGCCCTCGCGGACCCGCGGATCGGCCTCGCCAGCGCGGTGGCGGCGAAGCAGCTCGACCTGCAACAGGTTGAGCGGTTCGATATAGGGCAGGCGAAGCCGGATCGAGATGTCGAGGGCGGGGTTTTTCTCGAGCAGGCGGGTCTGGCGGGTGATTCCGAGCAAAGTTTCATGCGTGCGCTGCCAGCCGTCGCGGATACGGCCGAAGATCGAATCGGCAAGCGCGCGATCCTCGACCAGCGCCGCATAACGCGCCGCGATCGTCATGTCGGACTTGGCGAGCACCATCTCGAGATTGCCGAGTGTCGCCTGCAGGAATGGCCATGCCTCGGTCATCTCGCGGAGCATCGCGCGATCGGGATGCGTGGCAAGGGCATGGCCGACGCCGTACCAGCCAGGCAGCATCACGCGCGCCTGCGCCCAGCTGAATACCCACGGAATTGCGCGGAGATCCTCGATCCGGTCGCTCTTGGTGCGGCTGGCGGGGCGCGAGCCGATCTTGAGGTCGGCGATTTCGGCGATCGGGGTCATCTGGCGGAAGAATGCCGGGAAATGCTCGGTTCCGTAGACGAGATCGCGATAGGCGGCGAAGGCGTTCGCCGAGAGGCCGTCCATCGCGGTGCCGAAGCGCTCGCGGTCGCTCGCCGAAAGCGCGGGCTTTTCGAGGCTGGCGAGGAGCGTTGCTGACGCCATGGCTTCGAGATTGGCGGCCGCGCTTTCGGCCGTGCCATATTTGGCGGCGATGACTTCGCCCTGCTCGGTGATTCGGATGCGGCCCTGAACGGTGCCCTCGGGCTGTGCGAGGATCGCCTGGAAGCTCGATCCACCGCCCCGCCCGACGGCGCCGCCACGGCCGTGGAAGAGCTGCATCGCGACGCCCGCCTCGGCGAATACCACGGCGAGCGCCTCGCTCGCTCGGTTGAGGCTCCATACCGAGGTGAGGTAGCCGCCGTCCTTGTTCGAATCCGAATAGCCGACCATCACCTCCTGGTGGTGCCGCGCCTTGACCAGGACCGCCACTTCCGGGAGCGCGAACCATGCGCGCATCACGTCCGGCGCCTGCTCGAGATCCCCGATCGTCTCGAACAGCGGGACGACCATGATCGCGGCGTGCGGGCTGTCGCCTGGTCGGTAAAGGCCGGCTTCCTTGAGCAGGATATGGACCTCGAGCATGTCGGAGACGCTCGCCGCCTTGGAAATGATGTAGGTGGTGATCGAGTCCGGACCGTAGAGCGCATGCGCCCCGGCGACGGCATGCAGGATCGCGAGCTCGGACGCGGTCTCAGCGCCATAGTCCGCATAGGGGCTCGCCAGCGGCCGGATCGTCGCCAGTTCCTCGCGAAGCAGCGCGACCCGCGCTGCCTCGTCGAGCGCGAGATAATCGGCTTCGACCCCGGCGGTGTTCAGCAGTTCGGCGACGACACGCTCATGGACATCCGAATTCTGGCGCAGGTCGAGCGTCGCGAGATGGAAGCCGAAGGTCTCGACCGCGCGGATGAGCCGCCCGAGCGCGCCGCCGGTCGCGAGGATGCCGCTGCCGCCAGCATCGAGCGCGTGGGCGATCACCTTCAGGTCGGCGCGGAAGCTCGACGGATCGGGATAGGGCGGCGCCGGGATTCGCGCGGGGCGCGGTGGGGCATTGCCGGTGATCACCTGGTAGGTCGCAGCGAGGCGCGCGTAGATGCCGCTGATCGCTCGGCGATAGGGTTCGTCGGAACGCGTCGGCGCCGTATCATGGCCGGCATCGGCCAGCGCCATGACCTCCTCGGTGATCGCGGCATGCTCGGTCGAGATCGAGAGTTCGGCGCCCAGTTCGTGGAGCCGTTCGAGATAATCGGCGATGACGATCTCTGCAGCGCGCGCGAGGGCGAGCTTGAGCGAATCGGCGGTGACGTTGGGATTGCCGTCGCGGTCTCCGCCGATCCAGCTCCCCGGCCGCAGGAAGCTCTTAGGCCGGGCGCCCAGAGCGCGTTCCCAGCGAGCGTAGAGCGCTGGCAATACCGGCAGGAAGATGTCGCGCAGGTAGGCGAGCGCGGTATCGACCTCGTCGGTGACGTAGAGGCGCTCGCGTCGCAACGGGCGGGTCTGCCAGAGCAGCGCAATCTGGCGGAGCAGCGCATGCTCGATCAGGTCGCCCTCGGCGGTTTCGGTCAACCCGGCATCGCGCAGCTGCATCAGCGCGGCAATATGGTTGCGATGATCGATGATGCTCTTGCGGCGGACTTCGGTGGGATGCGCGGTCAACACGGGGGCGACCAGCGCGTGGTCGAGCAGCGCGCTGATACGCGCCGGCTCGATCCCCTCGGCCTTGAGCCGCGCGATCGCGGAGGCGACGTCAGCGCCGGGTTCGATCGTTACGCCCTGGCGATCCTCGGCGAGGTTGGCGAGCATCGAGAAGAGCATGAAGCTCTGCACGAAGGCGAGCATCTCGTCGAGCGACAGCGCGTCGAGCCCAGCATCGCTCTGGTCGGCACCGGCGACGCCGCGATGGCGATCGACCGACGAGGCACGGATATACTCGATCCGACGGAAAAGCGCGTCGCCACCATAGGCGCGGATGACATCGCCCAGCAGCCGTCCGAGATAGCGGATGTCAGGGTTCTGCGTGATCGGAACCTGTGATGCCATAGGTGCATGCTGCATTGCGGCAGGGGGTGCGTCAATAGGCGAAAACGGGGGGGTTAGACTCTCCCTCCCTGGAAGGGAGGGGAGTCAGAAGGGCCTACAGCCAGTCGGGGAGTTGATCGGCTGCGATGAGGGCTTCGATCGGCTGGCGTGCGCGGACAATGGCGAAGCGATCGCCTGAGACGAGCACCTCGGGGGTGAGCGGGCGGCTGTTGTAGGTCGATGCCATCGTCGCGCCATAGGCGCCGGCGGTCATGAAGGCGACGAGATCGCCAGCGACGACCGAATCCATGTCGCGCCCGGTCGCGAAGGTGTCGCCGGTCTCGCACACCGGGCCGACGACGTTCGCGGTCATCCGCGTGCTATCGGGACGGACAGCGCGGATATCGTGCCACGCGTCGTAGAGGCTCGGCCGCATCAGGTCGTTCATCGCAGCGTCGAGGATGACGAACCGCTCCGAAGCGCCCTGCTTGACCCGGATGACCTCGCTCAGCAGCACGCCCGCATTGCCGACGATCAGCCTGCCGGGCTCGAACATGAACCGAACGTTCCAGCCCTGCGTCACGCGCGCCACCATGGCGCCATAGGCGGCCGGGGTCGGTGGCAGCGGCAGCGACGGGTCATAGGGTACGCCAAGCCCGCCACCGAGATCGGCGACGCGAATGTCATGGCCTTGCGCGCGAAGCGTTGCGATCAATGTGCCGATCCGGGTGAAGGCCGCTTCGAGCGGCGCGAGATCGGTGAGCTGGCTGCCGATATGCACCGCAACGCCGGCCGGATCGAGCCCGGGCAGGTCGCGCGCCATCGCATAGGCCGCCGACGCGCGATCATAGGCGATGCCGAACTTGTTTTCCGACTTGCCGGTCGAGATCTTGGCGTGGGTGCCGGCATCGACGTCGGGATTGATGCGAAAGGCGATGCGGGCGACCGTGCCGCGCGCGACCGCCACGGCGGACAGCATCTCGGCTTCGGGCTCGGATTCTATGTTGAACTGGCCGATGCCGGCATCGAGTGCCTCGCCCATTTCCTGCGCTGTCTTGCCGACGCCCGAAAAGACGATGCGTTCCGGCAGTATCCCCGCCGCGAGTGCGCGGGCAAGTTCGCCACCCGAGACCACGTCGGCGCCGACCCCGAGCCGAGCCAGCGTCGCGAGCACAGCGCGATTGGGATTGGCCTTGACCGCAAACGCGACCAGCGTGTCGCCGAGCGGCGCTACGGCATCGCGAAATACCCGGACATGGCGTTCGATCGTCGCGGTCGAATAGACATAGACGGGGGTGCCGACCGCCGCCGCGATTTCGGGAAGTGCTACTTGTTCGGCGTGCATCACGCCGTCGATGATATCGAAATGATCCATTTTCTTCCGCTCAATTCGCCGGTGGCAGGTCGAACGGATCGCCAGTCCGCTCGCGCGAACGGCGTACCGGTTCGGTATCGCGATTGGGGCGCGCCTCGGGCGACGGGGTCAGCAGCTGATCGACCGTTGGCGTCTCGCGCGCCATTGCCGGTTTGGGCGGCAGGCTGCCGCCCGGCGGTGGCCGAAGCGTCGTCCGCTGACCGCAGGCGGCAAGCGCCAGGAGCAGGGTGAGGGCGGTGATGCTCTTCATCGGTCGAGCTCCAGGGCAATGCGGGCGTCGGCAATGCGGGCGCGTACCTGATCGGGCGCGGTGCCGCCATGGCTCTTGCGGCTGGCGACCGAGCTATCGACCGAAAGCGCCGCGAACACGCGCTCGTCGATGCGAGGATCGATGTTCTTGAGCGCGGCGAGATCGAGCATGTCGAGCGCGACGCCTTCTTCCTCGGCGAGCTTCACCGCGCGACCCGTGATGTGATGTGCCTCGCGAAACGGAATGCCGGCGTCGCGGACAAGCCAGTCGGCGAGGTCGGTCGCAGTCGAAAAACCAACCTCGGCGACCTGGCGCAGACGCGGCACCTGGAAGCTGACGCTCTCTATCATCCCAGTCATCGCTGCGATGGCGAGGCCGAGGAGGTCATGCGCCTCGAACACCGGTGGCTTGTCGTCCTGCATGTCCTTGGAATAAGCGAGCGGGAGCCCCTTCATCGTGATGACGAGGCTGGTCATTGCGCCGACGATTCGACCGGCATGGCCCCGCACCAGCTCGGCGGCGTCGGGGTTACGCTTTTGCGGCATGATCGACGAGCCAGTCGACCAGGCGTCGGACAGCTTGACGAAACCATAAGGCTGCGAGGCCCAGATGATGAATTCCTCGGCCAGTCGCGAAAGGTGGAGCGCAACCTGAGTGGCCGACATCAGGTAATCGAGCGCGAAATCGCGATCCGAAACCGAATCGAGGCTGTTGTCGGTAGGCTTGTCGAAGCCGAGCGCTGCGGCGGTTGCGCTGCGATCGATCGGAAAGCCGGTTCCGGCGAGTGCCGCGGCACCGAGCGGGCATTCGTTCATCCGTACGCGCGCATCGGCGAAGCGGCTGCGATCGCGGCGAATCATCTCGTAATAGGCCATCAGGTGATGACCGAGCGTGACCGGCTGTGCGACCTGGAGATGGGTGAATCCCGGCATCACGCTGTCGGCATGTTCGGCGGCGCGCGTCACGAGGGCGACCTGAAGCGCCTTCAGCCCGGCATCGACCGCGTCGATCGCATCGCGCACCCACAGGCGAAAGTCGGTCGCGACCTGGTCATTGCGCGAGCGCGCGGTGTGCAAGCGGCCGGCGGTCGGCCCGATCAGCTCGGCGAGCCGGCTTTCGGTGACCATGTGGATATCCTCGAGCTCAATGCGCTCGGGCACGCCATTTGCTTCATATTCGGCCTCGATGGTGCGCAGGCCCTGCTCGATGGCGGCTGCGTCGTCAGCAGCGATGATGCCCTGCGCGGCCTGCATGCGAACATGCGCGATCGAGCCAGCAATGTCCTGTCGCCAAAGACGCTTGTCGAACGGGATCGAGGCGTTAATCTCGCGCATCACCGCGGCCGGCCCTTCCGCGAAGCGGCCACCCCACATGCTATTGGAGTCTTGCGTGCGATCGTTGATGGTTCTGCTCCTGCTCGTACTCGCCGCCTGCGATAGGCAATCCGCCCAGCAGGAGCAAGCGCAGGGCGCTCGCCCGCCAATGAGCAAGGTCGATATTTCGCACCGGGGCGAGATCGCCCCGGCGATGCCTTTCCTTGGCCCCGACGGAGGCCCGGCAACCTTGGCGACGTTTCGCGGCAAGCCGCTGCTCGTCAACATGTGGGCGACCTGGTGCGCGCCCTGCATCGCGGAAATGCCGACGCTCGACAAGCTTGCCGCGCGCGAGCAATCGCGGATGCAGCTCATCGTGGTAAGCCAGGACATGGCTGGCAAGCGAGCGGTCGATCCCTTTTTCGCGAAGGGGAAATTTGCGATGCTCAAGCCCTATATCGACAAGGAAAACGTCCTGATGCTCGCATTGAACAGCGAGACGCTGCCGACGACGCTGTTTTATGATGCCGACGGCAAGGAACAATGGCGCGTGGTCGGCGCGATGGATTGGGAAGGGGCGCAGGCGAAGAAATTGCTGGAGGATTCTCTGAAGCGCTGAGCCTCTCATTTCTCGCTTGTCGCCCCAGCTCCTCCCGTCATCCCGACGAAAGTCGGGATCCATGGGACCCACAGGTCTAGCGATCGCACGACCACCGCAACGTGGATCCCGGCGTCCGCCCGGATGACGAATCAACTGATCTGAAATGCCAGCACGGGATGACGTCAGCGCTTCAGAAGGAACACCGCGTGCTCCGCGCGCCAGTTTGCCGCGGCGGGGGAGATTCGGCGATCGCCGGTCAGGAACCAGGCATTCTCGACGGTAAGCCCGAGTTCGGCGACCAACGCGCGGAAATCGTCGACCGTGAGCTGGTGGATGTTCTGCGTCTCGTACCACATCACCGGCAGCGCCGCGGTCATCGGCATGCGGCCGCCCCACATCAGCGACCAGCGCACGCGCCAATAGGCGAAATTGGGGAAGGAGACGAAGGCGTGCCGGCCGATTCGCAGCAGTTCGTCGAGGACCTTTTGCGGGTGGCGCGTGGTCTGCAGCGTCTGGCTCAGGATCGCATAGTCGAAGGTGCCGTCGGGATAATAGGCAAGATCGGTATCGGCATCGCCCTGGATTACCGAGAGCCCCTTGGCGACCGCCGTTGCGACATTGACCGAATCGAGTTCGAGCCCGCGCGCGTCGACGTTGCTGCGCTGGCGAAGCTCGGCCATCAGCGTGCCGTCGCCGCAGCCGATATCGAGTGCCCGCGTGGACGGCGCGACATTGTCAGCGATGATCGCGAGATCGGGGCGAAGCATGCTCATGCGATTCCAGCTCTCAGGAAGCCGTCGACGACGCGGTACATTTCGGGGACATCGAGCAGGAAAGCATCATGACCATAAGGCGATGACAGCTCAACGAAACTTGCCGCCGCCCCTGCTGCGTTCAAGGCGTGGACGATCAGGCGGCTTTCGGGGGTCGGATAGAGCCAGTCGCTGTCGAAGCTGATCAGGCAGAAGCGCGTGGCGCTGCCCTTGAACGCGTTGGCGAGCTGGCCGCCATGCTCCTCGGCGAGGTCGAAATAATCCATCGCGCGGGTGATGTAGAGATAGGAGTTTGCGTCGAAGCGATCGACGAAGCTGATCCCCTGGTGGCGCAGATAGCTTTCCACCTGGAAATCGGCATCGAAGCCGAAGCTCTTCGCGTCGCGCGCCTGGAGGCGGCGGCCGAATTTCTCGGTGAGGCCGATTTCCGACAGATAAGTGATGTGCGCCGCCATCCGCGCAACCGCGAGGCCTGCGGAAGGCACCGTGCCATCTGCATAATAGTCGCCGTTCCGCCAGTTTGGATCGGCCATGATCGCCTGGCGGCCGACCTCGTGGAAAGCGATGTTCTGGGCCGAATGCCGCGCGGCCGAGGCGATCACGAGCGCCGAGCGAACCCGATCGGGATAGGTCGCCGCCCATTCGAGCACCTGCATTCCGCCCATCGATCCGCCGATCACCGCAGCCAGCACGGGGATCCGGAGATGGTCGACCAGCATCGCCTGCGCGCGCACCATGTCGCGGATGGTGATCACCGGGAAGCGCATCGCATAGGGCAGGCGGGTCGCCTGATCGGTCGAGGCCGGGCCGGAGCTTCCCATGCAGCTGCCCAATACATTGGCGCAGATGATGAAATGGCGCTCGGGATCGATCGGCTTGCCGGGGCCGACCATCCGGGTCCACCAGCCGGTCTTGCCAGTGATCGGATGAGTCGAGGCGACGAACTGGTCCCCGGTCAACGCGTGGCAGATCAGGATCGCGTTGCTCTTGTCGGGGCGCAGCGTGCCGTAGGTCTCGTAGGCGATGTCAATCGGCCCGAGCTGCACGCCGCCATCCAGCACGAGCGGGCCGGCAAGGGTGATATTGCGGGCAAGCCCGTAGCGCTGATCGTCCGACATGCAGCAGGAGCGCTAGGGCCAGCCTGCGCGGCTTGTCAACTTTCGCCATGATCCCTAGACCACGCGGCCATGACTCACCCTGTTCCCAAGCCCTGGATCGAAGCGATCGCGCCCTATGTGCCGGGGCGTTCCAGCGGCGACGATGGCCGCAAGCTGATCAAGCTCTCCGCCAACGAAAATCCGCTCGGTACGGGCGCCGCGGCGCGGGCGGCGTTTGCCGAGGGTGCTGCGTCGCTCGATCGCTACCCCGATCCCGGCGCCAACCTTTTGCGCAGCGCGCTTGCGGCGCATTACGACCTCGATCCGGCGCGCATCATCTATGGCACTGGTTCGGACGAGGTGCTCCATCTCGCCACTGGCGCCTTCGCCGGGCAGGGCGACGAGGTCATGTTCGTTCGCTACGGCTTCTCGGTCTATCCGATCGCGGCGCGTCGGGTTGGGGCAGTGCCGGTCGAAGCCGACGACCGCGACTATGCCACCGACGTCGATGCGCTGCTTGCCCGGGTGAGCGAGAAGACGCGCGTGATCTTCATTGCCAACCCCAATAATCCGACCGGGACCTATACCAGCCGTTCCGAGCTGGCGCGGCTTCATGCCGGGATCCCGTCGGACTGCCTGCTCGTCGTCGACCAGGCCTATTCCGAATATCTCGATGCCGAGGAGAATGACGGCGCGCTGGAGCTGGCCCGCTCGGCGCCCAACGTGCTGGTCACGCGCACCTTCTCGAAGATATTCGGCCTCGCCGCCGAACGCGTCGGCTGGGGCTATGGTCCAGCCAATGTGATCGCGGCGCTTCACAAGATCCGCGCGCCATTCTGCCTGACGACGGCGGGGCAGCTTGCGGCGGTCGCGGCGCTTCATGACGAGGCTTTCGTCGAGCGCAGCCGCGATCACAACCGGACCTGGCTCAAATGGTTCGAAGCCGAGATCGAGGCGCTCGGCAATCACGGCCTGCGCGCCGTCCCAAGCCGCGCTAATTTCTCGCTCGTGCTGTTCGAGGGGCATCTCACCGCCGAAGTTGCCTATCACGGCCTCATGGAGCGGGGCTATATCGTGCGCTGGTTACCCGGGCAGGGCTTGCCGCACGGATTGCGCATCACGATCGGCGAGGAGCCCGACCTGCGTGCGATCGTCGCGATCCTGCGCGATCTGTGCGAGGCGCATCGCTGATGCTGCCATTCGCCCGCATCACCGTCGTCGGCCTTGGCCTGATCGGCTCCTCGATCGCGCGTGCTGTCCGCGAATATATGCCGACCGCGCGGGTGACTGGCCATGATGCCGATCCCGACGTCAGGGCGCGGGTCGTCGCGCTCGGCTTCTGCCATGACGTCGCCGACAGCGTGGGCACTGCGGTTACCGATGCCGATCTCGTCATATTATGCGTGCCGGTCGGCGTGATCGGCGAGGTTGCGCGCGAGTTCGCCGCTGATCTGCCCGCCGATGCCATCGTCAGCGACGTCGGATCGTCCAAGGCAGGCGTCGCCGCCGCTTTGGCCGAGGCCCTGCCCGGTGCGACGGTTGTTCCCGCGCACCCGGTCGCGGGTACCGAAAATAGCGGCCCCGAGGCTGGCTTCGCCTCGCTGTTCCACGATCGCTGGTGCATCGTCACGCCCTCCGAGCAGAGCACGCCGATCGCGGTTACGCGCGTTTCGAGCTTCTGGGAGAAGCTCGGCGCGAAGGTCGAGATCATGGAGCCCAAGCATCATGATCTCGTGCTCGCGATCACCAGCCACCTGCCGCATCTCATCGCCTACACGATCGTCGGCACCGCTTCGGATCTCGAGGACGTCACCCGCAGCGAAGTGATCAAATATTCCGCTGGCGGCTTTCGCGACTTCACGCGCATCGCAGCGTCCGACCCGACGATGTGGCGCGATGTCTTCCTCGCCAACAAGGATGCGGTGCTCGAAATGCTGCAGCGCTTCAGCGAGGACCTGACGGCATTGCAGCGCGCGATCCGCTGGGGCGACGGCGATGCTTTGTTCGAACTCTTCACCAAGACCCGAGCGATCCGCCGCAGCATCATCGAACAGGGCCAGGACGACGCCCGCCCCGATTTCGGCCGCGCGCATTAGGGTCTGAAGGGAGGACGGGGCGAATCACGCTTATCCCGCGCCGCTCTATCGCTCCAGCGCATTCATCGCGGTGTGGACCAGCGTCTCGGCTTCCGCGCGGGGCAGGCCGGGGGGGATGGTTTCGCCGAAGCGGAAGGTGACGATGCCGGGGTGCTTGACGAACTTGTGGCGCGGGCAGAGCTTGCCGCTGTCGAGTGCGATCGGGACGACCGGAATGCGGAGTTGGCCATAGAGCCCCGCGAAGCCGGCCTTGAGTGGCGGCTGCTCGCCCGGGGCGACGCGTGTGCCCTCCGGGAAGATCAGGATGCCGCGTTTTTCGGCGATGACGGCGCGCGCGATGCGCAGCATACGCCGCAGCGCGCCCGCGCTGCCCTCGCGATCGATTGGGATGCCACCATAGTTGAGCGCCGTTCGGCCCCATAACGGGATCTCGGTGAGTTCCTGCTTGAGCACGATTGCCGGGGTGTCGAGGATCAGCACCAGCTCGATCGTCTCGTACATCGACTGGTGCTTGGAGGCGAAAAGTACCGCTCCGGTCGGCGGGGTGCCTTCGACGCGGCTTTCGATGCGCAGGAAGGTGCGGCAGCACCAGCGGTGATAACGCGCCCAGGCGACGGCATATTTGCGCACGGAAGGTCCTCCCCGTAACGCCGCCGGCATTCCCGAGAGCACCGCCACCAATGATCCGGGATAGAAGAATATCGCGAAGAGGATCGAGCGGACCAGGATCATGTGATCAGATCCCGAACAGCGCTGCGCCACGGCGCAGCAGATATTTGTTATATTCCTTGAGCAGGAGCACCAGCCCCGGCTGGCTCGGCACCGCATCGGCGACGAGTAGGATGTCGGCATCGAGCACGTGCGCGAGCTCGAAACGCGCCCGCGCCATGTGCCAGTCGGTCGTTACCAGCCGGACGCTGTGATAATCGTGGTGCTTCACCCAGTTCGCCGCTTCGATCGCATTGGAGCGGGTATCGACCGATTCATGGCCGAGGTCGATCTTGCGATCGAACAGCCGGCGCGGTGCATCATATTCGTCGGCGAGTTCGTGTGGCTTCACGCGCCGATCGACGCCCGAAACGAGCATTCGCTTCGCCTTGCCCGCTTCAAGCAGGCTGAGCCCGCGATGGATTCGCCCCGCACCCCCCGTCAGAACGACGATCGCGTCGGTCTGGCGATCGTCGGCGGGAACCGGTAGCAGCACCGCGAACAACGCGAAGCCCAGCGCCCAGAGCAGAAGCGGAATCGCGGTCAGCCTCAGTATCATAATATGCGCTCCAGCGTGCCGAGGATGGTGAGTCGCGCGGTGGCCATGGCCAGGATCGTGCCGGCAAGGGGAAGGGCCAGCAGGCCGATCCATGCCGCAGTGGTAAGGGATATCGCGCCGAACAGTTCGGAGCCGACGCTCTCGATGCGCTGGCTCAGGATCAGCACCACGACGACCGCCCCGCTGAAGCCGATAAGGCCGCCGATCATCGCATCGGTTGCGATCCGGCGCTGGAACAGCCGCGCGATCTGGCCGTCGGTCGCGCCGAGAAGATGCATCACGTCGATCGTTTCGCGGTGCGTATCGAGTGCCGCCCGCGCAGCGAGCACGACGGTGAATGCCGTGGCGGCGGCCATGAGCAGCACCAGCGCGAGCGCAAGCCAGAGAAGGGTCCCGATCAACGCCTCGATCGGCTTCAGCCATTGGGCATGGCTCGAAATCCGGACGGCTGGGGCGACCGATTTCAATGCTTCGCCGATCGCGTCGATCCGGTCAGCGCCGCCAGGCGCCAGTGTGACATCGATCATCGCCGGTATTGGTATTTCGCCGCGCGTGAAGGAATCGCCAAGCCAGGGCGCGAGCAACGCCTCGAGTTCGCTGGAGTCGACGCGCCGATGCTTGCCGATGCCAGCGAGCCGATCGAGCTCATGCATCGCCGCCGTCGCCTGGCGCTCGCGTTCGACATGATCGCCCTCGACGATCTGGATCGTGATCTGGTCGGCCAGCCCACTGCGCAAGTGCGTCGCCGCCTGGCGCAGGCCGAGCCCCGCGGCGGCGGCCAACACTGTCAGGAACAGCATGATCGCGATCACCCATGGCATCGGTCCACCCAGCCTCGCTTCGGGCAGCAGGCGCCGTTCGCCGGCGGTGGCGTGGTGCCATGCCATCATGTTGCAAGTCCGTGCGGGCCGGATGAAGGGTAGCGGCCGCTCTCGACGGGATTGGTGACTCGGCCGCGTTCAAGCCGCATCTGCATTGCGGCTGGCACGCCAGCAAGCAGATGGACGTCGTGGGTCGCGACCACGACAGTGGTGCCGAGCTTGTTGAGCGCCTCGAACAGATAGAGCAGCCGCTTCGCCATCTCGGGATCGACATTGCCGGTCGGCTCGTCGGCAACGAGGATTTCAGGCCGCGCGATCACCGCGCGGGCGATGGCGACACGCTGCTGCTCGCCGCCGGAGAGCGTCGCCGGCCGCGCATTGGAGCGGCCGGTCAGGCCCACCCAGTCGAGCATTTCGCGGACCGGTGTATCGAGATCGCGTTCCTCGACGCCGGCAACGCGCAGCGGCAGCGCGACATTGTCATAAGCGGAGAGATAGGGGATCAGCCGGAAATCCTGGAATACGACGCCAATTCTTCGGCGATAGGCTGGCATGCGGGCGCGCGGCAAGGTCACGATATCCTCGCCGAAAAGCCGGATCAGACCGCGGCTCGGGCGCTGGGCGAGGTAGAGCAGGCGAAGCAGCGAGGTCTTGCCCGCACCCGACGGACCAGTGAGGAAGGTGAAGGATCCCATCGCCAGGTCGAAGCTGACATCGGAAAGCGTCTCCGCGCCCGTTCCATAGCGCAGACCAACATTTTCAAATTGCACGATGCCGCCCATCGCGCCTCGTCCCGTCCTTTCGATTTGTGGCCCCCTTGGGATGCCATGGCACAGCGAAGTCATCCCCGTAAAGTCGGGCAGAGCTTGCAGCATCCCGCCTAGCATGGTTAGAGTCGATGAAAGCCTGCTGGACAACAAAACCGATGATAATTTCCTGCCCCGCCTGCAACACGCGATATCTGGTTCCCGACAGCGCCATTGGCGTTACTGGTCGTCAGGTTCGCTGCGCATCGTGCCGGCATAGCTGGTTCGAGGAAGCCACCGCCACGCTGCCACTTAGCGGCGGTTTCGTCGCGCCGCCGCCACCGCCTGCACCGCCACCAATGCCTGTCCAGTCCGAGGTAGTGCGCAGCTTCACGGATGATTCGCTGCAGGCACCGCACGACCCTTTCGCGCATGAACCGCCCTTTCGTCCTCGCCGTAACCGATTGAAGATCCTTACTTACGCTGCGGCGGGTTTTGCGGTGCTGGCGATGGTCGCGCTCGGGGGACTGATCGCGTTCGGACCCGGCGGAATTGCCGGCAGGTTCGGATTTGGTGCATCCAACGTTCCCTTGACGATCCAGGTCACGCGCAAGCCCGAGCGTCGCACGATGGCGAGCGGCAACGAGCTGCTGGCGGTGACCGGGCGGATCCTCAATCCAACGGGCGAGATCCAGAAGGTGCCCGATATCCGTGCCGAGCTTCGCGATGCGCAAGGCCGAAGCGTCTATGGCTGGACGATCACGCGTCCGGTCAAGCAGCTCGCGCCTGGCGCCTCGGCCGATTTCGACAGCGCGGCGGTTGATGTTCCGCGCGGTTCGCGAGCGCTCAACCTGAGCTTTGCGGACGCAACCCCCGACTGATCCAGATGAAGCGTCCGCCCTGCAGCAACGCCGCCATCACCATGCCGGCGGCAGCGGCGGCGACCAGCGCGAACGGGCCGCGATGCTCGTGGACGACGAGCCACCAGCTCATCCCGCCGGTTACCAGGAAGAAGGCGATGATTCCGTTGATACCGGAAACCACCTGGTCGCCGAGCGAGCGCAAGGCGTAGACGAAGACCAGCTGGATACCGTCGAACAGCGTGAAGGGTGCGAACACCGCCAACAAGGCTACTGTGAGCGTGCGCACTTCGGGCTGGTTCGAAAATATCATCGCAAGCGGCCGCCCGAACAGCAGGTAGGTGGCGACGATCACGCCCATGCCGAGCGCCGCGACCCCGGCCGCGAGCAGCGTTCGCGTTCGCGCCGCTCCCGGATCATCCTCGCCAACCGCATTGCCAGCCCGGACACCAGCCGCCGAGGCCATGCCGATCGCGAAGGCGAATCCGAAATTATGGAGCGAAAACACCGCCTGGAAGGCGTCCGTGGCGGTGCTGCCCAGCCGCGTCGAAAGCGCTATGAGGATCGAAAAGCCGGCCATTTCGAGCCCGGAGGCGATGCCGGGAATGATGCCGAAGCGGAGCAGCGAGGGTGCGGCCTTCGCGGCGCGAAGCCAGGTGCGCAGGCCAAGCTCGCGAACGCCGAGCGCTGATGCATCGGGCAGCGTCCACACCGCGATGCCCATCATCGCCATGCCGAGGCCGGAAACCACCGCCGTCGCGCTCACCGCGCCGACCGCACCCATCGCAGGAAGGCCGAGATGACCACCCACCCACGCCCAGGCGAGCAGCGCATTCAGCGGCAGCATGACGAGATTGACGATCATCGCGCGGCCCGGCCGGCTGGCGCCTTCGAGGAAATAGGCGATCGCGGTGCCGATCAACTGCGCCGGGAAGGCGAGCGCCATTACGCGCACCACGTCAGCGCCGCGATCCGCGAAATCGGGTGCGATGCCGATCGCGTGGGTGACCTCGGAGGCCCAGCCGCGCATCAGCAGCGCCGTCGCGACGCCAAGCGCGAGCGAGCAGATCAGCCCCTGCCGCAGGATGTCGCCGCAGCGATGACGTTCGCCGGCGCCGTCGAAGCGCGACGTGAACACGATGATCCCCGACAGGGATGCGATGCCGACGACGATCGTGACGAAGGTCAGAGCGCGTCCCGCCGCGAGCGCGCCGAGTTGGCCCGGTCCGGCATGGCCGACGATCGCGACGTCGATCAGGTGCATCAGCGTCCAGTTGAGGCTGGTCATCATCACCGGCCAGGCAAGTGCCAGCAAGCGTCTCATTTCGGTCGCGTGGCGGGAAAGCTTGTCGTTCATTGCCGCCATGCGTTAGACCAATGCTGCTACTGCGAAAAGGAGCACGAATGCGGATCGGAATCCTTACCGGTGGGGGCGACGTCCCGGGGCTCAATCCCTGCATCCGTTCGGTCACGCTCAGCGCGATCGATCTTGGCTGGCAGGTCGTCGGATTTCGCCGCGGCTGGGACGGGTTGCTGAGGATCGATCCCGACGATCCCGCGAGCATTGCCGCATATAGCTACAAGCTCGATCGCGAGGCCGTGCGCGGGATCGACCGGATGGGCGGCACGATCCTCCATACCTCGCGCTGCGATCCCCGTACTGCCAAGGGCGGCGATCGCACCGATCATGTCCTCAATGTCCTCTCCACGCTCGGCATCGATGCGATGATAACGCTCGGCGGCGATGGTACGCTGCGTTTCTCCGCGCATCTCGCTTCGAAGGGCTTCCCGGTGATCTCGGTGCCCAAGACGATGGACAACGACGTCTACGGCACGGATTACTGCATCGGCTTCTCGACTGCGGTCAGCCGCTCGGTCGAGGCCATCAATGCCTTGCGCACCACCACCGAAAGCCATGAACGTATCGCCGTGGTCGAGCTGTTCGGACGGCGCAGCGGAGAAACCGCGCTGCTCGCTGGCTTCCTCGCGCAGGTCGATCGAACCGTGATCGCCGAAGTTCCCGCCGATCTCGACCGGCTGCTGCCGCTGCTCGCCGCCGATCGCAAGTCGCGCCCGGGCAATTATGCGATGTGCGTGATCTCCGAGGGCGCGACACTTTCGAATGCGGCACCCCAGGCCGAAGGCGAGATCTCCAAATCAGCGACGCAACGCGATTCGATCAGCGTCGGCCACCGCCTCGCCCAGGCCATCGAGGAACGTGCGCGAATCGGCACTGTCGTCCAGGAGCTCGCCTATCTGATGCGCGCTGGCGAACCCGATGCGCTCGACCGGATGGTCGGCTTCGCATTCGGCGGGCTTGCCGTCCAGCTGATCCAGGCTGGCGAAACCGGGCGCATGGTGACTCTCACCGATGGCAATTACAGCCATGTGCCTGCGGATACCTTGCTCGGCGGGACCAAAAAGGTCGATGCCGACGGGCTTTACGACAGCCGCAATTACCGAGCCAAGCTTGCGCGCGTGATGGGCAAGCCGATGTTTCTCTACTGATCCGCAAATGATGCGATGCGGGCCATTGCGGAGCGCGAATTGCTTTGCTAGAGGCACGCCCCTACCAGCGCCCCGGTCACCCGGGGCCCTACTCGGTGTGCGGTCGTGGCGGAACTGGTAGACGCGCAACGTTGAGGTCGTTGTGGCCGTAAGGCCGTGGAAGTTCGAGTCTTCTCGACCGCACCACAGAGTCCAAGCAAGAGCGGGGTATCGAGAGTTTTCGGCAGTGCCGAAAATTCTCCCCCTCTTAGCGGTATTTTTGCCGATTCATGATCCGCGATTGAAGCGAGCAGCGTCCGTGTAAGGGCCGTGCCGAACAAGCTCCTCCCATCGCTGCGTTGCTTGCCGCCCCGGTGAAGTTCCTTTATCGTCATAATGCTGCGCAAGCGCCTGTTCATTGCCGGCAACAACAAGGATCATCTGGTCCTCGTCAAGATTGAGCCGACCCTGTGATAATGCGCATGGTCGTCGGGTTTATAAGATCGGGAGAGATATGGTGAGCGAGACCCGGATCGGGATCTGCAAGGTCTGCTGGGCCTGCTGCCCTATCGAGGTGACTGTCGAGAATGGCAGGGCCACGAAGGTGATCGGTGATCGGCAGTCGCCGATCTATGGAGGCTATACGTGCCCCAAGGGCCGTGCCATGCCGGAAGGACACTATGCCGAAAGCCGCATCCTGCATCCGCAAAAACGGATGCCGGACGGTAGCTACGTCTCGATCCCGATGGAGCAGGCGCTGGACGAGATCGCGGCGCGGCTTCGGGCAATCAGCGACGAACATGGCGTCGAGTCCATCGCGGTTTATCCCGGCAATGGCAACCTCAGCAATCCCATCAATCCGGTAATCGGCGCGATGTTCATCATGGCGCTGGGCACCTTTCCCTGGCGCTTTTTTTCGGTCCAGACCATCGATCAGGCGGGCAAGGTAATCGCCCAGGCGCTGCATGGACGATGGATGGCCGGGCCGCAGCCCTTTGCCACGGCCCAGAGCTGGATCATGGTCGGCACCAATCCGGTCATTTCCAAGCAGGGCATGTCGGTCAACCCCGGCCAGACGGTTAAGCAGGCGGTCAAGGACGGCATGAAGCTGATCGTGATCGATCCGCGCGAAACCGAATCCGCCGCCCACGCCTTTCTGCATATCCGGCCGCGGCCCGGGCAGGATTCGACGATCCTTGCCGGACTGCTGCGCGTGATCCTGACCGAAGGGCTGTATGATCACGCCTTTGTCGCGGACAATGCGGTGGGCCTGGACGTGCTGAAGGCCGCCGTCGCGCCGTTCACGCCCGACCATGTCGCCGATGTTGCAGACATCTCGGCCAAGGAATTGGTGCTAGCCGCACGAACCTTCGCGGCTGCGGAAAGCGGCTGTGTCGTGACGGCGACGGGCGCGCATTTTCCGCTGCACGGCACGCTCGCGGAATATCTTGCCCTGTGCCTCAACACGATATGCGGACGCTGGGTGCGGGGTGGCGAACAGCATTCCCAGCCGCACGTCCTGCTACCCGACGTGGCAATCCGGGCACAGCCATATGCTCCTTATACGCCGTGGGACTATAGCGAGGTCAGTCGCATCAACGGCCTGCCCAAGACCGTGGTCGGTGCCCCTACGGGGACGCTGCCTGACGAGATTCTTACCCCCGGCAAGGGGCGTGTTCGCGCCCTGATCTGTTCGGGTAGCAACCCGGCGGTGTCCCTGCCCGACCAGAACCGCACCGGCCGCGCGCTCGAAGCGCTCGATCTGCTGGTCGCGATCGATGTGGAAATGTCCAACACCGCACGCATGGCCGACTATGTGATCCCCGACCGGATGTCGATGGAAACGCCCGGCTGCACCCAATTCACTGAATCGATGAAATATTACGGCATCTGGACGGGCGGATTCGAATTGCCTTACGCCATGTATTCACCCGCGATCGTCGATCCGCCGATGGGATCGGACACCATCGAAAGCTGGCAGTTCTTTTACGAACTGGCCAAGCGGCTGGGCAAGCAGATCACCTATTTCGGCAATGGCGCGGGTACCGGCCAGCATTGGGACAAGGCGCCCGTCGCGTTCCCGTTGCCGCTCGATCGTCGCCCGACCACCGAAGAGATGTTCGAGGCGATGTGCGCGGGATCGCGCGTGCCGCTGGCAGAGGTTCGCCAGCACATCCACGGCAAGCTTTTTGACGAGTTGGACCATACTGTCCTGCCGCGCGCCGAGGATTGCACGGCGATGCTTCAGGTGGCCGATCCGACGATGATCGCCGAGCTGGCCGTGGTGCACGAAAAGCGCGGCGATACCGCCAACCCCTCGGCGGAATTTCCGCTGCTGCTCATTCCCCGCCGCGCCAATGAGATGATGAACTCGATCGGCCGCAACAATCCGAAGCTGGCCGCCAAGCGCCGGTACAATCCGGCCTTCGTGAATCCGCAGGATCTTGCCCGCTTCGGTGTCGCAACGGGTGACATCGTGCGGATCCGCTCCGCCCACGGGATCATTGAGGGAGTGGCGGAAGGCGATCCGAGGCTTCGGCTCGGGGTACTCTCGATGTCGCATTGCTTCGGCACCAACCCGAATGAACCCGATGATGCCATCGGCCAGGGCGGCTGCACTTCGCGGCTGATGGACGCGCAGGCGGCATATGATCCAATCTTCGGTCAGCCGCGGATGGGGGCCATCCCGGTCTCCATCGAGCGCCGGGCAAGCGGGGAAATCTAGGGTCAGGACTCATTGATCACAACCAGAAGATGACGGTAGCGGCGATTGCGATGGCGGACATGAAGGTGTGGGCGCAGCGATCATATCGGGTGTGAATGCGCCGCCAGTCCTTGATTTTGGCGAACAGGTTTTCGATCAAGTG
>CANJQJ010000003.1 GCA_947476425.1 Sphingomonadaceae bacterium | reverse complement strand
AGTTCCTCCAGAGGATCGCCATTGGCCGATAGCCGCTTCAAATGATCTGATAAACCGAACAATCCAGCCTGCTTCATAACCGCCCCCTGACGAGAAGAATGAATCAGATTATGCCCTCAAATGCCAGAGGTTTTTGGAGGTGCCCAGCTTCGAAGTCTTCCGAAAAGCAGGTCCGAAACAAGTTCCAGTCGCGTGTGTCGATGCCGGTAGCATACCGCAGGAGGACGGCAATGATGGAGCGTTCGTCCTCGATCGAGACCGGACAGTCCATGCCCATTTCCAGCTTCATGCGATCTTCTCCACGTTTCTATTTGTGAGGAGATGATATTGGATGCTGTCTGGTGAAGGCCCTTCTTCGGATAGGCTATGTACGGTAATCGCCTGCCTTCACTGATTGCGCAAAATGATTTCAGCGGCGTTGAGCGCGATCGCCATCGCCGGGGCATTGGTATTGCCAGAAACGATGGTTGGACAGATCGAGGTGTCGACTACGCGAAGGCCTTCGACGCCGCGAACCTTCAGTTCGGGATCGAGCACCGAGCCTTCATCCGCGCCCATCCGGCAAGTGCCGCTGATGTGATAGGAAGTGCCCCCGATCGACAATGCGCCCGAAAGGATCTCGTCGTCGGTTTCGAAGCCGCCGCCGGGAACGGTTTCGCGGACGATCCAGTCGGCGAGCGCAGGCTGCTTGCCGAGCGCGCGGAGCCAGCGGAAGAGCGATACCGCCGAGATGCGATCAATCTCGGCTGTGAGATGGTTTGCGTCGATATGCGGCGCAGCATCGGGATTGGATGAGGTGATACGGATTTCGCCCTGGCTCTCGGGGCGGGTGAAATAGCCGAGGATGGTCATGCCCGGCGCCTTGTCGACGCCGATCTGGCCCTTGTCATCGACGTTGAGCGAGTAAAGGCCGACGCCGATCTGGGCGTCAGGCCGGCCGAGGCCCGGACGGGTTTTGACGAAGCCGCCTACTTCATGCGCGCTGTGCGTCATCGGGCCCTTGGAGCGCAGCGCGTAATTCAGCACGGACTTGAGCAGCCGGGCACCCGTGAAGTGCTTGTTCAGGCTTTCGCCACGCACTTCATACTGGGTCGAGAGATAGCGATGCTCGAGCAGATTCTGGCCGACATCGGGGGAGTCAACGATAACTTCGATGCCGAGGCCCTGGAGCAGTGCAGCTGGACCGATGCCGGAAAGCTGGAGCAGCTTGGGCGATTGGATCGCGCCTGCCGACAGGATGATTTCGCGGGCTGCCCGGACTTCGCGCTGCCCGGTCTTGTCCCGCAAGAGCACGGCCGATGCGCGCTTGCCTTCGAACAGGATGCGCAGGACGTCGGTATCGGTGACGATGTCGAGGTTGGGCCGCGAACGGACCGGATCGACGAACGCCCGTGCCGCCGAGAAGCGCTTGCCCTTCCAGGTGGTGACGGTCTGGTAGCCCATGCCGCCATTGGCGACGGTATCGACATGGTTGACGTCGGCGGTACGCGGCGTGCCGAGCTGTTCGGCCGCATCGAGGACTGCTTCGCACAGTGGATTGCCCGACGGATGAACGCTGACCTTGAGCGGGCCGCCAGTGCCACGCCACTCGTCTGCGCCGAGTTCATGGTCCTCGAGTGCGACGAAATGCTTGCCGATCTTGTCCCAGCCCCAACCGGTGCAGCCGAGCGATGCCCAATGATCATAGTCGGCTGGCGCGCCGCGGACATACACCATGCCGTTGACCGAGCTCGATCCGCCAATCGTGCGGCCCTTGAGCCAGGTTTCGGGGGGCAGGTTGCCAGCGGGGACGACCTGGTAATCCCAGACATGGGGATTGCCCGGCGCGAGCAGCTTGCCGATGCCGCGCGGCATGCGGATCAAGGGGCTTTTATCGTCAGGTCCGCTCTCGACCAGCAGGACCTTGTGGGCTGGATTGGCCGAAAGCTTGTTGGCCAGCACCGAGCCGGACGATCCCGCTCCGACGATGATGTAGTCATATTGATCGCGCATGTTGGGTAATGATCCTCAGCAGGTAAGCATGCCGCCATCGACGACCAGGGTTTGACCGGTCACGAAGGCGGAGGCGTCGGTGGCGAGATAGAGCACTGCCGAGGCGATGTCCTCCGGAGTACCGGTGCGGCCGATTGGGGGCATGAAGGCCGCAATCTGCTCGGGTGGAAAATCGGGGCCGGTAGCGGTCATCTGGCCGGGCGTGGTGGTGTTGCCAGGGCAGATGGCGTTTACGCGAATGCCGTCCTTGGCCGTTTCGAGCGCGGTTGCGCGGGTGAGGCCAGCGACGCCTGCTTTGGACGTCGAGTAGGCATAGAGGCTGGGTGCGGTTGCATGCAGCGCGCTGTTCGAAGAGATGTTGACGATCCGTCCCTTCGTGCGGTCGGCCCGCATCACCTTCACGACTTCGCGGCTGGCCATCGCCGGACCGCGCAGGTTGGTGTTCATGATGTGATCCCAGAATTCGCTGGTGGTGTCCTCGATGTAACGGCGATCCTGCCAGCCGGCATTGTTGACGAGGATATCGATCCGACCTTCGGAGGCGCGGACGCCGGCGACAAGCGCCACGACCTGGTCTTCCTTCGACATGTCGACATCATAAGCCGTTGCCTTGCCGCCCTCGGCGCGGATCGCCGCCGCGACCTGCTCGGCCTTTTCGAACTTCACATCGGCGATAGCGATCGTCGCGCCCATGCCGGCGAGAAAGCGTGCAATTGCTTCCCCCATGCCCTGTGCACCACCCGTGACGATGGCGACCTGGCCACTGAGTCCATAGAGTTTCGCAAGATCGATCAACATCTCCGGCTCCTCTCGTTCTTATGCTTTGTCATGAGGATCACCGTCCGCATGCCCTCACCTGTCCAAGGACGGGTAAGGGGTAGTCGCTACACGATATACGGTGCGCGAAAATCGGAGTGGAGAGTGGAATGTTGGGATCGACGACAGCGACGGCGGAGACGGATTCAATGCTGTCGCGCCATGTTCTCTCGGACGAGATCCGCGAAGGCGTTCGCCCCGGTATAGAAGTTATGATTGCAGCGCTCGCGGCGGAGCGCGGGTTGAGCGATGAGGGCAGGGTGCGCGCGCAGGCGCTGCTGGAAGATAATTTGCGGCGGCTTGCCGAAATCGACAACTGGCGCCAGCGGCACCCCGAAATCGGCGAAGTCGAGATCGACCGGCCGGTTTTCATCCTGGGACTGCCGCGCTGCGGGACCAGCGTACTTCATGCGCTGATTGCGTCGGACAAGACCGTCCGAACCCCGATGTCGTGGGAGGTCGCGGCGCCGTCGCCGCCGCCCGAGGCGGCGACCTTCGACAGCGATCCGCGGATCAAGGCGTTCGACGACTATGTCGATGCCAATTTTACCGGCAAATGGGCGGGCGTTCGCAAGGCCCATCCCATCGGGGCGCTGATTCCGCAGGAATGCGGGATGATCCTCGAGACGTCATTCCAGAGCGTCAATCCGTTGATGCTGTTTCGCATGCCGGACTATTATCCCTGGTATCTCAAGACCGACACGACGTTCGCGTACAAGGTTCACAAGATGTGGCTTCAGCATCTTGCCTGGAAAAACCCGCGCGAACGCTGGGTGGTGAAGGTTCAGGAGCATAGCTATCACCTGCCCGAGCTATACTCGGTCTATCCCGATGCGATGCTGGTTCAGCCGCATCGCGATCCGGTGACCGTGATGGCGTCGATATGCGCGCTGATCGAAGTGATCCGGAGCGTCAGTTTCGAGCACCAGGACCGGGTGGAACTTGGCAATGAGTTCCTGCATCTCTGGAACGATGCCCAAGTGCGGATGATGAATTATCGCAAGACGCGACCTGAACTCCCGATCCACGACATGCGCTATCGCGACATTCCCGCCGATCCAGTCAAGGCGGTGGCGGGGGTCTATGCATTTGCCGGGATTGAATTTACGCCCACGGCAGAGCAGGGCGTGCGACAGTGGCTGGCCGACAACCCCGCCGACAAGCATGGCCGCCATACCTATTCGCTCGCGGATTACGGCCTCACCGAGGATCGTGTTCGCGAGGTTTATGCCGATTACATCGAAACATATCGCGATTTTATCTGAATAACCGCGCGGGGCGCAGAGCCTCGCGGGAACAGTTTGGGAGAGAATGATGACGAAGAATTTGCGGGTCGGTATTATCGGCGCCAACCTACAGGGAAGCTGGGGCGTGGGCGCGCATCTGCCCGCGCTGGCGCAGCTCGACGGTTTTGAAGCGATCGCAGTCGCAACGCAGCACATCGAATCGGCGCAGGCCTCGGCGGATGCCTTTGGCGTGCCGCTTGCGTTCGGCGATCCGATGGAACTGGTAAGACATCCCGACGTCGACATCGTCGCGGTGTGTGTTCGCGTTCCCGCGCATCGCGAGCTGGTGCTCGCGGCGATTGCGGCGGGCAAGCATGTTTATTGCGAATGGCCGCTTGGCCGAGATGCCGCCGAGGCCAGGGAGATGCTGGCGGCGGCCGAGAAGGCCGGCATCGTCCACATGGTGGGGCTGCAGTCGCGCAGTTCGCCGGTGCTGGGCTATGTGCGCGGGCTGATCGAGCAAGGCGAGATCGGCACCGTGCGGAGCGTGAGCATGACGCACTCCTCGGATTGGCTGACGGCTCCATTCCCGTCGATCACCTATCTGCAGGATCGATCGAGCGGTGCGCATTTCCTCAGCATTCCGGGTGGTCACAGCCTCGATGCGCTGACTTACGTGCTTGGCGATTTCAAGAGCCTGTCGGCGGTGGTGAAGACATCTCTGAAGGATCTCGAAGTCCAGTTCACGGGCGAGAAGATGACGCGGACTTCGGCTGACCAGATCGTCGTGATCGGAGAGCTGGAAAACGGCGCCGTCGCCAATGTGCGGCTGTCGGGGGCATCCTCGCTCGGCACCGGGGTTCGTTTGGAGATCAGTGGCGACAAGGGCGATCTCGTGGTCATCGCGCAGGGCGATGCGCGCGGCATCCAGATGTCCGACCTCAAGCTTTTCAAGACGACCGGCATGGGCGTGCTGACCGAGGTCGAGGTGCCCGAGAGCGCCTATCACGTTCCCGAGGCCGTGCGCGTATCGCCGCCGCTCAATGTCGCCGAGGCCTATCTGCACATGGCTGACGCCATTGCCGGCAAGAGCAAGGCCACGCCCGATTTCGCTGATGCGATCAAGCATCACGAACTTCTCGACCGGATCGAGGAATCTTCGCGCAAGGGGGTCAGGATATGAGCATGGAAGTCGTCGCAACAGGGCTGGTGTTCCCGGAGGGGCCGGTTGCGCTTCCCAATGGCGATGTCCTTGTCGTCGAAGTGCTCGGCGGGCGGTTGTCGCGGGTTTCGCCTGACGGAAAGGTGACCACCGTCGCCGAAGTCGGCGGCGGCCCGAATGGCGCCGCGATCGGGCCGGATGGTCGCTGCTACATCTGCAACAATGGCGGGATGGTCCATGTCGATCTCGGCAACGGAATGAGCATGGCGCATGAAGCGCCGTTCGATACCCCTCCGGGCAAGATTCAGGTCGTCGACCTAGATACGGGGGCCTTCGAAACGCTCTATGATCATTGCGAGGAAACGCCCTTCTGGGGCCCGAACGATATTGTCTTCGACACCCATGGCGGCTTCTGGTTCACCGATTTCGGACGGGATCGCGGCCGGATCCGCCAGAAGGGCTCGGTCTATTATGCCAAGGCCGACGGCAGCATGATCCGCGAAGTCATTCCCGGACTTGACGGCGCGAACGGCATCGGCCTCTCGCCCGACGGGAATACCTTGTACGTTGCGGAAACTTACGGCTCTCACGTGTGGGGCTTCAAGGTGAAGGCGCCGGGCGAGATCGAACCCGGAACGAGCATGCATCCCGGCGGCGGCGATCTGGTCGGGCGCGCTGGGCCGGGGCAATTCCTCGACAGCCTTGCTGTCGACGGCAGTGGCCGGATCTGCGTGGCTTCTCCCGGCGGCAGCGCTGTGCTGGCGTTTGCGCCCGAAGGCGGCGCGGTGGAAGTGGTATCCTTCCCCGACTTGATGACGACCAATATCTGCTTTGGCGGACCTGACTTGCGGACGGCTTACGTCACGCAGAGCATGAGCGGTCGGCTGGTGAAGGTGGACTGGCCGGTGCCGGGACTGAAGCTGGCATATTGATCTCGTTCCTCCCCGGGGGATCCCGGGGAGGAATTCAGAGCTTATATGTCCCAGATGACGTTGATCGCGTCGACGCCGCGCAAGTTCATTCCGCGGATTTCCGGCTTCGGGAAAGCGGGATCGAAGCGCAGGTTCGGAAGATCCAGCAGCGAATTGAGCGCGACCTCCATTTCCACGCGGGCGATGTGCATGCCCATGCACATGTGCGGGCCGAAGCCGAAGCTGAGCACCGGACGCATCGGGCGTTCGAGCCAGAGTTCGTCGGGACGCTCATAGACTTCCGGATCGCGGTTGGCCGAGCCGATCGACAGCGAGACCGAAGTCCCCTCCTTGATCAGGACGCCGCCGATCTCGATATCCTTGGCGGCGGCGCGGGCAAGAAAACCGGCGGTTGGATCGCGGCGCATCGTCTCGGTAATCGCCTTGCCGATCAGCGAGCGATCGTTGCGAAGCTTCTCGAGGACGTCCGGACGTTCGAGCAGCTGGACCATCATGTTGATGAAGCTGCGGCTCGTGGTCTCGCCGGCCGCGAGCAGCAGCATGCGGACGAAGTGGCCGATCTCCTCGTCGGTGAACCTCTTGCCGTCGAGATCGGCGTTGATCATGAAGCCGAGCAGATCGTCACGCTGAACGCCCGATGCCCGGCGAGCGGCGATAATCGGCACGACATGGTAGAAGAGCTGGATGCCGGCTTCCATCGAGGCCGCCATCGTGATCTTCTGGACTTCCGGATCATATTGCGGGCCTGCCACGATGCGTAGCGCCCAGCTGGCGAATTTCATCACCGATTCATTGTCTTCCGGGAAACCGAAGAAGGCGTAGACAACTCGGATCGGGAAGGGCAGCGAGAAATCGCGGACGAGATCTGCCTTGCCGTCCGGGCGCATGACGTTGACATATTCATTGTCGATGATCGGCTTGATCAGCGCGTCCATCATGCGGCGCACGGTCGGCATCAGGAAGGGCGGCTGCATCAGCGCGCGATATTTGTGATGGGTTTCGCCATCCATCGCGGTGAGGAGCATGTTGTCGACCGAGGCACCAAAGCCGTCGGCCATGATGTAGCTCAGCCAGTTCTCGTCATCCTTGAGCACGTTGTACACGTCGTTGTAGCGGAACAGCGTGTGAACCTCGCGGCCCTGCCGGGCATAGTCGGCCTGGCTTGGAACGCGGTAGCGATCAAGGATGTCGCCCTTCATCACCGGTGTCGTCGCACGAAGCTCGGCAAACATCGGGTAGGGATCGGTTACCGCTGTTCCGGCATAGGTATCCGTGACGGCGTGAAAGTCCTTGGCCAGCGTTTCCAGGCCCTCGTGCAGATCGCTCACTTCTCTCTCCTTGCGATGCAATTCCGAATCGCGCGTTGGTCAAAAACGCGTTCGATGGATCAGCAATTACCGATTTTCTGAGCCGCGTATTTGATCTGACAACGCATAAGCGACAATTTCGTCACTTTGTCCAGAAAGCATGGCGCCATGCCCACCGGCAGCGATGACAACGAACTGGCGGCCGCTTTTGTTCGACCAATAGGTTGCGGGCGTGGCCTGGCCACCGGCGGGCAGGCGAGTCTTCCAGAGCTGCTTGCCGGTGGTGGTTTCAAACGCGCGAAGCGCATGCTCCTGCGTCGCGCCGATGAAGGTGAGGCCGCTGGCCGTCGTCACCGCGCCGCCGATGTTGGGAACCCCCATCGGGATCGGCACGAAGGTCGGCATGGCAAGCGGTCCGCTGTCGCGCGACGTGCCGAAAGGCTTTTCCCAGAGCACCTTGCCCGAACGCAAGTCGACGCCACGGATCATGCCGTAGGGCGGCTGGTTGCAGGGAATTGCGAGCGGCGAGAGGAACGGGCCGACATGCGCGGCGTAAGGGGTGCCCTTCTGCGCGGCGGGACCGCCGACATCGGTTACATGGTTCACAGCACGCGGCCGGATTCCCTGCTTGTCGGCGTCGGCGCGGGTGATCAGCCAGTCATAGTTGATGACCTGGTTGGTGTTGATGATCATCACGTGGCGCAAGCGATCCACCGCGATGCTGCCCCAGTTGGATCCGCCGAGATAGCCCGGCCAGATCACGGTCGGCCGCTTCGTATTGAGCGGGGTCATCGTCCCGTCGAAGCGCGCGCGCTTGAACAGGATGCGGCACCACGCCTGGTCGATCGGGGTGAGGCCCCACATGGTCTTTTCCGAAGGCACCGGACCGGGGAATGACAGCCACTTGGCCGAGAATGGCTGGGTGGGCGAAATATGTTCCTCGGGCACGCCATCGTGCGGGACGGCGCGTTCGGTGACCGGGGCAAGCGGCTTGCCGGTCACGCGATCGAGGAAGAAGGTCTCGCCGCGCTTGGTCGGTTGGAGCAGGCCCTTGATGCCACCCGGCAGGTCTACGAGCGTTGGCTGTGATGGGACGTCATAATCCCACAGATCGTGATGCGTCGTCTGAAACGACCAGCGCGCCGCGCCGGTCTCGGCATCGATGGCGACTACCGAACTCGAATAGCGATCCATGTTGGGGGTGCGATGCGCCGCGAAATAGTCGGGCGTGGCATTGCCGGTCGGGGCGTAGAGCAGGCCGAGCTTTTCGTCCGCGCTCATCGGCGCCCAGCTGTTGGGGGTGCCGCGCGTGAAGGTCTGGCCCTCGGGCGGGAGGCCGTGGAAATCGGGCTTGCCAATGTCGAACGCCCACGAGAAATTGCCGGTGATCGCGTCGAAGGCACGGATTACGCCGGATGGCTCGCCGACCATCTGGCCGTCGGTCACCCAGCCGCCCACGACGAGCCTTCCACGGACGATCTGCGGAGGTGACGTGACGAAATAATAGCTCTTCTCGACAGGGCCCATGCCCTGCAGCAGGCTGGTTTCGCCATTCTTGCCGAAGCCAGCGCAGAGCTTGCCGTCGTTCGCATCGACCGCCAGCAGGCGAGCGTCGAGGGTGGCGGTATAGATTCGCTCGGCGCAAGGGCCGGTGGCATCTGGAACCTTGTAGTAGGCGACGCCACGGCAAGTCAGCCCGAACACGCCGGCGGTATCGACATGCGAGGAGTGGCGCCAGATCTGCTTGCCGGTCTCAGCGTCGAGCGCGACGATGTCGTTGTAGCCGGTGCAGAAATAGAGGCGGTCGCCGATCTTGAGCGGGGTAGTTTCGAATGACGCGCTGGCCCCACCCGGTACGGGACCGGTGTGGTAGCTCCAGATACGTTGAAGCCCGGCGACGTTCGCCGGGGTGATCTGGCCAAGCGGCGAGAAGCGCGAGCCGCCCTGGTCGTTGCCGTAATAGCGCCACTCGCCGTCGAGAGGGTTGGCAGGGGCGGCGTTGGACGCAATTCCGCCCGTTGGTTCGGGCGAACGATCCATCCAGAAGAAGAAGCCGATCGACCCAACGATCAGTAAGCCGAGCGCGGGCCACAATATGCGTCCCCCCGGCAACGGTCGCCCGGCACGCATCGCCAAGCGGAACCAGGGCGTGAGCATCCACAATCCCATGATCGCGGGCATCGCCAGCCGTGGTGCGAGCGCCCAGCCGTCCAGGCCCGATTCCCATAGCGCCCAAACCAGCGTGCCGCCGAAGTACAGCCAGTAGAGCCACACGCCGCCCCAATTTCGACGTGCGACGAGTACCGCCGATATCACCATCAATGCGCCGGCAAGGATATAATATGGCGAGCCCTGGATCTGCAGCAGCATCCAGCCAAGCCAAGCCAGGCTGAGCCCGACGAGGCCGAGGAAGATTGCGAAGACGGTGAGCAGGCGCGCGGCGGCGCGGCTGGGTGATCTGGATTGTTTGATCATGGGACGAGCGAGCTCGGGCCTCCGGCGAATGCCCGGCCGATGATGACGGGCGTATTGTTGATAATGAAGAAGCTGACCTGGATCATATTGGCCACACCGTGGGCGCGCTCATGCCACCAAAAGCCTTGCGCGTCACCTATGGGGCGAATCCAGGTTCACCACGCCGGATTGGCTACATCAGTTCCTTGATCAGCTTGCCGGTCTCATGATCCTGATAGGCAGTGTAGAGGCGGAGATGGTTGACGATGTTGATCTCCCAACCATAGTTGAGCACCGGTGTCGTCAGCCAACCGTAATAAAGCCCCCATGCGAGGTTGCGCCGGAATTCGAGCCAGCTTTGCTCGAATGCGGGCAGCCCGGTAACCCCGCCGGCCGCAAGCCGATCGAGATAGTAAGCGAACAGTTCACGCTCGTGATTACGCCGCTGTTCGATCGTGAGCGCCGTGGTGATCAGGTAGTTGACGTCGTGGGTGTGGTGGCCCCGCACCATCAGCTGCCAATCGAGCAGGCCGCCCTTGCCCTGGGGCGTGAGGTAGGTGTTGCCGATATGCGAGTCGCCGTGGAGCACGGTTTGCGGCAGCGTCTGGTGATGACGATGGAGCGCAAGCATGCCGGCATGGAGTTCGGGCCCACTTGAGCCCAACGCCCCGACGAGCTCGGTCTTGAACTTCTGGTTGTCGATTTCATACTGGATGAACGGCGTTGCGCCGATGTTTTGCATTTCGGCGATGACACCGGTGGTATGCGTGCCGATCCAGTCCAGATCGCCCTTCAGGCGCGGGCTATCCCAATATTGGGCGTGCAGCGCGGCATGCGAATCGAGGATGGAGCGAACTTCGTCGAGCGTCACCGGCACGAGTGCGTTGGGGAAACGCGCTCCGCGAACCGAGAGGTCTTCGAGGAGGATCGCGAAGCGCTTGGTTTCCGGGTTGAAGTGTCCGCCAAGCGTCTGGGGTACCTCAAGGTCGAGTTCCGGACGAAGGCGGCCGTAAAAGGCAACCTCGTTGCGATAGAAAGGCGCCATGATCTCATCGACGCCGCGTGCAAGCTTGACGACGAGCTGGGTGGGCAGGCCGGCAGGCGCTCCGGGGGCGTAATCGACCTCGATCAGCGCACGTCCAGCGGTGGAGACCATCTGCTGGCCGTAAGTCTTCTCGCTGGTAACGCGAACCGCCGAGACGTGGAAATCCTTGCCGCTTTCCTCGAGAATTCGGTTCACATATTCCGTGGTGATGCCATCGCCGCTGACCGGGTGGTCGAGCATCATCGTCGCGGCGCTCACGCGGTCATTTCCTTGATCCAGTCGGGAAGATTGAAATTATAGCATTTCTGCTCGCGCAGATGCGACATCCGCCAGCCCTCCGGCGTGCGCTTGAACTCATGATGATACCAGAGGCCGAAGAAGAAGGGCTGTTCGCTGCCATCGGGATTCTTCACGAGCATCGGATTGTGGCAAACCGTGCGGGTGCGGCAGGTGTCGCCATCGAACTTGTACTGCGTGGTCGAAACCGCGTGCTGATAATTGAGCATCTGCCCAAGCCCCTCGGCGAGGAAGACCTTCACTTCGTCGCGATTGCCGATGAAACCGACCATTTCGGAATAGTCGATCACGGCATCTTCCGAAAACACGTCGTCGAGCGCGTTGAAATCGCGATTGTCGACCGCGTAGCAATATCCGACCATGAGATCCTGGATCTCGAAGCGGTCAGATATTTCTTGCAGCGTTAGAGCCATGGGACCATCCTCTCCTCTGATTTTTCGTTGCCCTTTCCTAAGGAGAGGGCGCAACGGATATGCCTTCCCAAAGGTAGGTGATGGGGGTGGGGTCCGCCGGGAAAAGGGCCCGTCCTGCCGGGGATTCCGGCAGTCACGGCAGCTTGCATATGAAGCGTCGCCACACGCGGCGCATTTGAGGAGAATGTGATGGGAGGCCTAGCCCCGTTTACCGAAGCCGACTTCGTTTTGTCGAAGGAAGTTCGCGCTGAAATCACCGATGGCCTGACCGAGCGTCAGGCGTTCATGGTGAACCACTGGATGAACCTCCATGAGGTGATCAACCGTGGCGACTGGGAAGGCATGGATGCGTATTTCAATACGGAAACCATGACCTACGACAATCCCAACCGTCCCGATCTCGGCACCTATCATGTGTGGAAGACCTCGCCGCAGGGCCTGTACAAGACGTTTCCGCCGTCGATCTACCGCACGCTGAAGGCATGGGGCCGTGGCGAGAACGAGATCTGCGTTCTTTGCCATCACCATGGCAAGCACACGGGCGGCCCGTACATGGGCGTTCAGCCGACTGGCAACGAGATGAACGTGATCTGGTTCTCGTGGCTGCGTTTCCGCGGCGACAAGATCGATCACATCTATTCGATCTCCGACGTGCTGACGATGCTGAAGGACCTCGAGGTTATCTCGGTTCCGCAGCCGGTCGATCCGTACAAATAAGCGATACCCCCGCCAGAGGGGAGGATGCGGGGGAGAAGGGCAACCTTCTCCCCCGTTTTCGTTCCAGTTCATTCGTCATCCAGACGGACGTCGGGATCCACGTTGCGGAGGTCGTACGATCGCGAGACCTGTGGGTCCCATGGATCCCGACTTTCGTCGGGATGACGGGAAGTGGCGTCGGGATGACGGGTAGGGGGGCGAAGTGGGGCGGACGAGGTAGCGGAGGTAAGGCAGACGAAGTGGTTTCCGCAACGGCCGCTTACAGGCTGAACCCGCCATCGACGATGAGCGTCTGCCCGGTAATGTAGCTGGCGCGATCCGAAGCCAGGAACGCCACCGCTTCTGCAATCTCATTGCCTTCGCCGAAGCGCTGCAGTGCGATTCGCCTGCGCTGGGTTTCCCAGATTTCGGGCGAATACAGGTCCTTCAGGAATGCCGATCCAAGCCCGGCGTCGATGATGCCGGGCGCGACCATGTTGGCACGGATGCCGTAGCGACCTTCTTCCTTGGCAATCGCCCGGCCAAGCGACTCGATCGCCGCTTTTGGCACCGACGACAGCGCGTCTCCGGGCGGATAGGCGTAGTTGGCTACCGAGACCACCGCGACGAAATTGCCGTGCCCCTGCTTGCGGAAGATGGGCAGGGTAGCGCTGACGACGCGCGTGAAGCCGACGATCTCGGTCTCGATCACCTCGCGCCACTGGTCTTCGCTGATCTTGGAGACGAAGGGCTGGCCGATTTCGACCCCGCTTGCGAACACCATCGTGCCGACTTCGCCAAACCGTTCGACAGCCTCGGCAATCGAGGCCGTGATCGATGCCGCATCGCCCAGGTCGCAGCGTGTCGCGAGGGCATTGGGAAGTGTCTCGGCGAGATTCACTGCACCAGCCTCACGCGAGCGATAGCCTATCGCCACGCCTTCCCAATCGGGGGCGAGTGCGCGGCAGATCGCGCTGCCGAGCCCGCCGCTGCCGCCGACGACAAAAGCAGCGCCCTTGTTCACGAGCTTGTTCACGCTTGTGCCAGATGCGCGAGCAGGGTCTCTGCAAAAGCGTCGTTGCGGTCGCTGGTGAACATATGGCCGACTCCCTTGGCTTCGATCACTTCGAGTTGCGGGGCGAGTTCGCGAAAGCGGGCGACCCCTTCGTCGGTGACGATGTTACTATGCTCGGCGCGCACGAGCACTACCGGTGTCTTGACCCGCGCGGCGGCCTCCAGAAGCGCATGGCCTTCCGACATCGGATGGAGAAATTCGGGAGAAGTGGTCTTGGGATCCCATTTCCAGAACAGGCGTCCCGACGTGTCGCGGCGCATCGCCTTGGCGAGCCCGGCGGCGTTTGCAAGGCGGGGTTGGCCGAGAACGGCGAGCGCATCGGCGGCCTCGTCGACGTTGGCGAAGCCGTTGGCGCTGGCCTTGAAGAAATCGCGGATATTGTCGACGCCGGTGTCGTTCATCAGCGGGGCTACATCGGCCAGCATGATCAGGCGAACCTTGTCGGGGTGCCGCGATCCCGCGACCAGCGCGGTCTGACCCCCGCGCGATGCACCGACGAGGGTGACGGGCTGGTCGAACCGCGTGAGGATCTGCTCGACGTCGCGAGCGTAGGCATCGAGGAGATAGTCGCCATCGGCGGCCCATTCGCTGTCGCCATGCCCGCGCAAGTCGACAGTGATGCCGTAATAGCCGGCGTCGCCGACCTTGCGGGCCGAGCCGCGCCAGTTACTCCGGCTCTGGCCGCCGCCGTGGAAGAACAGCACTGGCGGAGCGGCGGGATCGCCATAGGCCTCCGCCGTGAGCATCACGCCGTCGCCCTGGAGCTTGATCGTCTTGTGCAGGGTCATCCGGAGATCTGAAGACGAATCTCCCCTCCCTGGCAAGGGAGGGGAGTCATAAAGCGTTACTCAGCCGCAACCGGGCCCGTGTAGGCGAACTTGCCCGGTGCGTGGTGCCACTTGCCGTCGTCATGGCTCTCATATGGCGAGGCGACTTCGATGAGCACGCCATGCGCGCTCTTCGGGCCGACCCAACTCCACTTCTGCCACGTCATGTCGGGATCGTTGTAGGTCTTGCCGTCGCCGAGCACCTGGATGCCTTCGGCCTTGAGCTTCTCCATCGCCGCCGGCACGTCGTCGGTGCTGAAGCAAAGGTGATGGACATGCTCGCCGACCTTTTCGAGGCGCTCGCCGAGCGGCGTGCCGACGCCGGGCTGGATGAACTGGATCTCGGTCGAATGCTCGTTGACGAATGTCGCCCACTTCATGCCGGCATCGGAGCCGCTGGAGAATTCGTCATAGCGCACGATGCGCTTTTCGAGCGAGGCGGGATCGAGCACGCCAAGGATCTTGGTCCAGTCATCGACAGCCTTGTCGAGGTCTTTCACGAGCATGCATACATGTGCAAATGGGCCGCTTGGCATATTAAGTCTCCTTAGGTCGTCAGACGGTTATGGTGGCGGTGCCGCTGTTCACGACGCCACGACCCTCCACCGTCAGGGTGAGTTCGCAATCGATACGATTACCGTCGATTGCGGTGATGGTTCCATTGGCGATGGCCTTGTCCGCGCCGTAGACATTGTCAAGGAAGCGCGAGTCCATCACCTCGATGCGGCAACCGGGAAAGGCCGCAAAAAGCATGTTCATCATATAGGCAACGTTGATTGGCCCCTGGTTGATGACCCGATCGCCGAGGCCCTTGGCCTTGACCACCTCGACATCGAGATGGATCGGGTTGGGATCGGCGAGGAACACCGCCCATTGCTTCATCGCTTCCGTGCTGACGCTCTCGATCACGAAGGGCGGCAGCGCATCTCCAACTGCGTAGCTCATGCGAGTTCCTTCCTCGGCAGCACCCAGACATTGTCGGTCTCGAGAACCTGCTCGCCATCGAGCGTGTTGAGGCGCAGTCGGTAGGTGAGCACGTCCATCACGCCAAGCTTGCGGCTCCGCTTGCGGACGAGGCCGAGAATCTCGCCGGTAACCTTGTAGCTCTCGCCAACTTTCATCGGCCTGCTGAACTTGACACCGGAACTGCCCATCATCGGGCCGTCGTCGACGTCGAACTCGCAGGTCTCGCAGACCCCGGCGACGGTCTTGCCCATCGCGACCTGGGTGGCGATGTAATAATAGATCGGGTGCGCGGTGCCGTCGGCGGCCGGTTCGATCCCGGTCGAGCGGCAGAGCGCGGCATTTTCCTCGGCCGTGATCGTGAAGATCTTCGTTCCGTCGAGCGAGGTTCCGGCGACGGCCGGGGCAGGGGGCAGTTCGGCTTCGTCGGACATCAGAAGGACCTTGGCAGGCCGAGACTTTCGGCAATCGTGTTGCGGACCATTTCGTTCGAGATCGGGGTCATCCGCAGGATGCGGTGATCGCGCCAGTAGCGCTGCATGTCGGTCTCGGCCGAATAGCCCATGCCGCCCAGGATCTGGATGCCGAGATCGGCTGCCTTCACCGCATTCTCGGTCGCGACCATCTTGAGCATGTTGGCCTCGACGCCGCACTTCTTGCCCTCGGACTGGAGCTGCGCGACATAATAGAGCAGCAATTCGGTGGTCTGCTGCCAGGTCGCGATGTCGGCGATATAATGCTGGATGATCTGGAACTGGCCGATGAACTTGCCGAACGCCTTGCGCTGCATCGCATAGGCAAGGGCGTCCTCGAGCACGCCATCGATCGCGCCAAGGCACTGGGCGCCGACCATGATGCGCTCGTTGTTGAGCGTCGGCAGCATCGCGTACCAGGCCTGGCCGGGTTCGCCGAGCACGTCCTCGTCGGGGACGAAGACATCGTCATAGGTGACCGAACAGCTGCCCATCGCGCGCATGCCGAGCTTGGGGAGCAGCGAAGAGGTGATGCCCGGGGTCTTGTTGTCGACAAAGAACATCGTCAGGCCGTGATGCTTCTTCTCGACATTCTTGTCGGTGCGGGCGAGCACGAGCAGGCGATCCGCCGCCTTCGCGCCGGTCGTCCACATCTTGGCACCGTTGAGATTCCAGCCGCCATCGACCTTCTCGGCATGCGTCTTCATCGCGCCGAGCACGTCAGTGCCGCCATCGGGTTCGGTCATCGAGAGCGCGACGCGAAGGTCGCCTGCCGCCATTGCCGGGAGCCAGCGTTGCTTCTGTTCCTCGGTGCCGACTGCCGTGATCGTCTTGGCGCCGCCGAAGGAGGTGAGTCCCCAGGTCCAGAGCAGGCCGCCCGCGGTGCGCGCGAATTCGCGAGCGAAAATCATCTGGGTGACGACGTCGCCGCCAAGGCCACCCCATTCCTCGGGGATGCCGATGCCGAAGAAGCCCTGTTCCTTCAGCTTGTCCCACAGCGGGTAGGGATAATTTTCCTCATCGGCCTCGAGCTGGCGCATCCAGTCCTTGGGCGCTTCGGCATTGACCCAGCGACGAACGATGTCGCGAAAGGCCAGCTGTTCTTCGTTCAGCGAGAAATCCATGAGGTTCCCTGTCAGCTTGAGATTTGCGCACGGTCCGACGCGAAAGCGGCGATTCGGGCACCTATCCGATTATAGGTTCCGATCGCACGCATCGCCACGTCAGATCGACAGCCCGCCCTCGATCGCGATCACCGACCCCGTGATGTAGGCACCGGCACGCGAGGCGAGGTAGATTGCCGCGCCGGCGACGTCCTCGGCGGCGCCGAGGCGGCCGCGCGGGACCATGTTCATCACCGCGCCGCGCATCGCATCGTCGATCACGGTCATTTCGGATTCGAACACGCCCGGGGCGATCACGTTGACCGTGATATTCTCCGAGCCGAGCCGCTTGGCGAGCGACTTGGTGACCCAGTGGATGCCGGCCTTCGACGCCTGGTAGGCATAGACTTCCTTGGGGCCGATCTTGAGCGCACCGACCGAGCCGATGTTGATCACGCTCGCCGGATGCGCTGCGGTACCGCCCTTGCGGAGCAGCGGCAGGAACTGCTGCGTCGCGAAGAAGGGCGCCTTGAGGTTGAGATCCATGACCTGGTCCCAGCCCTCTTCGGAATAGTCGTCGACCGAGCCTTCGGAGATCGTGCCCGCATTGTTGACGAGGATGTGGACGGCTCCCTCGCGCGCGCCGATGTCGGCGACGAGCGCCTTGATCCCGGCAACGGTCGAGAGGTCGGCGGAGAGGCCGATCACGGTGCCGCCGGTCGCCTTGGCCATGTCGGCTGCCGCAGTCTCGACCTTGGCGAGCTTGCGCGCGCAGATATAGACCTTGGCGCCCGCGGCAGCGAGGCCGAGCGCGATATGCTTGCCGATGCCGGAGCTGCCCCCGGTGACGACCGCGACTCGGCCCTTGATCGAGAAGAGGCTGGCGATATCCATCACTTGCGACCTTCGACTTCGAGGAGGATCTTCACGGTACCCTCTGGATCGCCGACCTGCGGGCAGTGATCGCCGGGATGCGCGTGCATCGTCCAGCCGAGTGCGCGGGCGCGCTCGTGCATCGGGGTCATGATCGTGTGCGCGGCGGCAATGT
This sequence comes from Sphingomonadaceae bacterium, assembly GCA_947476425.1. Taxonomy (GTDB): domain Bacteria; phylum Pseudomonadota; class Alphaproteobacteria; order Sphingomonadales; family Sphingomonadaceae; genus CANJQJ01. The sequence goes on along the minus strand of CANJQJ010000003.1, from coordinate 103,684 downwards.
AGTCGACGGGGTGCTTGATCGCCTCGGCGCCGACCGGGATGACGCAGGAGGTGACGCGCATCGGCTGGTCCGAAAGACGGTCGAGCAGCCATTGCTGGCGCTCGGCCGACATCATCATCGGATGTTCCTTGGCCATTTCGCGCTGCTGGAGATGGACGCCCGAGCCGACCGGACCTTCGCCCGCGTCGAGCATTGCGTCGAGCCCTGCCAACTGCTCCTCGGTCGCGAAACCGAGCAGCGAGGCGATGCGCTCGCCGGCATGGGCGATGATCGCGTCGATATAGACGACCTTGGAGATGCGGTCGCCGGCCTCGGCGAGCACGCCCGGCGCGACCGTGCCGGCATAGCTGTGCGCGACGAGGATCGCGTCGGTGATGTCCTCATATTTCAGGACATTGACGATGTCCGTGACGTTCGTGGCATTGCCGACGTCACGGCCGATCAGATGCTCGCGCTCGCCAAAGCCGGTGAAGGTCGGGGTATAGACCTTGTGGCCCTTGGCTTCGAGCAGTTCGCGGGTGAATTTCCACGTCCAGCCGCCCATGCCGCCGCCGTGCATCAATACGAAAGTGGTCATGCCGATCAGTCCTTCGGTTCGGTGTTCTGGATGAAATATTCGGGCAGGTCAGGGCCCCACAGGTAAAGCGAATCCTCGGGGGGATGGTTGGCGGACGGCCAATCGCAATCCGCCGGGATGAAATCGATGTCGGCGGAATATTCGCTGTAGCTGCCCCAGGGATCGCGAACATAATTGAAATAGTTGGCGCCGAGGACATGGCGGCCGATGCCCCAGCCTTCCTTGTAACCGCCGCGATACATCCAGGCCTGGCCAAGCCCGACGTCCTGGACTGAACCCATGTCCCAGCTGTTGTGGTGCATGCCGCGATGATCGGAGAGGAGCAGCGCAAGCAAATGATGGTCGCTGCCATGGACGCCGTGGAGGAATGCAACGACCGGCTCGCTCTTGTCGGAAAGGCGAAGGCCAAGCGTCCGTTCGTAGAAGGCGATCGCTGCTGGAACATCGGTGCAGAAGACAGCGAAATGCGAGAGGCGGCGGGGATAGACGCGTGGCGCCCGTGAGTTGGGGATCGCACCCGTCTTGCCGGGTCCGGCGCTCTCGGAGATGAACTGGCTCTTCTCGTTCGGCGTGCATTTTTCGGCGACGCGCACGTTGATCGGCAGGCCGTCGAAGCCCTCGAACCAGATGCCTTGATCGTCGGCACCGGCGGGAGCCGCAATATACTTGACGCCCTGCTTGTCGAGATGCGCCTTGAACGCCGCTTCGTCGTCGGCGAAAATGCCGAAGCTCACGTAGAGAAGGCGCTTCTCGCCCTCGCCCTTGAGGATCCGCGCCCAGCGATGCGGATTGCCCATGGTGTAGAGTTCGAGCGTGCCGCTCGCATCGCGAACGTCGAGGCCGAAGCGCTCGTAGAAGGTGCGGGCAACCTCGAGGTCGGGGACGACCAGCGTGAAATGGTCGATCGAGTGGACGCCCAGCGTGTTGGCGCGCCGTGTCGGGGTGATGGCGTTCATCCTGAAGCTCCTTACTTCTGCTTTGTCTGGCCGGTGCCGGCGCCGGTCGCCGGCATCAGCATGTTGTGCATGCCGCCATCGACCAGCACGTCGATGCCAGAGATTTGTCCTGCAAGCGGGCTTGCAAGGAACAGGATCGCGTTGGCGACGTCTTCCGCGGTGCCGAGCTTGCGCAGCGCGATATTCGCCTCGCGCTTGTCGCGCGCTTCCTGGTTCGAATAGCCGACCGCAGTCATCGGCGTGTAGGTCGGACCTGGGGAGACCGTGTTGCAGCGGATGCCGTCGGGTCCCCATTCGATCGAGAGCTGGCGGATCAGCATCAGCAGCGCTGCCTTGCTGCTCGAATAGAAGCCGAGCGCCGGGGTGGGCTCGGTTGCCGACATCGAGGCGGTGGCGATCAGCGCGCCCTTGCTTTCCTTGAGGTACGGATAGGCGGCCTTGGCGAGAAGCCAGGTAGCGCGGGTGTTGATCGCGAAAATCTTGTCGAAGCTTGCCGCATCGAGGTCGGCAAGCGCGCCGCCCATGATGATCCCGGCATTGCTGATCACTGCGTCGATCCCACCCATGTGGGCGATCGCGGCGGCGACGATCTTGTCGCCGCAATCCAGCTCCGAGAGATCGACGACGACAGTGCCGGCGGCCGGACCGATGCCATCGGCGACGACCTGGAGATTGGCGGCGTCGCGATCGGCGAGAAGCACCTGATGCTCGCCTGGAATGTTGTTCCCAGCGACGAGCTGCTCAGCCGCGGCGCGGCCGATGCCGCTGGCGGCGCCGGTAATGACGAAACGCATTCACACTCTCCCGGAAATTATCAGTCTTCTAAGCCAAGTTCCTGCATCAGCTGCACGCGCAGCTTGAACTTCTGGATCTTGGAAGCGGACATCGGCCATTCGTCAACGAAACGGATATGGCGCGGCACCTTGAAGCCCGCAAGCCGTGCTTTCGCATAAGCGATCAGTTCGGCCGGATCCGCCGGGCCTTCGCTGCTCGATTCGATGAAAGCCGCCGGAACCTCGGCAAGGCGTGCGTCGGGGATGCCGATGACCTGGGCAAGCTTGACCGACGGGTGCGTCGCCAGCACCGCCTCGACTTCCGCCGCGGCGACATTCTCGCCGCCGACCTTGAGCATGTCCTTGAAGCGGCCGTGGAACATCAGGTGGCCACCCTCGTCGAGCGAACCGATATCGCCCGAATGGTACCAGCCGTCGGGGTCGAGCGCCTCTGCGGTCTTCTCGGCGTCGCGATAGTAGCCGTCGAACAGGTTGTAGCCCTTGATGAGCACCTCGCCGCGTCCGCCAACCGGAAGATCCTCGCCGGTCTCGAGATCGATGATCCTGATGTTGATACCGACCAGCGGGAAGCCAAGCCGCTTGAAGCCCATCTCCGGGTCCATGTCGTAGCCGCCCGTCGAAACGATACCGCTTGCCTCGGTCATGCCGAAGGTGCCGCATTGCAGGATATGCGGCGCCTTGGTGCGATAGGCCTCGCCGACGCGATCGGGCATGAAGGCGAAACAGCTGTTCATCAGGCGTACCGAGCTGAAATCGGCCTTGTCCCAATCCGGGTGGTCCATCATCGCCTGGTGGAAGGTGACGAAGGGCAGGAAGAGCATCGTGGCATGCTCTTCCTCGATCTGCTTCAGGCTCATCCCCGGATCGAAATGGGGCTGGCCGATGAAGGTGCCACCCACGTCGATCGCCGCGAGCATGCCGAGCATCGCCGCGACATGGAAAAGCGGCATCGGCGACCAGACGCGCTCGTCATCCTGGAAGCTCCAGCGGTTGCGGCCGAGATTATTGGCCTCGCGGGTGATCGCCTCATGGCTGAGCAGGCAGCCCTTTGGATTGGCGGAGGTGCCCGAGGTGTAGAGGATCATCGCGGTGTCGCGGATGCGCACGCCAAGTCGCGTACGGTGGATCTCGGCGTCGCCGATGCTCGCCGATGCCGCATCGAACTGCGCCTGGTCGAGGAACCCGGTCGCCTTGCCACCGCCGAACAGCACCAGGCGCTTGAGGCGGGGGGCTGCGTCGATAGAAAGATTGTACGGATCCAACTGTGCCGGAAGCGCGGGGAAGGCCTCGGTTATCCGCGACACGAAATCGATGTGATCCGACACCATGTCATTGGTGATGATCGCAGTAAGATCTGCGTTTTCCGTGACATAGGCGAGTTCCGGCGGCCGATAGCGCGCGTTCATCAGCACCGAGACCGCGCCGCACATCGACGAGGCGAACAGTGTCTCTACGAACTCGATTCCGGAGGGAAGCAGGATGCCGATATGGTCGCCCGGCCGCACGCCGATGGCCCTGAGGCCGCGAGCCCGGTGCATCACGCTGCGCACCACCTCGTCATAAGTCTTGGATTCGCCCGGGAAAACGAGCGCAGGCTTTTCGGGAACGCGATCCCAGGCCTTCAGCAGCAGATCGCCAAGCGTTGTCGCCTCTATCCGTATCCTGGCGTAATCCTCTCCTTGACGTCCCACGCTTGTGTCGCTCCCTGAATGAATCTTTGACCTTGAGATTGCAGCCGGTCCGGGCGTATGCGCCTTTCGTCGGATAGGTGCGTCCGGGCGGGTACGCCCGAATGCGCCATGTACACGCATTTCATACGCGGGACGGATTATGGAAGCCTATATTTACGATCATGTGCGCACGCCTCGTGGCAAGGGGCGTCCTGATGGAGCGCTTCACGAGGTTCCTTCGGTAGAGCTGGTAACCCAGCTTCTCCAGGCGATCCGGGACCGCAGCAATCTCGATACGGCGCTGCTCGACGATGTCATCATCGGCACAGCGCAGCCGGTCGGCGAACAGGGCGGCGTGCTTGCGCGCTCCGCCGTGCTCAACGCGGGCTATTCGCAGACCGTCGGCGGCCAGCAGGTTCATCGCTTCTGTGCCTCGGCGCTCGACGCGGTCAACCTGATCGCGGCGCAGGTCGCGGCGGGGATGGTCGATGCCGGCATCGGCGGCGGCGTCGAATCCATGAGCCGTACGATCATGGGCTATGACAGCGGCGCCTGGACCTCGGATCCGTCCGTTGCCTATCACAACCATTATGCCCCGCAGGGCATCGGCGCCGACATGATCGCGACGCTCGACGGCTTCTCGCGCTACGACGTCGATCACTACGCGCAGGAAAGCCAGAAGCGCGCCGGCATCAGCTGGGCCGAGGGCCGCTTCAAGAATGCGGTCGTCCCGATCAAGGACGTGCTCGGCAACGTGCTGCTCGACCATGACGAGCATATGCGCCCGCAGACCACGGTCGAGAGCCTCGCTTCGCTCAAGCCCGCTTTCGAAGGCTTCGGCAAGGCCGGCTTCGAAGCCGTTGCCAAGGATAAATATCCCGAGATCGAAGAGATCAACTATGTCCACCACGGCGGCAACAGCTCGGGCATCGTCGACGGTGCTGGCATCGTGATGATCGGTTCGAAGGAATTCGGCGTGAAGGCGGGTCTCAAGCCGCGCGCTCGAATCCGTTCCTATGCGTCGATCGGCTCGGAGCCGACGATCATGCTGACCGCGCCGGCCGAGGTCGGCCACAAGGCGCTGAAGGCCGCGGGCATGTCGGTCAAGGACATCGACCTGTTCGAGCTGAACGAGGCCTTCGCGAGCGTCGTGCTTCGCTTCATGAAGCTGATGGACGTTCCACACGACAAGATGAACGTCTGCGGCGGCGCGATCGCAATGGGCCATCCGCTCGGAGCATCCGGCGCGATGATCATGGGCACCGTGCTCGACGAGCTTGAGCGCCGCGATCTTTCGACCGGCTTCATCTCGCTGTGCGCGGCCAACGGCCTTGGCACCGCAACTATTATCGAACGCGTATAAGCGCGCTAGCAGCTAACAATCTGCGCGACTAAGCGACCGGATCAGGAAAACGAAATGCGACATTTGAAGATCGAAAAGGGCAATGACGGCATTGCCACGCTGATCATGGACAATGCCGACGAGTCAGTGAATCTCGTCTCCGAACAGTTCGTCACCGAGTTCGAGGCAGCGACTGCCGAACTCACCGCCGACGAGAGCGTCAAGGGTGTCATCCTGACGTCAGCCAAGAAGGCCTTCATGGCCGGAGCCGACCTCAAGCTGATGGTCGAGGGATATGAGAAGCTGACGCTGGACGACGCCTATGCCTTCTCGCAGCGTGCAACCAACATGCACCGCGCGATCGAGAAGAGCGGCAAGCCCTGGGTCGCCGCGATCAACGGCCTCGCGCTCGGCGGCGGCTTCGAGCTCGCGCTCGCCTGCCATCGCCGTATCCTGGCCGACGATCCAAAGGCGCTTGTCGGGCTGCCCGAAGTCAATGTCGGCCTGTTGCCCGGTTCGGGCGGCACCCAGCGCATGATCCGCATCGCCGGCCTCAAGACCAGCATGGACTTGCTGCTCAGCGGTCGTTCGGTCGGCCCTGCCGAAGCGCTCAAGCTCAAGATCGTCGATGAAGTCGTACCTGCCGCCGACCTGATCGCGCGCGCCAAGGCATGGCTCGCGACCAGCCCGGACGCAACCAAGCCCTGGGACGTCAAGGGCTATCGCTTCGCCGAGAGCCGCGGGTTCATCGTGCCGGAAATTTCCGCAGCGTTCATGATGGCGGCCGGCGGCATCGCAGGCAAGGCGGGCTACAACATGCCTGCGCCGCTCGCGATCCTCGAGACCATCTACGAAGGCTCGATCATCAACAATTTCGACAAGGCGCTCAGCTATGAGTCGAAGCAGTTCGCGACGTTGCTGACCAGCCCGGTCTCGCGCAACATCATCCGCACCACCTTCCTCTCGAAGCAGGCCGCCGAGCGCGGCGCGCGTCGCCCCGAGGGCGTGCCCAAGTCCGAGGTCAAGAAGGTCGGCGTTCTGGGCGCCGGCATGATGGGCGCTGGCATCGCGTACGTATCGGCCAATGCCGGGATCGAGGTCGTGCTGATCGATCGCGACGTGCCCACCGCCCAGAAGGGCAAGGACTATTCGTCCAAGGTGTTCGCCAAGCTGATCGAAAAGGGCCGCAGCACGCAGGACGCCGCCGATGCAGTCCTGGCGCGGATCACCGCGACCGACGATTTCTCGAAGCTCGATGGCTGCGACCTGATCGTCGAGGCAGTGTTCGAGGATATCGGCATCAAGGCCGAGACCACGAAGAAGGCCGAGGCCGTCATTCCGGCGAGCGCGATCTACGCATCGAACACCTCGACGCTGCCGATCTCCGAACTCGCCAAGGCGTCGTCACGGCCTGACCAGTTCATCGGCATCCACTTCTTCTCGCCGGTCGATCGCATGGGCCTCGTCGAGGTCATCATGGGCAAGCAGACCGCCAAGGCGACTCTCGCCAAGGCGCTCGACTACATCGCCCAGCTGCGCAAGACCCCGATCGTCGTCAACGACAGCCGCGGCTTCTACACCAGCCGCGTCTTCCAGACGCTGATCCACGAAGGCGGCGCGATGCTCGACGAGGGCGTGCCCCCGGCGGTGATCGAGAATGCGGCCAAGGCGGTCGGCATGCCGGTCGGCCCGCTCGCCTTGCTCGACGAGCTGAGCTTCGATCTCCCGCTCAAGATCGTCGACCAGGCGATCGAGCAGGAAGGCGACAAATATGCTGTTCCGGCCGGCGTTTCCGCGCTGCGCAAGATGAAGGCGATCGGTCGCGGTGGTCGCAAGACCGGCGGTGGCTTCTACGAATATCCCGAGGGCGGCAAGAAGCACCTCTGGGCCGGGCTCGCGGAGAATTTCCCGGTCAAGGCGGGCTATGACATCGAGGAGCTGAAGCAGCGATTCCTCTATACGCAGGCGATGGAAACCGCTCGCTGCATCGAGGAAGGCGTCCTCGAAACCTCGCAGGATGGCGATCTCGGCGCAGTCTATGGCTGGGGCTTCCCGGCATGGACCGGCGGCACGCTTTCCTACATCGATACCGTCGGCATCAAGAAGTTCGTCGCCGAAAGCGATCGCCTTGCGCAGAAGCTCGGCGCGCGTTTCCTGCCGTCAGCATGGCTTCGCGCCAAGGCCGAGAAGGGCGAGGGCTTCTACTGATGCGCCGCCTGATCTTCGAGCCCGAGCACGAGCAGTTCCGCGATTCCGTGCGCAAGTTCATGCAGACCGAAGTCGGCCCGCATGTCGAGCGCTGGCACAAAGAAGGCATCGTCGATCGCGAGATCTACCTCAAGGCCGGTGCGCAGGGCTTGCTCTGCACCTGGGCCGACGAGAAATATGGCGGCGCCGGCATCGATGATTTCCGCTTCGAGCAGATCATCATCGAAGAGAATATGCGCCACGGCGACATCGGCTTCTACATCAACCTGCATAACGACCTCGTCGCGCCCTACATCGCCAAGCTCGGCAATGAGGAGCAGAAGGACCGGTTCATGCCCGGCATCGTCAGCGGCGAGACCATTCTCGCCGTCGCGATGACCGAGCCTTCGACGGGTTCCGATCTTGCGGGCATGAAGACTCGCGCCGAGGACAAGGGTGATTACTGGCTGCTCAACGGCGCCAAGACCTACATCTCGAACGGCATCCTGTCGGACGTCGTGGTGGTCGCCGCCAAGACCGATCCCAATTCGCGCCACGGCATCGGGCTCTTTCTGGTCGAGCGCGGCATGGAAGGCTTCGAGCGCGGGCGCAAGCTCGCCAAGATGGGGATGAAGGCGCAGGACACGGCGGAGTTGTTCTTCAACGACGTCAAGGTGCCCAAGGCCAATGTCATCGGCGATCCGGGGCAGGGCTTCAAATATCTCGCGCAGATGCTCGCGCAGGAGCGGCTAGTCGCTGCGATCGGTTTCATGGCGACCGCGCAGACCGCGTTCGACATCACGCTCGATTATGTCAAGGATCGCAAGGCGTTCGGCAAGCCGATCGGCGCGTTCCAGAACACGCGCTTCAAGATGGCCGAGATGCGCGCCGAGCTCGACGCGCTGCAGACCTATGTCGACCAGTGCGTGCTGCTGCTGAATGCGCATGAGCTGACCGCCGAGGACAGCTCGTCCGCCAAGCTGCTGACCAGCGAGCTCGAGGGCCGGGTGATGGACGAATGCGTCCAGCTTCATGGCGGCGCTGGCTACATGGAAGAATATCGAATCAGCCGCATGTACACCGACGCGCGGATCAGCCGCATCTTTGCGGGCACGTCGGAGATCATGAAGGAAATCATCGGTCGCGGTCTCGGTCTCGACGAGCGCAAGCTCGGCTGAACCGGTGGGCCGATTCCTGACATGTACCCCGGCGAAGGCCGGGGTCCAGTTCCAACATAGCTGCTGGACCCCGGCCTTCGCCGGGGTACGGGAGCGCTGAATCATGCCGATTCTCGATGTCGAAAGGTTGCGCGCCTACAGCGTGCCCGATTGTCGCGACGATTATGATGCGCGCGATACGATCCTCTACGCGCTCGGCACTGGCGCCGGGCTTTCGGATGCGGTCGATGAACTGCACCTGCTGTTCGAACGCAATCTCGTAGCACTGCCGACCAAGGCGCTCGTGCTCGGGACGCCCGGCTTCTGGCTGATGGACCCCAAGGTCGGCCTCGACTGGCCGCAGATTCTCCATGGCGAGCAATCGCTCAAGCTGTTCCGCCCGCTTGAACCGCAGGGTTCGATCCTCGGCCGGACCCGGATTGGCGATATCGCCGACAAGGGCCCCGGCAAACCCGCTCTGTTTCGTGCGCATCGCACGCTTGAGACGATGAGCGGCACCCCAGTGGCTGAACTGGACGAGACCTGGGTGTTGCGCGGCATGGGTGGCTTCGGCGGCGATCGCAACCTGCCCGAGGTGCCGCAAGTGCCGGTCCCGCAGGGCGATGCGGATGCCTGGCTCGACCTGCCGACTGCGCGCAACCAGGCCGCGCTCTACCGCCTGACCGGGGATCGCAATCCGCTTCACGTCGAGGCGTCGACCGCGAAACTTGGTGGTTTCGAGCGGCCGATCCTGCATGGTCTCGCGACGATGGGGCTGGTCGGGCGAGCGATCATCCACCTGTGCGCTGAAGGAAATCCGCAGCGACTCTCGTCCATTAAGCTGCGCTTTACCGCGCCGGTGTATCCCGGCGAAACGGTGCGCACCGAGGTGTGGCGGCATCCGGACGGAATTTTGTTCCGCGCTTCCTCGGTCGAGCGCGGGATCATGGTGATCGATGGCGGGCTCGCCACGATCGATGCTTTTTAGATCAAAAGAACAGGGGAGCGCCTGAAGTGGGTGTTTTGGACGGCAAGGTCGCGTTGGTATCGGGTTCGGGTCGCGGCATCGGCAAGTCGATTGCGTTGAAGCTGGCGGCGGCGGGTGCCAATGTCGTCGTCAACGATCTCGACGAGGATGTCGCTCGCGCCACGGCTGGCGAGATCGAGAAGCTCGGCGTCCATGCCGTGGTTTGCGTCGGCGATGTCACCAACCCCGATTTCGGCACGAAATTCGTCGCGGCTGCAGTCGATGCGTTCGGCACGATCGATATCATCATCAACAATGCCGGCTACGCCTGGGATGCCGTGCTCCAGAATACCAGCGACGAGCAATGGGCTGCGATGATCGACGTCCACCTCACCGCGCCATTCCGCATCCTGCGCGCCGCTCAGCCGGTGATCGCCGCTGCCGCCAAGGCCGAAATCGCCGAGCATGGCCGCGCGACCCGCCGCACCGTGGTCAATATCTCGTCGGTCGCCGGTCTCGGTGGGAATCCCGGGCAATCGGGCTATGCGGCGGGCAAGGCAGGCATCGTTGGCCTGACCAAGACCGTGATGAAGGAATGGGGACGCTACAACGTCACCGTCAACGCAGTCGCGTTCGGCGCGATCATGACCCGGATGACCGCCGGCGAAGCTGGCAGCTCGACGATCAACGTCAAGGGCAAGGACATCAAGGCCGGGGTCAGCCAGGAAATTCTCGAAGCCATGGAAAAGGGCATCCCCCTCGGCCGCGCCGGAACGCCGGACGAGGCGGCGGGCGCGGTGTTCCTGTTCTGCCTGCCCGAGGCGGACTACATTACCGGCCAGGTGCTGGTCGCCGGAGGCGGCTGGTCGCTTTAGGGGCGGGTGGCATTGGGTTGAATATCCCCCGCTCATCCTGAGGAGGGGCTGAGCACCTGGCGAAGACCCGTCTCGAAGGACCGCAACGCTGCCGTCCTTCGAGACGCCATTTCGACAAGCTCAATGGCTCCTCAGGATGAACGGAGAGGGAGGGATTCAACCCGAATTATTTCCACCCGTCATCCCAGCGAAAGCTGGGATCTCCCTGCCTTTTCGGGACCAGCTTTCGCTGGGATGCGCCTTAACTCAAATCAACATGCCATTAATCGCCCGGGAAGGCGCCATACAGCGCAAACCCCACTTTCCGGCAGTCGTGTCGCCAAAATCAAATCTTCGCGCTCTATGGTACCTCCAGGGGCTGCCACGGCCTATGTCGCCCGCTCCTCAGCCGCAGCCGACCACGCCACCATCGACCGGGATCTGAGCGCCGGTGACATAGCTGCCGCCCCGCGAGCAGAGGAACACCACGACTCCCGCGATATCCTCCGCCTTGCCGAGGCGCTTGAGCGGGATGTGGGCGAGGAGGGTGGGGTCGACCTTTTCCTCGTCGCGGAAATGCGCGGTCATCTTGGTCGGGAAGAAGCCGGGGATCACCGCGTTGACGGTGATGTTGCGTTCGGCGAGGTCGCCAGCGAGATCGCGGCTCAGCATGTGGATCGCGGCCTTGGAGGCGGCGTAGCTGTATGCGTGGAGGCGTTCGGTCTTGATGCCGGCCACCGAGCCGATGTTGATCACGCGGGACGGATCGTCGGCGGTGCCGCTGGCGGTGAGTTCAGGGAGAAGCTCGCGGACCATCGTGAAGGGGGTCTGGACGTTCACCGCCATCACGTCGGGCCAGGCCTTGTCGGGGAAGGTGTCGATATCGCCGCCCCAGGTCTTGCCCGCATTGTTTACGAGGATGTCGAGCCCGCCGACGGCAGCGCGATAGCGTTCGACGAGTTCGACAGCGGCTGCCGGGGTCGTGAGATCGGCGGGGAGGGCGATGCACTTGCCAAGCGCCGACATCTCGGCGGCGGCGGCTTCGCAAATGTCGGCCTTGCGCGAGGTGATCGCGACGATGGCGCCGGCCCGCAGCAGGCCCTCCGCGATCATGCGGCCGAGGCCCTGGGCGCCGCCGGTGACGAGGGCGCGCTTGCCGGTGAGATCGAAAAGTTCATTGCTCATATCGTTTTTCCCCACCTTATTCGCCACCTTACCCAAGGCATGACCGGCCTGTCAGGCGTTATTTGCCCTTCCGTCGCACAATAGTGATCGCAACCTATCCGCCGATAGGAATTGAAACTTGCCAAGCCGCAAGTTTTCGCGGAAAACCGTCGCGATAAGCAAACACGAATCGCGCGACAGATGCGATATCGAGAGGATCTATCCTTGGGTATTGTCCCGACTACGATCGTGCCGCCCCGTGCTGCACGGACCATGATCAGACGTCCGGCCCTTGAAAAGCTGGTCGAGCCGGTCGGCGAATCGCGCGTGACGACGGTGTGTGCGCCCGCAGGTAGCGGGAAGACGAGTGCGCTTCTTTTCTGGACGGACACCTATAGCAAGGCGGGACGGCCGATCCTGTGGCTGGCAGCGCGTGCCGGCATACTTGACCTTGCCTCGTTCAAGCTCGCGCTGCGGCAGGCGGCGCTTGGCGCCGGGCTCGATTGCGAAGCGCTGACCCCGGCCTCTTCGGACCAGCTCTGGTTTGCGGTGTTCGCCTCGGCCTCGAGCGCGCGGCCGGTGCTGGTGATCGACGATGCGCAGATGCTGGACGGCGACGTCAATGCCTTCGTTGCGCAGATCATCGCCAGTTCGCGGGACGCGCTGACCACGATCATCGCATCGCGCGGTGCATCGCAAGTGCCAGTCGCGCGAATGCGGGCGTTGGGGTTCCTCGTCGAAGTCACCTATACCGATCTCTGCCTTTCGGTCCCCGAGGCGACTGAACTCGTCACGCGCACGGTTGGCGCCCCGGTCGATGCCGGCGACATGCAGCATATCGTGATGGACACGCAGGGCTGGGTTTCCGGTATCGTCATCGCCAGCGAGCTCTACCGCAAGGAAAAGGAGCGCAATTCGCGCTCCGGAGCGCGGCCTTCCGGATTGCGGCACGAGTTTGCGGAATATTTCTCGGAAGAGGTAATCAGCCAGCAGCCCCAGGCAATCCGGGATTTCGTGATCGAAACCTCGATCCTGCTCGAATTGACGCCGTCGGCCTGCGCCGCGGTGACTGGCAGCGAGGATAGCCGCAACATGCTCGATGCGGTCTATGCGATGGGGCTGTTCCTCAACGCAACCGATCGCGAGCGCAGCTGCTACAGCTATCACCGCCTGTTTCGCGACATGATGATCAGCCGGCTCCGCGATCGCGCACCGGCGCGTGCAGCCGAGTTGCATCGTCGCGCGAGCCGCTATTTCGCTGAAATCGAAGAGCCGCTCGAAGCGCTCGAACATGCCCAGCTAAGCGGCGACCAGGAGTTTCTTGCCGACCAGCTCGACTTGCTTTCGGAAGGGATGATCTACAGCGGCTATCTCTACCGCATCGACGAGCTCGGCTCGGAGTTGCCGTGGCCGGTGGTTTCGACCCGGCCGATGCTGTTGCTTGCGCTGGCATGGCGGCGGATCCGGCGGCTCGCCTTCACCTCCGCCGAACGAATGATCGAAGCGGCGCGAGTCCAGATCGAGGCGATGACAGCGAGCGGCGCGATCGAAAGCTACCAGCAGGAGCAGCTCGGCTACATGGTCCGCCATCGCCGGATCATGCTGGAATCCGCGCGCGACAATATGGGCGGCGTCGAGCATGAGGCCGAGGCGCTGCTCACCGATCTCGGCGACGACTACGCTTACCTCAGCTGCACGCTGCTTGCGCAGCTGATGTCGGCGCGGCGCGAACTGTATCACTTCCACGACATGCTCAAGCTCGAGGCCGAGACTCGCAGGGCGCTCGGGCGTCCGGGATCCGATTTCGCGTCGATCGCGCTCAAGGCATCGGTCGCGCCGACGCTGATGGCGCAGGGCAAGACCCAGATCGCTCAGAGCTTCCTCGAAGAGGCGCTGCAACTCGCTCGATCGATCCAGGGCGAAGGATCGGGGCTCGCGGCGCTGCCGGCGTTGCCGCTCGCCGAACTCCTGTACGAATGCGGCGAGCTCGAACAGGCGGACATGCTCGTCGATCATCATCTCTCCAGCGTGCGGCAATGGGGCTTCGTCGACCAGCTCGCCTCGGGCTACCTGGTCCGCGCTCGCCTGCTGATGGCGCGGGGCGACATTGCCTCCGCGCTTTCCGGCCTTGCCGAGGCGCATCTCGTCGCGATCGAATGCGGGCTCGATCGATTGCGCGCGTTCGTGGTGGCTGAGGAAGTTCGTATCCTCGTCAAGAACGGCCAGGTCGACGAGGCCGAAGCTGCTTTCGCTGCGGGCGATCTCCAGGTCGATGGCGAGCCGGTGCCGACGTTGCATCCGACGCGGCGCAACGAGAGCATCGCGATCGCCTGGTTGCGGCTCGAAATGCAGCGCCATCGCCTGATCCGGGCGCGCAAGGTCGCCAAGCGCTGGCTCGAATTCGTCAAGCGAAGCGGCGCGGTGCGATCGGCGATCACTTTCGAGCTGATCCTCGCCGAGATCGCTGTGTTGCAGGGCAATCGTTCCGAAGCGCGGCGCGCGGTGCGCGCTGCGGTCGAGATGGCTGAGCCGGCCGGCTGGACTCGCGTTTTCATCGACGAGGGCGAGGTGATCGCCTCGCTGCTTACCGAAGCCTATGCCAGCGGGCCATCGCTCGACAATCCCGCCGATCGCTTTGCGGATCGCCTGGTCTCGCTGATGCGCGGCGCGCCGGCACTCGATGGCGAGGATGTCCAGGATTATGGTCTGGGCAGTCGACTGGCGAGCCGCGAGATCGATATCCTGACGATGGTCTCGGGCGGCCTGCGCAACCGCGAGATCGGCGATCGGCTCGGGCTCACCGAAGGTACGGTGAAATGGTATATGCAGCAGATCTACGACAAGCTCGGGGTCCGGCGGCGTCCGCAGGCGGTGATCCGCGCGCGGCAGCTGGGGATTTTGCCTTAGGGTTGGAACACCCCCTTCCCGTCATCCCGACGAAAGTCGGGATCCATGGGACCCACAGGTCTCGCGATCGCAGGAACTCCGTATCGTGGATCCCGGCCTCCGCCGGGATGACGAAGGGGGGCGAGATGACGGGGGGCGTCGGGATGACGAAGGGGGCGTAGGGATGACGGGGACGGGGCCGTCGGGATGACGAGGGGAGCCAGGATCGCCTCCTATCGAAAGAAAGATTGCGGGCGCGGGCGGGAACTGCTTTCAGCGCGCGAGTCAAACGAAGGGATTTGCTGTCATGGCCAAGGGTAAAGTGATCATCAGCTGCGCGGTGACCGGGGCTATACATACGCCGTCGATGTCGCCCTACCTGCCGATCACAGCGGAAGAGATCGCCGAGGCTGCGGTCGGTGCGGCCGAGGCCGGTGCTGCGATCATCCATCTTCATGCGCGCAACCCGGTCGATGGCCGTCCCGACCAGAATCCGGACCTGTTCGAGCCCTTCCTCAAGGTGATCAAGCAGCGCACCGACGCGGTGCTCAACCTGACCACCGGCGGCCATCCCTCGATGGCGCTGCAGGATCGCATGAAGCCGGCGACTCGCTTCGCGCCCGAGGTCGCCTCGCTCAACATGGGGACGATGGGCTTCGGACTTTTCCCGATGCTCAACCGCTTCAAGGATTTCAAATATGACTGGGAAGCCCCGGCGCTCGAAGCGTCGCGCGACCTGGTCTTCAAGAACACCTTCGCCGATATCGAATATCTGCTCGGCGTGCTTTCGCCGATGGGCACGCGCTTCGAGTTCGAATGCTATGACACCAGCCATCTCTACAACCTCGCCTATTTCCTCGATCGCGGGCTCGTGAAGGCGCCGCTTTTCATCCAGACCTGCTTCGGCATCCTTGGCGGCATCGGCGCGCATCCGGACGACGTGATGCACATGAAGCGCACCGCCGACCGGCTGTTCGGCAACCAGTATGAATGGTCGGTGCTTGGCGCTGGCGCGAAGCAGATGTCGATCGTCGCGATGGCTGCCTCGATGGGCGGCAATGTTCGAGTCGGCCTCGAGGATTCGCTGTGGGGCGGTCGCGGCCGGCTTGCCGAGACCAACGCCGAGCAGGTTCGCACCGCGCGCCAGATCATCGAGGGCATTGGCCTCGAAGTCGCCACCCCGGATGAGGCACGCAAGATCCTCGACCTCAAGGGCGGCGACCGGACCAACATCTGATGAGCAGCAAGGCCGGCCCGCTGGCGGGCGTCCGCATCGTCGAGATCGATGCCATCGGCCCGGTGCCGCTCGCAGCGATGCTGCTGGCTGACATGGGCGCCGACATCATCCGCGTCGCGCGTCCGCCAAGCGCGGGCGCCGGGGCGTGGGACGATGTCGGGGGGGATATCCTCCATCGCAGCCGCAATGTCGTCTATCTCAACCTCAAGGATCCTGAGCACAAGGCGCAGCTGCTCGATCTGGTCGAGCGGGCGGACGGACTGATCGAGGGCTATCGGCCGGGCGTGATGGAACGGCTCGGGATCGGGCCGGACGCCTGCCTCGCGCGCAATCCGAAGTTCGTTTTCGGACGAATGACCGGCTGGGGACAGTCGGGGCCAATGGCGCTGCGCGCCGGGCATGACCTCAACTATATCTCGATCACCGGTGCCCTTCACGGCATGGGCGATCAGGGCGCGCCGCCGCCGGTGCCGCTCAATCTCGTTGGCGACTATGGCGGCGGGGCGATGTTCCTGATCGCCGGGATGCTGGCGGCGCTGCTGTCGGCGAAGACCAGCGGCAAGGGGCAGGTGGTCGATGCCTGCATCACCGACGGCGTCGCTTCGCTGATGGGGCTGTTCTATGCGTGGCAGCCCAAGGGGCTGTGGAATGACGCGCCTTCGAGCAACCTGCTTGATGGCGGTGCACCTTTCTATCGCTGCTATGCCTGCGCCGATGGCAGGCATGTCGCGGTCGGTTGCCTCGAGCCGCAGTTTTTCGCTCAGATGCTCAAGGGCGTAGGGCTCGAGGATCGCGGCTACGACCAGAATGATCCGGCTGGCTGGCCGGCGATGCAGGCTGATTTCGAGGCCATTTTCGCGACGCGGAGCCGGGATGAATGGGCTGAGCTGTTCGCGGAGACCGACGCTTGTGTAACCCCGGTGCTGTCGATGGTCGAAGCGCCAGCGCATCCGCATAACCGGGCCCGCGGCACGTTCATCGATCGCAACGCGATCCCGCAGCCGGCACCAGCGCCGCGCTTCAGCGAGACGGTCTCGGCGATCGAGGAGCCCGGCACGCTTTCCGCCGAGGATGCCATTCGCCGCTGGAGCTGAGTGAGGTGGCCGGGCGGCGCGGCGCGGGGCGCCAAATTACGTCCTAATCCGCTTCCCCAGCAGCCTTGCGTCGGATAGGTCCCATGTCCGGCTGCCGGGAACACATTGCGCGCGAGAATCAGAGGGGATGCGATCATGAAGCTGGGTATCTGCAGTCTGTGGGGAAATGATCTAGATGCGTTTCGCGACCAGATCCGCCTCGCGGCCGAGCTCGACTATGAGCTGATCACGATCGGCGATTCGCCGGCGGGCTGGCACGAGCTTTATGTCTCGATGACGCTTGCCGCGCTGGAAGCGCCCAAGGCGACGATCGCGCCGCTCGTCACCTCGCCGTTCATGCGGCACCCAATCGTGACTGCCAATGCGCTGTGCTCGATCGACGACCTGAGCGGCGGGCGTGTTGCGCTCGGCATCGCGACCGGCGGCAGCACGGTCATGGCGATCGGCCATATGCCGGCCACCCAGGTCGAGATCCGCGCCGAAATCGATGCGCTGAAATCGCTGTTCGCTGGCCAGCCGACCGAATGGAACGGCGCGCCGGTCAAGCCGTTGCGTTTCCCCAAGCATATTCCGATCTATTATTCGGCGTTCGGCCCGAAGGCGCTCCAGCTGGCGGGCGAGCAGGCGGACGGCGTGATCCTGTTCGCTGGCGAACGGCATCTGGATGGTCTCGAACAGCGCATCGGCGCGGTGCGCGACGCGGCGAAGGGTGCCGGGCGCGATCCGGATTCGATCGATATCTGGGTGACCTGCTTTGCTGCCGTACGGCCGACGCAGCAGGCCGCGCTCGACGACATCAAGGCGTTCATCGCGGTCAACGCGATGGCATTCCGCACCCCCGAAACCTTCGCGACGATCCCGACCCAGTTCCAGGGCAAGGTCCGCGAATTCCAGAGCCGCTACGATCCGACCGAGCATGTCGTGCCGGGCGGGAAGAATGTTGCGCTGATGGACGAACTGGGGCTTTCGGAATTCCTCTCGGAGTTCGATACGCTGGCAGGGCCGGTCGAGTCGGCGACGACGATGCTGCGAAAGCTCGAGTCGCTCGGCGTTTCGACCTTCATCGCGGCGCTCCCTGGGCATTCGGCCCCGCTGGAGACGATCCGTGGTCTCGCTGAGGCAAGGAAGGCGATGTGACGATAATGCGATCTTCGCGAATGGTGCTTGCTCCCGATTGTTCGCCGGCCGAGGCGATCGCGCTGCTGGAAGCTGCCCCGCTGCAGGCGATGATGGCGGCCGCCGAAGCCCTGACTCTCGACGCGCATGGCACGCTGGTGAGCTATTCGCGCAAGGTCTTCATTCCGTTGACCAAGCTGTGTCGCGACGTCTGCCATTATTGCACCTTCGCGACGACGCCGGGCAATGTCGGCAAGGCCTACCTGACGCGCGAGGAAGTGCTCGAGATCGCCCGTGCGGGCGAGGCAGCGGGATGCCGCGAGGCGCTGTTCACGCTCGGCGACCAGCCCGAGCTGCGCTATTCGGCGGCGCGCGATGCGCTGGAGGCTTCCGGGCATGAGACGACCTTGTCGTATCTGGGCGAGATGGCGCGGGCGGCGCTCGATGAGACCTCGCTGCTGCCACACCTCAATCCGGGGCTGATGGGCGCTGACGATTATGCGGCGCTGCGGCCGCATTCGGTGTCGATGGGGATCATGCTCGAAACCGCTTCCGACCGGTTGAGCGAGCGTGGCGGGCCGCATTTCGGATCGCCCGACAAGCTGCCCGCAAGGCGGATCGAGGCGATCGAGGAAGCCGGGCGAGCCAAGGTGCCGTTCACGACTGGATTGCTGATCGGCATCGGCGAGACACGCGCCGAGCGGATCGAGGCGCTGGTCGCGATCCGCGATCTCCAGGCGCGCCATGGCCATATCCAGGAAGTCATCATCCAGAATTTCCGGGCCAAGCCGGATACGAAGATGGCCGATCATGCCGAACCGTCACTTGACGAGCATCTCTGGACGATCGCCGCCGCGCGACTGATCCTTGGGGCGCAGATGACGATCCAGGCGCCGCCGAACCTCCAGCCGGAAGGGCTGGCGGCGATGATCCGTGCGGGCGTCAATGATTGGGGCGGCGTTTCGCCGGTAACCCCAGACCACGTCAATCCCGAGGCGCCGTGGCCGCATCTCGATGCGCTGGCGAGCGCGACCCGGGCGGCAGGGCGCGTGCTGGTCGAGCGACTTGCGATCGGCCCGGCCTATGCGCGCGATGTCGAGACGTGGGTCGATCCCGGGCTGGTGACTCGCGTGCGGCGAGCGGTCGACGGGCGCGGCCTGCCAAGGGTCGATGGCTGGTCGCCGGGGCATGGCGATGCCGTGCCCGATATCGGGCTTGGCGGAACGGCGCAGGCTTCCGAGCGGATCGAGGATATTCTCGACAAGGCAGAATCGGGCGAACGGCTCGATGAAGCGGATATCGTGGCGCTGTTCCGTGCCGACGGCGACGATGTCGCTGCGATCGCGGCGCAGGCGGATCGGTTGCGACGCGACATGGCGGGAGAGACGATCAGCTATGTCGTCAATCGCAACATCAACTACACCAACATCTGCCTTTACCGCTGCGGCTTCTGCGCCTTCTCGAAGGGCAGCACGCGCGAACTGCGCGGGCCGGCCTATCGGCTCGACATGGCTGAGGTCGGCCGGCGGGCCGCCGAGGCCGTCGAGCGCGGGGCGACCGAGGTCTGCCTGCAGGGCGGGATCCATCCGGATTATGACGGCAACACCTATCTCGAGGTGCTGCAGGCAGTCCGCGAGGCGGCGCCGGATATCCATATCCACGCCTTCTCGCCACTCGAGGTGACTCATGGTGCCAAGACGCTTGGGCTGCCGCTCGAGGATTTCCTCGTCAGGCTCAAGAATGCCGGGCTGTCGACGCTGCCGGGAACGGCGGCCGAGATCCTCGATCCCGAGGTGCGCGCGATCATCTGTCCGGACAAGGTGACCGCCGACGAGTGGATCGAAGTGATGCGGACGGCGCATGGCGTTGGGTTGCGGACCACCGCGACGATCATGTTCGGGCATGTCGAGGGCTATCAGCATTGGGCGCGGCACCTGCTGCGCATCCGGGCTCTGCAGGAGGAGACCGGCGGCTTCACCGAATTCGTGCCGCTGCCGTTCGTCCACATGGAAGCGCCGTTGTGGCGCAAGGGCCATGCGCGTTCGGGGCCGACGTGGCGGGAGTCGCTGCTGATGCATTCGATCGCGCGGATCGTGCTGCATCCGGTGATCGCCAACATCCAGGTATCGTGGGTCAAGCTTGGCGCAGACGGCGTCGCGGCGATCCTCAATGCGGGCGCCAATGATCTTGGCGGCACGCTGATGGACGAATCGATCACACGGGCGGCTGGCGGGGTCAACGGCCAGGAATTCGGGCCGGCGGAAATGAAGGCGGTAGCAGCCGGGATCGATCGACCATCGCGCCAGCGGACCACGCTATATGGACATATGCCGGAAGAGCTTTCGGCGGTGATGGAGCAGATTGATGAATGATGTTTCCCGTCCACTGGACGGCAAGGTTGCTATGGTTACGGGCGGCGGAACGGGGATCGGCCGGGCGACCGCCAAGCTGCTCGCGGCGCGCGGGGCCAGGCTGGTCGTCGCGGGGCCGATGGATGATAACCTGAAGAGTGTCGTCGCCGAGGTCGAGGCGTCGGGCGGTTCGGCGCTGGCGATCCCGATGGACATCACCGTCGAGGCCACGATCTTGGCGGGGATGGCGCGCGCGGTCGAGCATTTTGGCGGGCTGGACATATTGCACGCCAATGCGGCGCAGGTCGGCGCGGATGCGCTCGGCAAGGACGGGCTGATCGGCGACATGGACGCCGATTTCTGGGACCGGACGATGCAGATCAACCTGCGCGGCTCGATGCTGAGCGCGAAGCATGCGGTGCCGCACATGCTCAAGCGCGGCGGCGGATCGATCGTGTTCACTGGCTCTGGCAAGGGGCTGCTGGGCGATCTCGATTTCCCGGCATATGGCACGTCGAAGGCAGCCCTGCTCGGGCTGGGCCGCTACCTCGCGACCCAATATGGCAAGCAGGGAATCCGCGCGAATGTCGTCGTGGTCGGGCTGGTGATGACGCAGGCGCTTCACGACAATCTGCCGCCTGCAGCGCAGGATGCGATGCGCGAGCATCATCTTACGCCGGATCTCGGCCGGCCCGAGGACATCGCCGAGGTGGTGGCTTTTCTCGCTTCAGACCAGGCCCGCTTCGTTACCGGCTCCGCGCTGGTCGCGGACGGCGGATTTACCGCGCATTCGGCGGTCTATGCGGATATGCGGCGTTGGGCCGCGATGGCTGAAGCCGCAGAATAACAGGAACGGACATGAGCAAGCAGAAGATCGCCGTTATCGGCGGAACGGGTAATCTCGGCGCGGCGCTGGCCGGACGGCTCGCCAAGGCGGGCTATGAAGTCGTGGTCGGATCGCGCGCGGCAGATAGCGCAGTCGCTGCGGCCGAGCGGCTTGGGCATGGCATCAAGGGCATGGCGAATGCCGATGCCGCCGCATGGGGCGAACTGGTGATCGTGACCGTGCCGTTTGCGGCGCAGGAAGGCACGCTCAAGGATATCGTGCCGCATGTCGGCGGGAAGGTCGTCGTCGAGACGACGGTTCCGCTGGTGCCGCCCAAGGTGATGCGGGTCCAGCTGCCGGCCGAAGGCAGTGCCGCGCTGCGCGCGCAGGCGATCCTCGGCGAGGGCGTGACGCTCTGCTCCGCATTCCACAACGTGGCCGCGCACAAGCTTGCGACCGATGCCGATGTCGCCTGCGACGTGCTCGTGTTCGGTGACGAGAAGGCGGCGCGCAGCCAGGTGGTGAAGCTCGCCGATGCGATCGGGCTGCGCGGAATCCATGCCGGAGCGCTGGCGAATTCGGCGGCGGCCGAGGCACTGACCTCGCTGCTCATCTTCATCAACAAGACCTATCAGGTTGACGGCGCGGGAATTCGCATCACAGGGGAATTGATCCAACCCCAGGATTGAGCCCTTGATTGAAATCCTTCCACTGCAGGGCATCGGCGAGATTGCACCCGGCGACGACCTGGGCGCGATCCTGGCCGCGGCGCTTCCCCCCGCGCGGGACGGCGACGTGCTGGTCGTCACGCAGAAGATCGTCTCCAAGGCCGAGGGACGCTTCGTGACGCTGTCCGATGTCGTTCCCGGCGCCGAGGCGCTGCGTCTTGCCGCGATCACACGCAAGGATCCGCAGCTTGTCGAACTGGTGCTGGCCGAGGCGACCGACGTGTTGCGCGCGGTGCCAAACGTACTGATCACGCGGCACCGGCTCGGGCTGGTGATGGCCAATAGCGGGATCGACCGTTCGAACATCGGGCCGGGCGGCTCGGATCGGGCGCTGTTGCTGCCGCTGGATCCGGACGCGAGCGCAGCGCGGATTTCGGAAGCGGTCGGCAGGCCGGTGGTGATTTCGGACAGCTTCGGCCGGCCATGGCGCTATGGCGTGGTCAACGTCGCGATCGGCGCGAGCGGGCTGCCGTCGCTGATCGACCGGCGGGGCGATCTCGATCGTGACGGGCGGCGGCTCGAGGTCACGCAGATCGCGCTGGGCGACATGATCGCGACGGCGGCCGGACTGGCGGCGGGCGAGGGTGCGGAGGGTATTCCGGCGGTGCTGGTGCGCGGTTGTCCGCTCGATGGCGAGGCGAGCCCGGCATCGGTGCTTGTGCGCGATCTGGCCGAGGATCTGTTTCAGTGAAGCGGGTCGCGGTCCTTACCGGCGGCGTCGGCGGCGCGAAACTGGTGCTCGGGCTCCAGCACATGGCGCAGCCGGTCGAGATCAGCGCGATCGTCAATACTGCCGATGATTTCCGGCATCTCGGGCTGCATGTCTCGCCCGATATCGACACGCTGCTCTACACGCTTTCGGGCAAGGCAAATCGCGCGCAGGGCTGGGGCCGCGAGGGCGAGAGTTGGGCTTTCCTAGCAGCGCTCAGGGAACTCGGCGGCGAGGACTGGTTCGCGCTCGGCGATAGTGACCTTGCGCTTCACGTCCTGCGCAGCGCGCGGCTGGGGTCTGGCGAGGCGCTCTCGACGATTACCGGGGATTTTGCCGCCAAATGGCGAATCACGGCCAAGGTGCTGCCGATGACCGACGATCGCGTGGCGACATGGCTTGATACCGATGTCGGTCCGCTGGAATTCCAGCGCTATTTCGTCGAGCAACGCTGTGCGCCCAAGGTGTCGCGGATCGAATTTCGCGGCGCGGATTCGGCGCGGGCTGCGCCAGGAGTCGTCGAGGCGATCCTTGGCGCCGATGTCGTGCTGATCGCGCCTTCCAATCCTTATCTCAGCGTCGATCCGATCCTTGTGGTGCCGGGAATCGGCAAGGCGTTACGGGCGAGCGCGGCACGCGTGATCGCGGTCTCGCCGCTGGTCGGTGGCAAGGCGGTGAAGGGACCGACCGCCAAGCTGATGGGCGAACTCGGCATTGCCGTGGATAATGATGCGATCGCTGCACATTATGCGCGGCTGATCGACGGGTTGCTGGTCGATAATGGCGATCCGGTGACGCCGGGCAAGATCGCGATCGGGCGCACCGATACGCTGATGACGACGATCGAGGATCGCGTTCGCGTCGCCGAGGCGGCGCTGGCGCTGGCATCCGAATGAGCTGGACCGCGGTGGTTCCGCTCAAGCAGGGCGGCGGACGCAAGACTCGGCTCGGCGGGCGATTGTCGCCGGACGAGCGGGCGGATCTCGGCGATCGGATGGCGGCGCATGTGGTTGAGTGCCTGGCGCGGGTGCCTGCGATCGGACGCGTGCTGGTCCTGTCGGCGCAGCGCGACCCGGAAAGCCCACATGAATGGCGACGCGACGCGGGGCGGGGGCTCAACGAGGAACTCAGTGCGCTGCGCGACGATGAGGGCGGCAAGCTGCTGGTGATCCATGGCGACCTGCCGCTGGTGACATCCGACGACATCGAGGCGTTGATCGAGGCTGCGGGCGAACGCGGCTGTGCGATCGCGCCCGATCGTCACGACAGCGGCACCAACGCGCTTGCGATCGCGCATGACGGGCCGTTCGAATTCTCGTTCGGCGACAACAGTTTCGCGCTGCATCGCGCTGCTTCCGCGGGGCAGGGCATTGCGGTTCGCCGGCCGGGGCTTTCGATCGACGTCGATACGCCGGATGACCTGGATGCGGCGATCGCTGCGGGGTTTCCGGGTTAGGGTAATGTAAACTCCCCTCCTCGCCAGCGAGGGGAGCCAGAAGGGGACTATCATCCTGCCTATCGACAGGTGTCGCCCCGCGACCTCGCCTCCACCCATGGTCGCGACAATCCACAACAGGTGCCGAGGGGAAGAGTGATGAAACTGAATGTCGGCGTGCCCAACAGCATGCATGTCGCGGCGATGGTCCAGCCATGGGAATACCAGCTTTCGGGGCCTGATATTATCGGCCTGATGAAGGTCGCGGACGGTCTCGGCTTCAACAAGTGCATGCTCGGCGAGCATTTCCTCATCACCGAGGAGCATATCGAGCTTTCTGGCGACTATTATTTCCACACCACGGTGGCGCTCGGCATGATCGGCGGCGCGACCAAGAACCTGCGCCTCTCCTCATCGGTCTCGATCCTGCCGCTGCAGAGCCCGTTCGTGCATGCCAAGGCGTGGGCGACGCTCGACCATCTCAGCGGCGGCCGCGCCGAGGCGCTGTTCGGCGTGGGCTGGCTCAAGGAAGAATTCGACATCATGGGCGTGCCGTTCGAGAAGCGCGGCCGTATCGCGGACGAGTATCTCGCTGCGATCATCGAGCTGTGGACCAAGGATCGTCCCGAGTTCGAAGGCGAGTTCGTCTCGTTCAAGGGCATCGGCACCACGCCGAAGCCATTGCAGGCGAACAAGCGCGTGCCGATCTGGCTGGGCGGCGACGCCGAGCCAGTGCTGAAGCGCGTCGCGAAGTTCGGTGACGGCTGGTCGCCCTTCCGCACCCCGCCGGAAAAATTCCCGGAGTGCCTCGACTTCATCAAGTCGCAGAAGGAATATGATGGTCGCCCGATCTCGATGTTCTTCGCGCTCGAGATGCTCAATGTCGGCGCGCACCACGAGATCCTCGACGATCCTCGGGCGCCCGGAACCCGCGATACGCAGAAGATCATCGACCAGATCGGCTGGCTGAAGGAGCTCGGCATCACCGAGACGATCGTGCCGCTGCCGCCGGGCATTACCGGTCCAAGCGAATATATCGAACGTCTCGAGTGGATCGCATCCGAGATCAAGCCCAAGATCTGACGACTATTGGAAAGCATCGACAACGCCGGTCACATTGGCGTGGCAGGTAAGGAGATGCAGGTGAAGATGGAGACCGCATAGGCGCCATGATCGTCATTCCCGCCTTTGGCGGGAGTGGCGGGAGGCGCCGAGCGGTTTTCGGCAATTGGAGAGAGCGGGCTATGAACTGGGATGTAATCGTTGTCGGATCCGGCGCAGCCGGAATGGCGGCCGCGGTGCGCGCGGCAAAGGGCGGATTGAAGGTGTTGGTGCTCGAAAAGGCGGACTGCTTCGGCGGTACGACTTCGGTATCGGGCGGCGGCATCTGGATCCCGGGAAGCCCGCAGGCGAAGGCCGAAGGCCTGAACGACTCGCCGGAAATCGCGCGCGGCTATATCCTCAAGGCGATCGGCGAGACCGCGCGGACCGAGCTGATCGACGCCTATCTCGACAATGGCCCGGAAATGGTCTCGTGGTTCGAGGCGAACAGCGAGGTCGTGTTCCTGATGTCGTTGCCGAGCAGCGACTGGTATCCCGAGATCGAGGGCTCGGTCCATTATGGACGCGTGCTCAGCCCGCGTGAATTCGACGGCAAGAAGCTCGGCAAGCGCTTCCCCGAACTTCGCGCCGGCCGCGAGGAATTCAATGCGCCCGGCGGCTTCATGATCGATATGTTCGATCTGCCTTACCTGGCGACGATGCCTTCGCCGAAATCGCTGTTCCACTTCGGCAAGCTCGCGGCACGCTTCGGCTTCGACAAGATGCGCGGCTACAAGCGTGGCACGCGCCTGACGATGGGCAATGCGCTTGCGGGCGCGCTGATGAAGTCGGCGATGGATGCGGGCGTCGAGTTGCGCCACAGCGTCGCGGTCAGCCACCTGATGATGGACGGTCGTCGCGCGACCGGGGTCAAGATTACGTCCAACGGCAAGACCGAGGAACTGACGGCGCGCGTTGGCGTGGTGCTGGCTTCTGGCGGTTTCTCGGCGAGCGAGCAGTTGCGCAAGGCCTATATTCCGTATGCGGAACAGCATGTCTCGATTCTGCCATACGAGAACACGGGCGACGGCATGAATATGGGTCTCGAAGCGGGTGCTTCGCTCGACGGCGACAATCTGAGCAATGCGGTCTGGTCGGTCGTCTCGACGCTTAAGCGCGAGGACGGCTATCTGATGCGTTATGCGCACCTCATGGACATGTCCAAGCCGGGCTGCATCGCGGTCAACGACAAGGGCGAGCGTTTCGGCAACGAGGCCTCGGTGCATTTCGTCACCGACATGCACAAGTCCGGGGCAGTGCCGGCCTGGATCATCAACGATGCGGCGGGCGTGAAGAAATACGGTCTTGGCCTGGTCTATCCGGGCGCGCCGAACCTCAAGAAGATGATCGCTGCCGGCTATGTCATCGAAGGCGCTACGCTGCGTGAACTGGCGGGCAAGATCGGAGTCGATGCGGCCGGGCTCGATCGCACGGTGGCGCGAGTCAACGAGATGGCCAAGACTGGCGTCGATGCGGATTTCGGCAAGGGCAATACGCTGATCGACAAGGAAATTGGCGATCCCAAGCACAGTCCCAATCCGTGCTTCGGCGCGATCGGTGCCGGGCCATATTATGCGGTCAAGATTTACCCGGGCGATGGTTCGACGACCGTCGGCCTCAAGATCGACGGCAAGTGCCGCGTGCTCGATGCGCACGGCGCGGCGCTGGAAGGACTTTATGCCGCCGGACTGGACGCCAATTCGATCTGGCGCGGCAAATCGCCGGCGCATGGCTGCAATGTCGGACCGGCAATGGTGCTTGGCTATATTGCGGGCAAGGACCTGGTGGCTGCGGGCTGATGGATTAGCGCGGTCCGTGGATACATTCACGGATCGCGCTAGATCCTGATGCTTGCGCGGTCATCCCGACGCCCCCTTCGTCATCCCGACGAAAATCGGGATCCATGGGACCCTCAGGTCTCGCGATCGAGGAAACTCCGTGTCGTGGATCCCGGCGTCCGCCGGCCGGGATGACAGTTTCGGCGCGCGCCCACCCTCAACCCCTCCCTTTTCAGGGAGGGGTGTTTACGGGATCAGTAGCGGAACAGTTCCTTGCGGAGGCCGATCAGGTCGCTGCAATCGTCGCTGACATTGTCGCGATAGTCGAAGTCGCCGACGGCCTGCCGCTTGGCCAGATCGAGCATCAGCGAGCGATATTTCTGGCCGGCGGAATCGAACGGCGAGTGAAGATCGCGGCGCTTTTCCTCGCGCATGTAGCGCGGGCTTTGCGGCGAGGTCATCGAGCTGTCCTGGCGGGAAACGACATAGCTCGCGCGCGGCATGATGTGACGGAACATGAAGCCGGCGTTCGAGGTGTTCATCGTATAGTCGAGGCGCGTGCGATCGCGCGTCTCGGGGACGCAGGGGTGGAATAGCGGCACGTCGTCACCGGGCTCGAAGCGGCCATAGGCGATCGCGCAATGGCTGCGAAGGTAGATGTGGATGACCTGGCGGATGTCCTGAACCGGCGTCTTGATGCCGCTGAAGAACTTCATGACCGGGGCGACCGACTTGCCCTTGCAGGTGCGGACCATGGTGATGGTTTCGCTCGTCGTGAAGACCTCGACATCTTCCGATTCCGACTTCTCGTCGCCAACGACATTGGCGTGAAGGAAATCGGCGTGGGTTAGGTCGATCAGGTTCTCGAGGCTGAGCGGTGCCGAGCAATCGAAACGGACCGTGCCGAGAAGGTACTTCGGAAGATTGCCGTTCGGCGGAAGGAAGGGCAGGCTCGGCAGATGTGCAGGGTCTGCGGCTTCCGGGCGTCCGAACCAGCCCCAGACATAGCCATATCTCTCCATCACCGGATAGTGGCCCGCGGCGTTGGTGTAGGGGCTCTTCTCGCCGGTGCGGCGCTCGTTGGGATGAAACTCCGAAGCGACCGCGACGCCGTTCTCGCGCCACAGATAATAAGGGTGCGAATATATCGCGCGACGGACCGGCTTCTTGCCGACCGCGAAGCCATGTGCGAGCGGGAACCATGTGTCCTTCATGACGATGTCATGCGGGACCCAGCTGTTCACCGAACCATTCATGATGCTCGGGGCGATGGGGGCGCTGCTGTGATCCGGTTCATGATCGGATTCAGTCGGGCGGTGGGGGACGTCCAACATTTTCGGTTTCTCCAGTCAGGCGGCCGCGACCGCGTCCTTGTTCAGCATGTTCGCACGTAATTCTTCGCCGTGGCGCGAGGCAGAAGGCTTGAGGACCCGAAGTGCCGCGCCGTCGACCGATGGCCGCACCGCGAAACTGTCCTTCATTCCGAGCAATTTCGCCATCCAGCCAGGCCGATTTTCGCCGATCTCAGCGCGCCAGCGAATCTGTGTCACCCCCCGTGCGGCAGGTACCGGGGCGAGGGCGACGCGGAGCAGTTCGTTGAAATCGGCATCACGCAGGGTTACGTCGGTATGGCCAGTGATCGGATCGGTTGCGGTGAGCATCGTGACCGGGAATTCGGGGCTGAACGGTGCCGGCCAATGGAGGAGGCGCCACTGGCAGCTCCGCTCCATCACAAGGCGGCCCTGCTCCTCATGAAGCTCGGTCATCAGATAGGGGGTGAAGCCTATGCCCCGGATCGCGAGCACGAGATTGGGATCGTCGAATAGCGCATCGAGCCAATCCTGATGGCTGAGCGCTACCGCGACCGTGCCCGACAAGGCATAGGTCGTGTTCGTCGACGGGGCGGGAGGGGCCGCTTCGGCGTCGAGGTTGACGTAGACGAAGCCACCGGACTCATGCACGCCGAAGCGGATCGCACGATAGAGCGGCGGGAATTTCTGCTTGTCCTTCATGTTCGGGATTTCCTTGAGGCGTCCCGTCTCGCCTTCGTAGATCCAGCCGTGATAGCCGCACTGGATCCAGCCATTGTCTCGAACGCAACCGAGCGAAAGCGGCGCGCGGCGATGCGGGCAGCGATCTTCGAGCGCACGGACGATGCCCTCGTTGTCGCGCCACAGCACGATCGGCTGATCGCCGATATCGGCATTGATCGGCTTCTTGCCGCCTACTTCCTCGGAGCGGGCAATCGCCCACCACGCGGTTTTCTGATTCGAATCCATCAATTCAGCATCCCTCTCAGGCTAAATTGACACGTGACAATTTATATGTCAACTCCATGCCATGCTCGACCTTGCGGAACAGCCTGACATCGTGCCGAAGATTCGCCGTCGCGGGCGGCCGGTGCAGAGTGTCGATCAGAGCTTGAGCGAAGACGTGATGCTTGCGCTCGCCTTTCACAGTTTTGCCGAGCGTGGCTTCGAGGGCACGACGGTTCGCGAACTCGCCAAGCAGCTCGGCGTCAGCCACAATCTCATCAATGTCCGCTTCGGGCGTAAGGATGAATTGTGGAAGCGCGCGGTGGACTGGCGGTTGCGCCGCGCTTCGTCATTGGTGACCAGCGCATTCGATTCCGGCAACGATCCTGAGATGCGGCTGCGCGATCTCGTGCGTCGCTTCTGCCTGTGGGCGACTGAGAATCCCGACATCGTCGCGCTGGCGCACCTGGAGGGCAATCGCGGAACCTGGCGACTGGATCATATCGTCGAGAGCTTCATCCTGCCGTTCAAGCAGCGACTCGACACGCTGATCGCGGCTGTGGCGGCTGTGCGGCCGGTGGGCAATATCTCGACCGCCGCGCTGCTGGCGTTGCTCGTCCAGGGGGTTGGCTATTATTTCTCGGCGACGCCGCTGCAGGAGCGGATCGGGGCGGGGGACGAGGTGGCTCCCGTCAATTTCAACAGGCAGGCCGGGCTGATGGCGGAATTTCTGCTGAGCGGGTTGTTGCCCTAGGGTAAGCCACCTCCGTCATCCCGACGCCCGTTTCGTCATCGCGATGCCACCCCTCCGTCATCCCGACGAAAGTCGGGATCCATGGGAGCCACAGGTCTCGTGATGGAGGAAACTCCGCAACGTGGATCCCGGCGTCCGCCGGGATGACGAAGGTGGGCGGGAAGGCGCCCGTCAGCCAGCGAGCTTGTCGCCCCGATCCTTGATGTAGTTGTCGCCGATGTGGGCGCGGGCGCGCTCCTCGCGGGCGAGGGCTGCAGCGCTGGTGTGCGCGACATCGTCCTCGGTAAGCCGAGGGGTGATGATGTCCCAGCAGGTGACCGCAAGCGACTCGGCGGCGATGTGCGGGCATTCGGCCAGCGCGGTCGATGCCTTCCAGCTGGCGCGGGCGGCGTCGTCGGAAAGACGGTAGATCGCGACATAGTTGTGATCGGGCTTGTGGTTCATGAGCTGGCCGTGGCGGTCATAGGCGAGGAAATTGCCGCTGACGACGCCGGGACGCTTCATCACGCCGGGCATGTAGCTATCATTATACCATTCGCGAAGCGCCTGATCCTGGCCGGGCGCGGCGTTGAACAGTTCAAGCACGACGCTGCCCTTCGCGTCGGTACGCGGCGCGTTGTCGCGGAACTGCAGCGGGTAATAATGATAATCGT
Source organism: Sphingomonadaceae bacterium (assembly GCA_947476425.1). Lineage (GTDB taxonomy): Bacteria > Pseudomonadota > Alphaproteobacteria > Sphingomonadales > Sphingomonadaceae > CANJQJ01. Next base: position 73,093 of record CANJQJ010000003.1, on the reverse strand, counting down.
CGAGACGGGTGTCGTCGAAGGCATCGGTGACGACCATGCGCGGGGTGAGCGCATTGTCGAAATGCTCCTGCGCGAAGCGCTGCGCATCATAGACCTCGTAGAGCGCGAGATATTTGGCGAAGAAGCGCCCCTCGGGGAAATCCTGGACCTGCCCGGAGGACAGCACGAAGCGCTGGGTCGCCATCGAGCCACGAAAGCGGAGCGCGTCGCGGATGTGGACATTGGTATACCAGTCGTTGAAATCGTCCTCACGCCCTTCGCGGGCGTTGGACAGCACTACCAGGATCGCCTCGATCATCGGACTGCTCTCTCCGTTCATTCTTTTATGCAGGCCCAAGGATCGGGCCTGATCGATGGGACGCCACCTATCCGGCGGAGGGCCCCTTTGCAGCGGGCGTGGTCGAAATCGAGGCTTGAAGCGATTGTTACACGGAGAGGAAATCGGCATGGCATTGGATGAAGCGGCTTCGCATCGGCTTGACGGCAAGATCGCCCTGATCTCGGGCACTGGCGGCGGCCAGGGACGACAGGCGGCGCTGCTGTTCGCAGCGCGCGGGGCGATCGTCGTTGGTTGCGACGTAAATGCAGCGACCAATGACGAGACGATCGCGGAAGTTCGCGCGGCGGGCGGCAAGATGCATGGCAGCGGCACCGTCGATCTCGGCGATCCGGAGCAGGCGCGTGCGTGGGTCGATGGCGCGGCGGCTGAGCATGGGCGGATCGATATCCTCTACAATAACGGATCGGCCGCGCGCTTCGCGCCGATCGGCGAGATGTCAGTCGCGGACTGGCAGTTCACGATCCGCAACGAGCTCGACCTGGTTTTCTATACGACCCATTATGCCTGGCGGCATATGGCGCGGCCGGGCGGGGTGATCATCAACATCGCGTCGCTCGCGGGGCATGCGGGTGCCCGTTCGGCGCCGATGGTGGCGCATTCCGCAGCCAAGGGCGGCGTGCTGGCGATGACCAAGCAACTCGCAGTCGAAGGCGCCAACGAAGGCATTCGCGTGGTGAGCATCAGCCCGGGCGTGATCGAGACGCCGGGAACCAAGGTGATGCTCGACGATCCCGCGACGCGCGCGATGTTGCTTGGTGCCAATCTGCTCAGTCGGGCAGGACGGCCCGAGGAGGTTGCACACCTGGCGGCATTCCTGGCTTCCGATGCTGCGCAGTTCATCACTGGCTCCGATTTCATCATCGATGGTGGTACGAACGCGCTTTAGCGCGCGATCAGCGGGCGACTGGCCCAAGTGGTTGACATGATAATGTTTCTCCCCGATCGGGGAAGCGCGCAGATGCCTCCATTATGGAGAAACCTGCGCGTTTTTTCCCGCGATCGATCCGAAACGGACTGGAACCTGACTGACGTCGATCCGATTTGACGTCAATATTCGGGAACAGAGACCGAACATTGGGAGTGAACATGGACGACAGTGCCAATGCGCGTGAATCCGAAGACGCTGGTCCGCTGGCAGCCATTGCTTATGGATCCGCGCCGTCCATCCTCCTGTTTGGCGACGATCCGGGCAGGCGGGCGCGGATTGCTGATGCCATTGAAGCTGCCGGAGGCCGCCTGAGCGCTGCATTGCAGCTTGACGAAGCGCTCGACCGGATCGAGGCGCATGCCGCGCCCGACGGCGTGATCGTCGACATGGACGCCAGCCGGCCGCACCTTGCCGAGGCGATCTTCGAGGCGATGGAGACGGGGGCTCGCACCCGACGTTTTCGCAGCGTCGCGATCATCGAACCTGACCTGATCGATCTCGCCGCCGCGCGGGCGATGCATGGCGATATCCAATTGTTGTGCGGCGGCAATGGCGTCGACCTTGCCACGGCGCTCGGCGAACTGGTCGCACCGCGAGGTGTGTTGCTGAGCGATGTCAGCGCCGATGCCGGGCCGCTCAAGCTGCGCGAACTGAGCGAGCAGGTCGGGCGTATCGCGCGGACGCTGGCTGCGCTGTCGGGGCCGACGGCGCCGGAGCGGGGGCTTTTCCAGGGCAATCGTTCGAACGAGGATCTATCGGACCTGATCATCGACGCGCAGGCGCTTCGCTCGATCATCCGCGCGCGGCGAATGCGCGATCAGTTCTTCGACAGCGAGATCTTTGCCGATCCGGCGTGGGACATGCTGCTCGACCTGATGGCGGCGCGGATCGAGGGCCAGGCGGTCGCCGTGTCGAGCCTGTGCATCGCGGCCTCAGTCCCGCCGACCACGGCGCTGCGCTGGATCAAGACGATGACCGATCTGGGGCTGTTCATCCGCGTCGCGGATCCGAACGATCGCCGCCGGGTGTTCATCGAACTCTCGCCGCAGGCGGTGGATGCGATGATCGGATATCTGGGATCGGTGCGGCGGGTGTTCCTCGCGCCGTTGTGAGTAGCGATGCCCTCATCCCGGCGAAAGCCGGGATGAGGGCATCGGCTTAGCCGGCCATCGCCGCCATCATGTCGGCATAATAAGGCGTGTGATGGACGATGCCACCATCGACCGAGATGATCTGGCCGGTGATGAAGCTCGCCGCATCGGACGCCAGGAAACGGACCGCGCCGGCAATGTCCTCGGGGACGCTGCGACGGGGCAGGAGGACGTGGCGCTGGACCATGTCGATCTGTCCCTCGGTCATGATCTCGCGCGCCGTTGGCGACAATACGAGGCCGGGAAGCACCGCATTGCAGCGGATATTCTTGTGGCCAAGCTGGGCGGCGGTGTTGCGCGTAAGCGTGTTCACCGCTCCCTTGGATGTCGAATAGGCCGGGTTGAACAGATCGCCGAGCACGGCGACGCCCGAACCGGTGTTGATGATCGAGCCGCCGCCGTTCGCGATCATGTGCGGAGCGGCATGCTTGATCATCAGCATGGTGCCGCGGGTGTTGATCTGGAACATGCGATCCCAGACCGCGACGTCCATCTCGAGCAGACTGGCATCGGCTGCCATCAGTTCGGGACGGGTGTCAGCCGCGTTGTTGTGGAGCACGTCGATCTTGCCGAAGCGTGCGATCGTCGCCGCGATCAAGGCGCGGATGCTGTCTTCCTCGGCGAGATCGAGGGCGTGCGCCATCGCGCCGCCGCCCTTGGCCTCGATATCGGCAGCAACACGCTGCGCGCCGGCGATGTTGATATCCGCCAGCACGACCGAGGCGCCGGCCTCGGCGAGCATGCGTGCGCATGCCTCGCCGATATTGGCGCCCGATCCGGTAACGATCGCGACCTTGCCGTTCAGTTCATTTGACATATTTTTTATTCTCCGAGGAGCAGCTTCCAGGTGCCGAGATCTTCGCCCGCCGCGAAGAAGCGTTCGTTCATCGGAAGGCCGTTCTGGCCCCAATGATCCATGTTCGCGACCCAGGCCTGGATGCCGTACATCACGAAACGGCGATAATGCTCGAAGATATCCTCGCTGCTGATGACGTTCTGGGCACCGGTGGCGACGAGGTGCTTGCGATAATGTTCGATCAGGTCGCGCTGGTTCTGGCGGCGCTCCTCGATCGTCAGCGAGCCGACCATGAAATAGGTCAGGTCGCGCCACGGGCGGCCACGGCGGACGAGCTGCCAATCGAGCCAGAGGCGCTCGCCGTTGGGCAGGATGTAGGTATTGCCCTGATGGCAATCGCCGAGAATGACGCAATAGGGCGCTTCGAACGCACGCTCGAAATCGACGAGCTTGTCATAGGCCTGCTCGACGCGGCGCGGATTGGTCAGATAATGCTTCGGCGCAATCGCGCGGAAATTATCTTCCTTCAGGTTTTCACCGATCCAGTGCCACATGATACGGACCTGATCATGATCGACCGGGGTGTTCATCGAGGTCTGCAACCAGGGGGCATTTTCCGGGGAAATCCGTGGGCTGTCCCAGAAGCTGCCATGCAGTTTGGCGAGGCCCTCGAGCGCGGTTGCGACACCTTCGACGCCGACATGCTGGGTGCTGTGGCCGAACTTGCCGCCGCGATCGATGAGATCCTCGAGCAGGATAATGCCGTGGCCCTTACCGTCCGCATCCCAATCCGCATAATAGCAGGTCGCGGTGGGGACCTTCATGTCGGCCGCGAGGAAATGGTAGAAGCGGGCTTCGAGCGCGCAGATATCGACGTCGCTGAACAGGCCCGACCAATTGGACTTGAGGCAGAGATTGCGGGGCAGGCCGGCAGCCTTGCCGGCGTCGTTCCAGTCAACCGCGATGCGCAGCTTGGTGGTGTGGCTGTCGAAGAGTTGCACCTCTTCCATCTTCTCTGCGACGGCGCCGGGATATTTGTTCTGGATGAGACGAGTCAGCCATTCCGCGTTGACTGGATCGCGGGTCCAGGGAAGCTGTTCGGTGCGCTGCGGATAGGGGCTTGGCACCATGTTGGGATCGATCGTTCCCGGCTTGTATAGAACTTCAGTCATCATTCTCTCCCGATGGACCGCCTGGCGGCGGCTCGCAGTTCGATGCGCGAGTTCAGGCATGGCAGCCTGTCGCCTGGCAACGAGCATTTGTGGTCAAGGGTGTCGCCGAACCTGTCTAAGGGAAGGCGCGCCCCGAGGCACAGCCGCGCGAGTTTGTGGTCAAGACAAATTATAGTCCGAACAGGAGCATGGACGATGACCGAGATTGAAGCCGCCAAGGACGTCGCGACCCGATATTTCAAGGCTGTCGAGGAGGGTGACGTGGCGGCAATCGAGGCGCTGCACGCGCCCGATGCGAGCTGGTGGATCCTTGGCTTCGGCGACCTCAGTCGCGACGCTTTCATCGGCGCGATCAAGGACATGCTGTTGACCGCGGACACGCGCAAGGTGACAGTCATCGGCATGGTGGCCGAGGGCGACACGGTCGCGGTCGAGGTGCGTTCCGAAATGCATTTCGGGGATAAGGTGTATGCCAATGCCTATCACGACCTGATCAAGGTCCGCGACGGACAGATCGTCCATGGCAAGGAATATCTGGATACTTCGGTTACGCGTGCGTTCCAGACGAGCATGGCGGAGTGATGCGGGGGTAAGCCGTCATCCCGGTGTAAGCCGGGACCGGTGCACAACTAATATCGTCATTCCCGCGAAGGCGGGAATCCATCTCCCGACCTTGCGTCTGGAAGCAGCCTCAGGAGATGGATCCCCGCGATCGCGGGAATGACGAGTCATAAATCCGGGCCTGCCGGACGCGTTCATTCAGAATTTGTAGAAGTGATCGATCTCGAGGTCCTTCGCGGCAACGCAGAAGCGTTCCAGCGGGGGCATGGTTTCTTCCTTGGGATTGATGTTCGACTGCCAGCCGACGAGACCCCAGATCACCCAGCGACGATATTCCGACCAAGCTTCATCGAAATCGATCGCGATGTCATATTTCGCCAGGCAGCCCAGGTAATGACGCAACAAGTCGCGTTCGGCCTTGCGGCGGTCCTCGATCGAGATCGAACCGATCAGGAAGTAGCTATAGTCGCGCCACGGGCGGCCCTTGCGGACAATCTGCCAGTCGAACCAGAGACGGCCGCCGTCGGGCAGGCTGTAGCTGTTGCCGAGATGCGCGTCGCCATGGACGAGACAGCGCGGCGCCGGGCTCGCCTGGTCGTATGCACAGAGCTGGCGCCAGGCCGAACGCAGGCGGGTGGGATCCTCAGCCATCCACTGCGGAAACATCGCGACGCGCTCGGGGATCGCGTTATGGCGGGCGAAATATTCCTCCATCATCGACCAGTAATCGTCGGTGTTGGTGGTCTTCGCCATTGCGACCTCGATCCAGTCCTGGCGGTCAAGCTCGGGGTGCGCCCAGGTCGAGCCGTGGAGCGTCGCCATGCCTTCGAGCGCCTTGTACATCTGGTCGAGGGTGATAGCGCGGGCCGAGGTGTCGAAGCTGCCGCCGCGCAGGATCATGTCCTCGAGCAGAATGAAGCCCTGCTGGCTGGTCGCATCATCGTCCCAGTCGGCGAAGTAGCATATCGGGGCGGGTAGCGGCAGGCGGCTGCGCAGCTTGCCATAGAAGCGCGCCTCGTTGACGCAGACGCCGCTGCTCATCGCATTGCCCGACCAGTTGGCCTTGAGGCAGGCGGCGGCGGGCAAGCCGGCGTCGATGCCGGCCTGGTTGAGCTTGAGCGAGACCCGTGCCTTGGTGGTGTGGCCGGGGATGAATTCGACGACTTCCATCGCCTCGACGACGACGCCCGGATACTGGTTTTGCAGCGTACGGGTGAGCCAGGCCGCATCGACTTGCGCGAAATCAAGCGGCAGGCGTTCGGTGCGGCCGGGAAAGGCCTTCGGATCGGAGCTCGTCATGTGGTCGTCTCTCCCAATATTTTTTCAGTCTCGCCCTCGCCGGTCGGAGCGGGCATGTCGATGCCCTTTCCTTTGCCGAGAGGGAAAACGGATCAGCCGTAGAAGGCTTCGGCAATCCGCTGGGTGTAGACGGCCATTTTTTCGTGGCTGATCCCGAAATGCGGGGTCACCGGGGTAAAAGCGTCGGCATCTGCGGTTCGTTCGAACACGCGGGCGCGTACCTCGTCGATATCGCCGATCACGACGATAGCTTCGACCATTTCGTCGGTGCAGGCGGCGTTCATTGCGGCGAAGTCATTGCGGGCAAAGGCTTCCTGGATCGCGGCGGCCTCCTTGCCGAGGCCGATCGCCTCGAAATAGCGCAGATATTGCGGGTTCTGGGTGTAAAAGGCGACGTTGGGCCGGGCATCCTCGATCGCTTCGCGGCGATCATTGGAAATGGCGCAGAATATCTCGATGTTGAGGTTGAAGTCGCTCCGTTGGCGGCCGGACTTGTCGAGGCCAGCCTTGACGAAGCGGAGCACCTCGTTCCTGATCCAGTTGGTCGTCCAGAGCGGGTGGCCGAGGAGGCCATCGGCAATCTCGGCCGCCTGGGTGCAGGCCTTTTCGAAGAGCGCGGGCAGGACGATGGGGATAGAGGAGCGCAGCGGCGGCGCAACCAGCCGGAAATGCGAGAGATCGAGGTTGTGATATTCGCCCTCGAGCTTGCCAAGTTCGCCGGTGTGGCCCTTGGCGACGATCTGGCGGATCATACCGACGATTTCGCGCATATGCGCGAGCGGCTTGCCGTAGGTGCTGCCGAAGCTGCCTTCGATCTGGCTCTGCGCGCTTGAACCGAGGCCGAGCACCGCGCGGCCGTTGCTGATCAGGTCGAGATCGATCGCGCTGCAGGCGGTGTCGAGAGGGCTGCGGACGAAGGCGAGTGCGATGCCGGTGCCGAGCTTGAGGCTCTTGGTAACCGTGGCTGCCGCGGCAAGCGTGCCGAACGGAGCGCCGAAGATCTGCGGGGCCCAGATGCCCTCTAGATTGGCGGACTCATAGGTCTGGACGAGCGAGACAAAGGCTTCCGTTGGCATCGGGATCATCTGGGCCCAGACGGGCAGGCGCTTCGACATGTATATTCCCTTCGATGGCGGGTATCTCTTGTGTTGGCGCCTGAAGCGCCCGGATGGAGATGTAATCGCACCTCTCCGAAGGCAGGTCGATGAGGATCAGGATGTCGTTCCAGTGCGACCGCGAAAGCTTGATGAAGCATCGGCAGCTATCTTTTGGCAGGCGGCCGCTTGCGAACCATATGCATTATGGTGCCGATAAGAATTTGCGTGCGGAGTAAGGATTGCAATGACTGTCGCGTTGTCGAAGCTCAATTTTCGGGATCTTGGCGGCTTGCCCGCCGGCGAGGGCGCGCGCGTTCGCAATGGCGTGCTGTTCCGCTCGGAGGGGCCGGCGAGTTTCTTCGACGATCATCGTGCCGAGCTTGGCGAACTGGGATTCCGTTCGGTGTGCGACTTGCGTTCGGAGGGCGAGCGCCAGAGCGCGCCCAACGACTGGTGCGGCCCGGATTGCGAAGTGCTGCACCTCGACATGAACACCGATCTTCGCGCCGAGACCGAGGATTTCTGGAATACGCTCAAGGACGGCGCTACGCCGGAATATGCGCGCAGCATCATGGTCAAGAATTACCGCAAGATGCCGGGCGCGCTGAAGCCGCATTTGCCAGCGATCGTCGATGCGCTGCTGGCCGGACAAGTGCCGATGATGGTGCATTGTACCGCCGGCAAGGACCGCACCGGAGTGGTGATTGCGTTGCTGCTGTCGCTGGTGGGGGTTTCGCGCGCGGATATCCTCGACGATTATCGGAAATCGGACGTGTTCGGTCAGAACATGGCGATGGCTGGATCGGTCGAGCAGGGCTTCCTGAAGAGCTTCGGCTTCGTGCCTAGCAAGGAGATCATTGCAATGGTGGTCGGGATCGAACTCGAGTTCCTCGAAGGTGCGCTTGCCGAGGTCGACGAAACATGGGGATCGGTCGCTGGCTATTTCGAGGCATGCGGGATTGGTGCCGAGCAGCAGGCGGCCATTCGTGCAGCGCTGGTGGAGGCGCGAGGCTAGAAGCGGATCGCTGATCGAACCTGTTTTACGCGGAGTCAAACATGATCCCCCGTTTGGTCAGCTATTTGAGATATCGAACCTGAAATCAGCGGACTGCATCACTCGCCCCGGCGGGGTGGTTCGTAAAAAAGAGGAGTGGATACATGCGCGTAGTCGAACGGCCTGCGATCGATCGAGCGGCGTTTGCGAATCGCTACGGGCCCTGGGCGGTGATCGCCGGTGCTTCGGACGGCTCGGGAGCCGCTTATGCCGAGGAACTCGCCCGGATGGGGATCAGCGTCGTGCTGGTCTCGCGACGCCAGGAAGCGCTCGACACGTTGGGTAAGCGGCTCGCTCAGACCTATGGCATCCAGTATCGCGCGGTGGCGGTTGACCTGATGTCATCGGGCGCCGGGACGCGGATCGTGGATGCCGTGGCCGACCTCGACGTAGGGCTTTATATTTCCAACGCAGGCGCCGATGGTTCGGGCAACGGCTTCCTCGATGCACCGCTTGAGCGCTCGCTGCGAGTGCTGACGATGAATTCCCAGACTGTGATCGAAGCGGTCCACGGCCTTGGCAATCGATTCAAGGCACGGGGCAGGGGCGGCGTGGTGTTGATGTCGTCGCTATCGGGCATGGGCGGCCAGCCGTGGCTGGCGATGTACGCTGCGACCAAGGGTTTCGAGATCAACCTCGCTGAATCGCTCTATGCGGAGCTGCGCGGGCAGGGCGTCGACGTCCTGGGTGTCGGCGCGCCCACGATGGATACGCCTTCGCTGCGCAAGGCAATCGAGGGCATCGGCTGGGATATCAGTCATGCCTATGACCCGGCGGACGTTGCCGCGGTAGTGCTTGCCAAGCTTGGCAAGCAGCCGATGTATTTCTTCCCAGATGGGCCTGAAGAGGCGCAGATCCCAGAGATCGAAGAGCAACGCCGCATCCGGCTCGAGGCGATGATCGCCTATGCCGCACAATATGACGGTAGCGCACAGTAAAAAGCTGGCGCGCAAGAAACCGGAGAGGATCGAGATGAAGAGACTGGAAGGCAAGGTCGCCATCATTACCGGCGGCGGTGGCGGCATCGGTTCCGCGGTGGCGCGGCGGTTCGTGAGCGAGGGCTGCAAGGTTGCGATCGCGGACCTGTTCGAGGATAGCGCGAAGCGTGCCGCCGAACCACTCGGCGAAAGTGCGATCGCGATCCAGTTCGACGCGCAGGACGCCGATTCCGTCAAGGCGATGGTCGAGCGGACGGTGTCGCATTTCGGCCGTCTCGACATTCTTCACAACAATGCCGCGATGACCGATCCGAAGCGCCAGCCGCTGGACAGCACCGCTGTCGATATCCCGCTCGATGTCTGGAAGGACACGATCGAGGTCAATCTCGGTGGTTATATGCTGGGATGCCGTTATGCGATCCCGCACATGATCGCGGGCGGCGGCGGCTCGATCATCAATACAGCGTCGAACTCGGGGACCGCGGGCGATCTCGCGCGCATCGCCTATGGCACGTCGAAGGGGGGCGTGATCGCGCTCACCAAATATGTCGCGACCCAGCATGGCCGGCAGAACATCCGTTGCAACAGCATTTCGCCGGGCGTGGTGCTGACCGAGGCGCTCGACAAGACCGTTCCGGGGCTCAAGGAAATCATCAAGCGGCACATACTGACGCCGGAATTCGGTGTGCCTGACGACATCGCGGCGTTGGTCGCGTTCCTGGCGTCGGACGAATCCCGGTACATCACCGGCGAGAATATCTCCATTTCGGGCGGCGGGCTGATCCATCAGCCACATTATGCCGACCTGATGGAGTTCATGGCGCAGGCCTGATTTCAGGCGAGGGCATATCAACCAACGGGTCGACGCATCGGAGCGAGAGCATGAGAAGCGAAACCATCGGTACCAAGCGCTCACCGCGAGCCACCATCGCCGCAATTGTCGCGGCCGCCGGGCAGGAGTTCGGCAGTCGTGGTCTGGCGGGCGCGCGAATGGAAGACATTGCGCGGCGCTGCGGGCGGACCAAGCAGCTGATCTATCATTATTACGGGTCGAAAGAGGAGCTGTTCGCCGAGGTTGTAAGCCGCAACCACGAAGCAGCGATCCTCGAACTGATCGGTCATGACTATGACCATCTAGAACCCGTCGAGGCGTTCCGCGCCTATCTCCACAACGTTGCGGACCAGTATCGCCGTTTCCCCGAATGGGCGATGCTGACACTCGATGAGAATCTTCATCGCGGCGTCCATTATAACGAACGGCGCAAGCTGCGCTCGCTGACACAGCCGCTGGTGGCGCAGTTTCGACGCGTGCTCGATCGCGGCGCGGCAACGGGTGTGTTCAACCCGGATATCGACGCCGACAAATTCTATGCCGCGGCATTTTCGATGGTGACCGCCTGTTTCATGACCGGGCAGGTGCTATCCGAGTATCTCGCGGTTGATATGAGAACCGAAGCCGGTGTCGCGGAATGGGTGGATTATACGATCGGGCTGCTGCTCGCCGCGATCCGGCCGCGCGCCGGGGCTGAGAGCGTCAAGCTTGCGCTACAGGGAGTAACGATATGAGCGAACAGGTGGATGTCGTCGTCATCGGAGCGGGCCATAATGGCATGGCTTCTGCTGGCTATCTCGCGCGGGCCGGCAAGAAAGTGGTCGTGCTCGAACGGATGGCCAAGGTCGGTGGAATGACCAGTTCGGGCTTCATGATCCCCGAGGCACCGCAGCATCTGGTGACTCCATGTGCCGTCGAGCTCATGTTTGCGCGCGGTTCGGGAATCATCGAGGATTTCGACCTTCCGAAATATGGTCTGCGCACGATCGATCCCGATCCGAGCTATGCCTATCTTCATCCCGATGGCAGTTCGATCGCGGTGTTCCGCGACGCAAAGCGTACTGCAGACGATATTTCGCGGATCAGCCGCAACGACGGCAAGGCCTATATCGAATTCCTTAAATGCCTCGATGCGATGATGGATATCGGTTTCCCGCTGATGATGGCCGAGCCGGGCAAGCCCGATGCCGGCAATCTCACCAAGATGATCGGCGCGGCGGTGCGGAGCGTGAAGCTCAAGGACCAGCTCGTCGCGATCTCCAAGGGAACCTCGGACCAGGTGGCGTGCGAGTGGTTCGAGCATCCGGCGACGATCGCCATGCTGCTGGGCGTTGCGGCGGGTGCGGGCCCGGTCGACGATGACGGCAATGCGGCCGCCTACATGATCATGGCAGTTCTCCACCGCCTCGGCACGGGTAAGCCGATCGGGAGCCTGCAGAGCTTTTCGAACGCGCTTGCGGCCAGCGTCGAGGCATCGGGCGCCAAGATCGAGCTCAATGCATCAGTTGCCGAGATCCTGATCGAAGACGGCGCCGCAAAGGGTGTGCGGCTCGAGGATGGCAGGGTGATCCGCGCCAAGATGGTAATCGCGACCTGCGATCCGCGCACCGCGATGCGGCTTACAACTCCGGGCGGCGTGTCGCGTCAGCTCGTCCAGCGGATCGAGCATGCACCGTCGAACCGCTCGAATGCGGCACCATTCCTCGCCAATCTCGCAATGTCCGGGCCATTGACGCTCAAGCGGCATCAGGACCTGCGTCATGACGATGCCGATCTCAACCAGGCAGTCGCGCTGATCGGTACTCCTGAAGAGGTTCGCGAGGCGTTCGCCTATGCGCGGCGCGGGGACATACCAACGCGGCATGCCGTCTCGCTGACGCCGATGACCAATATCGATCCGAGCCAGGCGCCTCCGGGGCAGTCGGTCGCGTACATCTACCTGCCGGCAATGGCGGTGGACGCGCGGGAGGGATGGTCGCCTGCGCTCAAGGACAAGACGATGGGCACGATCATCAACCATCTGGCCGAATATTATGACGGACTGGATGCCGAGGTTGGCCGCTTCGTGGAAACCGCTCGCGAACGCGAGAAGCGCCTCAACGTCACCAATGGCTGTGTAACCCACATCGATTTCGGTGCGCTGCGCGCGGGTACGCATCGTCCGGCGACGGGCTTCGGCGGACCCAAGCCACCCTTCCCGGGCTTCTTGATGGGCGGTGCGGGCACGCATCCGGGCGGCGGCGTCTCCGGCATTGCCGGACGGATCGCCGCGAACCGGGCGCTGCGGGCGATGAAAAAGATGAAGTAAGAGGCGCTTCGGCGGTCCTGCGAGACGCTTCGACAGGCTCAGTCCTTCCTCAGGATGAGCGGATCTCTTAACGTCTCTATGCGCCAGTCAGACTAGGTTCAGCCTTGCTATCGGAAAAACGCAGCCAATATCGTCCGGGGGGATGTGAATGATGATTATGGCGTTTCTGTTGTTGGCCACCAGTCATTTGTGGCAGCCAGCCGTCCAAAACTTATCACTTGAAAGGCGCCTCGCCGAATATATCAATTCCGAACGGCGCGCTGATGGGCTTCCGCCGATTGCGCTGTCACGGGCGTTGACCCGGGTGGCACGGGCGCATGTTCAGGACTTGATGGTCAACCGTCCCGATCGCGGCAGCGATGGATATGGCAGGCAATGCACGATGCATAGTTGGTCCGACGCAGGCAGTTGGACTCCGGTCTGCTATACCGCCGACCATGCCTTTGCCCATTCGATGTGGAGCAAGCCGCGCGAAATCACGCATGGCTTCTATCAGGAAAATGGCTTCGAGATCGCATACCGGATGCCCGGAGGAGTCACTCCGGAGGTCGCGATCGATGGGTGGCTCGGAAGTTCCCCGCACGCTGCCGTGATCCTGGAGGAGGGGCGTTGGCACTCGGCCAACTGGCTGGCGATGGGCGTGGCGATCTACGGCGAATATGCGGTTGCGTGGTTCGGCAAGGAGCCGGACAGCACGCCCTGAGGTGGTAACGTCTTATATCCTCACGCGGTGAAACGAGCGATCTCAGCGATTGCGGTGCGAGGATGGTTCGGTTGTTCATGCTGACGACATGCGTAAGCGACGATTAGTCCCCCACGAACGACAGTGGAGGACATAAAAATGCTCAAAATATTAATTGCTTCGACGATCGCGGCGGCAACCCCGCGACGATGCGCTGCAAGCGCCCACCCCGCGAGCAGCGCGAAGCCGCTCCAATACAACAGCAACTGCAGCACAAGCATCGGCTGCGGGCCGGAATGAATTGGAACGAGCGCCAGCCACAACCACTCCATTGCCGGGGGGTGCCAGTCGTCGAAATTCCGATCGAGGACCTGGCCATATTGACGCACGGCATCCCAGGTCATCAGGCCCGGCCAATAGGCAAAGGCGACGATGACCGCGACGGCAAGCATCGCGCATCCCAGCAAAATGGCCAGAGTGCCCGGGATCGATCCTCGCGTTTCCGTCGTTGCGTTCATTTGAACGGATTGATCGACGCCGATGCCCACGTCAATCGAGGGTCCTATGGCGCGGGAAGATTTGATCCGAAATCATTGCTTCGCCTGTCTTTGGTCGGGTTCGCCGGTCGTGCAAAACGGCAGGCTGCGTTTCGAATCCGGCTCGGCATCGAGAGCCTGGAACCAGGACAGGAGCAAGGCATGGGCATGGAGCTTGACGGCAAGATAGCGATCGTGACTGGCGCGGGCTCGGGCATTGGCCGCGCGGCTGCTCTGACGCTTGCCAAGGCTGGCGCGTGGGTGGTGGTCAACGACATCATAGGCGAACGGGCGCACGAGACCGTTGCGATGATCGACGCTGCGGGCGGCACGGCACGTGCTGTGACGGCAGATGTCACTGATCCGGTCGCCGTCGATCACTTCGTCCAAGCGACGATGCTCGAATGGGGGCAGATCGATATATTGTGCAACAATGCCGGGATACTCGATCGCATGGAGCCCGCGGCGGAAACGTCGCTTGAGCTTTGGGATCGCGTTATGGCCGTCAATACCACGGGGCCGTTCCTGATGGCGCGCGCGGTGCTGCCGCACATGTTGGCGAAGGGCAAGGGCGCCATCGTCAACACCGCTTCCGAAGCCGGATTTCGCGGCGGTGGCGCTGGGCTCGCCTATACCGTGTCGAAGCACGGCATCGTCGGCCTCACTCGCAGCATTGCCTGGATGCATGCCGAGGAGGGCATACGCTGCAACGCGATCTGCCCGGGGCCGACAATCACTAATATCGCCGGTGATGGTGGTCTCGAGCAGTTCGACAGCCGCTTCATTGCGCGATTGACCCCGGTCCAGGGACTGATGCCGCGCGCGGCGGCGGCCCAACGCCAGGCTGATGCGATCCTGTTCCTTGCGTCCGACCAATCGAGCTACATCAACGGAGCGATCTTGCCGGTTGATGGCGGCTGGTCCGCCGGTTGAGCGGGACGGCGATTTGAATTCCAGCCGCTACCCGGTCGGTGCACGGTGCGGTCATCAGATGACAGGAGCAGATAATGACGGTCGATGATCTGATCAGCCGGAGCGGAACGGGCATCGACAGCCCGCTCGCCACCGAGATCCAGCGCGATGCCGAGCGAATGGCGATGCGCATCGTCGCGAGCCCTGAGGTGATCGCCGCCAAGGCGCTCGTGCGCGAGGAATTGTCGCGGGATCCCGTCGCCGCGACGCCCGAGGGCGCGGCAGGCCTCGATCCTGGGATCGATTTCTGGGCGATGTCGCTCGCATTGCGCGAGGCGATCGGGGATCCCTATCGGCCTGCATTCGACTGGCCGATCGACGAGACGCCACGACGCTGGTTCGGGCATGATTTTCCGGGTGCCTCGGTGGGAGGCGTCGGCAATCCAGACAATGTCTATCGCAATGCCTTCCTTGATGGCGCGCGGCGTTATGAGGTGCTTGGGCGGCGCTTCGAAAATGGGCCGACGACGTTCAGCCTTGAGCTTGCTCGGCAGGCTCCCGGCGAGTTCATGCTGGCCCCGGCTGACGGCAAGCTGGCGGCAGACCTTGGCGACCAGGTCGGCATATTGACTCATCGCGACATCGTCGTGGATGCGGACGGAGCATTCCGCATCACGCTCGACCTCGATCCTGCAAACGGGCGGCCCAATCATATACAAACCGTGCCGGGTCCGCTGGCGCTCAATCACCGCGACACGCTGGCGAACTGGCGGCAGAGCCCAAATGCGCTGGAAATTCGCCTGCTCGATGGATCGCCCGACACACCGGCGCTGGACGAAGTGACGCTGATTCAGCGGACAGCGGAGCATCTCCCCGGCTATGTTCGTTTCTGGACGCCGTTTCGGCGCGGGTTCCTTGGCGCGCCGGCGCATAATTCGGTCTCGGCGGTGTTTCCCCGCGATGGCGGCTGGGGCTTTGCGGCCGGTGGACGCTTCCGGCTGGAAGACGATGAGGCGCTGGTGATCGTGACCGAGGTCGAAGGCGCGGCCTACACCGGGCTTCAGATCAGCGATGCCTGGATGATGGTGCCTAATGCCCAGACGAACCAGGTCAGCCTCAACAACAGTCAGCATGTGCGCGATGCCGACGGTAAGGTCACCTACGTCATCGCCCGGCGCGATCCCGGAATTGCCAACTGGATCGACACTGCCGGCCATGGCGAGGGCTGGTTCATGCTGCGCTGGCAGGATTTCGCGTCCAGCGCCGATACCAGCCGCTTGCTCCATGGCGTGGAACTGGTGAAGCTCGACGCCCTCGAACGGACGCTTGCTCTGGGCGTGGCGCGCTTCAATGCGAGCGAACGCGAGGCACAGCTGGCGCGGCGTCGCACGGATTATGCGAGCCGGATCGGCGGATGAAACCCGATGCCGGTATAGTCGGCGCGAACGGGACGGAGACGGTCCGCTGGGTCACGCTGATGCTGATCTGGACAGTGTTCGTCATTCACGGGATCGACAGAAGTGTAGTTCTGATCCTGCTCGAACCGGTGCGACAAGAGTTCGGGCTCAACGATACGCAGATCGGATTGCTCTCCGGCCTTGCCTATGCCGTCCCGTTCGCACTGTTCGGAATTCCGGTGGGAGCGCTTGCCGATCGGCTGAGGCGGACGCGCTTGCTGGCGGTGTTGCTGGGCCTGTGGAGCCTGTTCACGGTTCTCGGCGGACTGGCGCCGACTTTTCCATTGCTTCTGCTCGCACGAGCAGGAGTTGGCGCCAGCGAGGCGGGTGCGCCGCCGACCATGCTTTCCCTGATCGGCGATACATTCGATGCCAGATCGCGCCCTGCCGCTTTGAGCATCTATTTCACCGCGCCGTCGATCGGGTTGATTGCCGGATCGGCGATTGCGGGCCAGCTGAGCCAGGCGCATGGCTGGCGAACGGCCTTGCTGGTGGTAGGGGCGCCCGGACTGCTGCTCTCGATCATCATCGCCTGCGTGATGCGCGAGCCGCAGCGCGGACGTAGCGATAATGGCGCGGCAACGACCGAGGCGCCGATATCCATCGCGGCTACGCTGAGGTTCATCGTCCGGGACAAGGATGTTCGGCGGTTGATCAGCGCGATCGTGCTCACCGCCTTCGTGCAACTGGCAGTGGCGAGCTGGATTCCCGTATTCCTGCAACGCATCCACGGGATAGGCTCTGCGCGCACCGGCATCATGACCGCAATCGCCATCGGACTGACCGGCATATTCGGATCGGTCGCGGGAGGGACCATCGCAGCGCGCTTCGGAAATGGCGATCCGGCAACGCTCAAGCGACTTTGTGGGGGCGCAATCCTTCTTTCCGTACCGCTCGCGATCGTCGCGCCGCTGCTGGGTTCGCCCTATCACGCACTGATTTGCTTCGGTGCATGGTCGTTCGTCGGTTCGGCCTATATGGGGCCGGCCTGGGGCATCATGATCGCCGCGATTCCGCCCCATATGCGCTCAACGGTGATGGCCGTCGCAGTTGTAACGCTGAATCTCATTGGGGCAGGTTTCGGCCCGCAAAGCATCGGGGTATTAAGCGACATCCTGCATCGGCTTAACGATAGTGC
This sequence comes from Sphingomonadaceae bacterium, assembly GCA_947476425.1. Lineage (GTDB taxonomy): Bacteria > Pseudomonadota > Alphaproteobacteria > Sphingomonadales > Sphingomonadaceae > CANJQJ01. The sequence goes on along the minus strand of CANJQJ010000003.1, from coordinate 55,892 downwards.
GCATCTTCAGCATGCGATGGCGGTTGCGCCGCTTATTGGAATATTGAGCGCGGCATTATTCTTTCGCCGGTCCCGCTCTGCCATCGGTGCAACACCCGTGTCGCAACCCGCCTGATCAGGCAATTCTGGCCAGATCGCCTGCCCGGGCGGCCTCGGCGATAAGCGCGATGGAGCGCCGCCGGGCGACCGGATCGAAGACATCGCATATGATCATCAGTTCCTCCGCACCGGTTTCCTCGACCAGCGCGGCGATGCCCTGCGCAACCGTAGCCGGCGATCCGACGATCGAGCGTGCAAGGAAGCCCTGCACCTGGGCGCGCTCGGATGGTGACCAGTAAGTGTCGATGTCGTCGATGGGCGGCTTGCTCAGCCCTCGCTCGCCGCGGAACATATCGACAATCGACATTTGTTGCGTGGTTGCGAGACGCCGAGCGGCCGCATCGGTGTCGGCAGCGACAATGTTGACGCCGATCATGACATGCGGCCGGGAGAGTTGTTCGGACGGCCGGAAGCGTTCCTTGTAAACCTGGAGCGCGGGCAGCAACGCTGCCGGCGCAAAATGCGATGCGAAGGCATAGGGGAGGCCAAGCTGGGCCGCCAGCTGGGCGCCGAAAAGGCTCGACCCGAGGATCCACAAGGGGACTTCAGTGCCGCCCCCAGGGACCGCCTGGACGCGTTGCCCATGCTCGACGGGGCCAAGCAGCGCCTGCAACTCGATGACGTCCTGCGGGAAGCTTTCCGCGCTCCGCATGTCGCGCCGAAGCGCTCGCAGCGTCAGTTGGTCTGTGCCCGGCGCGCGGCCTAGACCGAGATCGATACGGCCTGGAAATAGCGTCGCCAGTGTTCCGAACTGCTCCGCTATGACGAGCGGCGCATGGTTGGGCAGCATGATGCCGCCGGCGCCGACGCGGATGGTACGGGTTGCCGCAGCGATATGCTGGATCACCAGCGATGTAGCCGCCGAGGCAATGCCCGGCATGTTGTGATGTTCGGCCACCCAGATGCGGCCATAGCCCAATGCCTCGGCCTCGACGGCGAAATCCCGCGCGGCATCCAGCGCCTCGCGCGAGGTGTGTCCCTCACGCACCCGGACCAATTCGAGGATCGAAATCGCAACCATCATCATCTCCCTCGCCATGGTTCTGTAGGCTTGGCCGAGCGTTTGACAAGTCTCGTGCGGACCCCTATTAGCTGCTCAAACAATAATTGTCTAGGCAATCATAATGATGGATGTGTCATCAATAGTGGGCATGAACGACGTGGTTGCGCAGGCCCCCGGCTATCTCTTGCGCCGCGTGCAAAAGCTTGTCGCCACGCGGGCCGAGGCGTGTTTCCAGGATTCCCGGCTGAGCTTCACGCAATGGATTGCGCTTCGGCTAGTGCAGGATCGCATCGTCGATACCGCCGGCGCGATGGCACGGAACATGTGCCACGATACCGGGGCGGTCACCCGGGTTCTCGACCAGCTCGAGGAACAGGATATGTTGCGGCGGACCAGATCCCGCCAGGATCGGCGTGTCGTGACGCTGGCTGTAACGCCGAAAGGCGAGGCCGCCGTCGCAGAAATGCGGCCTGGCATCGACGCCCTGTGGAGCGATTTGTTTGCCGGCTTCACGCCGCAGGAAATCACGCTGTTCACGACGATCCTGTCGAAGATGCTGATGCGGCTCGAGGCGGGCGAAAGCCAAGCGGGAGACGAGGGATGAAGCGCGCTTCGCGATTAGCCGCGATACCGGCCCTCATGGGTGTGCTGCTCGTCGGCTGTGTTCCGATATCCGGGATCAAGCCGCAATCGATAGCCGTGCAATCCCAAGGGCTCGGCCTTGGGGCAGAGACTGCTCCGGCCATCGATGCGCGGTGGTGGGAAGCGATGGCGGATCCTCAGCTCGATCGGCTGATGGACGCGGCGCTTGCCGACAATCCGACTCTTGATGCGGCGATGGCCCGGCTGCGCGGGGCTCAGGCGGTGCTCGCCGAGCAGGATGCCGCGCGCCTGCCGCAAATCGATGCGGATGCATCGTTGCTGAGGGATCGATTGAGCGGGGAATATGAAATACCCCCGCCCTTCGCAGGAACTACGCGCTGGATCGCCACCGCGCAGGCGAACATAAGCTGGAATCTCGATTTCTGGGGCCGCCAGTCGGCACTGATCCGTCAGGCTGGCGCTTCCAGGGATGCCGTGGGCTATGACCTGGCGGCGGCGCGGCTGGCGCTCGCCGGCTCGGTTGCGCAGACTTATGTCGACCTGCTGCGTGGCTGGCAGCTCGTCGATATCGCGCAGGAGTTCGTGGCATCGAGGCAGCACGGGCTTGCCCTGGTGCGGGTGCGTATGCGCAACAAGCTTGCCAGTGGCTTCGATGAGAACGCCGCAGTGACACTGCTCGCGCAGGCCCGGCAGGCCGAGGTCCGCGCCGAACGCGACCGTGCGGTGGCCGTGCATGCGCTGGCTGCGCTGATCGGACGCGGCGCGGATTTCTATCCCGAGATAAAGCGGCCGACATTCGCTCTCGATCATGCATTGCCCTTGCCCGAAACGCTGCCCGCGGATCTTCTCGGGAGGCGACCCGACCTGCTTGCGGCACAGGCGCGCATCGAGAGCGCCAGCGCCGGTCGCAAGGTGGCGCGTACCGCCTTCTATCCCAATATCGACCTGCGCGGGTTGATCGGGTTGCAGGCGGTCGGACTTGGAGCCTTCTTCACAGCGAATGCGCGAACCTATGGCGCCGGGCCGGCGATCCATTTGCCGATCTTCGAGGGAGGGCGTCTGCGGGCGGAATATGCCGGCGCGACCGCCACGCTCGATGGTGCGGTGGCCAAATATAACGATGCGGTGCTCGGCGCCGTGCGTGACGTGGCGGACGCGCTGACTAAGGTCGATGCCGCCCGCGCCGACGCGGCCGAACAGGAGCAGGCGTTGCTGGGTCTTTCGCGCACGGTTCACCTCAATGAGGTGCGGATGCGAACTGGGCTTGGATCGCAACTCGACATTCTGGACTCGAACGACCGCTTGCTCGCTGCCCGACAAGCGCGCGTCGGAATCGCGACGGAGGCAGCCATCCGCCGGATCCAGTTGCTGATTGCGGTCGGCGGCGGGTTCGATCCCGCGTCCACACCCACCACCGAAACCCGGTCGAAAGCTTCCTCATGAACGACATCGCAGCCGCTCCCACCTCCGGAACCATCTTGCAGGACGCTCCCGACGGCAAGGCGAGCACACGCCGCCGGTGGCTCACGATCCTCGCAATCGTCGTCGGGATCATATTGGCCGTGCTGGCGATCCATCATTTCTTCTTCGTCTCGCCCAGCGAGGAGACGGATGACTCCTATGTCGGCGGTGACATCGTCTCGATCACGAGCCGCGAGGCGGGCACTGTGATCGCGATCCATGCCGATAATACCCAGGCGGTCCGGAGCGGACAGGCGCTGATCGATCTGGATCCGGCCACCTCCGACGTAACGCTCGCCGCCGCCGAGGCGGGGCTTGCCAGTGCCGTGCGCGGGGTGCGTTCGGATATTTCCAAGGTGGACGAGACCGGCGCGGAAGTCGCCCAGGCACAGGCCGAGCTTGCGCGAGCGCGCAACGATCTCGCCCGCCGCCAAGGTGCGGCCAAGGAGGGTGCGGTCTCGGGCGAGGAGGTCGCGCACGCCGCGGACACGGTCACCAGCGCGAAGGCTACGCTCGCGCTCGCGATCAGTCGGCAGACGCAGGCGCGCACAACGGTGCAGGGCGTATCGGTGTCGAACAACCCGGCGGTGCTTGCGGCGATCGCCCAATATCGAAACGCCGCGATCCTCGCGAGCCATATGCATATCGTAGCGCCGGTCGATGGCGTGATCGGCCAGCGAACCGTCCAGCTCGGCCAGAGAGTGTCGGCGGGAATGCCCTTGATGGCCGTGGTGCCGATGCGCGGCCTGTGGATCGACGCCAATTTCCGCGAAACACAGCTGCGCGATATCCGTATCGGCCAGCCCGCGACGATCACCACGGACGTCTATGGTGGCGATGTCGTGTTTCATGGTCGGGTCGAGGGGCTTGGCGCGGGTAGCGGAAGCGCCTTCGCGCTGCTGCCGCCGCAAAATGCATCGGGCAACTGGATCAAGATCGTTCAGCGGCTACCGGTACGGATCGCGATCGATCCGCGAGATATCGCCGCGCATCCGCTTAGCCTCGGCCTCTCGGCCGACGTGACCGTCGATACCAGCGACACTTCGGGCGTGCGGATCGCACGGCCTTCCAAGCGTGCGCCGACCCGTGCAATTAGCCAGGACGGTGGTCCGGACGTCGATCGCGAAATTGCACGGATCATCGCGGCCAACAGCGCGCCGAACGCGCGATGAGCGGGCCGGCGGGTGGTCAGGCGCCGCTCGCCGGCGCGGCGCTGGGCGTCACCGCGATCGCGCTGGCGCTCGGCACCTTCATGCAGGTGCTGGATTCGACGATAGCCAATGTCTCGCTGCCCACGATTGCCGGCAATCTCGGGGTCAGCGCCGACCAGAGTACCTGGATCATCACGTCGTTTGCCGTGGCAAACGGAGTCGCGGTGCCGCTCACCGGCTGGCTGATGGGCCGCTATGGCGTGGTGCGCACCTTCGTTGTCTCGGTGGTGCTGTTCACGCTCGCGTCCTTCCTGTGCGGGATCGCGTGGAGCCTGCCTTCCTTGATCGTCTTCCGGATCATGCAGGGGGCCGTCTCGGGACCGATGATCCCCGGCTCCCAAGCGCTGCTGATCTCGATCTTCCCCACCAACAAGCGATCTACCGCGCTGGGCATCTGGTCGATGACGACGTTGATCGCGCCGATCATGGGGCCGGTGCTCGGCGGCTATATCTCCGACAATTACCATTGGAGCTGGATCTTCCTGATCAACCTTCCGGTCGGGCTTTTCGCTGCTTTCATAAGCTGGCGCTTCCTGGCGTCGCGCGAGACCGATACTCGCCAGCTGCCGATCGACAAGGTCGGGCTGATGCTGCTCGTGATCTGGGTGGGATCGCTGCAGGTGATGCTCGACCTCGGCAAGAATGCGGACTGGTTTCATTCGCCGGTGATCGTCATCGCCGCCGCGATCGCCGCGATCATATTCGTAGCCTGGATCATCTGGGAATTGACCGATGAGCATCCGGCCGTCGATCTGAGCCTGTTTCGCGGTCGCAACTTTTCGCTTGGCACGATTGCTTTCTGCCTGGGCTATGCGCTGTTCTTCGCCAACACGCTGCTATTGCCGCTGTGGCTGCAGACCCAGCTTGGCTATAGCGCGACATGGGCTGGGCTGGTGGCGGCGCCGAGCGGGGTGGTTGCGGCGCTGCTGACTCCGCTGATCGCGCGGCTGAGCGGGAAAATCGACGCGCGCTGGCTCGCGACGATCGCATTTCTCGCGTTCTCGGCGTCGTTCTTCATGCGCTCGCAGCTGACGGCATCCTCCAGCTTCTGGGATTTCACGCTTCCGCTGATGGTCCAGGGCGTCGCGATGAGCACCTTCTTCCTCGCGATGCTGACGATTTCGCTCGATGGCATCACGCCGCAACGGGTTCCTTCGGCGACGGGGATATCCAACTTCGTCCGGATCACGGGGGCAAGCTTCGCGGCTTCGCTCGTAACGACGATGTGGGACCGTCGTGAAGCCGTCCACCAGAGCCATCTGGTCGAGGGTCTCAACGGCTATGTTCCAGCGTATCAGCACGCCATCGCAACGCTCAATGTGCAGGGGCTGACCGACCAGCAAGGCGCGGGGTTGATCATGCGGCAGGTGGTGGGCCAGGCCTATCTGCTCTCATCGACCGAGATATTCTGGCTATGTGGCTGGCTTTCGCTCGCGATGATAGGGTTCGTCTGGATGGCGCGCCGTCCCGTGAATGTCGGAGGACCGATCGCAGCGGATTGACGATGGCTGGATTATGCCGCCAATTGGCGGGAGTTCGATCCGCACGGGGAGCGCGCCGCGCATGATATTTCCGTTGACGATCCAGACGGTCGAGGATGTCAGCGGTCATTATGACGAGCTCGACACGGCCTATCGTGAAATCTGGGGCGAGCATGTCCATCATGGCTATTGGCGCGCGGGACGCGAGACGCCGACCGAGGCTACCGAAGCGCTGATCGATCTTGTTGCGGACCAGCTCGATTTGCGGGACGGGCAGGCGGTTTGCGATATCGGCTGTGGCTATGGTGGGACCGCGCGATATCTTGCATCGCGTCATCGCGTCGCGGTAACCGGGTTTACGATCTCTGGCGTGCAGGCGCGGTTTGCGCAATCGCTTGCGAATGGCGACGGTTCGGTGACGTTCGTTCATCGCGACTGGCTTGAAAATGGCCTGCCCGACGGGAGCTTCGAGCGTGCCTATGCGATCGAAAGCTCCGAGCATATGATCGACAAGGCGAGGTTTTTCACCGAGGCAGCGCGCGTGCTCAAGCCGGGCGGGCGGTTGGTCGTCTGCGCCTGGTTATCGCGGAGCAATCCGACCGACATGGAAGTCCGGCATCTCCTGGAGCCGATCTGCCGAGAGGGGCGGCTGCCGAGCATGGGCGATCGCGAGGACTACGCTGGATTAGCCAGCAACGCGGGGTTGGTGCCCGTCAGTTTTGACGATATCGGCCTCGATGTTCGTCGGACTTGGTCGATATGCGCGCGCCGGTTCATGCTGAAGCTGTTCACCGATGGGCACTACCGGCGCCTCGCGTTCAGCCGCAGCACCAGGAATCGTTCGTTCGTCCTCAGCGTGCCACGCCTGATGATCGCGCTACGAACTGGCGCAATGCGCTATGGCGTATTTGTCTGGGACAAGCCGGCGACCGGGCCGGAAACCAACCTTCTGCGCGGAGGTCAGTGATCCGGCAGGCCAGGCGACGTTCAGTTGGGGGTGGCTTGCGATCCGGTGTGCGCCGGGGTGGCGATCGAGGGGAACATCGTATCCCACCAGCTGGTGACGCGATTGCCATAGTCGCGCGCCATGTCCTGTACCTTTGCGCGTCGGCCGGCGTCCTTGAAATAGGCTACCGCGGCAGCGCCCGCCGCGAGGGCGCCGAGAGTGGTGAGCTTCGACGTAGTGCTCTGATTGCGCGCGGCGGCGTAAAGGCCGCTCGCCTTTCGGCTTATGCCGCGATCTGTGTTCCGTACCATGTGGGCCTCCTTCATTTCCGATAAGTGGGCAATGCCCGACCTCGAAACCCGTTCCGTCAAACCGCGCCAAGGATGGCGAAGCGGGACAAATCGTTGCATGGGAGGGTCGCGGCGCATGGAGCCGGCGGCGTCGGAGCGCGTTGTGGAAGGCTAATCGAAGGGAGACGCAATATGCTAGGACGCCGGGTTCCCGACATTATCTTCAAGACTCGCGTACGCGACGAAAGCATTGGCGGGGATAATCCGTTTCGCTGGCAGGACCTCGCCAGCGGCTCGGTCTTCGCAGGCAAGCGGATCGTCCTGTTCGCGCTGCCCGGTGCATTCACCCCGACATGCACCACGGAGCAGTGCCCAGCTTTCGAAGCCTCATACCCGGCATTGCGGGAAGCGGGTGCGGACGAGGTCTATTGCCTCTCGGTCAACGACGCGTTCGTGATGTACCAATGGGCCAAGCATCTGCGCCTCGAGAAGATCAAGCTCCTGCCGGATGGATCCGCGAATTTCACGCGCCGGATGGGCATGCTGGTGAAGAAGGACCATCTGGGCTTCGGCCTGCGATCGTGGCGCTATGCAGCGGTCATAGAGGACGGGCTGGTCGTCGCATGGTTCGAGGAGCCCGGGATAAATGACGATGGCGCCGACGATGATCCCTACGGCGAAAGCGCTCCCAAAAAGGTCCTCGAATGGCTGGAAGGGCATCGCCGATGACAAGGTGCGGCTCGTGACCGGTCCGCCCGTGAGGGATGGCCGCAGGCTCGATCCGGCAACGGGCAATGCGCCCCGGCGTCTCGTCGTCATGCTTCACGGCTATGGTTCGAACGGCGCGGACCTTATCGGGTTCGCGCCGCATCTGCGCCATGCGCTACCCGACACCCTGTTCCTTGCGCCCAACGCGTCCGAACATTGCCCGCATAGTCCGGGCGGGTATCAGTGGTGGGGGCTGAACGATCTCTCGCCGCAGGCACTGGCAGCGGGCGCCCGGCGGGCGGCACCGGCGCTCGATGCCTATATCGACCGCCATCTCGCCGAATTGGGGCTGGCCGAGGACCAGGTGGCGCTGGTGGGCTTCAGCCAGGGCACGATGATGGCGCTCCATGTCGGCGCCCGGCGCGCACATCCCATCTCGGGAATATTAGGATATTCCGGCATGTTAGCGGACGATGGCGGGTTCGCCGCCGAAGTGCGCAGCAAGCCGCCCGTGCTGCTGATCCATGGCAGCGCGGATCCGATCGTGCCAGTTCGTGCGATGCAGGACACCCGCAATGCCCTGCACCGGCTTGGATTCGATGTTGCCGCACATATCTCGCCGGGCCTCGGCCACGGTGTCGACGGCCTTGGCCTCGACCTTGGAGTGAGGTTCCTCGCCAAGGTGCTTGGGCGTGACGCGAATGAGGAATTGCGGCCGGCGACTTAGCCCGGGGCAGGCAGACTCAACCCGGCTTTCCAGCCGCTGTCGCGCGCGTTTCGTTCCTCACTTGAATCGAGCGGCGCGCCCTCGATCATGTCTTCGACCAGCGCCATGATCCGGGGATCTCCCGCAGCGGCCGTGCGATAGTCGCCGTGCTGGGTCTGGTCACCGGGATAGAAGCCTGCGATCCGCCAATCTCGGCCAAGTCGACAGGCTACGCCGGATGCGGCCTTGCCCTCGAAGCTGCGGCAGAACTCGCCCTGCTGGTTCCGAAATGTCAGGACGACGCGGACGGGTCCGGTTGTGCCGGCGCTGGCGAGCTGCGTGTCGAGCGCTTGCGCTACGTCACTTGCCGCGATGATATGGCCATCACGTTCGACAATCGGCCCGGATCCGCTGGGCTTGGCATCTGGCTTGATCATGTAGCCGCCGACTACGCCAGCAACGAGGGTTGCGGCGATCGCGCTCCATTGCGTCCAGTTGGTGGCCGGGCGTCCGGTCTTGGGCGGACGGCGGAATGTGTCGATGTTGACGACTTTGTTGCGCGAGACCGCGGCGGCGAGGCCGGGAGGAAGCGGTTGCTCGAGAAGTGGATCGAAGCTCGCGTGAAGAACGTCGCGAAGCCGGCGATGTCGCTCCAGCTTGCGCGCCAACTCGGGATCGGCGGCGACGGCCGCCTCGACCATCGCGGCGCTCCGCTTGTCGAGTTCACCGTCAAGATAGGCAAGCAATGTCTTGTCTTCGATCATCTTTCAAACTCCGCCCAAAAGCGTCAACAGGGCATTCCGACCGCGGACAAGCCGGCTCGACAAGGTGCCCACCGGGATGGCGAGGATCTCGGCCGCCTCACGATAGCCGACACCCTCGACCAGCACGAGCGCGACTGCCTCGCGCTGTTCCTCGGGCAGCTGGGCCATCGCGCGCATCACGTTGCCAAGCTCGAGTCTAGCCTCGACCTCCGGCACCGGATCATAGCCTGTTTGCGCGCCGGCTTCTTCGGGCAGCATCACCTTTTCCATGCGACCGCGTGCCCGCACGATATCGATCCAGATGTTTCGCATGATCCGGTAGAGCCAGCTGTCGAGTCGAGTCCCTTCCTGCCATTGAAGACGGGCACGGAGGGCGCGCTCGACGGTCAACTGTGCCAGATCGTCCGCGTCAGTCGCATTGCCGCACAAGCCGTGGGCAAAGCGCCGCAGACGCGGCAGCATTGCGGTAATTCCCTGGTCGAATGAAATGGCGATTGCTTCCAAGTTCGTTATCCATCCATCCCGATACTGGATGAAACGATCCTTCTCCGTCGTTTAATCCCGTGACAGGAAAATAAAAGGAGATGTCCGTGATCCGATCAACCCTGACATGCGTAGCGCTTGCCAGTGTCGCGCTTGGCGCTGTTGCAGCAGGAGCGCAACTGCTGCCGGGGGGGCTTGGCGCGCTTCCCGGGCAACTCGTCGGCGGCGCGCTGCAACCCGTTACCGGCAGCGTGCCCGTGCTTGGTTCGGTGGCGAGCAGCCTCGAATCCCCGCGCTTGCTGGAAGGGCTCGACAGCGCATCGCTGTTCGACCTTCGGCGCCAGCGTTTGCGTACGCTGGTCCATGATAATCGCAGGGTGCTGGATGCGGACGACAAGGGCAATCCAATTCGTCGCGGTGAAATCATCCTGCTCGATCCGGCACCAGCTTTGGTTGCAACGGCCCTGGGCAAGGGTTTCTCGCGTTTGCGGGGCGAGGATGTGCCGGGGTTGGGAATATCGCTGGTCGTGCTGGCGCCGCCCAGGGGGAAGGATGCGGAAGACGGCCTCAAAACGCTGCGCAAGCTGGATCCCGACGGCCAATATGAGGTCAATCATGTCTTCGAACCTGCGGGCGGCGCGTTGGGGCCTTCCGCAGGCGCGACATCGGACGGACGGCTATCTACAAACGTCGCGTCGATGGGAATGATCGACGGAGGCGTCGCATCGCACCCGGCTCTTGCGCATGCGTTGATCGAGCAGCGCGGGTTTGCGCCGTCCGGACCAAGAGCGAGCGGCCATGGTACGGCAATCGCCTCGCTGCTGGTGGGCGTTGACGGGGCGTTCCGTGGTGCGGCACCCGGGGCAAGCCTGCTTGTCGCCGATGTCTATGGTGGTGAACCCGCCGCGGGATCGGCGGAACTGATCGTGCGCGGGCTAGGCTGGCTGGTCGAGCGCCGGGTAAAGGTCGTGACGATCAGCCTGGTCGGCCCGCCAAACCGCCTGCTCGAGCGTGCGGTGCAGGCTGCGCAGGCCAAGGGCGTGCTCATCGTCGCGGCGGTCGGCAATGACGGCCCGGCGGCGCCTCCGCAGTATCCGGCATCCTATCCGGGGGTGATCGCCGTAACGGGCGTGGATTCGCATGATCGTGCGCTGCTCGAAGCCGGTCGCGCCGCGCATCTCGATTTTGCGGCACCCGGTGCCGAGATGGCGGCGGCGCTGCCCGGACAGGGCTATGCAAGCGTGCGGGGTACGTCGTTTGCGGCTCCGCTGGTAGCGGCGCGACTGGCGCTGGCTTCCAGCGGGGGACGCGGCGCGTTGGGCGTGGTTTCAGCGGAAGCCGTTCCGGGCAAGGGCAAGGTTGGACAGGGCATCGTCTGTCGACCTTGCCGGATCGAACCAAAGTTGGTGATCGCAAAAAAATGACGATGCGGGATGAAACGGGATTCAGCCGTCGTTCTCCTCATGACGGGTTCGGAAGAACTCGCAAATTCAGGAGACAGATCATGAATAAGTTCATCATTCTCGGTAATGCGATGCTTCTCGCCGGACTCGCGACTGCCCCCGTCCAAGCGCAGCTGCTCGGCGGCGGTGGTCTGGGCGGCGGTCTCGGCGGGACGTTGAGCGGAACGCTGGGCGGTACTGTCGGTGGCACATTGAACGGCGCTGGTGGCTTGGGTGGAACGCTGAATTCGGTGACGTCGGCGAGCCAGAGCATCACTGGATCGGTCAACGGCACTGGCACCGCGACTGCCTCCAAGTCGCTGGATCCGCATTCCGGTTCTGCCAGCGCCAACGCAGGGCTTGCGGGCACCGTGACCGGCACGCTCAACAGCGCGACTTCGGCAACGGGTCCGGCAGGTTCGATGCTCAATGGCAGCGGTGGGGCGACCGCGACGCAGTCGATCGACAAGAGCGTTGGCCTGAGCGCGCAGGGCGTCGGGACTGACGCAGTCGGATCGCTGGCGGGCAGTGCCGCCGGTACGGCCACTGGTGCCGCTCAGGGTGCGGGACGGGCGGCGCAACAGCATGCTTCGGATGTGAGCAATAGTGCAGGTGGCGCTTCGCATGCCATCAGCGGATCTGCGACCGGATCCGGGAGCGGCAGCGCGCATGCACAGGCAGGGCGCCAAAGCGCCAACGCTGCGAACTGAGGCATAAGCAATATGGGCCCGGCATCTTCGACGGTGCCGGGCCCAGACATGCGCCTGGATAACCGGCGGTTTCTATTCGATGTAGCGACGTGCGTAGCCGGAAATGCGATCGGCGATCTGGGCGCTACGACTGGCCAGGGTCGCCATCGGTACGCCTTGCGGCAAGGTCTCGGCGAGATCGGACAGTTTCGAAGTCTTGACCGATAAAACCAGCGTGGCTGGATCGGTGGCCGAGGGAACGCCCTGCCAGCGCAAAAGCATCCAGCCTTGAAGCAAGCCAACCGTATCGATCCAGTTATGAACGCCGGGATCGTTGGCGGCGATCACATAAGTGATCGTGCCGTCAGGATTGGGGCGGATCTGGCTTTTGTTGAGGCTGGCGAGCCGGTAGACCGGATCGGGCGAAAGCGTCCACGGATCCGAGATCTGGAAACCGGTATAATTGGCGGCGCCATCGGTGGTGGTGACGACGACGGCTTCGTCGGGGGCAATCTCGAAGCGACCGCCAAACAAATACCCCCATCCGCCCGGGCGGCCAATTGGTCCGACGAGGCGATTGGGCTCGGGATAGCCGAGGAAATCATCCTTGAAGCCATTCCAGAACCGGATCCAGACCGGCATCGAGCGCACGATGTCGTCAGCGATGGCATCTTCGCTCCGCACGTGTGGCGCTGGCGGGCCCGATAGCCGGACGACCGAAAGCGTGGTCCATTCCTTCGTCCAGTCCGAGGCGCTGTCGCGCATGAACATCCAGTTGGTTCCGGGTTCGGATTGCAGGTGATTGGAGCGGCCATTCGCTGGTTGGCTGTCGACCGTAAGGATGAAGGAGCCGTCGGCCTCGGTGACGATGCTTTGTGAGGTCAGCGCGCTCATCGTTCGGCCGAGACCGGAATATTGTTCGAAATCGGTGACGATCTCGATCATGAACTGCATGGCGGGATTGCCGAAACGTCCACGGATCTCATAGGTGGAGTCACCGTCGATCGGTATTTCGCGGTTGCAATTGTCGGGATTGTCGATTGCTACCGCCGCGCCCGGATAGACGTGGCCGAACCAAATTCGGGGCGGATTATAGACTCCCCACACGATCCTCGGTCGGAAGGGATCGGCATTCACCACACGCATCGCGAGCGCCAGCACCCATTGGTCGAGCGCGCGATCGAGGCCAAGCCAGCCTTCAGGCGTGCGGGCGATTGGATCTGCGAGCAGGACGGCGCGTGCCTGTTCGCGCGCGGCGCGAATACGGGGTAATTCGACCAGGCGCAGCGCCAGGCTTTCGGCATATTGCTGGTCCGGCGTGGCAAGCGGGCTTCGGGTTGAAGATGCGGGCATGGTCGACCTCATGGTTGGGCGATACGTTGGCCAGAGCGGTCATGATTTGCGACCGAGTCACCCAAGCTGCCGCCTGTCTTCGGGCGGGGGGACTGGCGTGATGTCCGGTGCAAGACGATCGAGTCTGAATTGCGATGTTCGGCGCGCTTGCCAATGATCGCTGGGGCGGGTCAGTCTCGATCAAGCCAAGTCATCACCGGAGAGAATAAAATGCGTTTCGCAACGATTTCGACTGCTCGTGGGCCGGCTGCGGCAACGCTGGCACCGGACGGCAGTGTTCGTGGACGCTGCTTCGTCGACGACGGCTCGGTGCAGTCGCTCGATGTCGCGATCCAGTCGCAGGGTGATCTTGGATCCTATCATGCGCTGCTATGCGATGGTGATGTGTTCGAGGCGGGCAGCTTCTCGTTCCTGCCTCCGCTGCGCGAACCTCGGAAGATTCTTTGCGTCGGGCTGAACTATCGCGATCACACCAAGGAATCGCCTTACGAGCAGCCGGACTATCCAACGATATTCGGACGTTTTGCGTCGAGCCTGATCGGCCATGAGGAAGCAATCGTTCGTCCCAGGGTTTCCACCGCGCTCGATTACGAGGGCGAGCTTGTCGCGATCATCGGCAAAGGGGGGCGCCACATCCCGCTGGCCGACGCGCTGGATCATGTGATGGGTTATGCGCTGTTCAACGATGCGTCGATCCGCGACTATCAATTCAAGACTCCGCAATGGACGATCGGCAAGAATTTCGACGCGACCGGTGCATTCGGGCCGTGGGTCGTTACCGCCGACGAAATTCCGGCGGCTGCCGCAGGGCTGGCGATCGAGACGCGGCTCAACGGGGTGGTGGTGCAATCGTCGAACACGTCCGACATGGTGTTCGGAGTCGCACAGCTGGTTTCGGTGCTCAGCGAAGCATTGACGCTGCTACCCGGTGACTTGCTGGTCACCGGCACGCCGGCCGGGGTCGGCATGGCGCGAAAGCCGCCCTTGTACATGAAGGCCGGTGACGTCTGCGAAGTTGAGGTCGAGAAGGTCGGCATATTGCGAAACCCAATCGTCGACGAGGGCTAGATCGCGTTTTCGGAATCCATAACCACAATAATGGGAGGATGGGCGCGGGCTATGGTGCAGACGGTCGATAATCAGTCGGACGGGCTTCCGGATACGACCGGGGCATTTCGATCGGTGAGCGCAACTTACGCCGCCGAGGACCTGGACGATCCCTATGCGCTCTACGCTCGCTTGCGCGATTCAGCGCCAGTGATGGCCGGGGACATATTGGCGAAATACGGGATTCCCTCGCAATCAGACTATGCCAACACCGGGCGGCAAGTGTTCAGCCTGTTCCGCCACGCCGATGTCAGCGCAGTGCTTTGCGACGACAGCAACTGGTCCACCGAACTGTTGAAGGATGGGCTTGGCACCTTCCTGGGCGAGATGTTCCTGAGCGCTCGCAACGGCGAGTCCCACCGGGTGCTGCGGCGCTTGTTGCAACCCTGCTTCTCACCGGAGGTGACGCGGCGATGGAAGAACATCATCGTCGCGCCACTGGTCGAACGCGAATATGGCATACCATTGCGGGAGAAGGGGCGGGCGGAACTGATCGCCGATCTGGCGATGCCGTTTCCGGTTCGGGCAATCTACGCGATCCTCGGCTTTCCTGATGACAGCGCCTCGGTCGCGCAGTTTGCCGACTGGGCCTTGCAGATCCTGAACGGCCCGCAGGTCGATCCCGACAAGTTGGAAGCCTCGATGGAACGCGCCTTCGCGGCGGCGGGGATGCTTGACGAAAGCGTTCGCGGGGTGGTCGCGGAACGCCGACGTAGCGGCGCGACCGGTGAGGAGATGATCGACCGGCTGATCCGGGCGGAATATGAGGGCCAGTCGCTCGACGACGGCCAGATTGCCGGAATCGTGCGGATGATGCTGCCGGCGGCGGCGGAGACGACCACGCGAACGATCGGCAACCTGATGCTTCACCTGTTGGAGGATCCCGCGCTGCTTGCGAGGGTGCGCGACGATCGCAGCTTGCTGCCGCGCGCCTTGAACGAGTCGATGCGCCTCGAACCGGTCGCCGGATTCCTTGCGCGACAGGCGACGCGCGATATCGAGGTCGGCGGCGTGGCGATACCATCCGGGGCGGCGGTGACGCTGGTCATCGCCTCGGCCAACCGCGACGAGAGGATGTTCGAGCGCCCCGATATATTCGATCTCGATCGGCACCAGCAGGTCAATCTGGGTTTCGGGAGCGGCGTCCATATGTGCATTGGGATGCCGGTAGCGCGAGTCGAGATCGAGGCGGCGGCAAACATGCTGCTCGACCTGCCGAATCTGCGGCTAGATCCCGAGCAGCCCGCGCCGCGGCGATCTGGCATGCAGTTTCGCGGACCGGCGGCTATTCACCTGATCTGGGATTGATGCGTCACACGATTGCGCGAACGAGCCGGTGCCCTTCGGTTATCGCCATGTGAAGATCGCGGGGCGCGCGGGCATCGCCGACGATGACAAGCGTGCGATCCTTTTCGAAGCCGCGTTCGCGCAATGTGTCGTAGAGATCGCGCATCGGCTCCTTGGCATTGATGAACACCAGCGTATCGGCCGGAATTTCCTCGGCCTCGGCGCGATAGAGCGTGCGGACGGTGCAGCTGTCGCGCGAAATCGCGTCGATCCTGCCGCGCACGATCAGCCGGAAATCGCCCTGTTCGGCGAAGCGGCGAAATGCGGGATCGACGCGGGTGACATGATCGAGCTGCGGCGCGACGCTGGCAAAGCGGGTGACGAATGCGACCTTGAGGCCTTTCGAGATCAGAAATTCGGCGGCGGCGATGGCCTCGTAATGGCCGACATCGTCGAATACGACCGCGCTCTTGCCGAGGTCGCCCGAGGCACCGGTGAGAAGGTCGATCGCCGAAAGCACATGAGGCTGGTCGAAGCCGGGGACTGGCTCGGCCGGATAGCCGTATTGAACGCCATTATCACGGGGAATGGATCCGCAGGCGATGACGATGAAATCGGGCTTCTCGGCGACGACATCATCGACATCGGCATAGACGTTGGTGCGCACGTCGACGCCGAGGCGGTAGATTTCCTGTTCGAGCCAGAAGGCGATGTCACCGATTGTGTGCAGGCGGGGTGCGCGCTTCGCCACGGCGACCTGGCCACCGAGCTGCTGGCGTGCCTCGAACAGCACGACCTTGTGACCGCGGAGTGCTGCAACGCGCGCGGCTTCCATGCCAGCTGGTCCGCCGCCGACGACGACAACCTTGCCGGGCTTTTCGGCGGGCTCGATCAGCGCCTCGGCGAGATCGCCTTCGCGACCGGCCGCCGGGTTGATCGTGCAGGCCAGCGGATAGCCTAGATTAATGCCCTGCCAGCAGGCCTGATTGCAACCGATGCAGGCGCGGACCTGCTCGGGATGGCCGGCCATTGTCTTGCGGACGATATCGGGATCGGCGATGTGGGCTCGGGTCATGTGGACCATGTCGGTAACGCCGTCGCGGAGCAGCTGCTCGGCCTCGTCGAGCGTACGGAAGCGCCCGATCATGATCCGCGGGATGCCCTTTGAGGCAGCGGCGATCTTTTCGCTTGAGGGCAGCTGGTAGCCGACGGGCTGATCCATCGCGGCGACGAACTTGAAGTTGAAATAGTCGCTCCAGCTGAGATCGAGGAAATCGATCAGATTTTCCGACTGGAGCTTCTGCACGACGACGGCGAGTTCCTGTTCGTCGAGCCCGTGTTCGCCCGTGCTGGCGCCCATTCGGATGCCGATGGGGTAATCGGACGGGACCTGTGCGCGGACCGCGATGAGGACTTCGCGAAGGAAGCGCATGCGGTTTTCGAGCGACCCGCCGTAGCGATCGGTCCGGTTGTTCACGAGCGGGTTGAGGAACTGCATGATGAGGTAGCCATGCGAGGCGTGGACCTCGATGCCCTCGATCCCGCCTTCGACGCAGCGGCGGGCGGCATTGGCGAAATAGTCGATGACTTCCTCGATCTCGGCGAGGCCCATCGGGTTCGGAACGATGCCGGTGGCGGGGTTTGGCACTGCCGAAACGCCCCATGGCGAGGACTGGTCGGGGACCGGATAGATGTGACCGCCATGCCAGATCTGCTGGAAGACGCGCATGCCGTGCGGCCGGATCGCAGCCATCAGGCGGCGATAGCCGTCGATCACCGTATCATCCATGTTGGCGAGGCTGAGCACCGAGCTTGGATGGACGGTTGCGGCTTCAAGGAATGTCAGGCCGACTCCGCCTTTTGCGCGAGCGAGGTGATATTCGATCAGGCGATCGGTGATCTGGCCGTAGTTCGACAGGTTGGTGCCATGTGACGACCGCGAGATGCGGTTGCGGACTTCGACGCCCTTGATCTTGATCGGTTCATAGACGAGCTTCAGGCCCATAATCATCTCCCCGAAACAGCTTTGGTGGCTTTGGCCCGCCTTTTATCCGGGATCATGGTGTGCGCTTGGCAAGGTCGCGACAAGTCGATCGGATGCGTCGTTTCGGACAAGGGTTTGGCCAATCGGCTCTTGGGGGTGAATGGTGCGACCCGGTCGATTGACAGGATGTTCGAGGCCGGAGCAGACGTATTGCCGATAAAACAGGGGAAGAAAAAATGCCTCGGCGGGAATGGGATGAGGAATGCGACGTGCTGGTCGTCGGATCGGGGGCCGGGGGGATGACAGCCGCGCTGGTCGCCGCCGATCTCCATGCCAGCGTCGTGCTGATCGAGAAGGGGCGGAACTTCGGGGGAACCTCGGCGACATCCGGCGCGGTGCTGTGGATTCCGGGAAGCCACCTTGCCAGGGCCGGTGGCCATGACGATGATCCTGACGATGCGACTCGCTACATCAAGGCGATTGCCGGCAGCGATGCCGACGAAGCGCTGATCCGCACCTTCGTCGAGAAGGGCGCGGAGATGCTCGAATATGTGAGCCGCAACAGCGAGGTCGAATATGTCTCGATCCAGTATCCGGATTATCAGTCGGAGGTGCCGGGTGCCCGGCCCGGCTGGCGAAGCCACGACATCGTGCCTCTCGACGGGCGGAAGCTCGGCGCGGATCTCGAATATCTCGAACCGCCGCACCCATCGAACATGCTGTTCGGACGTTTCGTGTGGAATACGATCGACGCCTCGATGCTTGTCACGCGCAAGCCGGGCTGGATCAGCGCGATGGCGCGGACATTGTGGCGCTATTATTCGGATGTCGGGCAGCGGCTCAAATCAAGTCGTTCGCGCTATTTGACCGGGGGCAATGCGCTGATCGGGCGGTTGAAGCTCTCGATCGACCGGCGCGGCGTCAGGATCCGGCGGGAGACGTCGCTGGTCGACATCGTGCGCGACGGCGGGGACGTGGTGGGGGCGATCATCGAGAAGGGTGGCCGCAAGTCCGCCATCCGGGTGAAGAAGGGGCTGATCCTTGCCGCCGGGGGCTTCGAGCGAAGCGCGACGCTGCGACCGCGTTACCTGCCGCAATCGCCGAATCCGGACTGGAGCGGATCGCAGGGCAATAACCAGGGCGAGGTCCTCGAACTCGCCAAATCGCTGGGTGCTGCGACCGAACGGCTGGACTCGGCCTGGTGGGCGCCCGCAGTGCATGTGAAGACCGAACCCCGTTCGCGACCGCTGTTCCTCGAGCGCGCACTGCCGGGATCGATCATCGTCAACCAGGCCGGCGAGCGCTATTTCAACGAGGCGGTCGATTATCACATGGCCGGCAAGGCGATGGTCGAGAACGACCAGCCTGGCGCCGGGACCTCGCCATCGTTCATCCTGTTCGATGCCGGGTTCAAATGGCGCTATCCGATGGGGCCGGTGCTGCCGATGATGCCGCTTTGGATGCATTCGCCCGCGGTTCGCGAACTGGTGTTCGTCGCGAGGGACTGGGACGAGATGGCCGACAAGATCGGGGTGGATCGCAGCAAGCTGCGGGCGACGATGGCGCGCTTCAACGCGAATGCGGCAAAGGGCAGCGATCCCGATTTCCAGCGTGGCGACAGCCTGTACAACCGGATTTACGGCGATCCCAAGATCGAGGGCAATCCGAACCTCCTCCCGCTCGACAAAGCGCCCTATTATGCGCTGGCAATCTATCCGGGGGACATCGGCACCAATGGCGGGCTGGTTACCGATGGCAACGCCAATGTGCTCGACGGCGAGGGCCGGCCGATCGGCAATCTCTATGCGGCGGGGAATATCACGGCTTCGGTGATGGGGCGCTCCTACCCGGGCGGCGGCGCGACGATCGGTCCGGCGATGACGTTCGGCTATCTCGCGGCACGCCATGCGATGGGGGCGAATTAGCGAATGACGGTAAAGCGTGGATCTGGTTATTTCCGCGAAATTTTCTAGTGCCATATGGGAATGTTGGCGATTTTTTGTTTGACTTTGTGAACCGTAATGGTTATATGCGGTTCTGGGATGGGAGAGAGTTATGGCGAATGATTCAGGCAGATGCATAATCGTCGCAGGGGCTTCCGGCTTCGTGGGTGGCGCTGCGATCGCGCAGCTTGCTCGCGATGGATGGGATGTCGTCGGGGTGTCGCGCCGCGCGCCGGTCGAGCCAGTGCCGGGGGTCGAATATGTTTCGCTCGACCTGCTTGATCCGGTCGCGTGCCGGACGGCGGCGCGATCGCTCTCACGGGTGACGCACATGGTTTATGCGGCGGTCAACGAAACGCCGGGCAGCCTTGTCGCGAGCTGGAGCGATCCGACTCATGCCGAACGCAACGGGCGGATGTTTGCCAACCTGCTCGATGCATTTGTCGAGTCGGCGCCGGGGCTGAGCCATGTCTCTCTGGTGCATGGCACGAAGGCCTATGCGCCGCATCATCCGGGACGGTTGGCCGTGCCGTTGAAGGAATCGATGCCGCGTCCCGATTTCGACGATTTCTATTTCAGGCAGGAAGATCATCTGTGGGCGGCGGCCAAGGCCGGCAAGCTGTCGTGGACGGTGTTTCGCGCGCAGATCATCGTCGGCGGTGGGCGAGGCAGCAACCTCAACGGCATGCTGGCGCTTTGCGTACTGGCTTCGCTGCGCCGGGCAGTTGGGCTCGACCTGCCGTTGCCGGGCGCGGGCGCCACCGATGCGGTGATCGAGATGACCGACGTCGAGCTGCTGGCGCGCGGGATTGCCTGGGCGGCAACGGCGCCGACGGCGTGCAACGAGATCTTCAACATCACCAACGGCGATGTGTTTACGTGGCGCGACCTTTGGCCGGCGATCGCTGGGGAGATCGGGCTTCCGGTGGGCGAGCATGTGCCGTTTTCGGTGGTCGAGGAGATCAGCGCGCGCGCAGCGGATTGGGCGGAGCTGGTGCGGAAGAACGGGATGACGGTGCCGGAAGATCCGATGGAGTATCTGGGCGAATCCGCGGCGCTATCGGATTTTGCGCTGGCCGCGGACCGGAACGTGATCACGAGCACGGTGAAGATCCGGCAGGCGGGTTTCCATGTGTTCGAGGATTCGGCGGAGAGCGTGGTTCGGTGGATCAGGCGTTGGCGGGCCGAGGGGTTGTTGCCGCCGAAGTGATGGGATGGCCGAGGGCTTTCATTCCCCTCCCTGCAAGGGAGGGGTGAGGGGTGGGTAGGCCGTGGCGGGGGCTCGATGCCCCCGGCGGGGCCGGTTTTGCGGTGGGGTCGCAAGGGAGTCGAGCGGCGCGCAGACGCGCGCACCCACCCCCAACCCCTCCCTGGCAGGGAGGGGAGTCAGAAGGGGCTGACCTAAAGCTTCAGCCCGGTGGCGATGGCTTCGATGGCGCGGCGGGCTTCGTCGATGGATTCGACTTCGGGGAGGGTGACCGCGACTCGGTCGGCGCCGGCGTCTTCGTAGAGGCGGACAGATTCGAGCTTGGATTCGGGGGTGAGGATCACCGAAATCTCGAAATGATTCATGTGGCGCCCGGCCTCTTCGGCGAAGCGGTGCATCTTGGCGCGGCCCTGCTTGAGATTTTCCGGGCCGGTGCCCTCGCCGTAAATGGCCTGGTCGTCATGATAGACCGGGATCCAGCCCTGGCAGGCGGTGCCGACGCGGCGGAGCACGGCATCGCTGAAGCCGCCGAGCCAGATCGGCGGATGCGGGGTGGTGACTGGGCGGGGCCCGAGCAGGGACGGGGGGAATTTGAAGAAATCGCCATCGAAGGTGAAGCTGTCGTCGGTCCACAGGCCCTTCATGACCGCGATGCTTTCCATCGTATATTCCCAGCGATTCTCGAAGCTGCCGCCGCTCAACTCGATTTCGAGCCGGCTCGCGCCGCCGACGCCGAGGCCGAGATTGAAGCGGCCGCCGCTGTAGCGATCGATCGTCGCGACCTGCTTGGCGACCGTGACGGGGTGCTGCATCGGCATGATCAATACGGTGGTGGCGACTTCAATTCGCTTGGTCATGGCAAGCGCGCGGGCGGCGCCGATCAGCGGATCGAGATAGAGAGGGACGCCGAAATGGGGTGGCTTGACCGGTTCATCGAGGGGGCGAATTGTGTGGTGGCCATAGCCGACCCAATCGAGGCCGACCTCTTCGGCGATCTGGCAGATCGCGCCCATGTCCACGTCGGGATGGGGATGGCCGGGATCGGCATAGGGGCGGCTCAATCCGATTTTCATTTCAGTCTCCCGATCAGGTCAGCCATTCCGGCAGCCGTCTTATGTGTCTCGACCGGCTATGCACCAAAACCGGACATGTTCTATTATGTGGCCGGATCGGCGATCACAAGCATGACCTGCGGTATAACGACATGACCGAATGGCGACACGCGATCGCATTGCCGCCTTGGCGATGTGCCCGGCATAGTGCCGCCAATGATTGATGCTTCGCATGGCGAGCGAAACGCATTGCCCGAGGAGGAGAGAAGGCATGTCGGCAACGGTTGAAGCAGGGACGCGAAGCGCGATCCCGTCGCATGTGCCGCCTGAACTGGTGCGCCACTATCCACTCAAGGTCAGCGACAAGACGACCGAAAATCCTTTCGACCGGATCATCCCCGAGATCGCGGCGGGGCCGATCGCCTTCTATGCGGAGGGCGTGCTGCCGACTGGCGATCCGGGCTGGGTTTTTCGCCGATCGGACGATCTGCGTGCGATCTTCAAGGATAGCGAGAGCTTCACGGCGCGCGGCTGGTCGAGCTTCAGCGGGCTGATCGGGGATAGCTGGTACCAGGTGCCGGTGGAATATGACCCGCCGGAGCACACTGCTTTGCGGGCGCTGCTCAATCCACTGCTGGCGCCGCAGCGCATGGCGGCGCTGGACGGCAAGGTGCGAGCCTATGCGCTGAGCTATATCGACAAGTTCAAGGATCGCGGCAGCTGCGAATTCATGAGCGAATTCGCGTTCAAGTTTCCGATCGCTGTGTTCCTCGAGCTGATGGGATTGCCGCAGGAGGATGTCGAGCAGCTGCTGGCGTGGGAGATGAACCTGCTGCACCAGCCGCAGGTATCCGAGATTGCGAATGCGACACGCTCGGTGCGCGACTATCTGGTGGAGAAGCTTGCGGCGGCGGCGAAGAATCCGAAGGACGATTTTATCGGGTTCATCGCGACCGCGAAGCTCGACGATCGCGCGCTGAGCCAGGACGAGAAGATCGGCATGGCTTTCAACTTCTACACGGGCGGGCTCGATACGATCTCGACCAACCTTGGCCTTCAGTTTCGCCATCTCGCGGAAAATGGCGAGCATCAGGCGCTGCTGCGTGCGGATCCTTCGAAGATCGTGCTGGCGACCGAGGAAATGCTGCGGGCTTATGCTGCGGTTACGACGTTCCGGATCTGCGTGAAGCAGGTCGAGATCGCGGGGGTGACGGTGATGCCCGGCGACCGCGTTGCGATGAGCACGACGCTCGCGAACCGCGACGAGGCCAAATATGACTCGCCCAACGAAGTGCGGCTGGATCGGGCGCCTTCGCATGACAGCTTCGCGCATGGCCCGCATCGCTGCGTTGGGATGCATCTTGCGCGGCGCGAGCTGCATGTCGCGCTCGAGGAGTTCCTGAGGCATGTACCGCAATTCCGGATCGAGCCGGGGGCGGTTATCGTCTCGACGCTCGGCCCCATCATCCAGCCTGAGACCTTGCCGCTGATCTGGGGCAAGGCGTGATGCGTCCGCTTGTCGCTATCGATGGCCGATTTGGGTCGCTGTCCGCGATTGTCGATCGGATCGGCGGGCGCATAATCGGTTCGAGTACGGGCTGAGCCGATCGGCGTGACGTTCGAAAGATGTGGGCGCGAGCGGTGCGGGCGTGAATGGCGCGGGACCGGCGGAGTCAAGGATACGACATGCAGTTGCAAACGCTACAGAAATATTCAGAGTGCCGGGAATGGGGTTTCGACGAGGAGGGCGCGCGTGAAGCGATTGCCGCCGCCGCCGGTTTGCGCGAGCTGCTGGCGAAGCATGCCGTCGAGGGCGATCTCCAGCGCTATCCCGGGCCGGAGGTGATCAAGGCGCTGGATGACGCAAGGCTGTGGGCGCTGGCGGTGCCCAAGCGACTGGGCGGGCGGGGGCTTTCGGCGACCGCGCTGGCACGAGTCGGAGCGGAACTGGCGAAGGGTGATCCGTCGGTCGCGTGGGTATTCCAGATCATCAACGGGACGACGTGGGTGACGTCGCTTGCATCCGATGCGCTCCAGGAGGAGCTGTTCAAGGACGGCGTGCCGAAGATCGCGGGGGTGTTCAATCCGCCCGGGATCGCGGTGCCGGTTGAAGGGGGTTATCGGGTCAGCGGCGCGTGGCCCTACGCTTCGGCGATCCGCCATGCGGCTTGGGGGCAGTGGGGCATCAAGATCGTCAATCCGGACGGCACCGAGGTGGCAGGCAATTTCTGCTACGTGCCGGCGAGCGACTTCCGCGTTACCGACACCTGGTTCGTTACCGGGATGCAGGGGACTGGTTCGGATACGGTGGTGATCGAGGATGTCTTCGTGCCCGAGCATCGCGTTGTGCATGCAGCGAAATCCTATAATTTCGTCGAGCCCGACAAGCGCAATCATGGAGCGAATTCGGATTTCTTCGCGCAGATGGCGCTGGTGCATCGGACGATGTGCGGGGTGCCGCTTGGCGCGATGGAGGCATTGCTCGATCATGTCTCGCGTTCGGCGACGTCGCGGCCGCTGGTCGGCACCATCTATGCGCGGCAATCGGATTCCGATGTCGTCGCGCGGGAAATCGGCGAGGCTGCCACCAAGATCCACGCGGCACGGGTGCTGATCGAGAGCGCGACGATGGAGCTCGACGAGGCCGCGCTCGATCGCCGCGTCCTTTCCGAGGACCAACGGGCGCGCAACAAGGCGAAGGCCAATTATGCGATGGCGATTCTCCAGGAGGCATCGCGAGCGCTGATGAATGTGGCGGGATCGTCGGCGTTCAACAACGGCAACCCGGCATCGCGCTACTGGCGCGATTTCGAGATGGTATCGCGACATTTCGGCAATATCGCTACGGTCGGCTACCAGGTTTACGGACAATCCCTGCTGGGATCGAGCCAGCGGGCGGCGCTGCCATTCATGTATTGAGAATAAGGCCGTTTGCCGACGCGATTGCAATGACAATAGAAGATGAGGAACGGATTGCCATGATCGATGTAGAACAGTTCAAGCATAGCCCCGAGCGACGGCAGGAAATCGCGCAGGGCCTGACCGAAAAGCAGGCCAAGATGGCCAATCACTGGATGGACCTGTTCGATCAGGCGTTCAACGTCGGCGATTTCGTCAAGATGGACGAGTTTTTTCATCCGGACATGACGTACAGCAATCCAAACCGTCTCGATCTCGGGCCGTACAAGCAGTGGAAGACTTCGCCTGTCGCATTGTACAAGACGTTTCCACCGTCGGTGTACCGCGTTCTCGAAGTCTATGGTCGCGGCGAGGACAAGATCTGCGTGTTCTGCAACCATCAGGGCGAGCAGACCGGCGGGCCGTACATGGGCGTGCCGCCACGCGGCCAGAAGATCAGCGTACACTGGTTCTCGGTGCTGACCTTCAAGGATGACAAGATCATCCATATCTACTCGATTTCGGACGTGCTGACGATGCTGATCGACATCGGCGTCATTTCCACCGACAAGCAGCCGGTGGATCCGTACAAGTAAAAATACCGAGGGGCCGCCTGTGCGGGGCGGCCCCTTGCTACGAAAATATATAGGAGAGGCCCAGTGGCAGATCAGCCTGAAGCGGTCGCGGTGAAGCCAAATCAATTCATCGGGCGTCAGTTCGACCAGGTAGCCTTTGTCGTCGAGGAGCTGGAGAGCGCCAAGGAACGATTTGGCAAGATGTACGGCATCACCTCATGGAATACATGGCATAATCTGGCGGATGGCCAATCGAACAAGGTCTATCGCGGGACTCCGGGCGATTACCAGTTCAGCTGCGCCTATGCCTATGTCGGCGACCTGCAGGTCGAGCTGTGCCAGCATGACGGCGGCCGAAGCGTGTACAAGGACTGGCTCGATACGCGCGGCCCGAGCCTTCACCATCTCGCTTTCCGGCTGGACGAGCGTGCGGAATATGAGGCGGCATGCGCGGCCTTCATCGCGCAGGGTGCACCGCTAGCGATGGGCGGCGAGATCGAGGGTGCCGGGGTGTGGGCCTATTTCGACACGGTCGATCAACTCGGATGCTACACCGAGCTCTACTGGTCGGCACCGGCTGTGCTCGCGATCTTCGAACGGATGAAGCGCGGCGAACAAGTGGAGCTGGCACGATGATGGCGGAAGGAAGCGGTGCACAGCTGTCCGACGGCGTCTTCATCCGCGACCTGATCGATACGGAGGCGCGCGAGGTTTCGCTGCGAGTCCATCATGATCGGGAGATTTTCGACCTCGAGATGGAGCGGATCTTCGCCAGATCCTGGCTGCCGCTGGCGCATGAAAGCGAGATACCCAATCCGGGCGATTTCGTGCGACGCTATGCGGGGCAGGACAGTTGCCTCGTCGTGCGGCGCGAGGATGGCTCGATCGGGGTGATGCTCAACGCCTGCACGCATCGCGGCATGACGCTCTGTCGCGAGGAAAAGGGGCATAGCCAGACCTTCAAATGCCCCTATCATGGCTGGGCGTTCGGCAAGGACGGGCGGTTCCTGGGGGCTCCGTTCGAAAAGCAGATGTACGGGGAGGTGCTGCGGGAGACCGCCGACGATCTCCATCTCGTGACCGCCAAGACTGGCATATTGGGCGGCATGATCTTCGCGAACTGGGATCATGATGCGGAGGATTTCGAGGCCTATCTCGGCGATTTCGCATGGTATCTGCGGGCAGCGCTGGAGCGTACCAATCGCGGCTTCGAGGTGATCGGTCCGCCGCAGCGGCAGATCATGCGGGCGAACTGGAAGCTGCTCGCCGAGCAGCTGGCCGATGGCTATCACGCGCGGGCCCTGCATGAATCCGCCGGTGACATGGGGACGCTCGGCCATGACGTGCATGATCCGGCGTCGTGGGGCATGGTCGGCATCAATGTGAGCACGCCCGGCGGGCATACGTTGCGCTGCATTGACACGCGGCTGGCCTACAGCTTCGCCGGCATCGGCAATGATGCGAGCGTGGCGGAGCGGCTGGCGGCAGTGCCTCCGCCGGGTGCCAATGCCGAAATGGTCGCGCAGTTTCCGGAGAATCTGTCGGAAGGGCAGATGCGGTTGCTGGCGGATACGCCGCCGCTGGTGATGGGGCTGTTTCCGGGCACAGATTTCTTCATGTTGATGAGCGTCGGCGGCTCCGCCGATGGCGGGCATGGTCCGGTGATGGTGGCTCGGGCATGGACGCCGCGCGCGCCCGACCTGTTCGAGATGCTGACCTGGACATTGGTCGAGCGCGATGCGCCGCCCGAGCTGCGCGAGCAGACTCGGCTGACGACGCTGCGCAATTTCGGCATCAGCGGGTTCATCGAGCAGGATGACGCCGAGGCGTGGCAGGGCATCCAGCGATCGGTGCAGGGGCCGGTCGCCCGGAGGATGACGGCGAAATACCAGGCCAGGCTCGGCATCGTCAGGCCGGATGATTTCGAAGGCGGCGGCGATGTCTATGCGGGATTCAGCCGGGACGATGCCCAATGGGCGTGGTGGAAACGCTATGCCGAGGTGATGGGCGCGTGATGCCGGGGAGGATGAATCGTTGAACGAGACAATGACGGCTGGCCAGACGGCCACGGCGTTCGCGGCGGGCCGGCGCTTGCGCGCGGCGGAACCGCGCTTCCTCGAAATACTGGAATTTCTCTGGGAGGAAGCGGCGTTGCTCGACAGCGACGACCTGCCCGGCTGGCGGGATCTGCTGGACGAGGAGATCCGCTATCGCATGCCGGTATGCCTGACTCGCCGGCGGGGAAGCGGCGAGAGCTTCGAAACCGAGGCGATGCATTTCGACGAGGACCTCGCCTCGCTGCAGTTTCGAATTCGCCGTTTTGTCGAGACGCAGGCCTGGGCAGCGGATCCGCCCTCACGCGCGAGACGGTTCGTGACCGGGATCCGCATCTGGGAAGGGCGCGGCAAGGATAGCTATGACGTGGCCAGCTCAGTGCTGGTCGTCCGGACGATGGACGATGATTTCCGCACCGACCTTGTGACGGCGGAGCGACGGGATCGCGTTCGCTTTTCGGGAGAGGGCGCTGCCCGGCTGGTCGAACGGACGATCATTTGCGACCAGACTACGATCGGAACGCATAACCTGGCCATATTTCTGTAAGCTGAGGCTGCCCGACAACGTCCTTGATAACCCGCCCGACGATAGGTTTTTTCGCCGGACCACGTGAAACTATCCGCCAAAATATCGACGGGTGAGGGTTGGCGGGATGATAGAGGATATTCTTCCCAAACCGGGCGCGCTTGAAGGCGTCGTCGAGCATCAGGTCATCACGTCGGCGGGCACGGTTCAGGTCAACCGCTATAGCTGGCGCGAGCCGCGCGAGGCGCTGTTCAAATCCGATTCACCGATCATCGACATATTGCTTTCGCGCCGCCAGGCGGGTCTGGATGGTGAGTTCATCGAAGCAGGCCGGCGGGGATCGAAGCCTGTCGGCGAGATACTGTTCATGCCGCCCAATTATACGCTGCACAGTCGCTGGGATCGCGGTGATCGCCGATCGATGTGCTGCGTACTCGATCGCGAGGCGTTCAGCGATTTCTTCGAATTCGACTGGGGCGATCGCAAGCTTGGCGCAAGCCTGGATGTCTGCAACGGCTTCGTGCGCGGCACGATGATCCGGCTGGCGGCAGAGGTGATGGAGCCTCGGTTTGCCAGCGCAATCTATATCGAGTCGCTGAGCATGGCGCTCGCCATCGAGCTTCGCCGCCACTTCGACATGCTGGATCCCGAGGAGGAGCCGCGCGAAGGTGGGCTGAGCTTCTCGCAGCTGCGCCGGATCCGCGAACAGCTCGAGGAAGAAGATGCGTCAAATCCGGTGACGGTTGCGGGATTGGCAAAGGGCGAAGGGCTGAGCGTGCGCCACTTTTCCCGCCTGTTTCGGCATTCGACGGGGAGCGCGGTAAGTGATTATGCCGCCGGGATACGCATCGAGCGAGCCAAGAAGTTGCTTGGCGACGAGCGGGTGCTGATCAAGGAGATCGCATATTGCTGCGGATTTCAGAGCTCATCGAGTTTTTCGTCGGCATTCCGGCGGGCGACCAGCCTGACGCCGCAGCAGTTTCGCAGTGCTCGGCTGGATTAGGGGCCTGTTATCTGGAGATTGAAACATCGTCATCCTGACGAAAGTCGGGATTCATGGGACCCACAGGTCTTGCGATCGAGAAAACTCCGCATAGTGGATCCCGGCGTCCGCTGGGATGACGATAAGGGAGCGAAGCGGGCTGCAATAACGATCAGCCGATCTTCATCCTGCCGCCTGGTCTCCGTCCATGAGGCCGCGGGGGTCGAAATATTCGCGCCAGCCGAGGATCGTTGGGCCATCCATTTCGAGGATGCCCATCACGCGGATTGATGCGACGAGGCTGCCATCGGCGCGGTAGAAGATGTCGGTGCGTTCGGTGTGGACGACATTGCCTGCAGCAGCGATGTTGTGGACGACGACCTCGCCGCTGACGATGCCGGCGCCGGCGTTGAGCGCATCGAGCAGGGCGACCGCTTCCTCGCCGCCGACCGTGCGGGCGGCGCCTACATTCTCCCACACCGTCTCCGGGGTGAATCGCCTCAGGAAGGAGGCCCGCATTTCAGGTACGGTCTTCCATTCTCCGAGGAAGGCGAGCACTTCATCAATTGGTCCAGCCATGGCCATCCTCCGTCATTCATGGTCTCTCGACCGGTCTTGCGGGAGATGCCCTGACCGGCCGGCGCCAAAGCAAGCAATCTACACAATCACGAGAGAGAGGAAAGTCAGACATGGATCTTGGATTGCGGGGACGGCGCGCACTGGTCGTCGGATCGAGCAGCGGCATTGGCGCGAGCATCGTCAAGATGCTGGCTAGCGAAGGCGCGGAAGTCATCATCCACGGGCGCAGCGCCGAAAGCGCACAGTCGGTTCGCAAGGACATCGAGGGCGCCGGCGGCAAGGCTTCGGTGGTTCTGGCGCGGCTCGACGACACCGCCGATATCGAGCGAATGGCGAACGAGGCGCGGGCGATCGGTGACATCGACATATTGGTCAATTGCGCTGGCGCTGGCTCGTCGACGTTGCGGTGGTTCGACGTTCCGCTTGAGCGCTGGCATCACCAGATCCAGTTTTCGCTGATGTATGTGGTGCAGATCATTCGCGAGCTGGCGCCGCCGATGCGCGATCGCGGGTGGGGACGAATTCTCAACGTTAGCAGTGGTGCCGGTTTTCGACCCAGCGCTTACGGTCCCGAATATGCCGCAGCGAAGCTCGGACTGCATACGCTCGCGGTTTCGCTTTCGGCGGAGCTGGGCGACAGCGGGGTTACCGTGAACACGCTGACCTCGGGTCTGGTGCTGACCGAGAACACGATGAACACGATGACCAAGCGAGCCGCCGAGCGGGGATTTACCGAGACCGGCGCGGCATTGGAAAAGCGAGTGACCAAGGAAATGTGGCCGGTCCCGCTTGGCCGGGCAGGGCGGCTGGAAGAGCTTGCCGCGACGGCCTGCTTCCTCGTTTCGGAACCGGCGGGCTATATCACGGGAGCCGCGTTGCGCGTTGACGGAGGATCTTCGGGCTTCGTGAATTGATGCGTCGGGGTCTATAAATCCTCCTCGTGCCGGGGAGGACCCTGACTTAATGAGGCTATTCGACGCGCTGCTGCGCAAGCTGATCCGCAAGGGCATGCTGACGGTTATCGATGCCGATGGTGGCCGGCATGTCCATGGCGATCCCGTTGGCGACGCAGCGCCGGTGACGATCCGGTTCACGGACCGCGCCACCCCGCGACGTGCGGCGTTCAATCCGGCGCTTGAGCTCGGCGAAGCCTATATGGACGGCCGGATGCTGATCGAGCAGGGGGACATCAGGGCGTTTCTCGACCTGATCGGGCAGAATATCCATTGGGACGACGACGATGCCGTACGCGTGCGGATGTGGCGCCCGTGGCGGCGCGGCGGATGGTGGGAGACGTGGAACTGGGAGCGACAGGCACGCCGCAATGTCGCGCATCATTATGACCTGTCGGGAAGGCTTTATGCGCTCTTCCTGGACGACGACCTGCAATATAGCTGCGGCTATTTTCCTGAGCCCGGCGCGTCGCTCGAAGCGGCCCAGCTGGCTAAGAAAGCCCATATCGCCGCCAAGCTTGACCTCAAGCCCGGACAGCGGGTGCTCGATATCGGCTGCGGATGGGGCGGGCTTGCACTCTACCTGCACCGGATCGCGGACGTGGACGTGCTTGGGATCACCTTGTCCGAGGAGCAGCTGGCGGTCGCACGCGAGCGCGCGGCGGCGGCGGGGGTGAGCGATCGGGTCAAGTTCGAGCTGGTCGATTATCGATCGGTGGCGGGGCAGTTCGACCGGATCGTTTCCGTTGGGATGTTCGAGCATGTCGGTCCGCCAAACTATCGGACCTTCTTCGAGCGCTGCAGGGCGATGTTGGCGGCGGACGGGGTGATGCTGCTTCATACGATCGGCAGGGCCGACGGGCCGGCGCCGACGGATCGCTGGCTTGCCCGCTACATCTTCCCGGGCGGCTATGTGCCGGCGCTCAGCCAGATCGCGCCGGCGATCGAGGAGGCGCGGCTGTGGATCACCGATATCGAGGTGCTGCGGCTGCATTATGCCTACACATTGTCGCACTGGTATGAGCGAGTCGAAGCGTCGCGGGCGGCGATCGTCGAACTATATGACGAACGTTTTTTCCGGATGTGGCAATTCTACCTCGCGGGAGCGATCTCCGCCTTCCGGCACGACGCGCATCTCAATTTCCAGATTCAGCTGACTCGACGGCGTGAAACCCTGCCGCTTACGCGCGATTATATGGGT
Source organism: Sphingomonadaceae bacterium (assembly GCA_947476425.1). Taxonomy (GTDB): domain Bacteria; phylum Pseudomonadota; class Alphaproteobacteria; order Sphingomonadales; family Sphingomonadaceae; genus CANJQJ01. The sequence continues at coordinate 24,305 of CANJQJ010000003.1, read as the reverse complement.
AAGGCGAACGGCATCATCGGCACGAGCGCATAAAAGCCTTTCAGCTCCGCCATATCGCAAGCCTGGCGCGCGAGATAACGCTCCGGTGCTGACTTCAGCCCAGCCCAGCGCGGGCAGAGGGGCTCAAGCTCGCCGAAACCGGCTGGGAGTGTGCTTGTCATCATGCCATCACTCATTTGGGGCTTCCCGAATTCGCTCGTGCAGCGCGATCGTTGACATAGGCCTCGATCAGCGCGGCTTGGTGGCGACACAGCAACTCGGATTCGCCAAACTGGATATAGGGCTTGGCGCCGGACGCAAACGCGACCTGCTGGCTTTCGATACAGGTCGCGTCCTCTGTCGAGATATCGCGATTGAACGCGGCAGTGCCATGGATGCCGAATTCCTCGCGGCGGCTGCGCGGCGCATTGCGATAATACATTCGCGCTTCCCAGAGATATTTGCCGGGTTCGATCGGCCAATATTGGAATGTGTAGAAACCGTTCAGCGCAACGTGAAGGATGGTGTTCGGAAATAACGCGAAAAGATCGACCGCCCAGTCCTTGGAGTTATCGTGGTTCATGCCGGGAACCATGAGGTCGCTCTGGCCGGATTCTGAAACGACCATATAGGGGACACATTCAAATACGAGTTTTTGAACGGGGCGCCGCTCGGAAGGGCGGAATTCGGGATTATTGGGCGCCGCCATCTGGCGATGCGCTCCGCGGAACACCGTCGAAAGCGGACGGACGTACGGGTTAGCCTTGGAACAGACCATTTCCTTCACGCTGTTCTTGTGCAGCGCCTGGATATGATAGCCCTCGCTCGCCGCTTCGAGACCGGCTTTCCAGTTGCCATCGATGAGGTTCGTCATGCGCAGGCAATAGTCGAACTCGTCGAACGGGATCTTGCCGATCAGTTCGCCGGTTTCGCCAAGGAATTCGGCGAGAGTCTGCTTGGGCTCGGCGTCAAGATTGACGAAAATGAACCCATTCCAGACTTCAAGTGCGATCGGTGCCAAGCCCGAGGTCTTTTCGTCGAGCAGCGGAAAGGCGCTGCGATCGGGCACATGGCGCAGCGCGCCGTCGGTGCCGAATGACCACGCATGATAAGGGCAGATGAATTGCGGCGAGCAGCCCTTGGCCTCGCCCCACACCAGTTTCGTGCCTCGATGCGGGCAGAAATTGTGGAAGGCCCGGATTTCTCCATCGCCGCCATGAACGATCAGGACCGAGGTCGAACAGACTGCTATTTCGCGAACGACCCAGTCATTGCGTTCGGGTACATCGTTGGTTCGGCCAACGAGTAGCCAGACACTGCGAAACAGTGCGCGCTCCTCGGCGAAGCGTTCATTGGAAAGATAGACCTCAGGCGACACATGCCCTGTTTCCATGATGTGTCGATCTGGCATCAGGGGGCCATCGCCTATGTCGAACGGGCCACATCCAAGCGGGTCATCGAGTGCCACAAAACCTCTCCGCCGGATTGCAATTTTCCGGTGGGCGGACGCTAGACAAGGCGACAGGGCTGTTCAAGCTCGCCCCTTGTAACGCGCTTCCAATCGCGACGGTTGAGTTCATGTCGAACCGCTGTCAGCCTCGTGCTGCCGAAGCGACCGGGGCGATGATCTCAAGGTTAGACAATGGTCGCTCGGCAAATGGGGGATGGCCTTGAACGACAAGCAACAATCGTCGCGCCCGTGGGCTTTGAGCATAGCGCTGGGGTTTCTCGGCCTGATCCTTGTCGTTGGCGGTGGATATCTCGCCACGATCGGAGGTTCGCCTTACTACGTGGCGTCAGGACTATGGCTTTGTCTGACGGCCATGCTCACGTGGCAACGGCGCTCGATCGCGGCGTGGGCCTACGCACTCTTCATCGCCTGCACGATCCTTTGGGCGCTTTATGAAGCCGGTCTGTTCTTCTGGGCATTGCTTCCGCGAATTGCGGGCCCCGCGTTGTTGGGATTGGCCTTCAGCCTCCCCGCCGTGCGTCGGTCCCTGGCACTATCGTGGCGCGCGGCCGCGGCGGGACCATTACTGGTGATGGCAAGCGTGGTGATCCTGGCCTTTGGCTACATCGTTCATGATTTCCGACCCGGGCCGGCGGCAATGCTTGCGGCATCCCAGGATGTGAAGGGCGGAACCGAATGGCGCGCCTATGGCGGCGGCGACAGCGGGACGCATTTCACGCCCGTCTCACAGATTAATCGCGGCAACGTCGGCAAGCTCAAGCTTGCATGGACCTTCCGGACTGGCGACCTGCCCGAACCGGGGCGGGGAATGACGTTTCAGGCGACACCGCTGAAGATCGGCGACGGTCTCTATTTCTGTACCGGCCACAATCTTGTGTTTGGAGTGGATGCAGACACCGGGCGCCAGTTGTGGCGATACGATCCCCGGATCAATCGGCAGGGGCTGGTGGCCTTCACATGTCGCGGGCTTGGCTATCATGCTGGAAATGGTAGTGGTTTGTGCGCTGATCGGCTGTTTCTCTCTACCGCCGACAATCAACTGGTGGCGCTGGACCGGCGAACCGGGGTGCCGTGTCCAGGCTTTGGGCTGAAGGGCGTGGTCGATCTCACCAACGGGATTTTGCCTGCTCTGCCCGGCTATTATTCCCATACCTCGCCACCGTCGGTTATCGGTTCGGTGGTGGTGGTGGGATCGTTGATCTTCGACAACCAGTCAAACGACGAACCCTCGGGCGTGGTACGAGGCTATGACGTGGAGAGCGGGCGCCTGGTCTGGGCCTGGGATGTGCTCCAGCCAAAGGCGGTGAAGCCGCTGGCGCCCGGAGAGGTCTATCCACGCAATACCGCTAACGCATGGGCGCCGTTCAGCAGCGATCCCGCGCTCGGACTGATCTATGTACCGACTGGCAACACCCCGCCCGACATGTTCGGGGGAAAGCGAAGCCCGGCGCAGGATCGCTATCCCAGTTCCATCGTGGCGCTGGATGCCGCGACCGGCAATGTCCGTTGGAGTTTCCAGACGACGCATCATGATGTGTGGGATTATGATATTCCCGCGCAGGTAGTATTGACGGATTTTCCAACGCCCCAGGGCAGCGTCCCGGCACTGATTGCGCCCACCAAACGCGGTGAGACCTTCATTCTCGATCGGCGTACGGGCAAGCCACTCGTGGATGTGAGAGAGCGCCCCGTTCCGCAGCACGGCGTACCCGGGGAACGGCTATCGCCAACCCAGCCGTTCATGATCGGATTTCCGAGCTTTGCGGGGGATCGACTGAACGAAGCGTCGATGTGGGGGATTTCTCCGATCGACCAGATGTGGTGCCGGATCCTCTACCGTCGATCGCGATATGAAGGCCAATTCACGCCGCCATCGACCGAAGGAACGCTGATTTATCCGGCAGCTTCTGGCGCGATCAGTTGGGGCGGCGTCGCAGTCGACCCTAAAAACAGGATTATGTTGGTCAATACCAACCGCCTGGTCACGCGGGCGATTCTTGTGCCGCGTGTCGAGGTCGATGCGCTCGGTGTGGTGCCTTATGGGGAGGAAACGAAAAAAACGAGCGCGGCGGCATCGGAGCATAGTCTTACCGTTTTCGCGCAAAAAGGAACTCCATATGGGGTCCGGTTGATTCAATTCCTTTCGCCACTGCATTTCCCCTGCAATCAGCCGCCATGGGGTGAACTGGCCGCGGTCGATCTCAAGACGCGCAAGATATTATGGCACCGGCCGCTCGGAACATCCCGCGACAACGCGCCCTTCGGCTTGCCCTTTCCCGTGGGTGTTTTTCAGCAGGGTGGGGCAGTCGTGACGGGCGGAGGACTGGCGTTCATTGCGGGAACGCTCGACAATTATATCCGGGCTTTCGATTTGGCGGATGGTCGAGAGATGTGGCGCGCCCGGCTTCCGGCAGGAGGACAGGCGACGCCGATGAGCTATCAGTCATTCCGCACGGGCCGCCAATATGTAGTGCTGGCGGCGGGTGGTCATCCATTGCTGGAAACCAAACCGGGCGACTATCTGCTGGCCTACGCGCTCCCGCATTGAACGCGAGAATTCGGGAAACCTAGTGGTCTCCCTGGCGCTTCACCGCGGCCAGCACCGATTCCACGGCGTGTTTGCGCCAATTGTCCTCGGCCGTTTGGCCGGTGAAATCCGCGCCGATATATTGCGGCATGATCACGCGGAAATTCGCGAAGCCGGTCGACAGCAAGAGCATATGCAGGAACAACTGCGATGCCGCCACGTCATCGCGAATATGGCCTTCGCGCTGGCCGCGCTCGATGATGTCGGTGAGTTTGCGAAGAGCCGACTTGCCGAACTGACCAATTGCTTTTCGGCTCGATGAGTCGTTCGCGAGATGCAGGATCTGGTCGATCGCGAAGAAGTGGTTGTTCGTGAGATTTGTATCCATGATGGTGGAGAAGAATTCGACGATCGCATCCAGTGGCGCCATCTCGTCGAAGTTTATCGTGAGTATCCGTAGGTGCTCTACGTCGCAAATTGCTTCCAGCACGGAAATGTAAAGCGCGTGCTTGGTTCCGTAATAATGGTAGATTAACTGCTTGCTGATGCCCGCCCGCGCAGCGATATCGTCGATTTTTGTCGCGTCTTCGCCTTTTTGACCGAACTCGGCGATGGCCGCGTCAATAATCCGCTTGATGGTTGGCGGCACGGTCAGGGCAACGGCTATCGGCATTTGGCACTTAATATATAAGAAAAGGGGGAGGGTGAGAGAAGCGCCATTTGCTCGGAAATGCAAGTCAGTGCTGGCTGTCCGGAATATATAGCTTCAGGCCCTCCAGGGCGTCGGTTACGACGATCTGGCAGGACAGCCGCAATTGCCTGCCTGGCACCGACGGTTGCGAAAGCATGGCTTCCTCCAGGTCGGACAGCGGTTCAAGGCGATCGCCCCATGCCGCATCGACATAAACCTGACAGGTGGCGCAGGCGCAATTGCCGCCGCATTCCGCGAGGATGCCGTCGACGCCGTTGTTCATAGCGCCATCCATGACCGACATTCCCGCCTGGACGTCGAATGTCTGTACGCTCTCGTCGGGCGAAACATAAGTTATCCGCGTCACGCAGAAATCCCTCCAGAACGCCCGGTTTCGGGCTTTGGCGAGCCTTCTACGGGTTAAGCTCGCCTGCCTTCAACGACTGGCATTAGAAGCTCCTTACAACATCTCGTGCTGACTCCCTCGACCGTTGATCCATAATGAAAAGGTATCAACCGGCCTTGCGGCATGTTACCGTGCGATAGGCTATAATCAGAACACGATAGCGTGCCTGGGAGAGAGATTATGGCGACGTTGGCCGCGGATAATGTTCCGGCTTTCGATCCCGTTGCCGAGGAAGCGGTCGATGAGTCCCTGGCTTCTGCCGCCCGGCGCGAGGGGCCGTGGGATTATTATCGGCAGCTACGCGAGCGTGCGCCCGTCTATTATTCACGTAGTCGCGGAATGTGGTTCCTGACCGGCTATCGCGCGGTCGAAAGCATATTGAAGTCATCTGCCGCGCTGCTCGAATTCGAGAAACGAATGGATACGGTGCGTCCGGATTGGCGCGATCACCCGTCCAACGCCAATGTTGCGCCGTTCATCGCTTTCGTTGACGGCGAAGCGCACCAGAAAATTCGCAAGCCGTTCAGCCCGAAATTCACTCCGAAGGAAATGGAGCGGTTTCGTCCGGCAATTCGTGCGATCGCGGAAGAGCATGTCGATCGCTATATCGAGGCGGGTGGCGGGCGCTTCGCGGATCTGGTCGCATTTCCGTTTGCCGAGCGGGTGCTTTGCCACCTGTTCGCGTTCGACAAAACCAAGCTTCCGAACGCGCGGGACCTTGTGCACCGCATGCAGATCGGCTTCGAACTGGATGCTACGCCCGAGCAATTGGCCGATGCCGATGAAGCTTCGCGTGAATATCGCACTTTCTGGCAGGGCGAATTCGCCCAACGGGTCGGGGATTGGTCGGGCAACGACATGTTCTCGGACCTCCTGCGAGACGATAGCTTCACGCGCGAAGAGATTGGCCTGATTGCCGAATCCATCTTCAGCGGAGGATTCGACAGCACCGCTCTGACAATGACCACTGGCGCGTGGCTGCTTGCAAGCCATCCCGAGGAAATAGACCGGGCCCGCAATGATCCCGAAGCGATGGCACGCATTCCGGAGGAAGTGTTGCGCATGGGCTCCGGTATTCCAATGACGATCCGGGTCAGCACGCGGCCGATTGAAATCGAAGGCTATCTGTTGCCCACGGACAGCGTGATCGGGGTAGTTTTGGCCGGCGCCAATCGGGATCCCGCGATCTTTGCCGATCCCGAGCGTTTCGATCTTACGCGGGCGCCTTATCGGGTGATGAGCTTTTCCTACGGGGCACATGCCTGTCTTGGACAATGGACGGCTCGGATCGAGATTTTCGAGATATTCCGGGCGCTGATCTCTCGGTCCAAGAGCATAAGGTTGGTCGGAGACCCGATCTTTCGCGATCGGCAATCGGTACGCGGGGTCGAAGATGTAGTGCTCGCGGTCACTTGAGCGCGATGAATAACCAGATGGCGACGAATAAGAGAGGGAAGCAGTAATGATCAAGCTGATGACTCTGATGAAGGCTTCGCCTTCGCTCGACAGTCAATCGTTCAGTACCTTCTGGGTGGATGAATTTCTCCCGTCAATCCTGGCGACCCCGGAGGGTGCCAAGATCGTACGGGTTGTTCACAACCATGTCGTGCCACTCCAGATTCGCGAGAATGCAGGCTTTTCGGTCGGCGAATGGGCCGGAGTCGGGGAGACGTGGTTCGAGAGCCGCGCCGATGCAGATGCATTCCTCGCAAGCCCGTCCGTAAAGGCTGCCGTCGCATCGCATGGCGACAAGCTGGTCGAGACGGTCGACCTGCTCTGCACCGAGCTTCCGATCTGGGACGACGGACTTGAGAAGCCTTCAGTCAAGATGATCGCCTTCTTCCACCCTTCGGCAGAGATGAACCGCACCCAGAGCCAGCGTTACTGGACCGATGTCCATGTCGGGGTCGGCTCGCGACTTAACGATCCCAAGCCCTATGCCCCGCGATATCGTCAAAATCATGTGCTCGCCGATTTCCATACTGCGAAGCCGGAATATGATTTCGTCGGCGCGCCCGAACTGTGGTTCAAGTCCGAGGATACCGCCCGGCGCATGTTCGTTGAGGCCAAGAACATGGACCTTCTGGCTGAGGACGAGGCAAAATTCTCTGATCGAGGCAGGACGCTTGCGTTCGTTACCGACGAGCAGGAGGTTTTCGTGCGAAACGCGGCGATGGAGAAGGCTTGAATGCCTGGAGAGGTGGAGGAAGCAAAAATGACGAGTCTTCACCGCCAGGCCTGGCAATCGAATGCCATGCTGTTCAGCAATGACGTCGAGGACGGGGTTTCCAGTACTGCGTTCGACGTCCAGTTGTACCGGACTCGCTGGCTCAAGGGTGGCGAGGCCCGGTTCCGGCCGTCGATGCATTTCATCGAAATGGTGATCAGTTCGAAATCACTCGTACGCGGAAGCTATTCCAGCCGCGGTGATCGAGCGGATTTCATCCCGCTCGGTGACGTCGTGTTCATGCCGCAGGATGCCGTCCTCAACTGTGCGATCGAGCCGGGCTCGCAACGCAGCATATCGTGCATGTTCGATGCCGACCTGCTTGCATCGCGAACTGGCACGGAGTGGAAGCTGCCGGATTTTCACCTCGACGATGCCCTCAATATCGGAAACGAGTATGTCCGTGCCGGCTTGCGCAGGATCGCCGATGAACTAGTCGCCCCAAGCTTTGCCAGTGTTGCTCAGATCGAATGCTCGCTGATGTTCATTGCCATGGAGATGCTGCGCATTCTTGATCGTAGCCATGAGACCAAGCCGATCGTGGCGGGACGGCTGACGAAGCGCCAGCTCTCGCGACTATGCTCGATGCTGGTGGATAGCATTGGCGAACCGCCGAGCCTTGGCGAACTCGCGGCCGAGACTGGAATGTGCGGTCGCAGCCTCGCCACGGCGTTCCGCAATACGACCGGGGAAACCTTCCGCAGCTTTCTCGCAAAGTCCCGCCTGGAGCGCGCAAAGATCCTGCTTCCGGACCGCAAGCTGCTGATAAAGCAGGTTGCCTACGACTGTGGTTTCAAGAACACCGCATCGTTTACTGCGGCCTTCAGAAAGGCGACCGGCATGACGCCGGGCGATTATCGTACCCGTGTTGCGGCTTAAGTTTTCGGCTCTGCGTTTGCGCGATAACCTTTGCGTCTTGGAGATGCACGATCATCTTGTGTCCTGCTGCCCGGCACGGACATTCATCGGCAGAGAGGAGAGACCATAATGGGTAAGATGCAGGAAGAGGTTGCACTCAAGTTTATCGGATATTTCCGGGATAGCTGGCCGGAAAATCTCGACGATCCACTCAAGCTCGTCGAAGACGATTGCTATTATCAGAGCATCGTCCCGACCACCGAGCCGATCCGCGGAAAAGCCGCCATCAAGGCCAAGTGGGAATCCATTCGCGACAATTACGGCGACCAGAAGCATGACATGAAGGGCGTCGGATCAAGCGATCGCTTCGTTTTCACCGAGCGTGTCGACTGGACCAAGCCTGGTGACACCTGGTATCCAATTCCGCTGGTTGCCGTGTTCGAAGTCAATGAGCGCGGCAAGATCTACGCGTGGCGCGAATATCTCGATGGCGGCAATATTGCTCGCCAGATGGGCATTCCGGTTGAGCAGCTCGAGGATTCGCTGACGATCCACGATTGAGCCGGCACTTCAAGCCGGAGCGAAAAAGCGGGCGGCCACCATGGTATCGAGATACTCGAAGCCAGCCGTGATCCGCCCGCCGGAGATTATGAAAAGATAATGGTAGCTGTTGGCATACACACCTTCAGGGAAGACGAACGCGCCATGGGCTTGCACCGCGACGCGATTGTCCTCCGCGGTGATTGTGTCGATCGTTATCGATCGCGAAGCTGAGCGTGTGATGGTTTGTTCGAGCGACGGCAGGAATGCGGATCCGGGCATCTCGCCCCAGCCCTGCACCCACCACGTGGCGTCCGGAGCGAGTAGCGCGGCGCAGGTCGATATGTCGCCTGCCGTAATGGCATCGAGAAACGCGCTGGCCACCGCCTTGTTTGCGTTGAGATCGATCATCGGCTGCTCTCCGTTTCGAACCATTGTTCTACCTATCGTAGCGCGTGGGGCTAACGTCACAGATCCTGTCATCGGGAAGGTTTGGAGGAAATGATGTCCGACACTGGCGCTACCGAGCACCTGCAGCTCCGGACCTGCCCCTTGTGCGAAGGCATGTGCGGGATCGAAGTGCGTCATCGCGATGGCGAGGTCATCAGCATCCGCCCTGATCGCAATAACGTGATCAGCCGTGGGCACATCTGTCCGAAGGGCACGACCCTTGGCGAATTGCACCACAGTCCGGACCGCCTGCGCGGGCCGTTGATCAAGGAGAACGGCGCCTGGCGTGAGGTCGATTGGGAAACGGCGCTTCGCCGTTGCGCCGAATTGATCCAGCCAATTCGCGAGCAATATGGCAACGGTGTCATCGCCGCCTATGCCGGCAACATGATCGCCAAGAGCTTCGATCTCGTCCGCTATGTGGGAAATTTCTTCGGGCTTGCCGGGATTCGCCAGATCTACGGTTCCTCGACGGTCGATCAACATCCCAAGAACCTGACCTGCATGCTGATGTATGGGGATATGTGGCATATCGCCATTCCCGATATCGATCGCACCGATCTCATCGTCATGATGGGCGGCAACCCCAGCGCATCGAAGGGGAGCATTTTTTCGCACCAGGACGTGATGGGTGCCATCCGAAGCCTTCGTGAGCGCGGCGGACGGGCGGTGGTGATCGATCCGGTCGAGACCGGAACGGCGCAGCGCGCGGGTGAGTGGTTGCCGATCGTGCCGGGTGCTGATGCAGCCCTGCTGCTGGCGATCGTGCATGTGCTGTTCGAGGAAGGCCGGGTAAAGCTCGGTGATCTCGACGGAAAAGTGAATGGCGTCGATGCGGTACGCGAAGCTTCCAAGGATTTTACGCCGGAGGCGGCCGCGGCGTTCTGCGATATTCCCGCCGAAACCATCCGCACGCTCGCACGGGAGATTTCGGATGCGCCCTCGGCCGCGATTTATGGCCGTATCGGCACATGCACGCAGCGTTTCGGCACGCTTGCATCCTGGCTCACCGACGTCGTCGCGATCCTGACTGGAAACATGGGTAGTCCGGGCGGGATGATGTTCAGCACGCAGGTCGCATCACATCTCGACCTTGCTCCGCCTTACCCTTCCGATGCCCCGCTTATCTCCCACCACAGTCGCGTCAGCGGCAAGCCGGCAGTGCTCGGGCTGCTGCCGTCGGGTACGCTCGCTGAAGAAATCGATACACCGGGCGAAGGGAAAATTCGCGGGCTTATCACCATCGGTGCCAATCCGGTGTTGAGCGCCCCGGGAGCAGATCGGCTTGAGAAGGCACTTCCGCAGCTCGATTTCTTCATCGCGTTCGATAGCTATGTGAACGAGAGCACGGTTCATGCGGATGTCATCCTGCCCAGCCCATCGCCACTTGAGCAAGCGCATTGGGATGTCTGGGCGTGGCCATGGTGCTTGAGTTCCGGCGGTCATTATTCGCCGCCGCTCTTCCCGCATGAGGGAATGGAGGAATGGCGTGCAGTTCTGACTGTTGCGGCGTTGCTGAGCGGGCAGCCGTTCCAGGCGATCGATACCAACGCGATGGATGACAATTATTTCGCATCAATGTGTACCGTCCTTGGTCTCGATCCTGCGAAAATATTGCCGCTTGCGCCGAAGCACGGCGCGGAACGCATCCTGGAACTCGCAATTCGGGGTGGCCGCTACGGCGATCGCTATGGCGAGCGCGAAGGACTGACGCTCGACGATTTCAAGGCACATCCACATGGCATGCTGGTCGGCAAGGCCGAGCCGGGCGTTCCGCTGCGGACGAAGTCGGGCAAGATCGAACTTGCGCCCCAATATGTGCTCGACGATTTGCCGCGATTGCGTTCGGCGATGACTGAGAAGCGCGCCGATACATATCTTGTCAGCCGTCGCACGCTGCGCTCCATGAACTCGTGGATGAACAACGTCCACACGCTCTCCAAGGGCCCCGAACGGTGCACGCTTCTCATTCATCCCGAGGATGCGGCCGGGCTGGGAATCGGCGAGAATGACTCGGTGGAAGTGCAGAATGGCGAGAACATGATCGTCGTGCCTGCCGAGATCACCCCGCACATCAAGCGCGGGATCGTCAGCATACCGCATGGCTGGGGCCATGATCGTCCGGGATCGCGTTTGTCCATCGCGGAGAAGAAGCCGGGCGTGAATGCCAATCGCCTCAATCCGGCGGAACTGCTGGATGTCCCTTCAGGGAATGCTGTCGTCAACGGTGTGCCCGTGACACTGCGAAAGCATGATCTTCCCGGCGCGCCGGCGCGCGAGGCGGCGCTGGAATCCCAAGTCTGAACACTATCGATTGATTGGAGAGAAGATGCAGAGACTGGCAGGCAAGGTAGCGATCATTACCGGCGGCGGCGGTGGACTTGGCGGAGCGACGGCGCGCCGGTTCGTCGCCGAGGGCGCAAAGGTGGTCGTTTCCGATATATCCCTGAAGCGCGCGCAAGACGTCGCGAACGATCTCGGGGATGCGGCGCTGGCGCTATTCCTCGATGCCGGCGACGAAAAGTCGATCAAGGCGGTGGTCGATGAAGCAGCTTCGCATTTCGGGCGTATCGACATCCTGCATAATAATCATGCCTGGTTGTCCGATAACATGCCGGACGATCTCACCGTGATCGACACGCCTTTCGAAACCTGGGACAAGACGATGGCGGTCAATCTGCGCGGTTATTTCGCCGCCGCCAAATATGTCGTGCCCCACATGATCGCCGCCGGAAGCGGCTCGGTCATCAACATGAGCTCCGATAGCGGTCTGCGCAGCGATACCGCGCATATCTCTTACGGTGTCTCCAAGGCCGCGATAAACATGCTCACCTACGCGATGGCGACGCAGCATGGACGTCAGGGCGTGCGCACAAACTCGATCGCACCGGGCCTGATCGTAACGCCCTATGTGCGCGAGGTTGCAGGCGAACTCGTTGATCTCGTCCATCGGCACACGCCCTCGCCGGAACTCGGCGATCCCACCGACATCGCAGCGCTGTGCGTTTACCTGGCATCCGATGAGGCGCGCTTCATCAATGGGCAGGTGATCAGTTGCGACGGAGGGCTATTGGCCCATCTGCCGCAGACGGCTGATCACCTCGACTGGATGGCACGCCAGAAGAAGTAACTGGCGCTTCGCCGCAGTTTTAAACTGCTCGCAATGCCTGCTCGAAATCCGCAATCAGGTCGTCCGCATCTTCTACGCCAATGGAGATGCGGACGAGATTGTCGCCGATATCAAGTGCGGCCTTGCGTTCCGGCGGAACGGAAAGGTGAGTCATCGCGGCTGGGTGGCTGGCCAGGGTTTCGGTGCCGCCAAGGCTGACTGCGAGCTTGGCAAGCTTCAACGCGTCCAGGAAGGCGAAGGCTTCCTTCTCGCCGCCCTTCAGGTAGAGCGAGAAGGTGGATCCTGCCCCAGTGCAGTGTCGACGATAAATGTCAGCTTGCCGACTGCCTTCTTCCAGGAAACCGAGATAGCCGACGCGGTCGACCTTCGGTTGATCTCGAAGCCACGTGCAGACCTTCGCTGCATTTTCTCCGGCCCTGCTCATTCTCAACTCCAGGGTCTCCAGGCTGCGAAGGAGCATCCACGCGGTGTGCGGATCCACGATGGTGCCAATCGTATTGCGAATTGCGCGGATCGGGGCGATCGCCGATTTCGATCCCATCGCTCCGCCGGCGACGAGATCGGAGTGGCCACCGACATATTTCGTCAGGCTGTAGACGACGAGATCGGCGCCGTGATGAAGCGGGCATTGCCAGAGAGGCCCGAGGAAGGTGTTGTCGATCGCGATCAGCGGACGGTCCTCCTCGGCGAAGATGGCATCGCGACTGGCGCGCACTGCTTCGATATCGACGAGGGCATTGGTCGGGTTTGCGGGGCTCTCGAGAAAAATCAACGGCACCCGGCCATGGCTGGCGCGGTGAAGGACTGCATCGATTTCGTCTCGTGTCGCCCCGGCGGGGAAATCGAGCCATTTAATGCCGAAATTCGCCAGCAATCGGCTGATCAATCCTTCGGTCGCGGCATAGAGCGGCGAGGAATGAACGATGGTATCCCCGGGGCGTACATGGGCGAGCATCACGGTGGTGATTGCAGACATGCCGGATGAAAAAACGAGCGCGTCCTCGGCTTCTTCCCATATGCCCAGTCGATCTTCGAGGATTTCCTGGTCTGGCCCGTTGAAGCGGGAATAGACCAGCCCCTCCGCACCACCTGGGCGCTTGCCGGTGATACCCTCGAAGTGCCGTTTTCCGGCTGCGGCGCTCTCGAACATAAATGTGGATGTCAGGAAGATCGGCGGCTTGAGCGCCCCCTCCGAAAGGGCCGCATCATAGCCATGGCCCATCATGAGCGTGGCCGGCCTGAGTTTTCGTTCGCCAATTTGGAGCATTTCCGCCTTGGGGCGTCGACGCGACGTATTCCTGTCGATCGGATCGTCGGGTCTATCGGCATCGGTTGTCATTGCCATGCTCCTTGCGAAGACAACGCACGTCGCTGACTTTGGCAACAGCCAGAGCGTGGCATCGCCATCTTTCAGCGACTGGCGATGCGATCAATGGCTGCGACGATGTGCTGCGGGCGATCGTGATGCGGCATATGGCCCTGGCCCGCGATGATTTCACAGGAGCTGCCGGGAATGACCCCATGAAGTCTTTTCGCATGACTACGTGTATTTACGACCAGGTCGCCATCACCGGCGACGATCTCCACTGGCAGTTCGAGTTTCGCATAATGGCGCCGGAGAATGTGTGCCGCCGGGATCATCAATGCACCGTCAACAGCGCTAGCGCGGATCTGGGATGGGCGCAGCGCCATTTCGACGGGCCATCTGGACGTCCTGCCAGGTGCGGGGAGGGGAGAGAAGATTGCAGTCCGGATCGCTGGCGTAAGTGCGCGCGCGAGGAGCGGTGACAGGCTGTTCGCCATCATGTCGCCGATCAGTGGAATCGCCGTTGGAATAGCTACCAGCACATCCGGCCGAGGGGTGGGGAAATAATAGCCCGAGACCAGTACAAGGCCTCCGATCTTTTCGGGATGCCGGATCGCCAGCGCAAGAGCCACCAATGCACCGAAGCTGTGTCCGACGATAATTGGACGTTCGATACCCAGTTCCTCGAAGGCGCCGTGGATCAGGTCCGCCTGGGCGCCCGGCGTCCAGACTCTTGATCGGGGTCGATCGGAATAGCCGAAGCCCGGGCGATCGAAGGCAATCATGCGATAGCGATCGGCGCCAAGCGCCATCACGCCGCTGGTTTCGAAATCCTCGATGGAGGCTCCGTTGCCATGCAGCAGGACGATCGGTCGGCCTACCCCACGATCGACGTAATGGAGCCTTGCTCCATCGACGTTTACGAACCGGCCGAGAGGCGGGGCATTGATCTCCGCACGGCGAGTACGTGCAAGATTGAAGGCGATTGCAGCAGTACAGCCCGCGATGATGGCCGCACCAATGGCGATCCTCGCCCCGCGTCGCCTGGGCCCTTCGCTCGCCTGCACCATCCGGTGGGTTAGCCCTTCTCTTCCGGGCGATCGAAGCGCTGTACCCAAGCTGCGAACGCGATCAGGAACTTCTCGAGGAACTGCCGCGTGGCCTCATCGGTGAGCTGGCCGTCACTATCGAATTTCTCGCTCGCCTTCGATAGCAGGAATTCAGGTTGCGGCATCGCATAGCTGTTGGTGAATTCGAATGCCTGGCGAAGCTGGCTTTGGCCGCGCGCAGTGCCGGTCAGGCCGGGCGAAGCGCCCATGATCGCGACGGGCTTGCCGCTCAGGGCTGCCGTCTGGGGTGGCCGCGACGCCCAGTCGATCGCATTTTTCATGACTCCTGGCACGCCATGATTATATTCTGGGGTCACCATCAGCACGCCATCGGCAGCGCGGATCGCCTCCTTGAAGCGCTTTACGCCAGCGGGATCTTCGGCCGCCTCCACATCGCCATTGTAGAGCGGCACCTCAGCTAGATCGAAGATCTCGATATTCATACCCGCCGGAGCGAGCGCGCGTGCTGCTGCAAGGAGCGAGCGATTATAGCTCTCCTTCCGCAGGCTGCCGGCAAACCCCAGGATTCGAATAGTGCCGGCAGCGTCGGGAGTATTGGCCATTTGCTCTCTGATCCCCAGTGTCTCTCGATATTTGATATGTCGAAAGCGTACAAGCCAGGGCTCTGGTTCGCTCAGGGTACCTTCTACAGGTTGGTCCGGCTGATATTGATTGGGATCGCGCTCATGCGCGGCATGGCGTTTATCGGTTCCAGATCGCGGTCGGTGCTGATGAGCATACCGGTGTTCGAACCGTCACGCTCGTAGACTGTATCGTCGGGAAGGCTGCCAAAGCCGTGAGTCATCGAGACGACGCCGCGCCGGATCGTGGGATCGGTTGAAACAACAGCGGGAATCGTCGCGCGGTCGGACGTAATCGATATTTTTTCCCCGTCGATCACACCGAGCTCGGCGAGGTCCTCGGGGTGCATATAGGCCAGATTGTAGGGCATTCGCTTGCGGAGCGCGGGAAGGTTTCGACCGGTGGAATTGAAGATTTCGCGAATCCGCCGAACCGAAAGGCGATAGGCGAATATCTGGCCATTGCTGACGGTTGGACCGTGAGCGGCAGGCTCCGAAGCAACCTGTTTGACCTCGGCGGCGACGTCGGAGGGCATCGTCGTGAATTGCCCGCTGGCATCAGCGTCCGCCGGCTCCACGAACTGCGGATATTCGTCGAAAACCTTGCCGATCTCGTAGGATTTCAGCGTTTCCCAGGGCTCAGGGCAATGCCGTGCAATGATGGCAAGCATGTCATCGGTGGTTGGCTCAGAGTCCATGTCCATCGGGACACCCTCGTAGGTCAGGGATACGCCAAGCCGTTTCGCCAACCCCCAGAATATCCGCCAGTCCTCTACGACAGCGGAGCCGGGCGGCGGCGGGACAATCGCATCGGTGTAACGCGCGAAGGGTACGGGGCACAGCATGGTTTCCGCGTAGAAACCGGTAAGATCCGGACGCTCGTACAATAGCGGGGTCGGGATGATGTAATGCGAGAGCTTGGCGGTTTCGTTCATGTAGGGCTCGATGCTGACGAGCAGTTCGAGCGATCGTAGGGCCTCGGTAACCTTATATTGGTCTGGCACGCTGTTGACCAGGTTGGAGCCGTGGCAGATGAATGCCTTAATCTGACCCGGGCCCTTTTCGAGGATCTCCTCGGCCATTATTCCCGTCGGCATGTCACCGAGGAGGTTCCGATAGCCTCCGATTCGGCTCTGATAGGCGGTCTCCCACCACCGCGGTGCCGGGACCACCTGTGCCTTCCGAACTTCGCGACGCTGCAAGACGCCGGGATTTTCGATCTTCTCGCCCTCGCGCTGATAGCGTCCGCAAACGACGTTGAGACATTCCAGCAGATGTTCGGCGAGATTGGAACGAGGCGACATGTTCGGACCGGTGCCGCTGACCGCAAATCCTCGCTGGGATTCGTGGGCAAACAGGGATGCCGCGCGGCGGAGGTCGACTGCATCGACGCCGGCACGTTGCGCAACATATTCCGGTGTGAATGGTGCAACCGTTGCGCGAAGTTCATCAAGATCGGCAACCCAGCGCTCGCAGAAATCGGTATCCTCCCAACCCTCGGTCAGGATGATGCGAAGCAGACCCGCAAGCAGGGTCGGATCCTCGCCCGGATAGGGCTGCAGGAACACGTCGGCGTAGTTGGCAGTCTCGGTGCGACGCGGATCGATGACGATCAATTTGAGGCCGCGTGCGCGCTGCTCCTTCATGCGCTTAGTCGGATTGCGGACATCGAAGACGTTGCCCTGCACTGAGACGAGCGGATTCGAACCGACCATCAGCACGACATCGCTCTGCGCGAGTGGTTGGCGGCCACCTTGCCAGATGCCGATCCGCCCGAGGGATACTAGCTTTGCCGATTGATCGATGGTGATTGTCGAAAAGAATTTGTGCGAACCAATCGCATCCAGCCAGTCTCGGCAGATGTTTGTCGCGGTGTTGTTGAGGAAGGCGCCGCCGCCGCGATAGCCACCGATCGATTCGGGGCCGTCGCGCGCAATCAACGCGCGGACTTTGTCGGCGATTTCGTCAAGCGCCTGTTCGATGGGAATAGGGGCAAAGCTTCCGTCGGGCTGTCGCTTGAGCGGTTCCAAAATGCGATCGGGTGCATAATGCGCTGCGATGCCCTGAAGGCCTTTGACGCAGGCATAGCCGAGCGTCATCGGATCGTCTTGATCGCCGCGAATGTCCAGCATGCGTCCGTCTTCGACGGTAATTCGCACACCGCAATTGCCGCTGCAGATTCGGCAAAAGGTCCGCTTTTCCTCGATCGCCATCACGCTCTCCCGAAAATTCGTTGCATTACTGAGCCGCAAAATGCCGCCTCAGTTTCTCAAACCGGCTCGAAGCCCGGTCTCAACGATCATGTCGCGAGATTCACCCACGACCGCCCCATCGCCATTATTGGAGATCAGGGCAGTCAAGTTGATAGGCCCAATCATCGGGCGTCAATCGAAATTCTTTGGATGCCACGTAAAACCGTGGCAGCGTGCCAATGCTAGCCAACCTATTTTCGGGCTCGAGATCGACCTTTCTCTTCGGCCTTTTCGAGTTCGCCGCGTTCAGCGCCCTCGACCGCCTTCTTTGCGGCCTCGGCCTCAGCCTTTACCTTGGATTTGTCGCGCGCATGCTCGGTCACCTTCGCGTCATATTCGCACGCCGCATCATAATCGCCTTCGCCTTGAACCTTAGCCACGTGTCTCTCCATCATGAGATCGAACGAGCAGGCTAAACGGGTCGGACGGTTCTTGGTTTCTTGCCATCAATGCCGTCGATGTGCGCGATCTGTATTTTCTCCATTCCCGTTGAAATGAGGCATGCGCGTGCCTTGTTCCGGCGTCATGGCGCCATGGAATTGGTGGAAGTTCGATCCCGCCGCACCTTGGCGCATGAAGTGGCGGTTGTCGCCTCGATGGAAATGACGGTCATGAGCGCCGCTGCGGTAATAGAAAATGCCGTCGGTGCCCCAATAGCCATCGTAGATTGGACCGTAATAGTCGTCGTAGAATCCATCATAAGCGTAAGGTCCGCCGGCATATATTCCACCGCCATAGCCATAGCCTTCCGAGCAGGCGGCCAGTGGGAGCGCGCTTAGCGTGGCGCACAGCACGATCAATGAGCGTTTCATAATTCCTCCAGAAGAAGCTGAAGGAATCAACGATTCAAGCGCCCATGGGGTCCAGCAAACGCAGTGGAGGGCCGGAGCAAAGGCTGATGAACATTAGACGATTATGCTCGTTGAAGGGGAATGACTATTCGTCGATGGTCACAGCGTGTGACTGAAAAATCCGATGCTGTGGATCTCAAGCAGGGGGTATTCGCCCTCGATGATCCCGCGCAAATTGCAGAATCGCTCAAGCGCTCGGCGGAGCAGAGTAGGCGACGCAGGGGATCGGCTTTCCAGTCAGCCATGTCGATGCTGACATTCTATATAAATCGTGCGGGAGACGATCTTCCCCAAGACCGTCGCCGTACACTGGAAGCCGCCAAGGACGCGCTCCGCAAGGCCTTTGGTCGATCCTAGAAATCCCGTGCCGAGCAATCAGATCGCATTGCTCGAACAGGACCCCGATGACTTATCGTTCTCCGCGTCGGAACAGCGAAAGGAATTCATAACCAGTGTCGCCGCCGCTGCTTTGGCCGTGAGCCATTCCCGCAACTTCAGGCGCGTCCCCAACATGTTCAGCGTCGAAATGCTTGACCCAGTCGGCGGCCACACGACGATGAGCGAATTTCCAAACGCCATCGCGGCGTTCGTAGCGGTCAAGATAGCGCGCGCCCAGGAGGAACGCATATGGCTTGCCGTCCTCACCTTCGATCACATGGTAGCCCATCAGATAGGCCTCGCCCTCGGCTTTGTCCCCGTCGACCTTTATGTAATGGTTGGTGATATTATGATGGAGCGTGGTCGCAGGGCCGCATGAGGCGCGCAGCACTGCGAAAAACTCTCCCGCCGTACCGGTCGGGTTGCAGCCGTGCTCGTCACCGGCCCCGGGATGATACAGCGTTTCGAGCATGTCGAAATCCTTGCGATCGATCGCCCGGGAGTACGCCATGACGAGATCGCGGATCTGGTCTTTCGCGTCGAGGACTGCGAGAATCTGTCTATTGGCTTCTTTCATCCAGTCTCTCCCAAATATTTTTTGCCGGACCGCGCCACTCAGAAGACCGTATGGCCATGCGCTTCCGCTTGATATCATCTGAGAGCGGATTTGGATCGTCGCAACGCTTATTTGGGGTGGCATTCACAAAGAGTTTTGGAGAAGCCGTAAAACTTCGGTTCGTCAAAAGGACATTGCCGCCGGCTATTTTCGGTCCCACATCGGAACTGGCAAGCCTGATCACCGAGGACGCAAGGATGGGATCTGATGGCAATTAAAATCTTTACGTTGTTGCGCAAGGCGCCCGACCAGGAATCCGGACAATTCGACCAGTTCGTTCGTAACGAATTTGTCCCCAAACTCCGCGAGACGGGGACCGGAGCGCAGGCGATTGCGGCCGTCTTCAACAGGATCGAGGAGATGAATTACCGCGAAGGGGCTATGTGCAACGTTGACGGGCATGACTGGTCCGTCATCCTTGAGACCTACTTTCCGGATGAGACAAGCGCGACCGCTGCCGTACAGGATTGCCTGATCCCGCTCATCGACAATGCCGCTGACAAGATTGCCGAAAGTGCAAATGTGATCGTGCGAGAATTGATCATGTACGACCGGCCCAATGATATCGACGCGGTCAAGGTTTTCGGATTTTTCCGCATTGTGTTCGATATGACTCGACGTCAGGTTTTTGACCACTGGTATGGCCCGCATGCGGATCTTGGTCGCGAGATGAACGCATTCCAGGCTTTCCTGAAATATTCCCAGAATCACACCCTGGAAGAATATCACGAACGGAACAGCCGTTTTGATTATGACGGTGCCTCGATCGTTTTTTTCGATTCCTACCCGACCGCGGCCAGCATTTACCGAAATCCGGAGATCATGGGTCCGATGGAAGTGGATGAGCGGAATATGGGCACGGAACCCGGGGCGGTGGTCTCAATCGCCGCTCGGGAGACATTGTTGTTCGGCACAATGCCGTGAAACCCATATTGGGCGTGGCGTGAAGCCGGTTTTCGGGCGAAAAGGATCCTGCCAATGCAAGACAATGTAGATTCCGAAAGCGACATTCAAGGCAATAAGGATATTGCGTTGCGTTGGGTGGCGGCCAGCGTCGCTGGGGACGCCGTCGCGTCGCGATCCTTGTTCGCGCCGGACTGCGCGATCCTCATAGTTGGCGATATGCCGTTTTGCGGCTGGATGGATGTCGATGGCTTCTTTCGGCAGACAATGATCCTGCCCCTCGACGGTCCTATCCGGTTCGAAGTTGGTGCGATGGTAAGCGAAGGTGACCGAGTCTGGTTCGAGGCTCAAAGCAGCGCCAAGCTGGTCGGCGGGCAGGATTATCGCAATGTCTATATCTTTCAGATGCGACTTCGTGACGGCCTGATCGTGGAATATAAGGAATTCGGCGATACGCTTCATGCCTGGCGCTTGATCGATGATCCTGCCGTGCGCGGCGAGCCGCAATCGCGCGCTCCGCTTTTCCATGAAGCGACCTTCAGTTTTGTCGGCGGAGCGATCGGCGAAGCAATGCGCGAGGCATAGGGCCTGCCCCAGGTGCGCTGAAGCAGGCCCCGGAGGGATCTACTAGAGCTTGTACTGGAGACCGAAGGACAAGGTGTATTTCGGGACAAGCTGATAGCCGTTGACGTTGTAGTAAAGGGGCAGCTGAGCGAAAGCGAACGCGGAAAGCCGTTTGCTGACCGGTGCGCTCATTCCTGGGGCTAGATAAAGCTGCTCCCCTCCGCTGTTCGGCGTATCGGCCTCCGCCCCATGATCCTTGCCCGCCATGCGGAAATTGAGCTGGAGTTGAGGCGTGATCGCTTTCAGTCCTGTATAGTTGAGGCCGATCGATGCCGTGCCGGCAATCCCCGGGCGAAACTCGTTCCTGCTTGTGAGCGGGATATCGGCCTGGACTTGCAGGATATAGTCGAACGCACCCGTCAGCTTGCCAAAGTGGTAAGCACCAACGATTGCATCGAGCGTTCCGGTGCCGTTTTGCAGACCTCGATCTACCTGCTCTCCTGCTTCGGGGCCGGATCGAAATTTCTGGTGGGTACCTCCCGTAGGCAATTTAAGGCCCAACTGAATGCCAGTGATGCTGGAGCCGCCAAAGCCACCAAAACCCTGGTAGCGGACAGTCGCGCGCACATCGCCAATCCCCCCGGTGCGCGATGAACTGATTTCGGTCGTGTCCTCGGCTATCGTCTGGTGAGGGCGATACGCGAACGGTAACTGAAAACCGAGCGCCCATGATGAATTCAGGGCGTGGTCGACGGTCAGGTTCAGGTAGTGATTATAGGTATGGCGTTCGATCTCGCGATCGGTTGGAAGCGCAATCGCCGAGCGATCCACCACATCTCCACCGCTGCGAAGCTGGGTTTGCGGGACGAAATCGTAGCGCAGGCCGACAATCGTTCCGGGCAGCGCGACAAGGCCCTGGGAAAGCCAATCGGATGTGAGATTGCAGCCGCAGCTCGAGCAGGCCAGTGCGGGAGTGGCTACGCTCGCCACAATGGCGGCGGCACATGCCCATAAGCAATTCTTCATGTTTCGAATTCCATTCGAAAGGACAAATAGGGTGTATCGGCTCGGTCATGGCCGTCCGATGCGTTGGTAATCATACCCACCAGTCTGAGCGCACAGGCGCCTTATGACCGATGCAGTAAGGGCCTAGCTGGCGGCGGGAGGCCCTATTGCGGGCGGTGGCGGCGATGCCAGCTGATTTATGATCGCAAAGGCGATTGGCCATGTCGCAACATCGAGCGTCGGAACCACCCAGATACGCGAGACAATGGCACTCGGAGCGATGGGCAGTGCGTGGATCGAGAATAGAGAAAACGGGCAAAATCCGTCGGGACAGGATTTTTTGTCGGTTGGTGCTTTCCTGTCGATCAGGATGGTTGCGTCGGTTACTTCGGAGCCATGGCATAACTGGACGACCAGGCGGTCATATGCCGTATCAGGCATGAACCCTGTTGGGGCCAATATCCTGACGAACAACGCAAGCAATATGGCGATGGCGAAAAGGCCGCGCGCTGCTTGGGATGTTCGAATCCGTTCCATCGGCGAGCGATCTAGCGAGCTTTTCCGGGCTTGTCAGCATCCGGTTTCATCGTCGCTGGAAGCGGACTGCCATTGTGGGGAGTGCCGGGAGGCGCGGTGTAGCTCCCCCGGCATAGTCTGCGCGAGTGCGATCAGGCCGGCTTGGCGCCTGGGGTTCCGCACTTTGCAAAATGTCCCTTGGCGTCGCGGCAGCGCTTGGGTTTTGCGGGCGCGGATACCGGTGGCGGGCACTTGATGAATTTGCCCTTTGCATCCTTGCAGGGCGCGGCGGCGAGCGAAGTCGAAAAACCAATCGTCAAAGCCGCGATCGTTAACTTCCCGATGATCGATTTAAACATGTTCATTCCCTCATCCCTCAAGAGCCAAGCATGGCGAGGTAGGAAATGCTTCAGATTGACAGACGTCAACAAGCCATTACCAAATCAATATTGGTCAATGACTTAGCGTTGCGGTGTTGACTGGTCGGACAGAAAAGTTTTTAGTGATTCGCGCGAATTTTATCTTATAATATTAGTTTAACGCCATTGTGGGTGCTTAGCGTCCACCGCGAAAGCGAGGTGGCGGAGCCTTTGAGGTAGCATCCATCGAAACCGTGACGCGTCGGCGAGGCGGCATCGATCGCCGCGACGGAACAGGTCGTTGCTTTCTGTCGGGGGTCTGGATCTCGTTGGTTTGTACGCGCCAGGCCATGTGTTGATGGCGCCAGACCAATTGCATGAGCGGGCTGGCTGGAGGGGGAGCGTCCCGATCGGCGAAACTGCGCTGGATTGCATAAAGCGTTCCCCGGCAGTCCTTTGTCCCACATGCGCATCCCATCCACCAATCGGGATCCGCCTCCGTCGTCGAATAGTCGATGGTGATCTCTTCGCCCGGATGAATGAGGCGGAGTGCTTGCAGTCGCCGTCGCGGACCGAACGCAGCGTTGGGCATGCAACTGTGATTGATTGAATCGAGTGGGGCCACTGGATCGATCCACGTGTCGGGGCCGATCCCGATATAATTGGGTCCATCTTCGGTTATCGCACCAAAGATCGCGCGCCCCGACAGGCTGCAGAGTGGCTCTGACGTCTCGAAACGTCGGCCAGCAAACATTCCTTTGCCGTGGATATGGCTTGATGCGAGATATATCGAGTGTTCGGCGTCGACCCAGGACGAAGGGCGCGGTTTGCGGCGAAGCGACATCGCCGCGATCGAACCATGCAGAATCACGCTCAATGTTGGATAAATCAGCAGCGCTGGATTGTTTCCATGATCAGCGAGGATCGTTGCTGTGCAAAGCAGCGCATAGGCGGCTGTCCATACGAGCCAGGGACCGGGCTGTTCGCGTTCCGGAGTGCGCCAGGTCGATCGCAGCACCGGGAAGAAGCAGGTGAGCGTGGTGATGTTTCCCGCAATCAGGAAACCCGTGGCAAAGGGTGCGACGTCCCTATATCCAAATGCAAACGCGGCCCAGAGGATCGTAAGCCAGACATCTGCCGAAAAAGTGAATGCTTCGAAGCGGTCTACAGGCTCGGTCGCACCTTTGCGCAGACACATGAGCGCAACCAGGACACTAAGCATCGAGCAGGTTGCGGGCAGAGCAAGCATCGGCCAACTGGCGTTATTGCTCCATTCGAGCAACACCAATAGCGCTGTTCCGTAGGCGAACATGAATGAGCTCGCCGCATTGGGACGTATCACTCGGTCGGCGAACAACCTGACATATAGAAGATAACCGAGTGCCTGCATCAAGGCTGCGGCAACGCCGAACACAGCAATCAACGCCCATACCCCCCTTGCCTAGGGTCAGGACTCATTGATCACAACCAGAAGATGACGGTAGCGGCGATTGCGATGGCGGACATGAAGGTGTGGGCGCAGCGATCATATCGGGTGTGAATGCGCCGCCAGTCCTTGATTTTGGCGAACAGGTTTTCGATCAAGT
>CANJQJ010000002.1 GCA_947476425.1 Sphingomonadaceae bacterium | reverse complement strand
CCATGCGATCGCGGGAAAAATGGCTTGATCCGGCGCATCTGCACCTCGCTCAGCATAAACAGATCGTCCACAAGCAGCACCTCCTGGTGCCACCATTGAATCAACCCTCAGCCCATCATGCAAGCAATTTAACAGGTCCTGACCCTAAGATATGTCCCCAGATCAACGCTGTCACCCAGTCCTTCGCCGGATAACGCGCTGTAGAGCAGGGACAATGCGTTAATTCTACCGGCAAGCCGGTCGAATTTCTCGCCGGTTTCTCCATCGACCACGTTGCGCGCTTCAAGGCGGATCAACGCAGTGATCATCTGGAGATTATTCTTTACCCGATGTTGGAGCTCAAGCAGGAGTGCGTCCTTGTCGCGCAACCGCTGGTCAGTCTCATCATCGCCCTTGCTAAGGTCGTTGCCGGTGCCTGCCAAGGCAACGAGGCGAAAAACCGGCTTTCCGTCATCGTCTTCAATGGTATTTGACCATGCATCCACGTCGACGCGCCCATCATCGCGCTCTATCGTGAAGGTGCCAATATATTCCTCGCCGGTCCGCACGGCATCACTGAGGGTCTCATCGTCGTGGCGCGGTGCTGCGACACCAGGCAATGCCGACCAGCTCTTCCCCTGAATATCCACGACCGACTTGCCGATGAGGCGCTCGAACTCGAGGTTTGCATAGGTGATGGTTTCAGACGGATGAAGTTCGGAGACAGCGATTGCAACCGGGACATGGTCCAAAAACTGCTTGAACCGGTCGCTTTCGAGCGCATCGGCCAATCGAGGGGTCTGCAGAAACTGCTCCACCCGTTCGGCATCGTCTTCATGTTCCACGCGCCGGACCCTTCCGTTTCAAGTTTCTATAGAAATATCAGGAGAACGTCGATCGAACAAATCCCGGCCGAGCGCGAAGCGGCGGCTGGTTGTGATTCCAGCGCCTCAGGCAGTGGTAAATCTCTCGATGGCCTCTGCGATACCGAGATAGAGGCGGTCGAGATCCTGCTCGTCGATGCAATAAGGGGGCATGGTGTAGATCGTAGTGCCGAGCGGGCGAACGAGCAGGTCTCGCTCGCGGAAATGCGTCATCAATGCCGGCCATGATGACGACAGATAGCCCGAACCGTCAACGTTCAAATCGACCGCAACGATCGTGCCGATCCGGCGCGGATTGCGCACTCCGGGCTGGAGCGACAGGCGATCGAGACGTTCCTGCTGCGCCTCCGCAAGCGCTCCGATGCGTTCGAGCACGGGTTCGTCGCGCCAGATCGCCAGATTGGCATTGCCTGCGGCGCAGGCAATCGGGTTTGCGGTGTAGCTTGACGAGTGGAAGAGCATGTCGGCGCGATCGGTCGTTCGGTGCGCTTCGTAGATTGCGGGGGTGGCAACGGTGACCGCCAGGGGCATGGCGCCCCCTGTGAGGCCCTTGGAGAGGCAAAGGATGTCCGGGACTACCCTGGCCCGCTCGCAGGCCAGCAACGTCCCTGTGCGGCCCCAGCCGGTCATGACCTCGTCGGCGATGAAGAGCACGCCGTGGCGGGCGCACAGCTCGCGCATCGCGCTGAGCGTTTCGGCCGAATAAATGAGCATTCCGCCTGCGCCGAGCACGAGCGGTTCGACGATGAGCGCGGCGGGCGCTTCGTTGCGGCATATGGCATCGAGCGCGTCGAGTGTCGCCTGCTCCGCGCCAGGCGAGGGGAAGGGGAGGCGCGCCACGTCGAAAAGCAGCCTTTGATAGGCGCGGTTATATGCGCCGCGCTCGCCGACCGACATGCCGCCGAAGGTATCGCCGTGGTAGCTGCCCTCCATGACGACGATGCGATGCCGGGGTTCACGGCGATTGCGCCAATAGCCGAGCGCCATCTTCAGCGCGACCTCGACGCTGGTCGAGCCGCTGTCGGAAAAGAAAATGTGGGCCAGTGGATCGGGAAGAATGTCGACCAGCGCGCGAGCGAGGGTCTCGGCTGGCTCGTGAGTGAAGCCAGCGAAGATGATCTGGTCCAGCGTCTGCGCCTGCCTGGCAATCGCGGCCATGATCCGCGGGTTGCAATGGCCGTGAGTCGTTACCCACCAGGAGGAGATGGCATCGATGATCCGGCGGCCGTCGCTGGTGTAGAGCGCGGCGCCTTCGGCGCGATCGATCCGGGGGATCGGTTCGCCAAGGCCGTGCTGCGTGAAAGGATGCCAGACGGGTGACGTCATGATGTGAAATCGCGCATATCGAAGCCGCGCGCAAAGGCGGCAGCGAGTGAAGACCGGTCTAGTGATTCGATTATATCGAGACGTCCGAGGCGACGAACACCGCCCATTTCCGCGATTGTCGCTTCACTGTCATGATTTGCATCGCCGACGAAGGCGATCCCGTGAATGGCGATGCCACGAAGGCGAAGGGCTTCAATGGTCAGCAGGCTGTGATTTATCGTCCCGAGGCTCGTTCGCGCGACGATTATCACCGGCAAGCCCCAGCGTTCGAACATGTCTGCAAAGGTGAGCGAATGCGTCAGGGGGACGAGCACGCCGCCCGCGCCCTCGATGATCAGCGGGCCGTCGCTCGCTGGCGGCAGAAGGCGCTCGGGATTGATTGCGATCTCGTCGAGTTCGGCGGCGCGATGAGGCGAGCATGGGCTGTTGAGCCGATAGGCTTCGGGAAAGATCCGATCGGCTGATAGCCCGGCGAGGCGCATTACCGATTCCGTGTCGGAGAGTTCGTCGAGACCGGCCTGGATCGGCTTCCAGTATGAGCCCCCAATCGCCGTGACCAGCGCCGCAGCGAAGACCGTCTTGCCGACGCCGGTATCCGTGCCGGTGACCACGAAGCTCATGCGAGCGCCTCGGCGAGCTTTGCGATCGCTCCAGCGTCGATGTTGAGCGTGATCGAGATGCGGAGGCGGGAAGTTCCTTTGGGCACGGTAGGCGGGCGAATGCCACGGACATCGAAGCCGGCCGCTTGGAGTCGCGTGGCGGTGCGCATCGTCTCGCCGTCATCGCCGATGATCAGGGGCAGGATCTGCGAGCCGGTAACGGTGGCGCCGCAGGGCGCGAGGCATTCGCCGGCAATGGCGATCAATCGGTGCAGGGCAGCCTGCCGCTCGGGTTCGGTCTCGAGGAGTCGAAGCGAGGCGCGCACTGCGGCCGCCATCAATGGCGAAGGTGCGGTGGAGAAAATGAATCCTCGTCCGCGATTGACCAGCATGTCCGTGATGATTTTGGGCGCCAGCACCAACGCGCCCTCGCAACCAAGCGCCTTGCCGCAGGTGACCAGCCGAATGACATTCTCGCGATTGGCGAGGTCTTCGGAGAGCCCGCGACCGCCGGATCCGAAGACCCCCGCCGCATGGGCTTCGTCGATAACCAGGAAAGCGTCATGTCGGTCGGCAACTTCGGCCAAGTCGGCGATCGGCGCGAAATTGCCGTCCATGCTGTAGAGGCTCTCGACAGCGATCCATGCGCGGCCCTTGCCGCCGCCGTTGCGCCACGCCGTGATGGCATCGTCGAATGCCTGCGGATCATTGTGCGTTGCCGATGCCTTTGCCGCAAAGCCAAGGCGCATGCCGTCATGGACGCTGGCGTGAATCAGCGAGTCGTGGACGATGAGATCATGACGATCGGGGATGTTTCCGAAGATTGCGCAATTGGCAGTGAAACCATTTGCCATGAAGATCGCGCTTTCGGCGCCGAAATGCCGTGCTGCTTCGGCTTCGAGTTGCTCATGCTCGGGGTGATTGCCCCGCAGCAGGCGCGATCCGCCGGCCCCGACCGGGACCCCCCGGTCCAGCGCTTCGCTGATCGCGCCGTCCAAGGCGCCCGATCCGGCGATCCCCAGATAGTCGTTTGATGAAAAATCCAGCCCCGTACGCGGGATCAGGCGGCGGAGGCGCTGCTCGTCGCCAAGCCTGGCAAGCTGCGTACGGTACTGATCAAGGATCGCCATGGCGCTGCACTATCGTGATTTGCCGGCGACGTCAGCCCTCATCCTCGTCCTCGCGGCCGACCAGCGCGAGCGCGCGGGCACGGATCTGGTGCATCGCGCACCAGTGGACGAGCGCGTCGTCGCGGCCATGGGTGACCCAGGTTTCGGAGGGCTCCAGTTCCGTGATCGTGTCGGTGAGTTCATCCCAATCGGCATGGTCCGATATCACCAGCGGGAGCTCAACATTGCGTTGGCGCGCCCGTTGACGGACCCGCATCCAGCCCGACGCCATCGCGGTGATCGGATCGGGCAGCGAGCGGCTCCACCGATCATTGAGTGCGCCGGGCGGTGCGATGACGATCTGGCCGCGCAGGACCGATGACGGAACTCCCGTGGCAGGCAGGAGGGTGCCGAGCGCAACGCCGAATGTTTCGTAGAGGGCGCAGAGCCTTTCGAGCGCGCCGTGAATGTAGATCGGCTGCACATGCCCTCGCGCGCGCAGTTCGCAGATGATCCGCTGGGCCTTGCCGAGCGCATAGGCGCCGACCAACACGCAGCGATCGGGCGCGGCATGAAGGGCGGCGAGGAGTCGATCGATTTCACTGCCCGTGTCGGGATGTCGGAAGACTGGCAGGCCGAATGTCGCCTCGGTGACGAAGATGTCGCAGGGCACGGGCTGAAACGGCGGACAGGTGGGATCCGGACGGCGTTTATAGTCACCCGAGACGACGACGCGCTCGCCCGCATGTTCAAGGAGAATCTGCGCTGACCCGAGGACGTGCCCGGCAGGGACGAAGCTTATGGTGACATCGCCCATGCGGATCGATTCGCCGTAGGCGACCGGGATGCCATTTTGCGGGCCGTAGCGCGTTGCCATGATCGCGAGCGTGGCTGGGGTGGCCCATACCGCCTCGTGACCGCCGCGAGCATGATCGGCATGGCCATGGGTGATCAATGCACGCGATGCGGGACTGGCCGGATCGATCCAGGCATCGGCGGGGCGGATGTAGAGGCCGTGGGGGTGGGGCTCGATCCAGTGCGGCATGAATGGAAGATAGGGGGTCGGGCGGTGATTGGTAACCCGGCGAAATTCGGCTTACTTGCTGGTGGCCGACTTCAGGTCCGCCCAGATCGGCAGGTGATCGGATGACACGCGCGCCGTTGGTGACATGTGGACGCCGGCGTCCATCACCTCAAGCTCACCGCTCACGAAGATTCGATCGAGACGGGCGACCGGCATGCGAGCGTGATAGCTGGCACCCGTCGGCACTATCGCATGGTGAAGCCCGAAATCGCGCAGGCAGCCTCCCTGGCTCCACTCATTGGTATCGCCCATCAGGATTGTCGGCAGGCGCCTTGGCTGGATTGCGATGTGGTGGAGGATCGCACCTGACTGGCGACGACGCCAGAGACCCGACAGATCGAGATGAAAGCCAACGATGCGGATATCGATCCCGTCGATGCGAAGATCGGCGGTAACGGCACCTCGTGGCTCGATCGACGGAATATGGAGCGCTGCGCAGTCGAGGATTTCGACATTCTTCTTCACCAGGAGCGCATTGCCATGCCATCCGATCCCGAGATTATGCGTAGAAAACGGGATCGGCCGGTAGAGGCCATTATCCTTGAGCAAGTGCATGGGGAGCGCGCTGACCCGTGCGCCGAACCGGCGGTCGGCTTCCTGTAGCGCAATCACGTCGGCGCCGATCTCGGCGAGCACCTCGATGATGCGTTCCGGCTTGCGGCGGCGATCGATGCCGATTGCCTTGCGGATATTGTAGGAGGCGACGCGCATCATGCTACCCGGTGAACCCGGCTTACTTGAATCGTCATCCCGGCGGAGGCCGGAATCCACGATGCGGCGGTCCTTCGATCGATAGAACTTTGGGTCCCATGGATCCCGACTTTCGTCGGGATGACGGGGGCGGGGTGTCGCAAAAAGAGAAAGATATCCCGGATTGCAGAGGAGCGAAGATGCCTCACGCTGCCTTGCGCATCTCCAGGCGATCCCAGATCTCGACCAGCGCCTGGGTAAGATCGCGCATCATTTCCGCGGTATGCGATGGGCCGGGCGTGAAGCGCAGGCGTTCCGTGCCTCGAGGCACGGTGGGATAATTGATCGGCTGCACATAGACGCCATATTCGGCGAGCAGGATGTCGCTTATCTTCTTTGCCTTGGCCGGATCCCCGACCATCAGCGGCACGATGTGCGTCGTCGATTGCATCACCGGCAGCCCGGCATCGGCAAACAACTGCTTGAGCAATGCGGCGGCCGCCTGCTGGCCATCGCGTTCGACGCATGATGCCTTGAGGTGGCGCACGCTTGCCAGCACGCCGGCAACGAGCACTGGCGACAGCGAGGTCGTGAAGATGAAGCCCGGGGCGTAGCTGCGGATCACGTCGATGATGTTGCGATCGGCTGCGATATAGCCGCCCATCACGCCGAACGCCTTGCCGAGCGTGCCTTCGATGATCGTCAGGCGATCGGCAACCTGTTCACGATCCGAGATGCCGCCGCCGCGTGGGCCATACATGCCGACTGCGTGGACCTCGTCGAGATAGGTGATCGCATTATATTTATCTGCGAGGTCGCAAATCTCGGCGATCGGCGCGACATCGCCATCCATCGAGTAGACGCTTTCGAACGCGATCAGCTTGGGAAGCTCGGGATCCTCGGCAGCGAGCAGTTCCTCGAGATGCGCGACGTCGTTATGACGGAAAACCCGCTTCTCGGCGCCCGAGCTGCGAATGCCGGCGATCATCGATGCGTGATTCAGCGCGTCGGAAAAGATGATGCAGCCAGGCAGGATCCGCGCCAGCGTCGAGAGCGTAGCTTCGTTCGACACGTAGCCCGAGGTGAAGAGCAGCGCACCTTCCTTGCCATGGAGATCGGCGAGTTCAGCTTCAAGATCGACGTGATAATGCGTGTTGCCGCCGATATTGCGGGTGCCGCCCGAGCCGGCGCCGACATCGTGCAGCGCTTCTTCCATCGCCGCGATCACCTTGGGGTGCTGGCCCATTGCGAGATAGTCGTTGGAACACCATACCGTGATCGGCTTCGGACCATTATGGCCGGCGAAGCAGCGTGCATTCGGAAAAGTGCCCTTGTTCCGAAGGATATCAATGAAAACGCGGTAGCGGCCTTCCTCGTGGAGACGGTCGATCGCCTGGGCGAAAACGCGCTGATAGTCCAAAACCGTGCTCCTCGGGCCTATGCCGGCCACCCATTAAGACTGTCTGTTTCGCTTTTCCAGTGCGAACTGCACGCAAAATCCACTAAAAACGCGACAGTTCAAGTCCGTAATTTACCCGAGGTAGCATAAACCGCGGGTGAATCGCAGCCGCAACAATCAAAGACGCTCCACATTCTGGAGCCCATATCGACGCAATGCAGCTACCAGCGCAGGCGGTGGATCGGGCGGGCCGGTGAAGACTGCAATTCCCGGAACGGGGCTATCCGGCCAGGACTGCCCTTGGGTCAAAACGCAGACGCGACGGGCAATTCCGGCGGCACCATCGATAAAATCGAGCGGACGCGGTGCGACGGCCGAAAGCTCCTCCTCGATCAGAGGAAAGTGCGTGCAAGCCAGAACCACGGTGTCGATGCGCTCGCCGCCCGGCTGGTCGAGCAGACCCGACAGCGCGGCACGATATTTCTCGGGATCCGTCGCCAGCCCGCGCAATTTGGCTTCGGCAAGCTCGACCAGTTCGGCAGAGCCATGGCGCAGCACGAGGCAATCCGACGCGAATTCAGCACTCAGCCGATCGACATAGGGCTGGCGAACTGTGGCTTCGGTGCCGAGGACGCCGATCGCACGCGTGCGCGATTGTTCCGCAGCAGGCTTGATCGCGGGTACGGTGCCGACGATCGGGAGGTCGAGCGCTGCGCGCGCCGCACCGAGCGCTATCGTCGAGGCGGTGTTGCAGGCGATGACGATCAGGCGCGGATGATAGCGTTCGGTAAGCCGGCCGAGCAGGGCAGGGACGCGCGTATCGATTTCAACTTCGGATTTCGTCCCGTATGGAAATCCCGCATTATCGGCGACGTAGACGATCGGCCCCTGGGGCAGGAGCTCGCGGATCGCACGCAACACCGAAAGGCCGCCCACACCTGAATCGAAAATGAGCAAGGGACGAGTGTCGGACATGGTCGCGGCATTAGAGCAGATCGGGTCCCGAGAAAACCTGCTCCTGACTCGCCCGGTACCGGGCATTTGCACATAATCCACATTAGGCTATGAATCCGCCGCAACCATAAGGATTGATCTTGATCACGATATCGCTTTGGACCGGACCGATCGCTGCGATAGTCTCGGGGTACCTGATGGGCTCGATACCCTTCGGTCTTCTGTTGACGCGCATGTCGGGCGCTGGAGACCTGCGAACGATCGGATCGGGCAATATCGGGGCGACGAACGTATTGCGCACTGGCCGCAAGGGCCTGGCTGCGCTGACGTTGCTGCTCGATGCCGCCAAGGGTGCCGTTGCCGTTATGATCTGGCACGCGATCGACCCGGCGCTCGCCCCTTTTGCTGGCCTGGCGGCGTTTTGTGGGCATCTTTATCCGGTCTGGCTGCGGTTCAAGGGTGGCAAGGGCGTGGCGACGATGCTTGGCATCGCGCTTGCCCTCGCGCCACTTGCCGGGCTGGTATTTGCCCTGGTGTGGCTCGGCGCGATGGCAATCAGCCGCTATTCATCGGTCGGCGGGGTATCTGCGGCGATGGCGACACCGATTGCGACGGCGGCGCTTGGCCGTTTCGACCTGACCCTGATCTTCGTAATCTGCGCGATGCTGGTCCTTTGGAAACATCGCGGCAATATCAGTCGCTTGCTCGATGGCACTGAGCCGCGTATCGGTCGCAACAAGAGCGGCTGAACGATCGAGGGGGCATGTGGGGCGATGGATCAGGATGACATCTCCCGGCTCCGCTTGATACGGACATCGGGCATTGGTCCTGTAACCTATCGCCAACTCCTCGCGCGCTTCGGTACCGCCGCGGCGGCGCTTGAAGCCGTGCCCGAACTTGCGCGCCGCGGTGGCGGCACTGCGCCACCCATCGCCACCATCGCTTCGGTAGCGCGCGAAGCGGAACGGGTCGAGAAGCTCGGCGCGCGCTATCTTTTTTCCGGGCGCGGACTCTATCCGCCCCTGCTCGACATGCCGGAAAGCGCTCCGGCGGCGCTGATCGTATCGGGGGACCTGCGGTTGCTTGAGCGGCCTGCCGTGGCGATGGTGGGCGCTCGCAATGCCTCAGCTGCGGCGGCGCGACTTGCGCGCCAGATCGCGGCTGAGCTTGGCGAAGCGGGCAGGGTGGTTGTTTCGGGCCTGGCGCGCGGCATCGACACGGCGGCGCACCACGGATCGCTTGAAAGCGGCACGATAGCGGTGATCGCGGGCGGGATCGATATCTTCTACCCGCCCGAGAATGAGCCGCTGCAGCGCGAGATCGGCCAACGTGGCGTGCTCGTTGCAGAGCAGCCGCCCGGCATCGAACCCAAGGCGCGGCATTTTCCCTATCGCAACCGGATCATTGCCGGAATGGCGATGGGGACGGTCGTGGTCGAGGCGGCCCCTCGGTCAGGGTCGCTGATCACTGCACGCTATGCCACGGAATTCGGACGGGAGGTGATGGCGGTGCCCGGATCACCCCTCGATCCGCGAGCGCAGGGCTGCAATCATCTGATCCGCGAGGGCGCTACCCTGATTCAGTGCACTGCGGACATATTGGAGGCGATTGGGCCGATTGGTGGCGCGCTCGGGCAGCCACCGCCGCGATTCTCACCGGATCGGGTTTCTGCGGATGTCAGCGATACTGAACGCCGCGCGATCGTTGGCTTGCTTGGCCCAACGGCGGTGCCGGTCGACGAGCTCATCCGGCAAAGCGGACTATCGACGGCGATAGTGCAAACCGTATTGCTCGAGCTCGAGCTGGCCGGGCGGCTCGAGCGGCATGCCGGTGGTCGCGTAAGCCTGGGCTGAACGCCTGCCCCCTTGACGGCTGCGGTTAACCCTCGTCACCCTCGCGCGTACGTGTGAAGGAAATGCCCCGCTTATGAAACTCGTCGTCGTTGAATCGCCCGCCAAGGCCAAGACCATCGAGAAATATCTCGGCCCCGGCCATCGCGTGCTTGCCTCCTACGGCCATGTTCGCGATTTGCCGGCCAAGGATGGGTCAGTCGATCCGGACAACGGCTTCGCCATGGAGTGGGAGGCCTATGCCGATAAGGCGCGCCAGCTGAAGGCGATCACCGACGAGGCCAAGGACGCCGACACGCTGATCCTCGCAACCGATCCGGATCGCGAGGGCGAGGCGATCAGCTGGCATGTCCAGGAGGTGCTGCGCAAGCGCAAGGCGCTGCCCAAGGACGTCCAGCGGGTAACGTTCAATGCGATCACCAAGCAGGCAGTGCTTGAGGCGATGGCCAATCCTCGCGCCCTAGACGAGGACCTTATCGATGCATATCGGGCGCGGCGGGCGCTCGATTATCTGGTGGGATTCACATTGTCCCCGGTGCTGTGGCGCAAGCTGCCTGGCGCCAAATCGGCCGGACGCGTGCAATCGGTCGCCTTGCGGCTGGTCGTCGACCGCGAGCGCGAGATCGAGCTGTTCAAGGCGCAGGAATATTGGTCGGTCACTGCCGACATGGAATATGACGGCGTGCCGTTCGTTGCCCGGCTGGTGCGCTGGAAGGGTGACAAGATTGATCGATTGACGATCGGTGCCGAGGGTGACGCGATGGCAGCCAAGGCTGCGGTAGAGGCGGGACGCTTCGCGGCTGTTT
The DNA here is from genome assembly GCA_947476425.1 of Sphingomonadaceae bacterium. GTDB lineage: Bacteria > Pseudomonadota > Alphaproteobacteria > Sphingomonadales > Sphingomonadaceae > CANJQJ01. The sequence continues at coordinate 117,669 of CANJQJ010000002.1, read as the reverse complement.
CGACCGAGACCAAGCCGCTCTCGCGCAATCCTCCGGCGCCGTTCACGACCTCGACGCTGCAGCAGGAGGCCGCCCGCAAGCTTGGTTTCTCGGCGAGCCACACGATGCGTGTCGCCCAGGATCTCTACGAGCAGGGCGCAATCACCTATATGCGTACCGATGGCGTCCAGATGGATCATAGCGCCATATCGGCCGCGCGCCTGGCGATCGCTGATCGATATGACGCAAGCTACGTGCCCGACAAGCCCCGCCAATATACCGCCAAGGCCAAGAATGCGCAGGAAGCGCATGAGGCGATCCGGCCGACCGACTTCTCCAAGGACAAGCTTGGCAGCGGTGATCATGGTCGGCTTTACGAGCTTGTCTTCAAGCGCGCACTGGCGAGCCAGATGGCTTCGGCGCGGCTTGAGCGTACGACGGTGGACTTGAGCGAAGCGACTGGGCAGCACGGCCTGCGCGCTACCGGCCAGGTCGTTCTCTTCCCCGGCTATCTGGCGCTTTACGAGGAAGGGCGCGACGACGAGGGGGATGAGGAATCCCGCCGCCTGCCGCGACTGAAGGAAGGCGATGCGCCAGCCAAGAAGGCGGTGAACGCGGAGCAGCATTTCACCCAGCCGCCGCCGCGTTACTCGGAAGCGAGCCTGGTCAAGAAAATGGAGGAGCTCGGCATCGGGCGGCCGTCGACCTATGCCTCGGTGCTGCAGACGCTCAAGGATCGCAGCTATGTGACGCTCGAGAAAAACCGCTTCATTCCAGCCGAGAGCGGACGGTTGGTCACCAGTTTCCTGGAGCGCTTCTTCGAACGCTATGTGAGCTATGATTTCACCGCCGGGCTCGAGGACAGCCTCGACGATATTTCGGGCGGTCGTGCCGAGTGGCAGAAGGTGCTTGAGGCATTCTGGCGCGACTTCAAGCCCAAGGCGACCGAGGTAATGGAGCAGAAGCCGTCGGAAGTGACGGCGGCGCTCGACGAATTCCTTGGGCCCTGGCTGTTTCCGGAAAAGGAGGACGGCACTGATCCTCGCGCCTGCCCGGCCTGCGAGGGCGGAAAGCTGTCATTGCGCGGTGGGCGGTTCGGCGCTTTCGTGGCGTGCTCCAACTACCCGGAATGCAAGTTCACGCGTCGTTTCGGACAGAGCGGCAACGGTGCCGATGGTGGAGATGCGGGCCCCGAAGTAATCGGTACGGATCCCGAGAGCGGCCTCGAAGTGAGCAAGCGTTCAGGGCGCTTTGGTCCCTATGTCCAGCTCGGCGACGGCAAGGAGGCCAAGCGCGCCTCGATACCCAAGGACGTGCCGGGCGAGGATTTTGGTCTCGAATGGGCGCTGAAGCTGCTCTCGCTTCCCCGGGAGGTGGGCGCACATCCCGAGTCCGGGAACGTGATCACGGCCTCGATCGGTCGCTATGGGCCTTATCTTGCGCATGACGGGAAATATGCGCGCCTGAAATCGACCGCCGAGGTGTTCGAGACCGGGATGAACGCGGCAGTCGCCAAGCTTGCGGATGCAGCGAATGGCGGCGGCAAGCGCGGCGGATCGCGCGAGCCGTTGAAAAGTTTCGGGCCGCATCCCGAAAGCGGATCCGAGATCAAGCTGATGGAAGGCCGTTTCGGTCCCTACGTCACCGATGGCACGACCAACGCGACCTTGCCCAAGGCGCTCGATCCGACTGCGCTGACGACCGAAGAAGCGATCGCGCTCCTCGCCGAGCGCGCGGCCAAGGGTCCGGCAAAGGGAAAGAAGAAGACGCCCGCGCGTAAACCCGCAGCAGCCAAGAAGCCCGCGGCCAAGAAACCAGCAGCGAAGAAGGCGCCAGCAAAGAAGGTGTCTGCAAAAAAGGCTTGAAAAATATAAGCTTGCCTTTATCTTGATGGATCATGGCTGAAGCATCTCCAAACCCGCCTCCACCGTCCCCTCGGGAGAAGCCACAGCGGGTGGGGGTACTGGAGGTAACGGATGGATGCCTGGCAGACGTCGGTCGAGACCCGCCTTGTCGAGATCAGGACGGAATTGCGTGATATCCGAACCGACATGGGCAAGGATTTTCGCTGGCTGCTCGGCGTGATGGGAAGAGGTTTCCTTGTTTTGTTGACTTCAATGGCCGGTGGTTTTCTCTGGCTTGCCGACAAGATCCACTGATCCACCTAATCTGCCACTCCAATTGACTTGAGCCCCTGCGCTACCTAAATCGCGGGCCTGTTCCGGTAGGGGTGGCCGGCTCTTTGCCGTGTCGCCCGATCTGCCGTCATGAAATGCGGGAATTCTTGATGCTCGGCGGTATTGCCAAGGCCATTTTCGGCTCCTCCAACGATCGATACGTCAAGTCGCTTCGGCCGATCGTTGCGAAAATCAATGCGCTGGAGCCAGATCTCGCTGCGTTGAACGACGAGGAACTGGCCGGGCAGACGGTGAAATTTCGCGCTCGGCTCGCCGAGGGCGAAAAGCTTGACGACTTGCTGCCCGAAGCCTTCGCGACTGTTCGAGAGGCAGCAAAACGCGTGCTTGGGCAGCGTCATTACGACGTCCAGATGATCGGCGGAATCGTTCTTCATCGCGGCGAGATTGCCGAGATGCGGACCGGTGAGGGCAAGACGCTGGCCGCGACGCTGGCAACCTATCTCAATGCACTGCCGGGCGATGGCGTCCATGTCGTCACCGTCAATGATTACCTGGCACGACGCGATGCCGATTGGATGGGCCAGGTCTATCGCTTCCTTGGACTCACGGTAGGCGTGATCGTCCCCAATCTTTCCGATCAGGAGCGTCGCGAGGCTTATGCCAGCGACATAACCTACGGCACGAACAACGAATTCGGTTTCGATTACCTGCGCGACAATATGAAATACGAGCGCGCGTATATGACGCAGCGGCCGTTCTGCTACGGGATCGTCGACGAGGTCGATTCGATCCTGATCGACGAAGCCCGCACGCCGCTGATCATCTCGGGTCCCACCGACGACAAGTCCGAACTCTATATGTCGGTCGATGCGATCGTGAAGCAACTCGTCCCGTTCGACTACGAATATGATGAGAAGCAGCGCTCGGTAATCCTGACTGAGGACGGCACCGAGAAGACCGAGCGACTGCTCGAGGATGCCGGGCTGTTGTTCGGCGCCAATCTCTATGATTTCGAGAACACCCAGGTGGTCCACCACCTCAATCAGGCATTGCGCGCCAATGTCGCGTTCAAGCGTGACACGGACTACATCGTCAAGGACGACAAGGTCATCATCATCGATGAGTTTACCGGCCGCATGATGGACGGGCGGCGTTGGTCTGACGGCCTTCACCAGGCCGTCGAGGCCAAGGAGGGCGTCAATATCGAGCCCGAGAACCAGACGCTCGCCTCGATCACCTTCCAGAATTATTTCCGCATGTATCCCAAGCTCGGCGGCATGACCGGTACGGCCGCTACCGAAGCGGCGGAATTCTACCAGATCTACAAGATGAACGTCGTCACCATCCCGACCAACGTGGCCGTGCTGCGCCAGGATGACGAGGACGAGTTCTACAAGAACATCATCGATAAATTCGGCGCGATCACCAAGGGCATTCGCGAGGCCGCCGAGCGCGGCCAGCCGGTGCTGGTCGGAACCGTTTCGATCGAGAAATCCGAAATGCTGTCCGAATTTCTCGAGAAGGAGGGCGTGCAGCACAAGGTGCTCAACGCCCGCTATCACGAGCAGGAAGCGCATATCGTGGCGCAGGCCGGTCGAGCCAGTGCGGTGACCATCGCCACCAACATGGCGGGCCGTGGCACGGATATCCAGCTTGGCGGCAATCTTGATTTCCGAATGACCGACGAGCATGGCGATCTTATCGCAGGGACGCCGGAATATGAGAGCGTAGCGACCCGGATCCGCGCCGAAATCGAAGCCGAGAGGCAGAAGGTGCTCCAGGCCGGTGGCCTGTTCGTGCTCGGCACCGAGCGCCATGAAAGCCGGCGTATCGACAATCAGCTGCGCGGCCGTTCGGGTCGCCAGGGCGATCCGGGCCTGTCGCGCTTCTATCTGTCGCTCGACGACGATCTGCTGCGGATCTTCGGGCCGCAGACGATGTTCGCGCGGATGATGAACAAGAATCTTGCCGATGGCGAAGCGATCATCAGCCCGTGGATCAGCAAGGCGATCGAGACCGCGCAACGCAAGGTCGAGGCTCGCAACTACGATATTCGTAAGCAGGTCGTCGAATATGATGACGTGATGAACGATCAGCGCAAGGTGATCTACGAGCAGCGCAACGACATCATGGATGCCGATGCCGTCGATGACGTCGTCGCGGATATGCGGATGGAGACGATCAATGCGGTCGTCGGGGGTGCATGCCCGCCTAACACCTATCCCGAACAGTGGGATATTCCCGGCCTTAAGACCAGCCTCGTCGAATTGCTTGCGCTTGATCCTCCGATCGAGAATTGGGTGCAGGAAGAGGCTGTCGAGCCCGACATGATCGCTGAGCGAGTCCTTGCCGCGGCCACGGCAGCCATGGATGCCAAAGCCGCGCAGCTTGCGCCCGAGTCCTGGCGCTCGGTCGAAAAGAACGTCTTGCTCCAGTCGCTCGATCATCACTGGAAGGAACATCTTTCGACACTCGACGCGTTGCGCCAGGTCATCCACCTTCGTGCCTATGCGCAGAAGACCCCGATCAACGAATATAAGCAGGAGGCGTTCGCGCTGTTCGAGCGGATGCTGACGGCGATCCGCGAAGACGTCACCCGCATTCTCGCGCATGCCGAGCTGAATGCCGAACCCGAACCGATGCCTTCGATGCCGGGCTTCATCACGACCCATATCGATCCGTTCACCGGCGAGGACGATACGCTCGACCTTGACGCAATGAGCCTCGGTCTCGTCACCACACGCATTCCGGCACTGCAGCCGATGCTTCAACCGGCAATGCCCGATGACCTTGGTGAGGATCCGAGTGAATGGGAGGGCAAGGTCAGCCGGAATGCGCCATGCCCATGCGGATCCGGGCAGAAATTCAAGCATTGCCACGGGCGATGGTCTGAAGGCCGGATCGGCTATTCGATCTAGAGAGCAATGATATTTGGTTGAATCGCTCCCTCGCCGTTGATCCTGAGGAGGGGCTGAGCACTTGGCGAAGATCCGTCTCGAAGAACGGAAGCGCAGCGTCCTTCGAGACGCCATTTCGACAAGCTCGATGCCTGTCCTGAACGGCTGCTGCAAGCAGCCAGCCGAAGGGGCTCCTCAGGTTGAGCGGTGGGGAAGGGAATTCAACCTGAAGTCATCCCGCTCTAGGCGGTCGGCTGCTCGTATTTTTCGATCACCCAAGGCTCTTCCTGCGCGCCCGCGATCCAGTCCTGGACGAAGCGGTGTTCGAAGATCGCTTCGCAATATGCGGTGGCAAAGCGGGGCAGGGGAATTGAGTAGGTTGCGAACCGGCTGACGACCGGGGCGAACATTATATCCGCCGCACCGAATTCGCCGAACAGGAAGTCGCCGCCGCTTCCATAGCGCGAGCGTGCTTCAGCCCAGAGCGAGACGATGCGGATAACGTCCGCCTGGACCTCGGGCGTCAGGGTTTGCGCCGGATGACGCCGGCGGATGTTCATCGAGCAGGCCTTGCGGAGATTCTGGAAGCTCGAATGCATCTCGGCGGCCATCGATCGCGCCATGGCGCGCGCGATATTATCGACAGGCCAGAATTTCTCAGCGCCCACCTTGTCGGCGAGATATTCGATGATCGCGAGGGAATCCCAGACGACGGCTTCACCGTCCCACAGGATCGGAACCTTGCCGGAAGATGGTGCGAACTCGTCGCCCTCGCGGCGCTTGTCCCAATCTCCATCATAGAGCGGAACGACAATCTCCTCGAACGGCAGGCCCGACTGGCGAACCGCGAGCCAGCCTCGCATCGACCAGCTGCTATAGGCCTTGTTGCCGATGATAAGCTTCATCATGAGAGATTCCTGCCGCCTTAAAACCTGCAGATAGCCGTTCCTGCCAAAGGAAGTCGAGATAGTAGCGCAACGTCTTTCAACGTCACTCGGTACCAATCGGGAACTGCGCTTGTAACTATCGGATCGCGTCGAGAACGGCTGCGCGCAATTCCGCTATGCCTTCGCCCGTTTCGCTGGATGTCGCGATGATCTCGGGATGCGCCGCGACATGGGTGCGCGCCACGGTCGACGTCTCTGCCATCACCTTCTCGAGCTCCGTCGGCTTGATCTTGTCCGACTTGGTGAGAACGAGGTGGTAGCTGACCGCCGCCGCATCGAGCATCTTCATCATCTCGACATCGACCTCCTTGAGCCCATGGCGACTATCGATCAGGACCAGCGCTCGCTTGAGCACCTGCCGGCCGCGGAGATAGTCGTTGATCAGGTGACGCCACTTGCGGACGACCTCCTTGGGTGCCTTCGCGAAGCCATAGCCCGGCATGTCGACGAGGCGACAGGCGAGCGGCTCGCCCACGTCGAAGAAGTTGAGCTCCTGCGTGCGCCCCGGGGTGTTCGAGGTCCGAGCGAGGCCCTTGCGGTTGGTCAGCGCGTTTAGCAGCGATGATTTGCCGACGTTCGAGCGACCCGCAAAGGCGACCTCGGGCGACTCCGCATCCGGGAGAAATTGCAGGCTTGGTGCTGACTTGAGGAACTCGATCCTGCCCGCAAACAACAAGCGGGCAGTTTCGAGCCGTTCAGCAGCCTGTTCGGGCGTCAGCTCTGTGGGCTGGTCGATCTCGCTCACTTCGTTGCCGCTTGGCCAAGCGCCGGATGGCGGCTGTAGAGCCACTTCTGTTGCGCGATGGTGAGAACGTTGGAAACCACCCAGTAGAGCTGCAGGCCTGCGGCGAACGGCGCCATCACGAACATCAGCACCCAGGGCATGATTGCAAACACTTGCTTTTGCGCATCATCCATCGGCTGGGGATTGAGCTTGAACTGGAGATACATGGTGATGCCGAGGAGGATCGGCACGATGCCCAGATGCAGCATATGCGGCGGTTCGAACGGCAGCAGGCCGAAAAGGTTGAGCGGGGTCAGCGGATCGGGGGACGAGAGATCCTTGATCCACAGCACGAAGGGCTGGTGGCGCATCTCGATCGACAGCATGAGCACCTTATAGAGCGCATAGAATACGGGGATCTGCAGGAAGATCGGCAGGCAGCCTGCCAGCGGGTTGATCTTCTCGGCCTGGTAGAGCGCGAGCATCTCCTGCTGGAGCTTGGGCTTGTCTTCCTTGTGCTTCTCCTGGAGCGCCTTCATCTTCGGCTGCACGACACGCATCGCCGCCATCGATTTGAACTGGCGCTGCGCGATCGGGAACATCAGCCCGCGCACGATCAGCGTGAGCAGGATGATCGCGACGCCGAAATTGCCGACGATTCGGAAGAGATGATCGAGAACCCAGAAGATCGGCCGCTCGAACCAGTAGAACCAGCCCCAATCGATCGCCTTGTCGAACTGCATGATGCCGAGCGACTTTTCATAGGCATCGAGGAATTTTACGTCCTTGGCGCCCGCGAAGAAATGCTCGTCGGTGACAAGCGTCTTGCCTGGGGCAAGGATGGTTGGCTGATGTGCGACCTCGGCCTGGTAGCGCTGGCCGTCGCCAGCCCGGAATGCGGCGTCGACCGTTGAATCCTGGGCCGGAATCATCGCAGTCAGCCAATATTTGTCGCCGAAGCCGATCCATCCGCCGGTTGTTGCGAAGCGTTGGCCATCGGCTCCGGCTTCGTCGAGGTCCTTGAAGTTTACGCTGTAGTTCGCTGCGCCCTGGAACACGCCGACCGGGCCGGTATGCATCGTCCAGGTGCTGGGATCCTTCGAGATGCCGGTGCGCGAGACCAGCGCGTAAGGACGCACCGCCACGGGAGCAGTGCCGCGATTGGCGACGCGCTGCTCGACCGAGAACATATATTTGTCATCGATAGCGATCTTGATCGAGAAGGTCTGCCCCGCCGGGTTGGTCCACATCAGGGTGACGGGTGTCGTCGGGCTGAGATTGGTGCCATCGGCGGTCCAGACGGTGTCCGGTCCGGGCAGAGCCACGCCGTCGCCACTCCAGCCGAACGAGGCGAAGTAAGCGTCGGGGGTGCCGCCCGGCGAAAGCAGGCGAACCGGGGGAGAGCTTTTCTTGACGGTCTCGCGATGCGCTGTGAGGACGAGATCGTCGATGCGGGCGCCCTTGAGGTTGATCGAGCCGGCGAGCAGCGGGGTTTCGATGGCGACCCGCGGCGATGACGCGATCACGACCCTGCGATCGCGAATCACGGCGGGTGCGGCGCCTGGTGCGGGCAGCGCCTGCGATTGGCCGGCGGCCGCCTGGGTCACAGGTGCCTTGGCTGCGGGGAAGAATCGCTCCGACGCGAAGGTCCAGCCGATCAGAATGAGGGCCGACAGCACGATCGCCAGGATCATGTTGCGCTGATTATCCACTTGTTCTTCCCCAGAAAATGAAGATGCCCCATATCATGGAACGGGATCATAGCCATGCCCGCCGAGCGGATGGCATCTCGAAATACGACGCAGGGCGAGCCAGCCACCCTTGAGAGCCCCATAGCGCGAGATTGCCTCGATCGCATAGGCCGAACAGCTTGGAACAAAACGACAGCTCGCCGGGAGCATCGTCGATGGGTAGCGCTGCCAGAATCGCGCGAAGCGGATCATCAGGCAGCCGATCATGTGGACGCCTTGCCAAGCGCCTTGGCGAGTTCGCGCCTGAGATCGCTGAAGTCGCGCTCGACTCCGCCGGCGCGGCCGATCAGGACATGATCGGCACCGGCCTGCCCGGAGATCGGAAGAAGCTCGCGAGCAAGCGCGCGAAAACGCCGCTTCATGCGATTACGCACGACGGCGTTGCCGATCTTCTTGGTCACGGTGAAACCAACGCGCATTGCCGGATCGCCATCGTCGCGCTTGCGGACGAGCAGGACGAATCCGGGCATGGGAACGCGGCGGCCCTTGTTGGCCGCGAGGAAATCAGCGCGTTGGCTGATCGTCCTCGGATGGCCGGCGTTCAGGCGTGCGGTCTTTAGGCCGAGAGTGTCTTGCGGCCGCGGTTGCGACGGGCAGCCAACACCCTGCGTCCGCCCGGGGTCGCCGAGCGGCTGCGGAAGCCGTGACGGCGCTTGCGCACGAGGCGGCTCGGTTGAAAAGTGCGCTTCATCGTTCATTCCCTGAAAATCGCGAACGTAAAAAGGCCGCCTTTGCTGGCAGCCGCTGTCGAGGGCGGATAGGCAAAGTGTGGGACGAAGTCAATCGGCTGCGTGAATGGACGCGGTCGGATGTCGGTCGATACGTGCGGTTCGCATGATAATGCCTTGGCATCCCGACATATTTCTCTAAGATACGGAAAAGAGGTGATTTCCATGGTGTCCCACGTCGCGACGGTCGCATTTCTGGGTCTTGAGGCCCGTGCGATCGAGGCGCAGGTGCAGATCGCAAGTGGGGTTCCAGCGTTTGTCGTGGTCGGTTTGCCCGACAAGGCGGTCGGGGAAAGTCGTGAACGCGTGCGCGCAGCGCTCACCGCGATCGGACTTGCGCTGCCGCCCAAGCGGATCACGGTAAACCTGTCTCCCGCCGACCTTCCCAAGGAGGGCTCGCATTATGACCTCCCGATAGCTCTGGGGCTGCTTGGCGCGATGGGCGTAATCGATGCCGAGACGCTGGCTGGCTATGTCGCGGTCGGCGAACTGGGGCTCGATGGGCGGATCGCGCCAGCTCCGGGGGTGTTGCTGGCCGCGTTGCATGCATCGGAACGCGAACTTGGCCTGATCTGCCCTGCAGCCCAGGGTGGCGAGGCGGCATGGGCTGGATCGATCGAGGTTATCGCTGCGCCGGATCTCCTGTCCCTGCTCAATCATTTCCGGGGCGGATCGCCGCTGGCACCGCCGCAGCCGGGGCTTGCCCAGGCCCGGGCGCCGGGTCCCGATCTCGCGCAGGTGAAGGGGCAGGAGACTGCCAAGCGGGCGCTCGAGATTGCGGCTGCCGGAGGGCATAATATGGTCATGGTCGGGCCGCCTGGTGCCGGCAAGTCACTGATGGCGTCCTGCCTGCCCGGCATTCTTCCCGAATTGACCGCAGCGGAGGCGCTGGAAGTGTCGATGGTGGCATCGGTCTCGGGGACCTTGCCCGAGGGGCGGTTGCTGCGGTCGCGGCCGTTTCGCGCGCCGCATCATTCGGCTTCGATGGCTGCATTGGTCGGCGGTGGTCTCAAGGCGAAACCCGGGGAGGTCAGCCTGGCGCATCTTGGCGTGCTTTTCCTTGATGAATTGCCGGAATTTCAACGCCAGGCGCTGGATTCGCTTCGCCAGCCACTGGAAGCCGGGGTGGTATCGATCGCGCGCGCCAATGCCCACGTCACGTTTCCAGCTAGGGTCCAGTTGATCGCGGCAATGAACCCTTGCCGTTGTGGACATATCGACGATGCGTCGCTGGCCTGCTCGCGCGCGCCCCGCTGCGCGGCGGATTATCAGGCCAAGGTCTCGGGTCCGCTGCTCGACAGGATCGACCTGCATGTCGAGGTGGCCGGGGTCAGCGCTGTCGACCTGACATTGCCGCCACCGACCGAAGGTTCATCGGAAGTGGCGGCGCGCGTTGCGCGAGCGCGATCCATTCAATCGACTCGCTACGCCGATCACGGCATCCGGACCAATGCCGAGGCCGAGGGGCCTTTGCTGGACGCGGTCGCGACGCCGGACGAAGCGGGGCGAATACTGCTGCAGCAGGCAACGGCGGCGATGCGACTTACTGCACGCGGCTACACCCGCGTGCTGCGCCTCGCGCGGACGATTGCGGATCTGGCGGGTAGCGACGCGGTGAGGCGCATTCATGTTGCCGAGGCGTTGAGCTATCGGCGGCATGCTCCGAGGGCCTGATCTCGACCGCGCCCTTTCGGGGCTTCAGACTCGCGTCAGCCGACCATCTTCCAGCCGTCGATAGAAGCAGCTCTGAGCGCCGGTATGACAGGCGGGACCGGCAGGATCGGCGATCAGCCAGAGCGCATCCTGATCGCAATCGACTCGGATTTCGCGGACCTTGAGGACGTGGCCCGAAGTTTCGCCTTTTCGCCAAAGTTGTTGGCGGGAACGCGACCAGAAGGTCGCATCACCCGTCGCCAGGGTCGCGTCGATAGCCTCCCGGTTCATGTGGGCGACCATCAAAAGCGCGCCGGAAACGGCATCGGTGACGATCGCAGTGACTAGCCCTGCGGCATCGAACTTGGGGAGAAACGCCGAGCCCTGCTCGATATCCTGATCGGTTTTTTCGGTCATGACAGGCAGGTAAACCCTACCCAGCCACGGATGCAACCTGAGCTGATCTGCATTTTTCTGTTACAACAGGGCGACAAAGCAAATCATCGTGCCTATATGCGCCGCATCAGCAAGCCCCCACAGACGGGACCGATGATGCTCACGACACATCCTTTCGACGACGACAAGCTGCGCGAAGAGTGCGGCGTCTTTGGTATCTGGGGCTCCCCAAGCGCCGCCGCGATGGTGGCATTGGGTCTCCATGCGCTCCAGCATCGCGGGCAGGAAGCTGCCGGCATCACCAGCTATGACGGCAAGCAATTCCACAGCCATCGAGCAATGGGGCATGTCGCGGGCAATTTCGACCGCGACGAAATAATTCGGGCTCTGCCGGGCATCACCGCTTGCGGCCATGTTCGCTATTCGACGACTGGCGAGACCGCTCTGCGAAACGTCCAGCCGCTCTATGCGGAGCTCGCCTCAGGCGGATTCGCGATCGCGCATAACGGCAACCTGTCGAATGCGATGAAGATCAAGCGCGAGCTGATCCGGCGGGGTTCGATCTTCCAATCGACCTCTGACACCGAGACGATCATCCACCTCGTCGCGACCTCGACCTACCGGACTCTGCTCGACAAATTCATCGACGCATTGAAACAGATCGAAGGCGCCTATTCACTGGTCTGCCTGACGCCGGAGGGGATGATCGCTTGCCGCGATCCGCTCGGCATTCGTCCACTTGTAATGGGTCGGGTCGGCGATGCCTTCATCTTTGCTTCCGAAACCGTTGCGCTCGACGTGGTCGGCGCGACGTTCATCCGCCAGGTCGAACCCGGCGAGCTGATCATCATTTCCGACCAGGGCATGCGCTCGATCCGTCCGTTCGCAGTGACGCGCCCACGCCCGTGCATCTTCGAGCATGTCTATTTCTCGCGACCTGATTCGATCGTCGATGGCTCATCGGTATATTCGGTGCGCAAGAAGATCGGCGCGCAGCTTGCGATCGAGTCGCCGGTAGAGGCGGATCTCGTTATACCGGTGCCTGATTCGGGAACACCCGCCGCGATCGGCTATGCGCAGCAATCCGGCATCCCGTTCGAACTGGGCATCATCCGGTCGCACTATGTGGGCCGGACCTTCATCCAGCCCAGCGATAATGTCCGGCACCTGGGCGTCAAGCTGAAGCATAATGCCAACCGGGCTTTGATCCAGGGGCAGCGCGTAGTCCTGATCGACGATTCGATCGTTCGCGGCACGACCAGCGTCAAGATCCTCCAGATGCTCCGCGATGCCGGGGCGCGCGAAGTGCATCTGCGCATCGCCAGCCCGCCGACGCGGCACAGCTGCTTCTACGGCGTCGATACGCCGGAGCGGGCCAAGCTGCTCGCTGCACAGATGACGGTGGCGCAGATGGCGGATTTCATCGGTGCCGACAGCCTCGCCTTCGTCTCCGTCGACGGCATGTACAAGGCGCTCGGCGAGGACATGCGCGAAGAAGGTGCGCCGCAATATTGCGATGCCTGTTTCACCGGCGACTATCCGACGCGGCTTACCGACCAGGAAGATGTCGCGCCGATCGACCAGCTGGCGCTTACCGCCGAGCGGGTTGCGAGCTAGGTTTTCGCGTTCCCAATAATGGTCATTCTTGCCAAGGCGGAATTCATCTCCCGGCGGTTCGTCAAGAACGCGCCCTCGGGATGATCCCCGGAATATGGATGCTTCATGATCGATAATAGCCTGGCAGACCGACTTGCCCTCGTTACCGGTGCATCGCGCGGAATCGGCGCGGCGATCGCTGAATCGCTTGCCTCTCGCGGTGCCCATGTCGTCCTTGTCGGACGGACCGTGGGAGGACTCGAAGAGGTCGAGGAGCGAATTCACAAGGCCGGTGGCAGCGCCACGATCGCGCCGCTCGACCTGGTCGACGGCGACAGCATCGACCGCCTGGCCGCGGCCATTGCCGGCTGTTGGAAGGCGCTCGACATCCTCGTTTTGAATGCGGCGATATTGGGAAGCCTCACGCCTGTCGCGGCGCTGGATGCCAAGGAATTCGGCCGCGTGCTCACCCTCAACGTCGGTTCCCAGGCGGCGCTCATCGCGGCATTCGATTCGCTTTTGAAGGGGAGCGACCGGGCGCGGGTACTCGCGGTCACCAGCAGCGTTGGCCGCAATCCGCGCGCTTATTGGGCCGGCTATGGCGCCAGCAAGGCGGCGATGGAGACGCTGGTCGAGTGCTATGGTCTCGAATCGCAGGCGATCAGCAGCATCCGCACCGCGATCGTCGATCCGGGGGCCGTTGCCACTGCGATGCGTGCCAAGGCCTTTCCCGGCGAGGATCCGGAGACGATCAAGCAACCGGTTGTGGTCGGTGACGCGGTGGCGAAGCTGATCGTCGATGATTTCGAGAACGGGACGCGGATTCGGATCAACGCTTGAGTTTCTGGTCCCGGTGAAAGCAGCAATCGTCATCCCGGCGGACGCCGGGATCCACGATACGGTGTTTTCTCGATCGCGAGACCTGTGGGTCCCATGGATCCCGACTTTCGTCGGGATGACGAAAAGGTGGCCGTGGTGTCTGCCCTATCCGGGATATTCCACGGAAAGCACCTCATGCTCGCGGGTTCCGCCGGGAAGTCGGACCTGTCGGCAGTCGCCCACCGTGGCGCCGCGCAGCGCACGGGCCAAGGGGCTTTTCCAGTTGATGCGGCCGGCGGTGGCATCGGCCTCGTCCTCGCCGACGAGGGTGACGACTCGCTCGATTTCCTGGTCGTCGACGATCTTCATGGTCGCGCCGAACCAGACCTTCGTCCGATCGGGTTGCTGTGACGGATCGACGACCTTTGCATCCTTGAGGCGACGGGAGAGAAAGTTGAGTTCGCGATCGATCTCGCGCAGTCGCTTGCGATCGTAGATATAGTCGCCATTTTCCGAGCGATCGCCATTGCCTGCCGCCCAGCTTATCGTTTCGACGAGCTTGGGACGCTCGCTGCCGAACAAATATTCGTAGCGCGCTCGCAGCACGCCATAGCCGCCGGGCGTAATGTAATTGGGTTCGCTCGACATCAGCCCGGCGTGTTTTTGCCGAGATAGGCGGAAAGACGATTTTGCGCGGGCATCAGCGCGCCGCCGGGATTTAGCCCGTCGTAGACGACTGCGTTTTCCAGGACTCGCTGGACATAGCCGCGGGTCTCGGAGATCGGAATTTTCTCGATCCAGTCGATGATGTCGACGCCGGGATCGCGCGGATCACCATTGGCGCGGATCCATTTGCGGACATTGCCGGGCCCGGCATTATAGGCGGCGACGGCGAGTGCGTGATTGCCGCCGAAACTGTCGAGAAGCTGCGCGAAGAAAGCCGAGCCAAGCATGACGTTATAGGCTGGATCGCTGGTGAGGCGATCATAATCGAAGGGCAGGCCGAGCTTGTCGGCGGTGGCCTTTGCCGTAGCGGGCATAAGCTGCATCAGCCCGCGCGCACCCGCCTGGCTGACGATCTGCCGATCGAACTGGCTTTCCTGCCGCGCAATGGCATGGATCATCGTCCATTGATGCTGGTGATAGGCGGGCAGGCTGAGCTCCGGGAAGCCGATCTGCACGGCCGCGGCGCCACTGCTGTTGCGCCACGCCCGCGCGGCCATGACGGCGAGATCGGGGCGGCCAATATTGCGCGAAAGTTCGGCGGCGAGAACATGTTCGCCATCGCTTTCGACGCTCTGCGCGATCGCACGCAGGAACAGCGTCTGATCCTGCCAACGGCCCTGCGTGCCCAGCCAGCGCGCCGCCTTCACAAGCTCGCTCGACTCGAAGGATGCGCGTTCAGTCGGGGTAGGAAGCCTCGTTGCTGACGACGTCAGGATGATCCCGGTCGGACGGCCGACACGTTCGGCGGCGAGCTGGCCGTAGAATTGATCGCCATGTTCCGCAGCGGATGCGAACCAGCTGTTCGCGCGGACCTTGTCGCCGGCGGCGAGCGCGGCCCGGCCGGCCCAATACCAGCCTTTCGTGCGGGTTTGCGGAGTCTGGGCGGCCCGGGCATAGCGCTCGTAGAGCGGCACGGCATCTGCGGGGCGACCGAGATCGCGCTGTGCCGCCTGCGCACCAAGCCAGACGAGGTTGGTGTAATCATCGCGAATGCTGAAGTTTTCGCCCCGGATTTCAAGCGTGGGCGGTAGCCCCTTGTCGACGTTGCTGGCGATGCCATAGGCGAAGGATGGCTGGCCATCCGAAGCGGCGTCGCGTGCGAAGGCGAGCATCACGTCGATCCACCTGCCGGGATCGCTCGCTGGACGAATGAGGGCAAGCGGCCCGGCCAGCAGGGCGCGCGCGGCCGAGGCCTGACCGGTGTCACGAAGCCAGCGGGCCTTGTCCAGCAGGAAGCCGGGATCGGCGAGTGCCGCAACGCCGAGCGAATCGGCGACCGTGGCGGCGTCGACGCGCTGCGTTTGAAGGGCAATGCGCGCATCGAAGAGTGGCCTGCGCGTTGGTGATACCAGCATGATCTGCCGAAGCGCGGCGCTGGTCGAGCCTTGCGCCAGCAGGCGATCCATTCGCTGGTCGTGGTCGCCAGGCGTGAAACTGCTGCCAAAGCGATAGAGCAGTCGCGCCTCGACATCGGGTGGCAATGCGCCGGCGGTCCAGGCCGAGCGCGCTGCGATTCGTGCATCGAAATCATGGCCGGTGGCTGCCAATGCCTCGGCATAAGCTGCCTTTCCGGCGGCCGATTGTGGCGGAAGCCGCGTAAATAGCGACACGATCAATGTTGGCGACGCCGTGGCATCGGCCCGCATCTCGGCGAGCTTGCGCAATCGGCCCTCGCCGGGCCAGCCGGGATGAGCGAGCAGGAAGTTGGCACAGTCAGCGAACGACGGGCTATCGGATCGACGCAGGCTATCCCATTCCATCAACGCGCCCGAAAGCTCCGGAAGGGAGGCTGGCATGGCAGCGGGCGTCGGCGTGGTGGCAATGGCCTGCGGCTGCAAAAGCGTCGGGGTGAGGCTTGCGGCGATCGCAGCGGCCGAAATAATTAACGGCGATGCGTAGAGGAAATACCGGACCATGCTGGACATAGTGCCAGAGCCATCCTTAAGGGGCGCTTGATAGTCCGGGCGGATCGTCATGTCGGCGAGTATGACTCCAAATGCTGTCCGGGTGAAGGAGATGAAGA
The DNA here is from genome assembly GCA_947476425.1 of Sphingomonadaceae bacterium. Taxonomy (GTDB): domain Bacteria; phylum Pseudomonadota; class Alphaproteobacteria; order Sphingomonadales; family Sphingomonadaceae; genus CANJQJ01. The sequence continues at coordinate 101,292 of CANJQJ010000002.1, read as the reverse complement.
TGTTCAGCGGGTCGATTCCTGCCTTGGTGACGCCATTCCGCAACGGAGGGGTCGATGAAGCCTGTTTCCGGCGCCTCGTCGATTGGCAGATTGCGGAAGGAAGCAGCGCGCTCGTGCCCTGTGGAACCACCGGCGAAAGCGCCACGATGTCGATCGAGGAGCATAACCATGTCGTTGCGGTCTGCGTCGAGCAGGCGGCGGGACGCGTTCCCGTGATCGCAGGCTGCGGATCGAACGACACGCGCGTCGCGATCGATCATATGCGCCACGCCCAGGCTGCCGGTGCCGATGCCGCTCTGGTGGTGCTGCCCTACTATAATCGGCCGAACCAGGACGGTATTCTCGCGCATTTCCGGGCGCTGGCCGAAAATAGCGACCTGCCGATCATCCTCTACAATGTGCCCGCCCGGACCGTCACCGACATCAGCGTCGAGACGATGGGCGAACTTGCCAAGCTGCCGACGATCGTTGGGGTCAAGGATGCAAGTGGCAAGGTCGAGCGCATTTCGGCGCAACGCCTCGCTTGCGGTCCCGATTTCTGCCAGCTCTCGGGAAATGACGACATGGCGCTCGGCGTGATGGCGATGGGCGGCAAGGGCTGCATTTCGGTGACGGCCAATGTCGCGCCGGGATTGTGCGCGACGTTCCAGCAGGCTTGCATCGACGGCCGCTGGGACGAAGCGCTGGTTTTGCAGGATCGGCTGTTCCCGCTCCATGCGGCCTTGTTCAGCGATGCTTCACCCGGCCCGGTCAAATATGCGCTAACCCGTGTCATGACAGATTTTCCCGCCGAACTCCGCCTTCCGATGACCTGGCCTTCCGAAGCGAGCCGCCGGGCGGTGGACGCTGCGCTCATACATGCGGGGCTGGTAAACGCCTGATGGCACGTCCGCGTCCGACCGAGTTTGAAAAGACCAAGATCGTCGCCGAGAATCGGCGCGCGCGGTATGAATATTTCCTCGAGGATTTCTTTGAGGCGGGGATCGCCCTTACCGGCACCGAGGTGAAGTCGCTGCGCTTCGGCGAGGGATCGATTGCGGAAAGCTATGCCGAGATCAAGGATGACCAGGTCTGGCTGGTGAATGCCAACATCCCCGAATTCAGCCACGGCAATCGCTTCAACCACGAACCCAAGCGCCCCCGTAAATTGCTGCTTCATGGCCGACAGATCGACAAGCTGCGCAACGCCGTTGCGCGGGACGGGATGACGCTCATACCGATGTCGATCTATTTCAACGGGCACGGGCGCGCGAAGGTCGAGTTGGCGCTGGCCAAGGGCAAGAAGCTTCATGACAAGCGCGAGACCGAGAAAGCGCGCGATTGGAAGCGCGAACAAGGGCGCCTGATGCGGGAGCGTGGATGAAGCGCGGGACTTCATCGCCGAAAACCGTATCCCAGCGCCTGCACGCCTGGGGCGTCCGGACCTTGCCGACGCGTGAGTCGATCGAGAAGATTGGCTGGCTTCGCCCAATCGCGCATGTGATCCTGCGATCCGACCTCTGGCGTTTCCATCGTCGTTCGGTACCGCGCGGGGTGGCGATCGGCCTCGTCGTTGGCATTTTCCTGATGATCCCGGGACTCCAGGTGATCGGCGCAATCTTGGTTTCACTGCCGTTTCGCGCGAATATTCCGCTGGCGGTTGGCATGACCTTCCTCAGCAATCCGCTTACCACGCCCTTCATCCTGCTCGGCTCGATCGGCATCGGCAACGCGCTGTTCGGGCTGCATGCCGACGTCTCCACGCTCGGGCGGCTTCACCAGAACCACGCGCATGTGTCGCAATATTTTCAATGGCTGATGTCGGACGCGGCCCCGGCGCTGATCGGCGGGCTTGGCGTGATCAGCAGCCTTGTCGCGATTGTTGGCTACTTCGCAGCGATATTCGTGTGGCGCTGGTGGATTGCCCACAAATGGCGTCATCGCTGGGCACATCGGATTGAGGATCACGCAGATGGGGACTGAGCCGACATCGTCGGATCGCATCAGACTCGCGATCCTGGCGCTTGCAGCACTTGCGTCGGTAACATTGCTGTGGGTCGCCATCGGAGACCGGATGGCGCTGCTGGTCTTTGGCGCGATCCTGCTCGCGGTGCTGGCCATCGGAATTGCGTTTCGCCGCAACATCGGGCGGAATTCAACTTCGCCCGAAGCCGACAGGCGTGCCGATATCGTCGATCGCAGCCTTCTGGGCACGCTGATGGCAGACCAGCATGAAGCCATGGCGGTGACGGATCGATCGGGTCGACTGGTTACCGCCAATGCCGCCTTCGAGCTCTGCTTTGGCGGACTTACGACGCCACCATCGATTGGCTTGAGTGCTGAAGCGGAATCTCGCCTGCAGGAGGCTGGGCGTTCGGCCTGGCGCGACGGCGATGCCGAGACGCATCAGCTTGATTGCAGCGGAGCAATTTTTTCGGCCCGGATGAGACGGGCCGGCGCGCTGGATGATTTCCTGTTGTGGCGCTTTCGTCGTGAAGGTGATGGTGACACCGTGCGCCGGGTGGCGGCGTTCCTCGGCGGGGAGGGCGGCGATCGCCTCGGCGAAGCCGGGATGATGATGGCGCTCGTCGATAGTGCAGGCGCGGTCGTGGCGGCTAATGGCGCGCTGATCGAGCGAACTGCTACGCGAATGGGGCAGGCATTCGCTGAATTGTTGAACCAGGGTGCGGACGGGGCGCCGCGATTTGCACAGGAAGGCCCGGATGCGCATCCGTTGCGCCTGGTCGCGATCCCTACTGACGGCGACGGGGCCTCGGGTGGTGCTGCGATCCTGCTGCTGGACGAAACCGGTGCGCGCGATTCGACGCCTCAGGATGGCGGAACCGCACCCGTTCACGTCCAGGGATTGCTCGCGATGTTGCCGCTTGGTCTCGCCTTGGTCGATCGCGATGGTCGCTTCCTGTTCATGAACGAGGCATTTCGCAGGGCGGCGGCAATCCCGGGCGAGGAAATGCCGGTCTATCCGGGCGATCTCGTGGTCAAGGAGGACAAGGCTGCGGTTTCCGACGCGGTGCGGCGTTTCGCGACCGCGCGAACGCTTGCCGGTGACGTTGCAGTCCGCCTTGTCCATCGGCCCGAGGAGCCGATCGCATTGACCGTCGCCACGGCCAAGGGGCTTGGCGAAGCTGCGGTTTTGCTGAGCCTCAAGGATAATACGGAGGAGTCGAAGCTCAAGCGGCAGGTCGCGCAGGCGACAAAGATGCAGGCCGTGGGCCAGCTTGCCGGCGGCGTGGCGCATGACTTCAACAATATCCTCACCGCGATAATCGGGCATTGCGACTTGATGCTGATGCGGCATTCGCCCGGCGACAGCGATTATGACGATATCCAGCAGATCAGGCATAATTCCAATCGCGCGGCGAGCTTGACCCGTCAGTTGCTCGCCTTTTCACGGCAACAGACCTTGCGGCCGCAAGTGCTCCAGCTGCCCGACGTCATTTCGGAGGTGTCGAACCTCCTCAAGCGCCTGCTTGGCGAGACCGTGCGGCTTGAGGTCAAGCATGGCCGCGGGCTTGGTGCAGTGCGTGCCGATCCCGGCCAGCTCGAGCAGGTTATCGTCAACCTGGCGGTCAATGCGCGCGACGCGATGCCCGGCGGCGGTACGCTGACGCTGCAAACCTATGCCGTCTCCGCAGCTGCGGCGCGCAGGATCGACAGCGACATACTGCCGGCCGCCGATTATACCGTGCTTTCGATGTCCGACAGCGGCACCGGCATTCCGACCGAAATCCTCGGCAAGATCTTCGAACCCTTCTTCACCACCAAGGAGGTGGGCAAGGGTACCGGCCTCGGGCTTTCGACGGTATATGGCATCGTCAAGCAGACCGGAGGCTTCATCTTCGCGGATTCGGCAGTCGGGGAGGGGACGACCTTCACGATCTACCTGCCAGTGCATCACAGCGACAAGGAAACCGATGCCCCGGCGGCGGTAGTGGTCAAGCCGGTCACCGAGGAGCTATGGGGCACCGGCACGATCCTGCTGGTCGAGGACGAGGCGATGGTTCGTGCGGTCGCCGAACGAGCGCTTACGCGGCAAGGCTATAATGTCGTGACGGCGACCAATGGCGAGGAGGCGCTGGAGATGCTCGAGCGATCGGAACTTGAGGGGCCGGCGATCGACCTGCTCATTTCCGACGTCGTGATGCCGACGATGGATGGCCCGACGCTGGTCGGCCATGCGCGCGAACGCTTTCCCGACCTGCCGATCCTGTTCATGTCGGGCTATGCCGAGGAACAGCTGCGCAGCATGATCACGATCGAGCATGTGGGCTTCCTGCCCAAGCCCTTTTCGGTACAACAGCTCGGCCAGGCGGCGCGTGACGCCATCGCCGACAGGAAGCTATAGGCGCGAGCGTAATGTCGTATTATGCTCGCCCGATGCAGCTTGGCCGCTCCGTGTTGATTGTCGAGGACGAACCGCTCATCGCGATGATGCTGGAGGAGTTCATCGACGTGCTCGGACACCGTGTGTCGGGTGGCGCGGAGACCGTGGCCGATGCGCTGGCGCGAATCGACGAGGGGGGATTCGATCTCGTCATTCTCGATGTAAACTTGCGCGACGGCGCGGCGTGCTGGCCGATCGCGGATGCGCTGGCTGAGCGGAATGTTCCGTTCCTGCTGGCGTCCGGAGGGCATCTTGAACCACCGCCGCCAAGGCATGACAATGCGCCGAAGCTCGCGAAACCGTACGGGCTGTCTGACGTAAGGGCTGCCATCGCGAGCATCGAGGCGATGATGCAGGATTAATTTCGCTACTCCAATGTTCTCCTCTTGTTCTTGCGGAACATATCGTGTACAAGGTGCGCCTTGCACGGCGTTCCCTAAGTCCATACGAGGAGAATTGGCACATGGCGGCCCAGCTCAAATTGATCGGCTCCGACAAGGAAGCAGCACTGATGGACAGACAGAAGGCCCTGGAAGCCGCACTTGCGCAGATCGACCGCGCATTCGGCAAGGGTTCGGCAATGAAGCTCGGTTCGCGCGAGGCGATCGAGATCGAGGCCATTTCGACGGGATCGCTTGGACTCGATATCGCACTCGGCATCGGCGGCCTGCCACGCGGGCGCGTCGTGGAGATTTACGGCCCGGAAAGCTCGGGCAAGACCACTCTGGCGCTGCACGCGATTGCTGAGGCGCAACGGAATGGTGGTACCGCGGCATTCATCGATGCCGAGCATGCGCTCGATCCCGGCTATGCCAAGAAGCTTGGCGTCGATATCGATAATCTCATCGTCTCGCAGCCCGATACGGGCGAGCAGGCGCTCGAGATTACCGACACGCTCGTGCGTTCGAATGCGATCGACGTGCTTGTGATCGATTCGGTTGCAGCACTGGTGCCTCGCGCTGAAATCGAAGGCGAGATGGGCGACAGCCATGTCGGCCTCCAGGCACGGTTGATGAGCCAGGCGCTTCGCAAGATCACCGGCTCGATCAGTCGTTCGAAATGCCTCGTGATCTTCATCAACCAGATCCGCATGAAGATCGGCGTGATGTACGGCTCGCCGGAGACGACGACTGGCGGCAACGCGCTGAAATTCTATGCATCGGTGCGCCTCGACATTCGCCGCACGGGTGCGATCAAGGATCGTGACGAGGTCACCGGCAATGCGACGCGGGTCAAGGTCGTCAAGAACAAGGTGGCGCCGCCGTTCAAGCAGGTCGAATTCGATATCATGTATGGCGAGGGCATCTCGAAGAATGGCGAGATTCTCGATCTTGGCGTCAAGGCGGGCCTGGTCGAGAAATCGGGTGCCTGGTTCAGCTATGATTCGATCCGGATGGGCCAGGGACGCGAGAACGCGAAGATCTGGCTGAAGGAAAATCCCGAAATGGCCGCCAAGATCGAGGCAGCGATACGCGCGAATGCGACGGGTGTTGCGGATGCGATGATGGCTGGCCCGTCCGAAGAGGATGATATCTAGGTTCCGAACCAAGCCCCTCGCTTCGTCATCCCGGCGGACGCCGGGATCCACGATACGGTGGTCGTTCGATCGTGAGACCTGTGGGTCCCATGGATCCCGACTTTCGTCGGGATGACGAAGGAGGGCGTCGGATGACGGAGGGGCATCGGGATGACGGGCGCCGGGATGACGAGTGGGGACGGTGTGAAGTCCTCGACAAGGAAGGGAATTGCGCATGGCACGCCTCAACTATGTCGAGCTTCCGGTCGGTGACATCGCTGCCAGCCGGGCCTTTTTCGAAGCAGCGTTCGGATGGAATCTCACTGCCTTCGGTCCCAGTTATGCGGCGACCGAAGGTCGCGGGACCGATCTCGGGTTGCAGGCGGATCCCAGCGAAGCGACTGCCGCGCCGCTGCCGGTGATCGAGGTCGATGATATCGTGGCGGCGCTTGCGAAGGTGGAGGCATCGGGCGGAACGATCACTCGGCCGCCATTCGATTTTCCGGGCGGTCGGCGGTTTCACTTTCGCGAGCCTTCGGGATGCGAGCTCGCCGTAACGCAGATGGCGGATCATTGAAGCCGTGCGCGACGCGAGGCTGGACGGGACAGGCCCCATGCTTTTCGGGATCGACAGCCGGGTTGCTCATTCGCCATTCAGAATCACGCTCTTTTCCGGCGATCCCCAGCTTGAGCTTGCATGGATCCTCGCCTAAGCGGGCTCTCATGACTTCGACCAACGAAATCCGGCGCTCCTTCCTCGATTATTTCGGGGCCGAAAGCCATCAGCTGGTGCCGTCGGCGCCGCTCGTTCCGCATAACGATCCGACGTTGATGTTCGTCAATGCCGGCATGGTGCCGTTCAAGAATGTCTTCACCGGGCTCGAGACCCGGCCTTATGTGACCGCGGCTTCATCGCAGAAATGCGTGCGCGCTGGCGGCAAGCATAATGATCTCGACAATGTCGGCTATACGGCGCGACACCATACTTTCTTCGAGATGCTCGGTAATTTCTCGTTCGGCGACTATTTCAAGGAACGCGCGATATCGCTGGCGTGGAACCTGATCACCGGAACCTGGGGGATTGCGAAGGACCGGCTCACCGTCACGGTCTATCACACTGACGACGAGGCGTTCGACCTGTGGCGCAAGATTGCCGGGCTTCCCGAAAGCCGCATCATCCGGATTCCGACTTCCGATAATTTCTGGGCGATGGGCGATACCGGCCCGTGCGGCCCCTGTTCCGAGATATTCTACGATCATGGCGATCATATCCCGGGCGGCCCTCCGGGCTCGCCGAACGAGGATGGCGATCGTTTCGTCGAGATCTGGAACCTCGTCTTCATGCAATATGAGCAAGTCGATGCCGCGACGCGGGTCGATCTGCCACGGCCGTCGATCGATACCGGCATGGGCCTCGAGCGCGTTGCAGCGGTGCTCCAGGGTGTCCATGACAATTACGACACCGATACCTTCAAGGCGCTGATCGGCGCGTCCGCAGAGCTTACGCGGGTCGATGCGGCGGGCGCGATGAAAGCCTCACACCGAGTCATCGCTGATCATCTGCGCGCCTCCGGCTTTCTGATCGCCGATGGCGTGTTGCCGGCGAGCGAAGGGCGCGGCTATGTGCTTCGCCGCATCATGCGTCGCGCAATGCGCCACGCGCATCTGCTCGGCGCAAACGATCCGCTGATGCACCGTCTCGTGCCGTCGCTGGTCGCCGAGATGGGCGCGGCCTATCCGGAACTCGTCCGCGCGCAGCCGTTGATCGAGGAGACGCTGAAGCTCGAGGAAACCCGCTTCCGCCAGACGCTGGACAAGGGGCTGAAGCTTCTCGACGAAGCGACCGGCGGAATGAAGCCCGGCGATACGCTTCCCGGCCAGGTCGCGTTCAAGCTCTACGACACGTTCGGCTTTCCCTACGATCTTACCGAGGATGCGCTTCGTGCGCAGAATTTCGGGGTCGATCGGGTTGGCTTCGATGCCGCGATGGCCGAGCAGCGTGCCGCAGCGCGGGCTGCCTGGAAGGGTTCCGGCGAGAAGGCATCGGATGATGTCTGGTTCGACATTGCGGAAGCCGAGGGCGGCACCGAATTCACCGGATATGTGAGCGACGAAGGCGAGGGCCGCGTGATCGCGATCGTTCGCGAGGGCCAACGAGTCGAGCGCGCCGAGGCCGGTGACGAGGTTTCGATCCTTACCAACCAGACGCCCTTTTACGGCGAAAGCGGTGGCCAGGCAGGCGATGCGGGCCGGATTACGGGTGATAACGGACTTGTCGCTGACGTCAGCGATACCGCCAAGCCGCTGGGCCGACTCCACGCGCATCGCACGACCATCGCCAGCGGCACGATCGCGGTAGGCGATACGATCCACCTGGCGATCGATGCCGAGCGTCGGGCGCGCATCCGTGCGAACCACAGCGCAACGCATTTGCTGCACGCCGCCTTGCGTAACCGCCTGGGAGGCCATGTCACGCAGAAGGGAAGTTCGGTCGCACCCGATCGGCTGCGCTTCGATTATTCACACAACCGGGCGCTCGATGCCGCTGACATCGCTGCCGTCGAAGCCGAGGTGAACGCCCAGATCCGCGGGAACCAGGCGGTAATGACTCGGCTGATGACCCCCGACGCAGCAATCGAGGCGGGCGCGATGGCGCTGTTCGGCGAGAAATATGGCGACGAAGTCCGCGTGCTCTCGATGGGGCGAGCGACCGAGGGTACCTATTCGGTCGAGCTTTGTGGCGGCACGCACGTCGCCGCGCTTGGCGACATTGCGCTTTTCAAGATCGTTGCCGAGAGTGCCGTGGCGTCGGGCATCAGGCGAATCGAGGCGCTTACCGGCGAAGCCGCGCGGCTTTGGCTGACTGCGCGTGAGGATCGCCTCAAGGAGGCCGCTGCGACGCTCAAGGCCAGCCCCGATGAAGTACCTCAGCGCATCGCAGCGCTCGTCGAGGAACGCCGCAAGCTCGAGCGCGAACTGGCCGACGCCCGCAAGGCGCTTGCGCTTGGTGGCGGCAATGGCGCGAAGGCCGAGGCGGGCCCCGAGATGATCGGTGGACACGCGTTCATCGGCCAGGTGCTCGATGGTCTTGATCCAAAGAGCCTGCGTGGGCTGGTGGACGAGAACAAGGCGAAGCTTGGCAGCGGCGTGGTGGCGCTCGTAGCCGTCAACGAGGGACGTGGCAGCGTTGCCGTTGGGGTCACGGACGATCTCAAGGCTACGCTGAGCGCGGTCGAACTCGTCAAGGCGGCTGTGACTGCGCTGGGCGGTCAGGGCGGTGGCGGCCGTCCGGACATGGCGCAGGGCGGCGGTCCCGACGGTGGCGAAGCCGAGGCGGCGCTCACGGCGATTCGGGCGGCACTGGGGTAAGGGCGGGGTTTTGTTGCCTCCCGTCATCCCGTCGAAAGTCGGGATCCATGGGACCCACGTTTCTACCGATCGAAGGACCACCGTATCGTGGATCCCGGCGTCCGCCGGGATGACGAATCAGGAGATCCGTAACAGACCCTACCGCCCGGCGAAGCGCTCCGCGGTGGCGCGGATCAGGGATATCATGTTGGGGATGCCCTGTGTGCGGTTCGAGCTGAGCTGGTTGCGCAGGTCGAAAGGTGCCAACATTCCCTCGATGTCGCCTCCTAGTATCTCGGTTGCGCTTCGATCCTGCACCGTGGACAGCACCAGCGCGATGATGCCCTTGGTAATCGCGGCATTGCTGTCGGCGAGGAAATGCAGCCGCCCGTCTTCCAATCGCGTGGGATAGACCCAGACGCTGGCGGAGCAGCCGCGCACCATCGTGGCATCGGTCTTGAGCGCGTCCGGCATTATCTCCAGCGCCTTGCCGAGATCGATAAGCAGCCGATAGCGATCGTCGGGATCCAGCAGTTCATAGTCTTCGTAGATGGTCTCGATATCGGTCATGCGGTGCGATTAGAGGAATCGTCATTCCCGCGAAAGCGGGAATGACGATCGGAGCGTTCAACCCGGATCGCGCAACGCGTCGATCTCGCGCGCGAGACGGCTTTCGGACGAGGTGTAGTGCGATTCGATGTCGGCGAGGCGGCGATCAATGTCGCGGAACTGGCCGTGGACGTCGCGCACGGTGGCACGTGGGCGGGAGCGGACATTCTGCCAGAAGCGACTTTCCTCCGGATCCATGTCGTAGAGCTCGCGCGGCTTGGCGTCGGCGACCCAGGCGGTGATGAAATAGGCGATGACCGTCCATGGAAAACCGCCGAGGACGGTGACCAGCACGGTGCCGACGCGGACCCAGACGGCTTCGATGCCGGTATAATCAGCGATACCGGAACAGACGCCGAGGAAGCGGGCGTTGCGCTTGTCGAGATAGAAGCGGGTGCGGCGGGCAGATATTGGTCAGCTCCTTTCAGGGCCGGAATGGGGGCGGAATTGGGGATTGTCGGCTGCAACGATGCGCTCGACGGTTTCGAGCCGGGCTTCGAGACGGCGTGCGGTTTCGTAGAGATCGTCGAGCAACCTCTCGTCCGATGCGCTCATCGAGCCTGCCTTCTTCCATTGGGTCACGTAATGCAGCGCTAGCCATGGCAGCACGACGATCGCGCAAATCGGGATCATCAAGGCGAGGATGCCTTCCATCGATCAGCCTTCCTGCTTGTCCATGCGGGCCTTCAACGCTTCAAGCTCTGCTTCGACCTTGTCGTTGGTGCGTAGCTCGGCGATTTCCTCGTCGAGCGTCTTGGGCGCTGCGCCAAGGCTTGCGGCTTCAGCGCGGCCCTCGGCGAGATCGACTCGTCGTTCGAGCAAGTCGAAACGCGAGAAGGCCTCATCGACCTTGGCGCCCGCATACATCTGCCGCATGCGAAGCCGGTTGCTGGCGGATTCCATTCGCGTGACGATCGAGTTCTGTCGTGCGCGCGCCTCGCGCAGCTTGGCCTGCAGCTTGGTGATGTCGCCTTCGGACGCGGAGAGCGCGTCGTTCATCTCATCGATTTCATGGCCGATCTGCTGGGCGAGATCGGCGGCCTTCTGCTTCTCGTGCAGGGCGGCCTTTGCAAGATCCTCGCGGCCCTTGGACAAAGCGAGCTCGGCCTTTTCGGCCCAGCCTGACTGGACCTGCTCGAGCTTGGCGATCTGGCGGCGCATCTCCTTCTGGTCGGCGATGGTGCGCGCAGCCGATGCGCGAACCTCGACCAGCGTTTCTTCCATCTCCATGATGATCAGGCGGACCATCTTCGCCGGATCCTCGGCCTTGTCGAGAAGGTCGGAGACATTGGCGGCGATGATATCGCGGGTGCGGGAGAAGATTCCCATCTGTTCACTCCTCAATCTGCAAGCATATTGGATCGGATGCTGCTCGATCCAATACTTTGCAGGGTCCGTGCCAATTCCTGAAACAACGGAAAACCGAGCGCGTTGCTATTGAGAAATGGCTTTTTGGCGTGATGGATTGCTAATCATTCGTAGATTTTGCTAATCTTCGGCATGAATCGCGAAACGGATTTCATTGGCCAGTCGTCCGCCTTCCTCGATGCGGTCGAGCGGGCAAGTCGCGCGGCGGCGCTCAATCGGCCAGTCCTGGTGATCGGTGAACGTGGCACGGGCAAGGAGCTGGTGGCCGAGCGGTTGCATCGGCTTAGCCCGCGCTGGGATGCGCCGCTGGTGACGATGAATTGCGCGGCGCTTCCCGAAACGCTGATCGAAGCAGAACTGTTCGGGCATGAAGCCGGCGCCTTCACGGGTGCGACTCGTGCGCGGGCGGGGCGTTTCGAAGAGGCCGATGGCGGCACGCTGTTTCTCGATGAACTGGCGATGCTATCGGCGGGCGCGCAGGAACGATTGCTGCGCGCGGTCGAATATGGCGAGGTCACGCGTATCGGATCGAACCGGGTGCTGCGTGTCGATGTGCGAATCGTGGCGGCGACGAATGAAAATCTTCCGCGATTGGCCGCCCAGGGACGTTTTCGTGCCGACCTGCTCGACCGGCTGTCGTTCGAGGTGATCACATTGCCGCCGCTGCGGGCGCGCGAGAATGACGTCGCGGTTCTCGCGGATCATTTCGGGAGACGGATGGCGTCCGAACTCGGCTGGGATGGCTGGCCGGGATTTTCGGCCGAGGCGCTTGGTGCGCTGGATGCGTATTCGTGGCCGGGGAACGTACGCGAGTTGCGCAATGTGGTGGAGCGAGCGGTCTATCGCTGGGATGACCCGGAGGCGCCGGTTGGCGTACTCGAGTTCGATCCGTTCATCTCGCCATGGGTGACGGAAACGAGTGAGCCGAAGGCTGCGATTGCGGAAGATCCGCAATTTCTCGCTGAATTGCCGGCTGAAGGTTTTCGCGCAGCGTGCCTCACCTATGAGAAGCAATTGCTCGAAGCGGCACTGGAGGAATGTCGCCATAATCAGCGCCGGGCGGCGACCTTGCTCATGTTGAGCTACGACCAGCTGCGCCATGCGCTACGCCGCCACGGTCTGCTCGACCGGGCGGCGCAGTAACATTTGGCTTAGCTGAAGTTCGCCATTGCGTAGAGCATTGGGATCGACAGCAGCACGTTGGTCCGCGATGCGAGCATCGCCAGGCGAGCCGACTTGGCCTTGCTGTCGGCATCCGCTTCGACGATGCCGAGCGCGCGCTTCTGGTTTGGCCAGATCACGAACCAGACATTGGCCGCCATGATGAGTGCCAGCCACATGCCGATACCGATCAACTGATAGCCTGCGCTGAAGGTGAGTGCTTCATGCGCATAGCCCATCACATAGGCCAGGGAGAGACCCGTGATCACGGTGAGTAGCGCGGCCCAGCGGAAGAAGAACAGTGCGCTGGGCGCGATGTACTTCGAAACGCCCGGCTTAAGCTCGGCAGGTACCTTGGGCATGGTCGGGATCTGCACGAAATTGAAATAATAGAGCAGGCCGATCCAGAGAATGCCGAAAAAGACGTGCATCCAGCGGAGCACGAGATTTGCATCGAGGCTGCCATGCGTCCCGAAGATCAGTGCCAGTCCTGCGACAAGACCAAGCAGCAATACGATATGTAGGTTACCGAGGATTTTATCCATAGAGCTTCTCCCCCGTCTGTGTAGCCGCCGTGGGGCGGCTCTGCGGTGTCGCGGACATTAGTGCGGTAAGAGCGGTTTGTCACACAAGAAGAGAGGGGTAGGCTGCAAGCGAGTGATTTGGTGTGGGTAAAATGTCGTTTGCTGGACGAAATGGAGTATATGCTCAGCCTTGGGGCGGAAGTTCCTCCGTGACGTGGGCCTGTTCCGCATTCAAGCCGTGGCGTGTGAGCATGGGCAGCTGGCTCATTGCGAAGACGATGGTCGCGGGCAATGCACCCCAGAGCTTGTAGCCAAGCCAGAAGCTCGTCGAGGATGTTCGCCAGACCAGTTCGTTGCTTGCCGCCAGCAGCAGGAAGAAGATCGCCCAGTTGCGCGACAAGATCGCCCAGCCACGCTCGCTGAGGCCGGGATAGGCATGGCCGAGGACGAGCTGCAGCGTGGGGCGCTTGCTCCACAGCCCGAAAAAGAGAATCCCCGAGACCATGACATAATAGAGCGTCGGCTTGATCTTGATGAAGCTTTCGTCGTGAAGCCACAGCGTCAGTCCGCCGAACCCGAGCACCATGACACCGGAGAAAAGCAGCATCGGCGAGACCTTGCCGATCTTCCAGGCCGAGAGTGCAATCGCGATTGCGGTCGATGCCATGAAGATCGCGGTGGCCATGAAGACATTCTTGCCGGTGAAATAATAGGCAGCGAAAAAGATCACCAGCGGACCGAGATCGAGCGCGAGGCGAAGAGAGCCGCTGATTTCCGGCTTGGTAGTGCTGGTATCGGTCATGCCGTGCGTTCCTTGAGCGGCGCTACGCCCGCGATCGCGCGGGCCACTTCCTGGGGGTCGAATGGACGAAGATCGTCGATGGTTTCGCCGATGCCGATCGCGTGGATGGGAAGGCCGAACTTCTCGGCAGCCGCAACGAGCACGCCGCCGCGGGCAGTGCCATCGAGCTTGGTCATGACGAGACCGGTGACGCCCGCCATTTCCTTGAAGATCTCGATCTGGTTCAGCGCATTTTGACCGGTGGTGGCATCGAGCACGAGGACGACATTGTGCGGCGCCTCGGGATTGAGGCGGCCGAGCACGCGTCGTATCTTGGCGAGCTCGTCCATCAGCCCGGCCTTGTTCTGGAGGCGACCGGCAGTGTCCACGATAAGGACGTCGGTACCGATTTCGGTACCCTTCTTGACCCCTTCGAAGACGAGGCCGGCGGCATCGCCACCTTCCTTGCCCATGATGATCGGCACTCCGACTCGATCGGCCCAGACCTTGAGCTGGCCGATCGCGGCAGCGCGAAAGGTATCCCCGGCGACGAGCATGACCTGATAATCCTGCTCGGTGAGCAGGTGGGCGAGCTTGGCGATGGTGGTGGTCTTGCCCGATCCGTTGACGCCGATGACGAGGATCACCTGTGGACGCGGGAAGGCGATGACCTCGAGCGGTATGGCGACCGGCGCGAGAATCTTGGCGATCTCCTGCGCGACGATTTCACGGACGGCCATTACATCGAGACCCCGTTCGAAGCGTTCGCCTTCGAGCCGCTCGCGAACACGCGCGGCAGTACTCGGCCCGAGGTCCGACGCGATCAGCGCCTCCTCGATCTCGTCGAGCGTGTCGGCGTCGAGCGTGGCCTTGGTGAAAAGTCCGGTGAGGTTTTCGCCGAGCTTTTCGGAGGTGCGCTTGAACCCGCCAAGCAGCCGATCGCGCCAGGGGACGGTGTCATTCATGAAGGAATACCTGTGAGGCTGTGGCCGTCGCTGGCGATGATCTGCACGGACATGCACCCGTGCGCCGACTGGGATGGAACTTGCACCATCGCGAAATTCCCGCAATGTCCCTTGTCGCCGCTTAGCTCGACGAGGACATCCTGGGTCGTGCCGATGAGCGTTTCGAGCCAGGCCGCGTGACGGGCGCCGCAGGCCTCGCGCAATCGCTTCGCCCGATCGCGCACTACCGGTGGATCGACCTGCGGCATGCGGGCTGCGGGAGTGCCCGCACGCGGACTGTAGGGAAAGATGTGGCCATGGACGATATCGCAATCGGCGACGAGGGCGAGTGAGTTGGCGAACATCGCCTCGCTCTCGGTCGGGAAGCCGGCGATGATGTCGGCCCCGATTGCGATGGCCGGACGCTTCGACTTGAGACGATCGACGATGCGGACCGCGTCGGCACGGCTATGGCGACGCTTCATCCGCTTGAGCACGAGGTCGTCACCGGCCTGCAGCGATAGATGGAGATGCGGCATCAACCGGGGTTCGCCGGTGATGATCTCGAACAGCCGGTCATCGATCTCGACTGAATCGAGCGAGGAGAGGCGCAGGCGTGGCAATTCGGGCACATCGCGGAGGATTTGCTCGACGAGGTGGCCGAGGCTTGGCGTGCCGGGAAGATCGGCACCGTAGCTGGTGACGTCAACGCCGGTGAGGATGATCTCCTCGTGTCCGCGATCGACCAATGCCTTGATGCGATCGACCAGAGGGGCAGCCGGTATCGAGCGGCTGGCGCCGCGACACTGCGGGATGATGCAGAAGGTGCAGCTGTGATCGCAGCCGTTCTGGACCTCGACGAAGGCGCGAGCGTGCTGGGTGAATGCGGAAATCTTCTTCGGTGAGCGGGAAGCCGAGGGGTAAAAGCTTGCGGGATCGAGCTTCGCCCGGTTGCCGATGACGGCATCGACCTCGCTCATGTCGGCAAAGCTTTGCGGTTCGATTTCAGCGGCGCAGCCGGTGACGATGATACGGGCATCGGGTCGATCGCGGCGGGCGCGGCGGATCGCCTGCCGAGTCTGCTTGACCGCCTCGGCAGTAACCGCGCAGCTGTTCACGACGACGATATCGTCGTCCTCGTGGAGGAATGAGCGCATCGTCTCGCTCTCGGCGATATTGAGGCGGCAGCCCAGGGTGATGATCTCGGGACGCAGCATTACGCGTAGGGTGCGAGATCGATGTCGCCGGTGAAGACGTCAATAGCGGGGCCGCTCATCAGCAAATGGCCATCCGCGCCTTCCTCGAGATGAAGCGAACCGCCCGGGAGGTCGAGCCTGACCTTGTGGGCGAGGCGGCCGAGACGTCGGCCCGCAGCAAATGTCGCACAGGCTCCGGTGCCGCAGGCACGGGTAAGCCCGGCCCCGCGTTCCCAGGTGCGCATGCGAAGATGCGAAGGATCGAAGATCGTGGCGATGTTGACGTTGATGCGGGCGGGAAAAAGCGGGTCATGCTCGATTTCGGGCCCGAGCGTGTCGAGCGCAACGGCATCGACATCGGGCACGAAGAAGACGAGGTGTGGATTGCCGACGTTGATCGCTGCCGGATGATCGAGTTCACCCCAACCGACCGGCATCAGCAGTGTATCCATCGGATAGGCGAGGGGGATTGCGTCCCAATCGAAGCGAGGCACGCCCATGTCGACAGTCGAGCCGCCCTCGGCCAACGTCGCCGTCAGCACGCCGGCTGCGGTTTCTATGGTGCAATCGCGGCCAAGGAGCACGGGCACGCAGCGGGTTGCGTTGCCGCAGGCCTCGACCTCCGAACCATCATTGTTCCAGATCCGCATCTTGACGTCGGTGCTGGCCCCCTTGTCGATCAGGATGAGCTGATCGCAGCCGATGCCGGTTCGCCGGTCGGCAAGCGCACGCGCGAGCGCAGGCTCGATCGCGATCGCCTGTTCGCGGGCATCGATCACGACGAAATCGTTGCCGAGCCCGTGCATCTTGTGGAACTGCATGCGCATGCGCGCGCTCTAGGGCCACGCAGAGCCGAAGTCTACCGGTTGAGGGATCGTGATCATTCGGTCACCGCCGGTTCAGCAAGGCTGTGGCACATCGGTTCCGTCTTCTAGAGCAGAATGAACGTAAGGAGATCGAAATGCGAATTTCAACTATGGCGTTGGCTGCACTCATGCTGGCGGCCTCAGGCGGCGCCCAGGCCGATACCATGTCCCAGGAAGACAAGCTCGCCAAGGCGCTCGAAGGTCGCACTCCGGGCGAACCAGTTGATTGCATCATGCAACACGACATTCGTTCGAGCCGTATCTACGACGGGATCGGTGTTCTCTACGAACTCAACAACGGCACCCTTTATCTCAATCGCCCGAAGACCGGGGCATCGTCGTTGCGTTGGAGCGACATTCTCGTGACCGACACCCACACGAACCAGCTCTGCAGCATCGATACGGTGAAGCTGGTGGACCAGGGCACGCATATGCAGTCCGGTTTCCTCGGGCTCGACAAATTCGTACCTTATCCGAAGCCTCGTAAATAGGGCCGGTGACGGACGCTGACCAGGCGGAGCAGGTGCTCCGCTTCTGGCTGGAGGAGACTCCGGAGGAGAAGCGTTTTGTCCAGGATGCCGCGCTGGATGGCGTAATCGCCGAGCGTTTCGCTGCAGCGAGCCGGTCCATATTGGAGAACGACGCAGCAGGCTGGCGGGGCGACCCGCGCAGCCTGCTCGCTGCGATCATCCTGATCGACCAGTTTCCACGCAACATCTATCGTGGCAAGGCGCAAGCCTTCGCCGGCGATCCGCTTGCCCGCGAGTTGACGATGCTGGCGCTCTCACGTGGCTGGGACGGTGGCATGACCAAGGTCGAGCGACAATTTCTCTACATGCCGCTCATGCATAGCGAGGATGCGGAGGATCAGTCGCTGGCCAATGCGCTTTACGATGCGCTCGGGCTTGAGGATGCGGCGCG
Organism: Sphingomonadaceae bacterium; assembly: GCA_947476425.1. Lineage (GTDB taxonomy): Bacteria > Pseudomonadota > Alphaproteobacteria > Sphingomonadales > Sphingomonadaceae > CANJQJ01. The sequence goes on along the minus strand of CANJQJ010000002.1, from coordinate 83,674 downwards.
CTTTGCGCATCGGCATCGCGACCAGATCATGCGCTTCGGTCGCTTCCCCGGGCGCAATGCGGCGCTCGGGCGTGTGGACACGCCGGAAGAGGCGGAATTTCTCGCGCAGCCGGGGTCGCGGTTCTAGGGCTGGGTTAAGCAGGATTGAAATTCGTCACCCCGTCGCCCCTTTCGTCATCCCCACGCCCCCCTCCGTCATCCCGATGAAAGTCGGGATCCATCGGATCCACAGGTCTCGCTATCGAGGAAAACTCCGCGACGTGGATCCCGGCGTCCGCCGGGATGACGATTGAAAACCAGTCGGCCTCAGTGGCGCTCGGGGTGGTGCTCGCCCTTGACCCAACGGACGGTGCCAGAGCTGGCGCGCATCACGACGCTCTCGGTGGTCATGCAGTTCTTGCGACGCTTGACGCCATCGAGCAGCGAGCCATCCGTGACGCCCGTAGCGGCGAATATCGCGTCGCCCTTCACGAGATCCTCGAGCTTGTAGATCCGATCGAGATCGGTGATGCCCCAGCGGTGCGCGCGCGCGCGCTCGTCATCGTTCCGGAACAGTAGGCGGCCTTCGAACTGGCCACCGACGCAGCGCAATGCCGCCGCCGCTAGGACGCCTTCGGGTGCGCCGCCCGAGCCCATGTAGATGTCGATCGTGGTATCCGGGTTGGTGACCGCGATGACGCCAGCGACGTCGCCGTCAGGGATCAACATGATGCCGCATCCGATTGCGCGCAACTCAGCGATCAGCTTTTCGTGGCGCGGGCGATCGAGCACGCATGCGATAATCTCGTCGGGCTTCACGCCCTTGGCAGCCGCGAGCGCATGGACATTCTCGGTAGGCGTCCTGCGGAGGCTGACGAGGCCCGGGGCAAAGCCGGGTCCGATTGCGATCTTGTCCATATAGACGTCGGGCGCGTTGAGCAGGCCGCCCTCTTCGGCGATCGCGAGCACGGCAAGCGCGTTGGGGCCAGCCTTGGCGGTAATCGTGGTGCCTTCGAGCGGATCGAGCGCGATGTCGATCTTGGGGCCGGTACCGATTGCGCAGCCAACCTTCTCGCCGATGTAGAGCATCGGCGCTTCATCGCGCTCGCCTTCGCCGATGACGACGGTGCCGTCGAACTCGAGATCGTTGAAGGCAGCGCGCATTGCTTCGACCGCGGCATGATCGGCGGCCTTTTCGTCGCCGCGCCCGATGAGCTTGGAGGCCGCGATCGCAGCTGCTTCGGTGACTCGCACCATTTCAAGCACGAGAACGCGATCGAGTGCCTTGCTTGCCTTAACCATCTTGCCAAAATTCCTCTTGCGTAGCTGGCGCACCGCTTAGGCGCCGACCATTACATTGTCGAGAAGCGACTCGACTTTCGGTATTAGGTCGCGTTTCTAAACATCGAGTATCGGCATCAGCATCGGCTGTCCGAGCAGGCTTTGCGATCCCTCGAGGCGACCCAGCGCATCGTTGACCGCAGCCTCCGAAACAGTGTGCGTGACCATGACGAGCAACACGCCGCCATCGGCCGCCGCCCCGCGCTGGATGAGGCTTTCGATCGATACACCGGCATCGCGCATCGCGGCGGTGATTTCCGCAAGCACACCAGGGCGATCTGCGACAGCGAAACGCAGGTAGAAGCGCCCCGTCCGCGCGTCGGCCTTGGCTGCCCCAATCGCGGCGAGGCTATCGACAGGCATAGCGAATGCCGGCCCATATTCGCCCCGGGCAATGTCGATGAGATCTGCGACCACTGCCGAAGCCGTTGGGCCTTCACCCGCACCACGACCCTCGAATACGAGCCGTCCGACGAAATTGCCTTCAGCCACGACTGCGTTGAGCGATCCGCGGACATGCGCCATTGGATGGCTCAGCGGGACGAGGCAGGCGTGGACGCGCTGGAACAGGCCGGCAGGTGTAAGCTCGGCGAGCCCGACAAGGCGTACGCGAAAGCCCAGCGTCCTTGCTTCGGAGATATCCGAGGCGATGATGTGCCTGATGCCGCTGATAGCAACCGCGTCGAAATCGATCCGAGTCCCGAATGCGAGGCTGGCGAGGATCGAGAGCTTGTGTGCCGCATCGACGCCGTCGATGTCGAAGCTCGGATCGGCCTCGGCATAACCGAGAGCCTGCGCTTCGGCGAGGACATCGGAGAAATCGCGACCGGCTTCTTCCATCGCGGTGAGGATGTAATTGCAGGTGCCGTTGAGGATCCCGTAAACCTGACCGATCTCGTTGGCGGCAGCGCCTTCGCGCAGGCCCTTGATGACCGGGATGCCACCGGCGACGGCCGCCTCGAACTTGAGCGCAGCATTCGCCCCCTCGGCGGTGCGAGCGAGTTCGACGCCATGATGGGCGATCATCGCCTTGTTGGCGGTAACGAACGCCTTGCCCGCGGCGAGCGTGCTGCGTGCGAGCGTAAGGGCAGGGCCGTCCGATCCGCCGATCAGCTCCACCACTGCATCGACATCGGCGCGATCGACCAGCGCCGCAGCATCATCGACCCACTCGAAGCGCGTGAGATCGACACCGCGATCGCGCGCACGATCGCGCGCTGTGACGGCGACGATCTCGATCCGGCGCCCGGCGCGTCGTTCGATCAATGCACGGTTCGCATCGAGCAACTTTACGACACCCGCGCCTACCGTTCCCAAGCCCGCGAGCGCGATGCGCAACGGTTCCGCCATGTCAGCCCCTTCGATTCCCAGAGTTGGGCTTCCTTTAAGCGCTGTCGCGCAAAATGCCATGCCTTCTGGTTCGTTTCAGCGCGCGTTTTGTCCCTGGTCATTGCACGTTCAGGCATGTCTCGCTTATGTCGCGCCCATAACGAACCACAAGCCGGAGTGCCCCGCACATGAAGAAGACCGTTATCGCCCTTATCGCCGCCGCTACCCTGCTTGGCGCGTGCAACACGGTGCGTGGCGTCGGCCGCGATGTGCAGTCGGTTGGCCAAGCCGTCGAGAAAACGTCGAACTGACGCTCGCGCGGCTATTCGATCGCAAGTTGCCCGCGAATCGCGCCCTTGGGAAAGGCATCCGAATGGACGTTGACATAATAGTCCCCGGGGCTGGCCGCGATCGCGTCGGCGACCGCCTTGGGTACGTCCATGCAATCCTTGCTGTTGCCTTTGTTGTCGACGGTGAGCGTCACTACCACGTCGCCTGCAACACCTGCTGCGCCCTTGTGGATGTGCGCCATGGTCGCCTTGACGAGGCCTTGCGATGAGATCGTATAGCACAGCCGCAACTTCTCGGTGTCGAGCGTCGCGCTCGCGATGCCGCTTGCGGCGGGATCACCCGGGGGAACCTCGGTCGCGCCTTTCAGCGTTGCTTCGAGGAGATATTCCTCGGCCTGGGCAGCGGACGCAGCAAGCATCGACATGGCTGCAATTGCGAGAATCGCGACTTTCATCATGCTTCTCCTGGCGAGCACCGTAGCGGCGCTTTCGTTAGGAGAATATATTAGCATCATCGGCGAAACTCTCCAATCGCCGATGAACTGCCGGTGCTTTATGCTGGTCGCTGAAAGGCGAGGATTATTCGGCTGCTATCTTGCGTGGACGCCCGCGTGATTTGGCCTTCGGTTCCTCAAGGATGAAATCGGGCGACACCGGGCTGCGTTCCAACAGTGGCTTCAGGTAATGGCCGGTGTAGCTGCGAGGCTCCTTCACGACCTGCTCGGGAGTGCCCTCGGCGACGATCTCGCCACCCTTGACGCCACCTTCGGGGCCAAGATCGATGATCCAGTCAGCGGTCTTTATGACATCGAGATTATGCTCGATGACGACGACGCTATTGCCCTGCTCGACGAGGCGGTGAAGCACTTCGAGCAGCTTGCGGACGTCCTCGAAATGCAAGCCAGTGGTTGGCTCGTCGAGGATGTAGAGCGTGTTTCCGGTGGCGCGGCGCGACAGCTCCTTAGCGAGCTTGACGCGTTGCGCTTCGCCGCCCGAGAGCGTGGTTGCCTGCTGTCCAACCTTGACGTAGCCGAGACCTACCTCGACCAGCATTGCCATGCGATCACGGATCGGGGGCACTGCCTTGAAGAACTCCGCTGCATCCTCGACTGTCATGTCGAGCACGTCGGCGATCGATTTTCCGCGAAACAGGACTTCGAGCGTCTCGCGATTGTAGCGCTTGCCGTGGCAGACGTCGCAGGTGACGTAGACGTCGGGCAGGAAGTGCATCTCGATCTTGATCAGCCCGTCGCCGGTGCAGGCCTCGCAGCGACCGCCCTTGACGTTGAAGCTGAAGCGGCCAGGCTTGTAGCCCCGCGCCTGAGCCTCGGGGAGTCCGGCGAACCAGTCACGAATGTGCGTGAAGGCGCCGGTGTAGGTCGCCGGATTGGAACGAGGCGTGCGACCAATCGGGGACTGGTCGATATCAATCACCTTGTCGAGATATTCGAGCCCGGTGATCTTTTCGTGGTGCCCCGCCGGAAGGCGTGCGCCGTTGAGCTGGCGTGCTGCGGCGGCGTAAAGCGTGTCGATCGTGAAACTCGACTTGCCCGAGCCGGAAACCCCGGTGATGCAGCAAAAAGTGCCGAGCGGAAGCGAGACGGTGACGTCGCGCAGGTTGTTGGCGCGGGCATTGTGAACGGTAAGCTTCTTGCCCGAGCCCTTCCGGCGCTTGGCCGGCAGGGGTACCGCGCGGCGACCGGCGAGATAGTCCCCGGTCAGGCTGTTCTCGTTCGCCAATATGTCCTCGAGCTTTCCCTCCGCGACGACATGACCGCCATGCACGCCTGCGCCGGGGCCCATGTCGATGATGTGATCGGCTGTCCGGATCGCATCTTCGTCATGTTCGACGACGAGCACGGTGTTGCCGAGGTCGCGCAGCCGACGAAGGGTGGCGAGCAGTCGGTCATTGTCCCGTTGATGGAGGCCGATCGAGGGCTCGTCGAGGACATAGAGCACGCCTGAAAGCCCTGAGCCGATTTGCGAAGCGAGCCGGATGCGCTGGCTCTCGCCGCCCGAAAGCGTGCCGGAGGTACGATCGAGGTTGAGATATTCGAGCCCGACATTGTTGAGGAAGCCGAGGCGTTCGACGATTTCCTTCAGGATGCGCTCGGCGATCTGGCGCTGCTGGTTGCCGAGCTTGTCAGCCAGGGTCGAGAAGAAGGCGAGCGCGTCGGCGACCGAGAGGCGGGCGGCATCGGAAATCGGTGTCATCGCTATCTTGACCGCGAGCGCCTCGGGCTTGAGGCGCGCGCCGCCGCATGTCTCGCACGGGGCGGACGATTGATATTTGCCGAGCTCCTCGCGCATCCATGCGCTGTCGGTGGAGAGCATCCGGCGATTGAGATTGTTGATGACGCCCTCGAACGGCTTCATGACGTCATAGCTCTTGCGACCGTCGACGAAGGTCAGTTTGATCGGCTTTCCCTTGGTTCCGTAGAAGATCGCATCGACAACCTCCTCCGGCAGTTCCTTCCACGGCGTCTCGAGCTTGAAGTCCAATGCGCGGGCGACCGAAGCGAGCACCTGCATGTAATATGGGCTGGGCGGATTGGACTTGGCCCAGGGCACGACCGCGCCCTGCTTGATCGAAAGATTTTCGTTGGGCACGACGAGCGCAGGATCGAAATAGAGACGCTCGCCAAGGCCGTCGCAGGTCGGGCAGGCGCCTTGGGGGGCGTTGAATGAAAAAAGCCGCGGCTCGATTTCGGCAATCGTGAATCCGGATACCGGGCAGGCGAACTTTTCGGAAAAGATGATTCGGTTGGCCGGGATGCCGACATTCTTCATCTTGCCCGACGCAGCACTTTTGTCATCATGGGAGGCCGGCGAAGACGACCCCTCTTGCTCTGCATCGGGGGGGAGGAAAGGCGCCTCGGGTTCGCTCGCGGTCAGTGCTGCGACCGTGCCCTCGGCAAGATCTGCATATGCCAGGCCGTCGGCAAGCTTCAGCGCCGCTTCGAGGCTCTCCGCCAGGCGGGTAGCGACGCCCTCGCGGATGATGATCCGATCGACGACGACCTCGATGTCGTGCTTGTACTTCTTGTCGAGCGCCGGAGCGTCCTCGATCTCGTACATCTCGCCGTCGATGCGCACTCGCGTGAAGCCGGCGCGCTGCCATTCGGCGAGCTCCTTGCGATACTCGCCCTTCCGACCGCGGACGACCGGAGCGAGCAGGAACAGACGCGTGCCCTCGGGAAGCGTCAGCAGCCGATCGACCATCTGGCTGACGGTTTGCGCCGCGATTGGAAGCCCGGTGACGGGCGAATAGGGGATGCCGACGCGCGCCCATAGCAAGCGCATATAATCGTAGATCTCGGTGACAGTGGCGACCGTTGAGCGCGGATTGCGGGACGTCGTCTTCTGCTCGATCGATATCGCCGGCGAGAGCCCTTCGATATGATCGACATCGGGTTTCTGCATCAGCTCCAGGAACTGGCGCGCATAGGCCGAGAGCGACTCGACATAACGGCGCTGGCCTTCAGCATAGATGGTGTCGAAGGCGAGGCTCGACTTGCCGGATCCCGACAGCCCCGTGATCACGGTAAGCGTATCGCGGGGGATCTCGACCGAGACGTCCTTGAGATTATGCTCGCGCGCGCCGCGAACCGAGATATGAGTCAGCATGGCTGTGTCTGTTCCAGATTTGTTCGCGTTCGGCAAGGCCCCTGACGGGCATGAAATGGCGTCACACCGGCCCCTCCGCAAGGGGGGCTGCAGCCGCTTTTCCGACGAACCGAAGATAAACCAACTGGAAAGGGGATTGATTTAGAACGTGATTGGATGTTGCTGCTCGATGGGGAGCCGTTCAGCGTGCCAATTGATGTCGTCATTATCGGTGCGGGGCCATATGGCCTGTCCGTCGCAGCGCATCTTCGTGCGAGCGATGTTTCCTGTCGCATATTCGGCAAACCGCTGGCTACCTGGCGCGATCATATGCCGGCTGGGATGATGTTGAAGTCCGATGGATTCGCGTCGAACCTTTCCGATCCCCGCCGGGAAGGGACGCTGGAGGCTTATTGCCGGGCGCATGGCGTTCCCTATGGAGCCACTGATCATGCAATCAGCCTGGCGCTGTTCAACGAGTATGCGCTTGATTTCCAGCGTCGGTTCGTTCCCGAGTTGGAGGAACTGGACGTCGTCGCTCTCGATCGGGACACGGAGGGTTTCTCGATTCGGCTCGAAAACGGCGAGATACTTCAAGCGCGGCAAGTCGTGGTTGCGGTTGGGATCGCCCATTTCGCCCACATGCCACCGGAACTGGCCGGATTGCCGCGTCATCTGGTATCTCACAGCGCCGACCATCACGATGTTTCGAGCTTCGCTGGGCGCGAGATCTGCGTCATCGGCGGAGGATCGTCAGCGGTCGATCTTGCCACGCTGCTCGCCGAAGCGGGCACGCGTGTGCAATTGATCGCGCGAAGCCATCAGGTCCGCTTCGCAAATCCAGCGGGCGTGGGCCGAAGATCGCTCTGGAAACGGATTCGGCACCCGTCATCGGGCATCGGACCGGGCTTGCGATCGCGGCTTTTCGAGGTTTTTCCCGGACTGTTCCGGTTTCTGCCCGGCCCGTTGCGATTGTTTATCATCAAGCGACATCTCGGCCCGAAGGCAGCCTGGGGGATGAAGGCGCGGTTCGAAGCGGGTGTAGATGCCCTTGTGGGTGGAAGCGTGGTCACGGCGGCTGCCGATGGTGCGCGAGCCAGGCTTGGCGTGCGGGATTGCGATGGCACGATGCGTGAGGTGCTGGCGGACCAGGTCATCGCGGCGACGGGCTATGCGGTCTACGTCGAGCGGATAAAGCTGATCGATCCCGGCTTGCGCGGGAACGTGCGCACGCATCGCGGGATGCCGCTGCTGTCGGGTAACTTCGAGAGCTCGGTGCCCGGGTTGTATTTTGTCGGTCCAGCGGCGGTGAACAGTTTCGGACCCTTGATGCGATTCATGGTCGGCGCCAAATATGTAGCCCCGCGCATCGCGCAAGTGCTTGCCAAGCGCGGCACTGTGTCTCTCTCGCCAGTCGAAGTCGCAACCGCATGACCCGACCGCTCGCAGCTGATGCGGGCGCGACGGCGGCGAAAGTCGGCCGGGTCGATCTCAAGATACTGCGCGAAGGCGAAGGAACGCCGCTGTTCCTGGTGCCGGGACTCGGATGTGCGCCCGAGGAGCTGCGAGCGCTGGCTGAAGCGCTTGCCGCGAAGGAAGGCACCATCGGGATTGCCATCGATACCGATGCACGGTTCGCGTCCGTCGAAGAGATGGCGGCGCTCGCGATCGTTCGAGTGAGATCAAGGCAGCCAAATGGCCCCTATCGTCTGGGCGGCTACAGCTTCGGCGCACTGGTCGCGTTCGAAATGGCGGGGCAGCTGATCGCCGCCGGCGAATCTATCGAACATCTCTTCCTGATCGAGCCAGCGCTCGACGAAAGTCATTGGCCCCGCAATATATGGCTCCGGGCACTTGCGCGACGGTCTGCAGTGCAGATCAGCCGTATCGCGACGATGCGTCCGGCGGCGGCAAGCGCCGAGTTGGCGCTTCGAACGCGACGATTGGCAGCGCGCTTTCGAAGCCGCGCTGGAGGTGGAGTGACCGGTACCACGCCGATAAGGCGATTGTTCGGGCGTTACCGACCAGGCCCCTATACGCAGAAGATCGTGCTGATCGCCGCGATTCACGATCGGCATTTCGGGGTTGATCCGGCAGCGTTGTGGCGCGGACTGGTCCAAAATGTCAGCTTGAGGCGGATCGAAGCGGATCATCTATCCATATTGCGGGATCCCGACTCGGTCGCGGCGGTAGCGGCCGTAATCGATCATGAGATCGCGCTTGGTGACGGGCGCTGGCCCGGCCTGCGACCGATGACCGGATTCCAGCGACCGATGCTCGTTACGACGATGCGGTGGTTTTCCACCGCGCGACTCGGTCAGGCGCTCGAAGAGGCTGGCTTCGCAGTGAGCGCTTGCCGGCCGCCTCGCCATCCACTCGAGGATGTCGAGGGAATCGATGCGCAATTTCCCCTGTCGCGATCGACGCCCCTGCGGGATTTGCGAACCGCGATTGCGCGCGCCGGCCCCGACCTGATCGTGCCCGACGATGAACATGCGATTCGCTTGTTGGGCAAGCTCGCCGAACGGGCGCGTATGCAAGACCCGGCGATGGCGGCATTGATCGACCGATCGTTGCGGATCATGTCGCGCTCGGATCTTGCAGCGACCGCAGAGTCACTTGGCATCGCAACGCCGCGCACGCGCGCGATCGACTGCAGGGAAGTCGTCGATGACTCGGCCTCCAGGGAGGGACTGCCGCTGGTGCTCAAGACCGACGGCAGCTGGGGTGGGCGTGGCGTTGCGATTATCCGCGATCGGGAAAGCATTGCCGAAATCTGGCGGAGCATCGCTCAGCCGCCTCCGCTCTGGCGAGCGTTGAAACGCATGATCGTCGATCGCGACAATCTGTCCTTCGTGCAGTGGGCACGACAATCGGGACCAGCCATCAATCTCCAGTCATTTGTCGTTGGCCGGCCTGCGATCGTGACCGGAGCTTCGCTTGACGGTCGTTTGCTCGGCCTCGTCTGCATGGAGGTGGAGGAATCGGCATCGGCGACCGGGCCGGCGACCGTGGTTCGGATCATCGAGCATGCTGGAATGTCGAATACGGCAACTCGCCTGATTGCCGAACTCGGCCTGTCCGGGTTCAGCGGATTCGATTTCATGCTGCGGCCCGATGGCGAAGCGATTCTGATCGAAATGAATGCGCGCGCTACGCCGACCGCTCACCTGCTTCTCGAGGGATTTCAGGCAAGTGGCGCGATGTTGGCATTATTTCCTCAATCGGTGATGACGCCGCACGTCCGACCGATCGCCACCCTCGACCTTCCGGTAAGGGCGCCTATCCTGACGCGTCGCGGGCTGGCGATGGTCGGGCGGGAGCAGCGCCCATCGGTACGTGTTGCGCATGCGCTTCGCGACTGGCTTGCCGTCAAGCGATTCCAATAGAAAAGGGCGACCGCGAACGGCCGCCCTCACTGGATCGGTGCATCGAACGGAGCGTCAGTTGGCGAGACGCGTCTCGACCTTTTCGACCCATTCCGGATAGAAGACCGGCTCGCGGCTCGACCAGCCGGGTGCTGTCGCCGCTGCTTCGCTGATCGACTGCAGCAGGATGCGGCGCTTTTCGGGATGAAGGTGCGGCAGCGCAGCGGCGGCGCAGAAAGCACCTGGCAGCCACGGCCGGACATTGGCTCCGATCAATCGCTCGTAGAGAAATCGATAGGCACTGAAGCTGCCGAGTCGATCCTGCCCGAGATCGAATGCCGAAACGGTGATCAACGGCGCGATGAAAACTTCGACGGCATCGAGGCCGCTATCGTCCGGAACGAGTTCGCGGATATGATCAAGCCGGCCATAAAAGCGTGTCTGCGCCTTGATGCTTGCCGCCTCGATTACATCGCGAGACCAGCGCTCAAGCGCGTCCTCGCGGCCGAGCCCGATATCCAGCGAACGCCGGATATAACGCTGCGTCGCCCCCGGAAACCCGGCGAACTCCTTCATCTCGGTAAGTGTCATTGTGCCGTCAGCCGGCCGTATCGGAGTAGCCATTGCAACTTGCCCTTTGCCCCAGATCCGAAGATGAGCATGCGCCCGACATGGTTGCCAAGGCCTTAATCGATCGCCTGCCTTCCTTCACAATGGAGCAAATTCTTTGCTGCAATGCAACATAGTAATTCAGATAGGCCTAGCAGGCACCTGAAGTCGCCCCACGAATTGCCTCAATCCGTAGCGGGAAGCCGAGCGCGAATGCGTTCTGCTTCCTCGTCGAATCCTGAGGATGGGGGAGGGTCCTTGCCTTTGCCAGGCTGCGTATTCGATGGTGCATCGGACGAGGGGAAGGTCTCGTCGAGAGCCACGTCGAGCTTGGCATCTTCGTCCGACGGATTGCGCTTGAGACGGCGATCATCCTCCGCATCATGTGCGGTACGAATGTGGGTAGTCGTAGGTGGTTTCTTATCAGTCATTTGTCTGGTCCTTCGATCGTATTCATTCAACGATCGGGACAGGGCGCTGTTCCTGATTCAGTCTCGCGGTGATTCACCCTCGAAATGACTGTGATAGCTGTAGCCGAGATCCTCGTCGATCGAGACCCAGCGCACGCCTTCGCGATAATGTGCGCGGGATTGCGTGAGCCGATCGCCATGGCTTTCGGCATCGACTCTGATTTCGGCGAAGCTGCCAAACTGTGCCAACCGCACAAGATTGGCGCGGGTCGGAAAAATAATCTTGTGGCGTCCTGAATCCGCGTCGGCGAGCACCGCGCTCGCCGTTGCCCAGAAGGCGTGGACGCTTTCGGTGCCGTCCGCGACTTCGCTTGCTTCCACAGGAGCTGACGCGACGAAAAAGCGCGTGTCGAATCGACGATGGCGGACGTCTTCCGGCGGAACCCAGCGAGCGAACGGCATCAGCGCATGGATATCGATCGTGAGCCCGGCGGCGGCGATCAGATCGGAAAATTTGCCGCCCCCGGCAAGTCCGATGCGGAGCCCGGCGAGCGTGTCGATGTCGGGAGGCGGCGAAAGGCCGATGGCGATTCCGGTTTCCTCGATGGTCTCGCGAATCGCTGCGATGCGGGCGGCAAGGTCCTCGCGATCCAGGTCACGCCCCACGGTTAGGGCTTCAGCCAATGCGAAATCATCGGGATCGACGCGACCGCCAGGGAACACCAGCGCCCCGGCCGCGAATCGCATGGCTGCCGAGCGTTCGAGCATCAGCAATTCGGGAGCGGCGGCTCCCTCGCGAATGACGATCAGCGTCGCCGCTGCAATCAGTGGGTTAGAGCCGGAGTCCAATGGCCTCGTCCAATCCCATCGCGATATTGAGATTCTGTACTGCGGCGCCACCCGCGCCCTTGCCGAGATTGTCGAGCGCGGCGACGAGGCGAACCTGGCCCGTCACTTCGTTTCCGAAAACGAAAAGCTCGAGTCGATCAGTACCGGCGACATGTTCGATCGAAAGCGAGCCATGCTCTGCCGTGTCGACCCGGACGATGGCGCTGCTCGCATAAGCAGCAGTGAGCGCAGCGCGGATGTCCGCGACGGTGCCCTTCAGCAGGTGGAGATGCAGTGGAACCTCGACCAGCATGCCGCGATACGTCCGTGCGACGGCTGGCAGGAAGACCGGCGGATAGGTCAGCCCGGCATGGTTCTGCATCTCCGGAACATGCTTGTGGCCAAGGCCAAGCGCGTAGATCCGGAATGCGGTGTCGGTTGCGTCGGGGGCACCCGCCTGTTCGAAGGCTGCGATCATCGACTTGCCACCCCCCGAATAACCCGAAGTGGCATTTACGCTGAGTGCAAGGTCGGCCGGAATGATCCCGGCGCGCACCAACGGCCGGACGAGCGCGAGGAAGCCGGTCGGATAGCAGCCGGGGTTGGAAATCCGCGTCGCATCGGCAAGCGCCGTCCGCGCACCCGGCTCGAGTTCGGCAAAGCCGTAAGCCCAATCGGGATGCGTTCGAAAAGCGGTCGAGGCGTCGATCACCTTGGTGCGATCATTCTCGATGAGCGCGACGGCTTCGCGTGCAGCGTCGTCGGGCAGGCACAGGATCACCGCATCCGCGCCATTGAGAGCAGCGGCGCGCGCTGACGGATCCTTGCGCTGCGCGTCGGGGATCGTGACCAGCGTGACATCACGCCGATCAGCGACCCGCTCGCGGATTTCGAGGCCGGTCGTTCCAGCCGCGCCATCGATGAAAAGCTTGATCATTCACCTATCCTCCTGCGCGCGAGCACCGGGGTATCATATTTGGGACGAAGCCGATCGACGACGTCGTCGAGCGGCTCGATCGAGACGTTCATCCAAAAGGCGTTGGCATGAATCATATTGCTGCTGTCCGTCATCAGCCCGACGTGGCCCGGGAAGAAGACGAGGTCGCCCCGTCGCAAGGCCTCGCCTTCGCCGATATCCTCGCCGAGTGCCATGCGCTGCAGATCGGTATCGCGTGGGCAGGCGATCCCGGCCATTCCGAGCGCAAGCTGGACAAGACCCGAGCAATCGATTCCCCCGGCACCGCGTCCGCCCCACAGATAGGGCGCGCCGAGGAACTGCTCCGCAACCGAAACCGGGTCGCTCGAAATGTGATCGGCGTCGCGGACATGGCGGAGATGCAAATAGCCGTCTGCAATTCTGAGGAAGCCATCGTCGACAATCCCCGAAACGCGCGCTCCAAGCGTCAGTGTATCGCGTACCGCCGATTTGATATCCGCTGCCGCGAATATCGGAGCTTCGCGAGCGATCACCACATGCGAGGCGGGAGCCGCGAGCCCAAGGGCATCGCGACGCACATAGCCGACATAATGATCGTGGCCGGAATAGCCCCAGGCCCAATCCCCCGAAATATCGAGGACCGCGAATATCTCGCCGCGAAGGAGCTGGCTGCTCGCCTCGGCCATATCGTCGGGCGAGCAGCGGATCATCGCGGACGCAAGGATCAGGCCTTCAACATCAGGCAGGGCATAATGCGGGGCAAATATCGACTCCGCCAGCGCGACATCGGCAATGTCGCGCCGAACTGCATTCATGCGAGGGTCCAGCCGGCGGGACGGACCCGTCAGCCGGAAGCGATCAGTTGGTGACGCGATGGAGGACGCGATCGTCCTGTTGTCCGGATCCAATGAACCCGGGGCCGCTGTCTGCCTCAAAACTTCCGAACCCTTCAAGGAAATCGGCCCCCAATTCCGTCTCGACGACGAATATGTTTCGGCCGTCGGCCTCGTCGCGTTCGCGGCGCAGATAGCCGAGCGCGGCCAGTGTATTCAAGGCTCGCGTGACGACTGGTTTCGATACGCCAAGTTTCGCGGCGAGACCGCGAACCGTGTGGGGCCCCGGAGTTTGATAAACGACCATCAGGAGGGCCATCTGCCGGTTGGTGAGATCGGGTTGGCCCGAGCGGACATAATTGATCAAAATGTCCATCCAACCCCTAACAAGACGCTGTCCCATTTTCTGTTTCCAATTTCATCTCTCAGTGCGCCGAAGGCAGCTGATAAAAATCCTTCTGGGGCCGAAACGAGCAAACCGCCAAAATGATCCATTGAAATCGGGAATTATCGAAAATTATTTGGGTGCAATTCCGGGTGGTTGATTGGTTACTGATTGAACCGTTTTCCGAGCGCTTCGAAGACCGCACGAAGGCCAAGCGCATCGCCTCCCTTGGGCCGCCCGGGCTTCGCCGCTGGACGCCATGCGAACGTATCGAGATGCGCCCAGTCGATCTCCGGCGGGACGAATTTCTGCAGGAAAAGCGCGGCGGTAACGGCGCCCGCCATGCCGCCTTCGCCCGCATTGTTGACGTCGGCGACCGTGGATTTGAGCATGTCGGCATAGGGCTGCCAGAGTGGGAGGCGCCATAGCGGATCATCGCTGGCCTCGGAGCCCTGCATCAGCACCTCGGCGAACATGTCGTTATTGCTGAACAACGCTGGCAGGTCAGGGCCGAGCGCGACTCGTGCGGCGCCGGTCAAGGTGGCGAAATCGACCATGAGGACCGGCTCATCCTCTGCCGCTCGCGCGAGTGCATCGGCCAGCACGAGTCGGCCCTCGGCATCGGTATTGCCGATTTCGACGGTGATGCCCTTGCGGCTCTTCAGCACGTCACCGGGTCGGAAGGCATTGCCCGAAACGGCGTTCTCGACAGCCGGGATGAGCAGGTGCAGCCTCACCGGCATGCGGGCACCCATGATGAGCCGCGCGAGTGCGATCGCATGGGCAGCGCCACCCATGTCCTTCTTCATCAAGAGCATCGCCGAAGATGGCTTGAGATCGAGCCCGCCGGAGTCGAAACTCACCCCCTTGCCGACGATCGCGATGCGCGGATGCGCTGGATCGCCCCAGTGAAGCTCGATCAGGCGCGGGGCATGTTCGCGGGAGGCTGCGCGGCCAACCGCCGCGATCATCGGAAAGCCTTCCTCGAGCGCATCGCCCTGGATCACCGACACTGCCGCGCCGAAGCTGCGACCGATCGATTCGACGATGTTCGCGATATCGCCGGGCCCCATGTCGGCAGCTGGCGTATCGACCATGTCGCGAACGAGCGCGATCGCTTCGGCGATGCGAACATGGGCCTCGATAGTCGCTGGTTGGGGGGTGAGCAGGACGGACGTGGGGATTGGCTCGGGATCGCTGCGGTAGCGATCGAAGCGATGATGCGCGAGCAGCCAGCCAAGCGCTGCGGGCCCGGGGCCGCGTTTTCCGGCGAGGCGATATGATCCGGCGGGCAACGCGGAGGCCGCCTTGGCGAGGCACCATGGTGAGAAGGCATCGGCATCGACTACGCCAATCGCTGCATTCCAGCTATCGGGTTCGTCGCCGGGCAGGATGGCAAATTCGAGCGCTGCGCCCCTGAATCGCAGCGCTTCGACCGCGCTTCGTACCCGAGCCGGCTGTTCCTTGAACCACGCGTCGAAGCCGTTCTTGTCGACAATGTGGATATCGCGAGCGGATTGACCGCGATCGGGAACGAGCAGGGCTGGGAAGTCGGTCATGCCCATTGTCTAGAGTCTGTTTCGGGAAAAAGGAACGGACGGTGTGTGTCTCGCGATTCGACGTCCCGACGGCCCCGCCGTCATCCCGGCGGACGCCGGGATCCACGTCGCGGTGGTCCCTCGATCGCGAGAACTGTGGGTCCCATGGATCCCGACTTTCGTCGGGATGACGATTGGGGGGGCGACGGAACGACGTCTCCCCGCGCCTAAAGCGCCACCGGTACCCCGAAGAGGTCATGATCGTCGGCGTCCTCGATGAGAACCGAAACGATATCACCCTGCTTCAATCCGGCCGCGTCACGAAGATGGACTTCCCCGTCGATTTCGGGCGCATCGGCCTTCGAGCGACCGGTTGCGCCGCCTTCGTCATCGACGAGGTCGATCAGCACGTCGAGCGTGCGGCCGATCTTTGCTTCGAGCTTGGCGGCGGAAATCGCAGCGGTCTTTTCCATGAAGCGGTCATAGCGCTCCTGCTTGACCTCTTCCGGCACCGGGTTTGGCAAGTCGTTGGCAGCGGCGCCCTGGACTGGCTCGAACTTGAATGCACCGACGCGATCGAGCTGGGCTTCGTCCATCCAGTCGAGCAGATACTGGAAATCGGCCTCGGTCTCGCCCGGAAAGCCGAGCACGAAGGATGAGCGGATCGTGATATCGGGCGCGATGGCGCGCCAGTTGCGCAGGCGTTCGAGCACCTTGGCTTCGTTTGCCGGGCGCCTCATTGCCTTGAGGACGCTCGGCGAAGCGTGCTGGAACGGGATATCCAGATAAGGAAGGATCAGGCCCTCGGCCATCAACGGGATGACATGATCGACATGCGGATAGGGGTAGACATAATGGAGGCGGACCCATGCCCCGAGCTTGCCGAGTTCACGGGAAAGATCGGTCATGTGCGCTCGGATGCCGCTATATTCGGCGTGCTTCATGTCAACGCCGTACGCCGATGTGTCCTGGCTGATCACGAGCAGTTCGCGAGTCCCTGCAGCGACCAGCTTCTGGGCTTCACGAATGATCGCATCAGGCCTGCGCGAGACGAGGTCGCCCCGGATCGAGGGGATGATGCAGAAGGCGCAGCGATGGTTGCAGCCCTCGGAAATCTTCAGATAGCTGTAGTGGCGCGGCGTGAGCTTGAGGCCTACCTCAGGCACGAGATCGACATAGGGCGAGGGCGGCATCGGAGCCGCCTCATGCACCGCACCGACGACGGCTTCATACTGGTGTGGACCGGTGATCGCGAGCACCTGCGGGAAGCGCGCGCGGATGACATCGGCTTCCTTGCCCATGCAGCCGGTGACGATGACTCGGCCATTTTCGGCAATCGCCTCGCCGATCGCCTCGAGGCTTTCCGCTTTCGCGGAATCGAGAAAACCGCAGGTGTTGACGAGAACGATGTCGGCGCCCTGATAGTCGGGCGACAAGCCATAGCCGTCGGAACGCAGCTTGGTGAGGATGCGTTCGCTATCGACCAGCGCTTTTGGACAGCCGAGCGAGACCATGCCGATTTTCGGCGGGGTGGGGAGTTTCAATGCCATGATATGGGGCGCACATAGGGATTTTGGCGGCGAATGTCATCCCCAACGACCGCTTATAGTCGATATGAGCGGGATCAGCCTTTTTTCGGCAGATAGGCCTTGGGATCGACGGGGGTGCGGCCCTGTCGTATTTCGAAGTGAAGCTGGTCCTGGTCGGCGAGCCCGGCTTGCGAGACATAGCCGATCAACTGGCCCTTTTTTACCGCCTGCCCGCGATTGACCGCAAGGCGTTCGGCATGGCCGTAGGCGGTGAGCCAGCCCTCGCCATGGCGAAGGAGGATCAGGCCGCCGTAAATGGCGACGTCGGTTCCCACATAGGCAACGACGCCATCGGCCGCCGCATAGATCGGCGTGCCCTCGGGTGCGGCGATGTTGATGCCGTCATTGCGGGCACCATCGGCGATCGGCCCGAATGGGCGAATGACACGGCCCTCGACCGGCCAGGCGAACTGGGCGTCGAAACTCTGCACTGGGGCGGCGACTGTAGCGGTGGGCGGCAAGGTCCGCTTCGGGGTCGGAACTGGCGCAACAGGCTTGGCATTGTTCGCCAGCGCCGGTTCGCCGCCGGTCACGATGTCGTCGATATCGAGCTTGAACGCCTGCGCGCGCTGCTCGAGCGTCATGCTTGCCGCTTCTTCCTGGCTTGGCAGCACGAGCCGCTGGCCCTCGCGAAGGATATAGGGCTGCTCGAGCTGGTTCAGCGCGGCAATGCGTGACCATGCGACGCCATAGGCGCGCGCGATCGCGATTCCGCTCTCGCCCTTGCCGACGCGATGATAGCGACCGCCGGGGATGCGCAGCTTCTGTCCGGTCTTCACGGTGAAGGGCTCGGCGAGCTGATTGGCTTCCGCAATCGCCTCCTTCGTCGCACCGGTCTTGCTGGCGACGCGGCTGAGCGTGTCGCCGGCGACGACGAGATATTGCCTGGCCGGCACTTCGACAGCATTGGCGGTGACAGGCTTGGCAAGCCATGCCGGGGCTGGCGGCGGTGACGATAGCGGTGGCGATGGCGGTAAGGGAATTGTCGTGACGGCTGAGGATGGCCCTGAAGGCACCACAGGGTTCGAAGGCGTTATTTTGGTGGCCATGGTGCTAGAATATGATTTTGGCGCTGCAGCTGGCCTCTGAGGCGCTTGTGGGGCTATGCCGCGCCCGGGGGCGACGCAGGCGGACAGCGCCAGCATCGTGAACAGCATGAACAATCTTGCGCCCGGAGTTTCCGCCATGAACTCCATTCTTAGCAAGAAGCGCGTCGGGCGCCAGCCATTCGTCATTCCGAATTTATTTCAGGATCCGGAATTGCCGATGAATAGCGGGGACAGGCCGAATAGACCCAGCCTCAAAATACCGGATCGTTGGCCGGATTGTCGTCAGGCCGGGTGATCGGTTCGCCGTGGATGCCGCATTCGACTTTTTCCCAACCCCGCCAGCGCCCAGCGCGTGGGTCCTCGCCGGGCTTGACGACGCTGGTGCATGGTGCGCAGCCGATCGAAAGATAGCCTTGCGCCTCCAACGGGTGGCGCGGGAGATCATGCGCCTCGAAATAGGCGTCGAGCTCCGGCTTGCCCCATTCGGCGAGCGGATTGACCTTCAGCCAGCCCTTCTCGATCTCGAACCGCTGGAGATGCGCGCGGGTCTTCGACTGGAAGCCCTTGCGGCCGCTGATCGACGTATCGAATTCGGCAAGCGCGGTTTCCAGCGGAATCACCTTGCGAAGTTCGCAGCAGCCATCGGGATCATAGGACCAGCGCAGCCCCGTCGAGTCCTGCTTCTCGATCGCATCCACATCAGGCGTGATGGTGCGGACGTCGGTGAGGCCAAGCCGCTCGATCAGCAAATCGCGATAGGCGATCGTCTCGGGAAAGATCTTGCCGGTATTCAGGAACAGGACCGGCAAATCGGGATTTACCTGAGCGATCAGGTGAAGCAGCACAGCCGATTCCGCGCCGAAGGAAGAGACCACCGCTGCGCGGCCGATC
The DNA here is from genome assembly GCA_947476425.1 of Sphingomonadaceae bacterium. Classification (GTDB taxonomy): domain Bacteria; phylum Pseudomonadota; class Alphaproteobacteria; order Sphingomonadales; family Sphingomonadaceae; genus CANJQJ01. The sequence continues at coordinate 64,692 of CANJQJ010000002.1, read as the reverse complement.
AGCCCGTGGGCGATCAGCGCACGCAGCATTTCGGGAACTGGCACGCCTTCGAACTGCGCATTGAGGCGCGCGGCATCGTCCGCCGTGAAACGCGGCGTCACAGTGATGCGATCGATGGCGCGGGCAGCGTCACCCATGCCGCAGGGCCCAGACGGGCGAACGACCGTCCGCCGCCTTCTGGTAGACGTCGCCATAACGGCCAAGGGCGCGATCGACCGCGGCCTCGTCGAGTTCGGCATCGGCGATGAAGCTGTCGAAACCGCAGCGGCGCAGATACAGGATCTGGTCGACGAGGATGTCGCCCGAAGCGCGGAGCTCGCCCGTATATCCGGATTCCCGCAATATCCGCGCGGCCGAATAGCCACGACCATCGCGGAATTTGGGAAACGAGACCTCGATCAGCGCGAGACGATCGAGGTGCGGGATCAGTTCGCGCGCATCGTCGCCCGGCTCGAGCCGGACGGCAGTGGCGTTGGTCTGTCCGAGAAAGGTCTCGAAGGTGACCGCGGGCTCTTCGTGCGCGCTGTCATCACGGAAGCGCAGGGCATTAACCATAGATCGCCTCCTTGAACGGGTCCATTCCGACGCGGCGATAGGTGTCGAGGAAACGCTCGCCCTCCTGTCGCAGGTCGCGGTATTTCTCGATGGTGCGCTCGACCGCATCGACGATGCCGTCCTCGTCGAAGCCGGGTCCGGCGATCTTGCCGAGGCTGGCATCTTCAGCACCCGAGCCGCCAAGCAGCAATTGGTAGTTTTCCGTACCCTTGCGATCGACGCCGAGGATTCCGATGTGGCCGGCATGATGGTGGCCGCAGGCATTGATGCAGCCCGAGATCTTGAGCTTCAGCTCGCCGATATCGCGCTGGCGCGCTGGATCTGCGAAGCGCGCCGCAATCTTCTGCGCGACCGGGATCGAACGCGCATTGGCGAGGCTGCAATAATCCAGGCCGGGGCAAGCGATGATGTCGGTCACCAGGTCGATATTGGCATCGGCGAGCTTTGCATCGACCAGTTTCTGCCACATCGTGAGGAGATCGGCCTTGCGGACATTCGGCAGCACGATGTTCTGCGCATGGGTGACGCGCAGTTCGTCGAAGCTGTAGGTCTCGGCAAGATCGGCCATCAGGTCGATCTGGGCGGAGGAAGCATCGCCCGGAATACCGTCGATCGGCTTGAGGCTGATCGTTACCACGGCATAGCCCGGCGCCTTGTGGGCAGTGACGTTCTGGTCGACCCATTGGGCGAAATCGACGTTTGAACGATCGACCGTATCGGGCAGCCCGCTTTCCCACGCCGGGGGTGCGAAATGCGCTGCGATGCGTTCGAACTCGCTCGCCGGCGGATCGAGGCCGAGCGTCTTGACGTGAGCGAACTCCTCCTCGACCTGGCGACGATATTCGTCAGCGCCGATCTCGTGGAGCAGGATCTTGATCCGCGCCTTGTAGATATTATCGCGCCGGCCGTAGCGATTATACACGCGCAGGCAGGCTTCGGTGTAGCTGAGCAGATCGGTTGCGGGCACGAATTCGCTGATCAGCGGGGCAACGATCGGGGTGCGCCCCATGCCGCCGCCGACGTAGAATTTGAAGCCGGTCTCGCCCTTGTTGTTGCGGACCACCTGCAGGCCGATGTCGTGCAGGCGCATCGCCGCGCGATCCTGGTCGGATGCGATTACTGCGATCTTGAACTTGCGCGGCAGATAGCTGAACTCCGGATGGAAGGTCGACCATTGGCGAAGCAATTCGGCCCATGGGCGGGGATCCTCGACCTCATCGGCAGCCGCACCGGCGAACTGGTCCGACGAGATGTTGCGGATGCAATTGCCGCTGGTCTGGATCGCATGCATCTCGACCGACGCGAGGTCGGCGAGAATGTCGGGCGCATCCTCGAGCTTGATCCAGTTATACTGAAGATTCTGGCGCGTGGTGAAATGCCCATAGTCGCGGTCATATTTGCGCGCGATGTGAGCGAGCATCCGCATCTGGCGGCTGTCAAGCGTGCCATAGGGGATCGCAACGCGCAGCATGTAGGCGTGAAGCTGGAGATAGAGGCCGTTCATCAGCCGAAGCGGCTTGAACTGGTCCTCGCTCAACTCGCCCGACAGGCGACGCCCGACCTGCTCGCGGAATTCCTCGACGCGCGCATCGACGATCGTCTGGTCATATTGGTCGTACTTGTACATCAGATCACCCAGCTTCCCGCCGTTGGATCGGCGGGCTTGATGTTGAGATCGAGGCGGACCGTCGGCCCGACCGCGCGGATTCGATCCTTGATATGCGCGGGGCGGGGCCCCTGCGACGTGGCATCGGCTTCGATGACATAGGGAGCATTGACCCGGCGGGTTGCCTCCTCGGTCGCTGCGATCGCCTCGCCATGGGCACCAACATCGACGGCATCCGCGATGTGCAGCGACCAGCCGTCGCCGCTCCACCAGGTCACCGCACCCGTTTCCAGGTCATTTCCGGTCACGATCTTCAATTCTGCATCTCCACTTTGCCGGCCAGCGCCCGCATGCGATTCTCCGCATCGGACAGCAGCACGACCTCGCCCACGACTATGATCGCCGGGCTTTTCACCTGTTCGCGCGTTACCAGTTCGCCGAGATCGGCGAGCAGCGTGCGCAACGCGCGGCTGCCCGGTAGCGTGCCGCGCTCGAGAATTGCAACCGGCATGTCGGGCGCAACGCCGTCATTCATCAGCTTGTCGGCGATATCCTGAGCCGTGGCGACACCCATGTAGATCACGAGCGTGCGACCCTGACCGGCAAGCCCCGACCAATTCTGGTCGGAAAGGCCCTTGCACTGGCCGGCGACGAAGCTGACCGCGCTGGACCAGTCGCGATGGGTGAGCGGAAGCATCGCTTCTGCGGCGCAACCAAGTGCCGAGGAAACGCCGGGGACGACCTCGACACGCAAGCCTGCTTCGCGAGCCGCTTCGACTTCCTCGCCGCCGCGGCCGAAGATGAAAGGATCGCCGCCCTTGAGGCGGACGACGATCGCCCCGGTGCGGACATGCGCGATGATCAGTGCGTTGATCGCATCCTGCGACATGGTGTGGCGCGCACGCTGCTTGGCGACCGAGATGCGCTGTGCATCGGCTGGCGCGAAATCGAGGACGCGTGGATCGACGAGGCCGTCATGGACGACGACGTCGGCGCTGCGGAGGGCCTCGACGGCGCGCAAGGTCAGCAGGTCGGGATCGCCCGGACCGGCGCCGACAAGGATTACGCGCCCGCGGGCGGTCGGATCGAGGAGAGATGCCATGAGGCCCAAATGGGCCGGGTTGGATCGCTATACAAATCAGGGCTTCTTGGGGGGAGGGTAGGAGAAGTTTATCCCAATTCCTTCAAGCCGATCCCGATCGCGCCGCGCAGATGTTCGCTTTCCGACGAGGTTACCGGATAAGCGCAGTAATCCGCCGCATAATAAGCGCTGGGGCGATGATTGCCCGAAATGCCGATGCCGCCGAACGGTGCGTTGGAGGGCGCGCCGTTGGTCGGGCGGTTCCAGTTGATCACCCCGGCACGAACATTCGACCAGAAGCGGTCGTAAAGTTCCGGGCTGCGGCTGATCAGCGAAGCGGAGAGGCCGAAGCGGGTCGCGTTGGCCTCGGCAATCGCCGCGTCGAAATCCGGAACGCGGATCAACTGCAGCAGCGGACCGAAATATTCGGTGTCGGGTCGATTGGCGACGTTGGTCACGTCGATGATCGTTGGCGTCAGGAACGGCCTGTCGGGGAATGGCCGGCTCATGTGACTATGCGGGCGGCCGCCCTTCATCATCAGGTTGAGAAAGCCTTCCATCACCTTTTCGGCCGCATCATTGTCGATCACGGGACCCATGAAGGGGGCCGGGTTGGCGTGCGGTTCGTCAATGATGATCCGCTTCACGATCTTGTCGATCTCGGCGAGCAGGGCGACATGCTCGCCTTCGCGGACGATCAAGCGGCGCGCGCAGGTGCAACGCTGTCCCGCCGAGAGAAATGCGGATTGCACGACGACTGTTGCGGCGGTCGCGACGTCGGGCATGTCCCAGACGACAAGCGGGTTGTTGCCACCCATTTCAAGCGCGAGGATCTTGTTCGGGGTTTCAGCGAACTGGCGATGGAGCGCGAGCCCCGCGCCTGCCGAGCCGGTGAACAGGAGGCCATCGATCCCGGCGTGGCCGGCGAGTGCCTTGCCCTCCGCGATATCGCCGACAAGGAGGCGGATGACGCCCTCGGGGATCCCCGCCTCGTGGAAGCAGCGCACCAGCATCTCGCCGGTCGCCGGCGTCTTTTCCGAAGGTTTGAACACAACCGCATTGCCCGCCAGCAAGGCTGGGACGATGTGCCCGTTTGGTAGATGCGCGGGGAAATTATAGGGGCCGAGCACCGCGAGCACCCCATGGGGCTTGTGGCGAACCGAATTGATCGCGCCCATCGCACCCTCGAGCCGGCGCTGGGCGGTGCGCTCGGTATAGGCGGAGATCGAGATTTCGACCTTGGCGATGACGCTGTCGATCTCGCTGCGCGCTTCCCAGAGCGGCTTTCCGGTCTCGCGTGCGATCAGGTCCGCAAAGGCATCGGCATGGCTGCGCACGACATTGGCGTAGCGACGCAGGCATTCCATCCGCACCGTCAGCGGCCGGGCTGCCCAGCTCGCCCAGGAATCGCGGGCACGCTTGACCTCGGCATCGACATCGCCAGTAGCGCCGGTCCACAGCACGGCGCCGGTGGCAGGTTCGATCGATACTATTTCACGGCTCAAGCGCGTTCCTCACCCATGCTCGCCGATTTCCCGATGGGCTTCACCCATTCGGCGGATCGCAGCGACCTTGTCGTAAAATGGCGTCCAGTCATCGGCCACGTCAATCCGGCTCCAGATAGATTCGACCTCGTCGACATGCATCGAGCAAGGTTCGGCATCGGACCAATATGCGTGCGTCATCGGGCCGACAGGCGCATAGCTTGCGACAAGCTTCCTGAACCGGTCGAAAACGGGCGCATCATAAGTTTGCGCGCGCTCTCTTCCGCCTCGCCAGTCGAAGAAGAAGCGGTCGATCAACAGGTCGTTCCCGTCGAGCGAATCGACGATCGACGTGGCAAGTTCGGCGTCCTCGGCATCGCCACGCGGAACCACGCCAAGCCGATCGATCAATGCGCGGTGGAGCGCCGTCTCGTAAAGGCCGGGGAAGGCTTCGAGCGCTGGGATCAAGGCCTCGGCAGGCGCAAGCTCGCGAAGCGCAACCGCGAGCTGGACGACATCCCAATGGATCGCCTGGGCCTGGCGCGCGAAGCAGTAGAGGCCGGTCTGGTCGAAATAGGCGGCGGTGAAGCCTGGTTCCCAGTGCGGGGTGAAGCGCCACGGGCCATAGTCGAAGCTTTCAGCCGAGATTGCGATATTGTCGCTGTTGAGCACGCCATGGACGAAGCCGGCAGCCATGTATGAGGCAGCGAGACGGGCGGTCTTCGCGATGACATGGTGCAGCAGCCGGGCCGGCGCCTCGTCGCCCGGCGTGTCGCCATGGTAATGAACCAGCGCATAGTCGACGAGCCGGGCAAGTGCCTCGGTATCGCCGATCGTCGCCAGCCGCTGGAACGAGCCGATGCGGATATGACCATGGCTGAGACGGACGAGCACCGCCGAGCGGGTTGGCGAGGGTTCGTCGTTGCGGTCGAGCGCCTCGCCGGTCTCGATCAGCGAGAAGCTCTTCGAGGTCTCGACGCCAAGCGACTCCAGCATCTCGGTGGCGAGAACCTCGCGCATGCCGCCCTTCAGGGTCAGCCGGCCATCGCCGAAGCGGCTGTACGGCGTCTGTCCCGATCCCTTGGTGCCGAGATCGAGCAGGCGATCGGCATTGTCGCGCAGCTGCGCAAAGAGAAAGCCGCGCCCGTCGCCCAGATCGGGATTGTAGGATCGGAACTGGTGCCCGTGATAGCGCAGCGCGAGTGGCTGCGGGAGATTGCCGGGTAGCGGCTCGAAGCGGCCGAAATGTGCCAGCCAGGCATCGTCTGTCAGCGTGTCGAGCCCGATGGCGGGGGACCAGCGATCATTGCGAAAGCGCAGGATGGTAGCCGGGAAGCGCGCAGCTTCGACTGGATCGCCGATGAAGTCGGCCAATTCGAGAATCACCGGATCGGGCCGATAATCGGAAGGTTGCGGTAAAGCGGGCATACCGCGATATGGGGCGCGCTGGAAAAAGGTGCAACCATGGCGATCTGGACTGACGGATACTGGTGGTCCAACGACGGGCTGCGACTTCATTACCGCGATTATGTGGATCCAGCGACGGCGGAGAACGGGCGCCCCCCGATCATCTGCCTTCCCGGCCTGACTCGGAATGCACGCGATTTCGCCGAGGTCGCCGAGCGGCTGGCAGGTGAATGGCGGGTAATCTGTCCCGAGATGCGCGGCCGGGGCGAGAGCGCCTATGCCAAGGATTCGCTGACCTATGTGCCGCTGACCTATGTGCAGGACGTTTCGGCGCTGATCGCCGAGTTGAAGCTCGAACGGGTGATATTGTTCGGCACGTCGCTCGGCGGGATCATGACCATGGTGCTCGCCGCGATGCGAAGTGTTCCGATTGCCGGCGCCCTGCTCAACGACGTCGGGCCAGATCTCGGCGCGGCGGGGCTGGCGCGGATCAAGTCCTATGTCGGCAAGCAGGCGAACTGGCCGACCTGGGTGCATGCGGCCCGCGCGATTGCGGTCAACAATGCACACGCCTTTCCGGATTATGATCTCGAGGAATGGCTCGCCATGGCAAAGCGCCTCTGCCGGCTGACGCGGGCAGGCCGCATCGAATTCGACTATGACATGAAGATTGCCGAACCGTTGCGTCTGCCGGGCGGCGAGGCCGGGGTCGACCTGTGGCCCGCCTTCGACGCATTGCGCGACATTCCCACCACATTGATCCGCGGCGAAATCTCCGAATTGCTGAGCGAGGAGACCGCCGCGCAAATGGTCGAGCGCCATCCCGAGCTTGATCTCGTGACCGTTCCACGCGTCGGCCATGCACCGGTCCTGACCGAGCCCCAATCGATCGCCGCGATCGATCGACTGCTGGCGCGGATCGAGGCGTGACTCGTCCGGTTCGTATCCTTCACGTTCACTCGACCTTCAGTCTCGGCGGCAAGGAAGCGCGCGCCTGCCGGCTGATGAATGCGTTCGGGGACTGGGCGGAACACACGATTCTCAGCGCGGTGCACGATGCGCTCGGCGCGCGCGCTGCGATCGATCCCTCGATCCGGGTCGATTTCCCGACGGATCATCCCCCTATCGTCGGCAAGCCATCACCGCTGCGCTATCTGCATCTGGCTCGCTACATGCAGCGCTTCGACCTTGTGCTGACTTATAATTGGGGGGCGATGGATGCCGTCGGCGCCCGCAGGCTCTACGCGCCATTCCTCCGATTGCCGCCGTTGATCCATCATGAGGACGGCTTCAATCATGACGAACTGGATCGGCAGAAGCCCGCGCGCGTCTGGTTCCGCAGGCTGATGCTTGGTGCTGCCCAACGCGTGGTCGTGCCCTCGATGAAGCTCGAACGGATCGCGCGGGAGATCTGGCGGCAACCTGACGAGCGCGTGCTTCGCATCGCGAACGGAATCGACCTTGGGGAATATGTGCGTTCGGACGAGCGTGAATTGCCGGCGATCGGCACGCTGGCTGGGCTGCGGCCGGTCAAGAACCTGCCATTGCTGGTTCGTGCCTTCGCTCGTTCCGGAATGGCGGGCAATCTGCTCATCGCAGGGCAGGGCCCCGAGCGTGACGGCATCCTTGCCGAGGCTCAGGCGCATGGCGTCGCTGACCGCGTTGAACTGCCCGGCCATCTCGCGCCCGCCGATGCCGTGCGTCGCTTCGATATCTTCGCATTATCGTCCGACAGCGAGCAGCAACCGATCTCGCTTATCGAGGCGATGGCAGCCGGATTGCCCGCAGTTGCGACGGATGTCGGCGATATCCGCAACATGGTCGCCCCGGCGAACTTGCCGTTCATCGTTCCTGTCGGTGACGAGGAAGGCTTTGCAATGGCAATCGCGACCCTCGCGGCAGACAAGGCGCTTCGCCGTCAAATCGGCGATCAAAATCGTGACAAGGCCTTGCAAAGCTTTGGCGAAGGGCAGATGATAGCTTCTTATCGCGCGCTCTATGCGGCCGCTGTAGGACGGGACAGTCCGCCAACCAATTCTGAAGCCTGAACAACAGCCAGATATTTTTTCGCGCATTTTCCTTCCAAGCCCCCTATAGGCGCCCTCTTACGACTGGGGAGGGATGATTGTTCAAGGGTCTTCGACCGATTAACTATGGCGGACGCGAAGTCTGGCCGGTTATCGAAGGCGGCAAGGGCGTCGCAGTGTCCAACCATATGAGCTCTGGCGCCTGGGCGGCGGCCGGGGGCATCGGCACGGTGTCGGCAGTCAATGCCGACAGCTATGATCCCAACGGCAAGATCATTCGCCAGGTCTATAACAAGCTCACCCGTCGCGAACGGCATGACGAACTCGTCGAATATGCGATCCAGGGCGCGGTCATTCAGGTCGAACGCGCCTACGAAATGTCGGGCGGCAAGGGCGCGATCAACATCAACGTGCTGTGGGAGATGGGCGGCGCGCAGCGCGTGCTCGAGGGCGTTCTCGAACGCACCCGCGGCATGGTCGCCGGCGTAACCTGCGGTGCCGGCATGCCGTACAAGCTCTCGGAAATCGCCGAGCATTACGGCGTCCACTATCTTCCGATCATCAGTTCCGCGCGCGCGTTTCGTGCGCTGTGGAAGCGCGCCTATTCCAAGGCAGCACAGTGGCTGGCAGCGGTGGTCTATGAGGATCCCTGGCTGGCGGGCGGACATAACGGCCTTTCCAATGCCGAAGATCCGCTGAAGCCCGAGGATCCCTATCCCCGCGTCAAGGCACTGCGCGAAACGATGCGCGAAGGCGGCATTTCCGACGAAGTCCCGATCATCATGGCTGGCGGCGTCTGGTATCTTCGCGACTGGAACCACTGGATCGACAATCCTGAACTCGGCTCGATCGCCTTCCAGTTCGGCACGCGTCCGTTGCTGACCATGGAAAGCCCGATCTCGGAGGAGTGGAAGAATCGCCTTCCGCAGCTCGACGATGGTGACATCCTGCTCCACCGCTTCTCGCCGACCGGCTTCTACTCGTCCGCGGTTCACAATCCCTTCCTGCGCAATCTCGAAGCACGCTCGGAACGGCAGATCGCCTTTTCAGGCGAGGCGGCGGGCGATCATCAGTTCCAGCTCGACGTCGGCGTCAAGGGCAAGAGCTACTGGGTCACGCGCAACGACCTGCTGCGCGCGCGCGAATGGCACGGCCACGGCTTTACATCCGGGCTGAAAACTCCGGACAATACGCTGGTGTTCGTCACCCCCGAGGAACGCGACCTGATCCGCAAGGACCAGGCCGATTGCATGGGCTGCCTCAGCCAGTGCAGCTTTTCCGCCTGGGCCGACAATGAGGCGAATTCGACCGGGCGGCTCGCCGATCCGCGCAGCTTCTGCATCCAGAAGACATTGCAGGATATCGGGCATGGCGGCCCGATCGACCAGAACCTGATGTTTGCGGGCCATTCGGCCTATACATTCAAGCAGGATCCCTTCTATTCGAACGGGTTCGTCCCGACGGTGAAGCAGCTCGTCGATCGGATCCTCACCGGGGATTGATCGCACAGCCTTCATCCTCAACCTCCGCTTTTCGTGGAATGACGAAGGAAGGGGACTGGAGATGCCTTCGGCAATTGTCGTCTGCAACGAACTGCACGAAGGCCTCGCGGGTTTTCGCGCGCCTATCGAGGCGCGTGGATATTCGGTCGACGAGATATTCGTCCAGGATCCTGCCTTCATGTCGATCGACATGCTGGCGCCCGACCTGTTGGTCATCATGGGCGGGTCGGCAGGGGTCTATGAGCGGGACCGGTATCTCTGGCTCGCCTATGAGATTATTCGTGTCGCCGAGCGTATCGCTGCAGACTTGCCGACGCTCGGGGTCTGCCTTGGCGCTCAGGTGATGGCAGCGGCAATGGGAGCCCCGGTGTACAGGGGAAAAGCCAAGGAAGTCGGTTTCGCACCGGTGATCCTGACGCCACAAGGCGCCGCATCGCCGCTTGCGCATCTGGCCGATGTGCCGTTGCTCCACTGGCATGGCGATACCTTTCAGCTGCCGGAGGGCACGCAATTGCTGGCTTCGACGCAGATCTACCCCAACCAGGCCTTTTCCCGTGGCGACAATATCCTGGGGCTTCAGTTCCATCCTGAAATGGGCGAGGATCCGGGCATTTCCGAATGGTGCGCACATGGTTCGGCGTTCATTGCGGCGGCCGGCACTACGGCCACTCAAATTCTCGCTGACAATGCGCTATCAGGTCCTGCAGCGGCAGCGGCGGGTCGGCGAATGATCGACGACTGGCTTGCTCGCCTTGGCGATTGAAGAGGGACCTATGATGCACCGGGGATTTGTGGCGATGGCGATTGCCATGTGTGGAACCCTGGCATCGGCGGCCGATCGTCCAGTGCCGTATTGGGCTTCGGTCACCGCCGGCGATGCGCTGATGCGCACCGGTCCGGGCCGCAATTACCCGGCGGTATGGCGCTATCGCCGCAAGGGCCTGCCAGTGAAGGTCCTCCAGGTCCACGAAAGCTGGCGCAAGGTCAGCGATCGCGATGGCACGGTCGGATGGGTTTCGGCTGCGTTGCTGAGTGCCGAGCGGACGGCGATAGTCGTCGGCGAAATCCGGCCGATGCTTGCATCGCCGGAGGAAGGTTCGCGGATACTCTGGCGGGCAGCACCGGGCGTGATCGGCAAGGTCCGCCATTGCGCGAACGGCTGGTGCAAGTTCGACGTGGACGGCAAGTCCGGTTTTATCGCCAGCAACGGAATATGGGGCATCGAGCCCGGCGAGGCGATCGACTGATCGCTCAGCCGTGCGCCAGATAGACTGGCGCGCTTCGCCTCGGCAGGGTTTTTTCGCTCGCCTCGATATAGGCAAGAATATCGTCGATCGGCATCGGCCTCGAAATGCCATAGCCTTGCGCCTCGGTGCAGCCCAACGCTTGGACCATCGCCATTTCCGCAGCGGATTCGACACCTTCGGCGACGATCTCCATTCGTAGCCCGCGACCGATATGGACAATCGCTTCGACGATCGGGCGCATCTGTGCGAGCGAACCCGACGAGATGAAGGAACGATCGATCTTGATCTTGTCGAACCTGAAGCGATGGAGATAGCCGAGCGAGGAATAGCCAGTTCCGAAATCGTCGAGTGCGGTCTTGAAACCCATGTCGCACAAGGCCCTGAACACCTCGCCGCAGACGCCTGAGGATTCGATCAGCATGCCTTCGGTGACCTCAAGCGTGATCCGGGCTGGATCGACGTCGAAGCGCCGGCAGAGCAACGCGATGCGCTGGGGCAGGGAGCGCTGGCGCAGCTGGACCGGCGAGAGGTTGATCGCGATCGAGAGGTCATCGAAGCGATGCGCCTCGCGAAGCACCGTCTCGAGGATATAGTCGCCGAGCGGCACCATCAGCCCGCTTCGCTCGGCAAGGGAGATGAAGCGATCGGGCGGGATGAGCCCGCGTTCGGGATGCGCCCATCGAACCAGCGCCTCGACCGAGCGGATTTCCCCGGTGCGCGCGGAAATGATCGGCTGGTAGTGCATGACGATCTGTTCGGTGCCGATCGCGGCTCGCAAGTCGTTTTCGAGCGAGTGGCGGACGCGGACTTCCTCGGCCATGTCGGCATGGAAGACGACATACTGGTTCCGGCCCTGATCCTTGGCACGGTAAAGGCTGATGTCAGCGTCCTGCACGACCCTGTCAGGATCGGGATCGCCCTGTTCGGCGACCGCAATGTCGATCGACGCGGTGATCTCGAGGAGCTGGTTGCCGACGGCGAAGGATCGCTGGAATGCGGACTGGATAGCGCGGCCGAGATCTTCGGGATGTTCGTCAGCACCGAGCACGCGCATAACAGCGAACTCATCGCCCCCGAGCCGGGCAAGCAGGTCGTCCGGGCGCAGCGCGGCGATCAGTCGCGGGCCGATCTGCATCACGAGCGAATCGCCTGCGCCATGGCCGATGGCGTCGTTGACGTCCTTGAAGCGATCGACATCGAGATAGGCGACGCAGATGCGTTCGATATGCAGGCCGGCGACATTCTCAGTGAGTTTGGTGCGCAGCGACTGGCTGAAGTGGCGGCGATTGGGCAGTTGAGAAAGCCCGTCGTGCATCGCCATGAAGCGGGCATTGGCTTCCTGCTCACGCAAAAGCTGCTGGGCGGCGGCGAGGTTGCGGAAAATACTGCGCGTATAGAGTGTTGCGACAATCAGCAGGACGGCGAAGAAGGGGAGGATCGCGTAGGCCATCGTGCCGGGCTTGGCGATTTCCCAGTGTAGCCGAGCAGCGACGGCACCGTCGTCGGTGACGAACGGGACCGAATCGCCGGCGCGCTCGCCACGAGGCGCGAGGCGGAGGCCGTTCAATTGCAACGTCTTGCCAACCAGATCGAACCAGCTCTTGTCGAGCTTGACGATGCTTGCCGCGATGAACGGGCGGCGAAGCTTGAGATTATCGTCGCCGACGGGGATTATCGTCATCAGCGAGATCACGACCGGTCCGTCCGGGCCCTGGAGCACGCGCGCGGTCCAGCGCCCGAGATTATCGCTTTTCAGGCGCTGGTCGCGCATCTGGTCGAGCGCAAAAGCGCGTTCACGAATGCTCGGCACCAAAGGTTTCGGGCTGCGCATCTGTTGGAGCATCGGGCGAATCTTGGGCCAGAGCGGCAATAGCGCGGAGGCGGAGAGGCGGCTTTGCTGGCCATAGCCATAGATGAACCGATCGTTCGGATCGAGAATGAAGATCTGGTCGTGATGATAGCCTTCGGTGAGGAATGTCCCGATTTCGCGATCATACCAATGCTGGTCGAAATGCTTGCCCTCGGCGGCGCGTGCGGCCTGATCCCAGTAGAAGAATGCCTTCTGCTCCATCAGCGTCCGGGCGACTTTCACCGTCAGCGCGCTCTGGATCATCCGCTCCTGCGCAGACAGCGCGGCGCGGTTCATCATGTAGCCGCCATAGGCGATGAAGAGCAGGAGCGCCGCCCCGATGCCGAGGATCGTCATCGACACGGCCACATGCGGTGCGCGAAGTGCGTTATCGGTCCAGGGACTGGTCTTGTTGCGCATTCAGGGTTCCATCGGATCGATAACAGGCTCTGAACACCGTTGTTAACGAGCTACTTGTGATCAAACTGTTAATCTTAACGGCCCTTAATGCAAAAGGCCCGCCAACCCCGTGGAAAGGGAAGGCGGGCCCTCTGGCCGTCAGGTCGGAGCGCTTGGCTTACTTCCAGTCGCTCATCGCCTTTTCGAGATTGGCGCGGATCGCCTCGAAGAATTGCTCGGTGGTCATCCACGGCTGGTCGGGACCGATCAGGATCGCGAGATCCTTAGTCATCGCACCGGCTTCGACGGTCTCGATGCAGACCCGCTCGAGCGTTTCCGCGAAGCGCGTGACATCGGGGGTGTCGTCAAACTGGCCGCGGAACACGAGGCCCTGCGTCCAGGCGAAGATCGACGCGATCGGGTTGGTCGAGGTCGCCTTGCCCTGCTCATGCATGCGGTAGTGCCGCGTGACGGTGCCGTGCGCGGCTTCCGCCTCGATCGTCTTGCCGTCGGGCGACATCAGCACCGAGGTCATCAGGCCGAGCGATCCGAAGCCCTGCGCGACTGTGTCCGACTGGACGTCGCCGTCGTAATTCTTGCAAGCCCAGACGAACTTGCCGCTCCACTTGAGCGCCGAGGCGACCATGTCGTCGATCAGGCGATGCTCGTAGACGATGCCGGCGGCCTTGAACTTGTCCGCGAAATCGGCGTCGAACACTTCCTGGAACAGATCCTTGAAGCGCCCGTCATAGGCCTTGAGGATCGTGTTCTTGGTCGAGAGATAGAGCGGCCAGCCGCGGCCAAGCGCATAGTTCATGCTGGCGCGGGCGAAATCGCGAATCGAATCGTCGAGATTGTACATGCCCATCGCGACGCCGGCGGAGGGATAGTCGAACACTTCCTCCTCGATGCGCTGGCCGTCGAGACCTTCCCAGATCATCCGGAGCTTGCCGGGGCCGGGCACTCGGAAATCGGTCGCGCGATACTGGTCGCCAAAGGCGTGACGGCCGACGACGATCGGATCGGTCCAGCCCGGCACGAGGCGCGGGATGTTGCTGATCACGATCGGTTCGCGGAAGACGACGCCGCCCAGGATGTTGCGGATCGTGCCGTTTGGCGACTTCCACATCTTCTTGAGCTTGAATTCCTCGACGCGGGCTTCGTCAGGGGTGATCGTCGCGCATTTCACGCCGACACCATATTGCTGGATCGCCTTGGCGCTATCGATCGTGATCTGGTCGTTGGTCTCGTCGCGCTTCTCGACGCTGAGATCATAATATTTCAGGTCGATGTCGAGATAAGGCAGGATCAGCTTTTCACGGATCCACTGCCAGATGATGCGGGTCATTTCGTCGCCGTCGAGCTCGACGAGCGGGGTTTTTACCTTGATCTTGGCCATGCGCGCACTTTCCAGAAAGCGGGAGATACGATCGGCGGCTCTAAAGAGCGAATCGGGTTCGATCAACCATGATGCCATGGATTTTGGTTGATGCGCCGTCGATACCAATATCGCCCGGTTTTCGCGGTTCCCTGCGACGACCATGTGCCGAGGCTGAATGACGGGTTTCTTTCTACCGTCGATCTGCACTAGAAGCGGCGGATGAACGCATATCCGGATCCCGACGGCCATGTCGGAGCGGTGCGCTGGCGGTTTCCGTCGGTACACCCCGAAGGCCGCAAATTCGTCCTCATCGCTGCCATCATCACATTCGTGCTTGCTTGGTGCGCCTGGGAAACCCTCGCCTGGCCGATGGGAGGCGTGACTCTCTGGGTGGCGGCCTTCTTCCGCGATCCGATCCGCACCACCCCGCGCGGTCCCGGCCTTATCGTGGCACCGGCCGATGGCATGGTCACGATGATCGCCCGTGTCCCGCCGCCACGCGAAATGGCGGGCGAGGACGGGCTCGGCGATCAGCCGATGATGCGCGTCTCGATTTTCATGAGTGTGTTCGACGTCCACATCAACCGGACGCCGATCGCCGGGATCATCAAGCGAGTCGTCTATATCTCGGGCAAGTTCCTCAACGCCGATCTCGACAAGGCAAGCGAAGAGAATGAGCGCCAGCATATCCTCGTCGAGGGCCATGACGGGCTGCGCATCGGATTTACCCAGATTGCCGGGCTGGTCGCGCGGCGGATCATGCCATTCGTCAAGGATGGCGACATCGTCGCACCCGGACAGCGGATCGGGCTGATTCGCTTCGGCAGTCGAGTCGATGTCTATCTTCCGGCTGGTACCGCACCGGCTGTGATGCTCGGCCAGCGCTGCATCGCTGGCGAGACGATCTTTGCCCGTATCGGCATGGCCGAGCGGATGGACAGCGTTTCCGGATGATGTCTCCTCGCGTCATTCCGCTTCGGCGCGGCATCCCGTTGCGGACGCTTGCACCCAATGCGGTGACGGCGCTGGCGCTGTGCTTTGGTTTGACCGGGGTCCGCTTCGCAATTGCCGCGGAATGGGAAAAGGCGGTGATCTGCATCCTCGTCGCTGGCATATTGGATGGCCTCGACGGACGCATTGCGCGGTTGCTCAAGGGCGAGAGTCGCTTTGGTGCCGAGCTCGATTCGCTTTCCGACGTGATCGCCTTCGGGGTTTCGCCGGCGATCATCATCTATCTCTGGTCGCTCCAGGCAGTGCCGCAATATGGCTGGATCGTCGCGCTTACTCATGCGGTCTGCTGCGCATTGCGGCTTGCGCGCTTCAATGCCGCGATCGATTCCGAGGACCAGCCGCACAAATCCGCCGGTTTCCTGACCGGCATTCCGGCGCCGGCGGGCGCGGGGCTGATGCTGCTGCCGCTCTATTTGTGGATGTGGACCGGGCTTCCGATTTTCCGCGAGAGCTGGCTCGTGGCGCCCTGGACGATCGCATCGGCGCTGCTGATGATCTCGAGCGTCGCCACGTTCAGCTGGTCGGCGCTTCGCCTGCGCCGTGGCGTCCGCATGTGGGTGCTGCTCGCTATCGGTCTGATCGGAGCGGCCTTGATCAACGCTCCGTGGATCGCGCTCAGCGTGATCTGCGCGCTCTACCTGGCGTCGATCCCGTTCGGGATGCGATCCTATGCCAAGGTCAGGCGGCTGCGCGCAGCCCGGACGCAGATGCAGTCCCAGTCCCAGGCCGGGCCTGCTGCCTGATCCGCACGACTGCGCCGCGAACCGGTGCAATGCGGGGCGGCAGCGGCGGCAGTGCTGAAGGCGCCCGGAGGCCGAGCGCTTGGACGATCATCGCTGCTTCATTGCCGAGCACGAGCTTCAGGGTTGCGATGCTCGCAGCCAATATGACCAGGAAATAGACCGAGGACAGAAGTTGCAGCATGACCGTGGCTCCCATGTTCGCGAACGTCGTTCTTGTAACGTTCCGTACTATTCCTCGGATATGTTCCACCAATGTTCCGCTGTCAACGGCGAAATCGACGGAAACACGTAAAAGTTGATTTTCGCGTCCGCTGCGGTTAAGGCCCGCGCCATTCCACATGTGGGGCGCACATACCGGTGCCGGGTTTCGATCCGGAACTGCCCCACAGAGGTACAACCGGAAGGAGATACATTATGACGACACCTGTCGTCTCCATGCAGCAATTGCTCGACGCTGGCGCGCATTTCGGCCACCAGACCCACCGCTGGAACCCGAAGATGAAGCCTTACATCTTCGGCGATCGCAACGGCATCCACATCATCGATCTGTCGCAGTCAGTGCCGCTGTTCGCGCGCGCTCTCGATTTCGTGCAGCAGTCCGTGTCGCATGGCGGCAAGGTCCTGTTCGTCGGCACCAAGCGCCAGGCGCAGGAGCCGATCGCTGAAGCAGCGCGTCGTTCGGGCCAGCATTTCGTCAACCATCGCTGGCTGGGCGGCATGCTCACCAACTGGAAGACGATCTCCGGTTCGATCCGTCGCTTCAAGACGCTCGAGGAGCAGCTTGCTGGTGATACGCACGGCCTCACCAAGAAGGAAGTGCTCCAGCTCACCCGCGAGCGCGACAAGTTCGAGCTTTCGCTCGGCGGCATCCGCGACATGGGCGGCATCCCGGACGTGATGTTCGTGATCGACGCCAACAAGGAAGAGCTTGCGATCAAGGAAGCCAACACGCTCGGCATCCCAGTGATCGCGATCCTCGACACCAATGTCGATCCTTCGGGCATCGCCTTCCCGGTTCCGGCGAACGATGACGCCTCGCGCGCCATCCGCCTTTACTGCGATGCGATCGCTGCTGCCGCGCTTTCGGGCAAGCAGGGCAATCGCGCAGCGCGCGGTGAAGATCTCGGCGCTGCCGAGGAAGCACCTGCCGAAATCGCGATCGAAGCGTAATCCCTTGCTCTCTCCCCTTCCTGCCAAGGGAGGGGAAGGGGGCGGGTGAGGTACGAAGGGGGCGCAATGCCCCCGAAGTGCTTTTTGGAAATGGCGAGGTTGGCTGGGTTTTGGCGCGCAGAAGCGCGTACCCACCCCTCGATCGCCTCCCATGACAGGGGGGCAAGCACAAGAAAGGACATGACATGGCAGAGATTACCGCCGCAGCCGTCAAGGATCTGCGCGAGCGCTCGGGCGCCGGCATGATGGATTGCAAGAAGGCGCTCACCGAAAATGGTGGCGACATGGACGCCGCAGTCGATTGGCTGCGCGCCAAGGGCCTCGCCACGGCTGCCAAGAAGTCGAGCCGTACGGCCGCTGAAGGCCTCGTCGGCGTCGCGGTTTCCGGCACCAGGGGTGCTGCAGTCGAGATCAACGCCGAAACCGATTTCGTCGCCAAGAACGATCAGTTCCAGGAATTCGTCCGCAACGTCACCGCGCTTGCGCTCGACACCGTCGGCGATATCGAGGCGTTGTCTGCAGCGGCCTATCCGGGCGGCGGCACGGTTGGCGAGAAGCTGACCGCGAACATCGCGACGATCGGCGAAAACCAGAATCTTCGCCGCGCGAAGGTGCTCGAAGTGAGCGAAGGCGCGGTCGTGCCTTACGTCCACAACGCTGCCGCGCCGGGCATGGGCAAGATCGGCGTGCTGGTGGCACTCGAGGGCAATGCGCCCCGCGAAAAGCTCGAGGCGCTCGGCAAGCAGCTTGCGATGCACATCGCCGCGGCTTTCCCGCAGGCGCTGAACGAGGAAGGCCTCGATGCCGCACTCGTCGAGCGCGAACGCGCGATTGCGACCGAAAAGGCTGCCGAATCCGGCAAGCCAGCCGAGATCATCGCCAAGATGGTCGATGGCGCGATCGCCAAGTTCCGCAAGGAAAATGCGCTGCTCAGCCAGGTCTTCGTGATCGACAACAAGAGCAAGATCGCCGACGTCGTCGCTGCTGCCGCGAAGGAAGCCGGCGGCACGATCGTGCTCAAGGATTATGTCCGTTTCCAGCTTGGCGAGGGCATCGAGAAGGAAGTCAGCGATTTCGCCGCCGAAGTGGCTGCTGCAGCGGGGGTCTAGGTCGCGCACTGACATTGCTTGGCAGCGGCGCGCACCCTCACTAAGGTGCGCGCCGCCCCCTTTTCGCCTGATCAAGGATAGAATGCCAACATGGCTCGCCCGCGTTTCAACCGCATACTTCTCAAGCTTTCGGGCGAAGTTCTGATGGGGCCAGGCCAGTTTGGCATCGATCCCGATACTGTCGCACGGGTTGCCGGCGAGATCGCCGCCGCCAAGGAAGCGGGCCATGAGCTCTGCCTCGTCGTCGGTGGTGGAAACATCTTCCGGGGGCTTGCTGCGGCCGCGAAGGGATTCGATCGCACCAGCGCCGATTATATGGGCATGCTCGCGACCGTGATGAACGCTCTCGCGGTTCAGAATGCGCTCGAGCAGATCGGCGTCGATACGCGAGTCCAGTCCGCCATTCCGATGGCGAGCGTCTGTGAACCCTATATCCGCCGCCGCGCAGTCCGGCACATGGAGAAGGGCCGGATCGTGATATTCGCTGCCGGCACCGGCAATCCCTTCTTCACCACCGATAGCGCCGCAGCGCTGCGCGCAGCCGAAATGGGCTGCGACGCGTTGTTCAAGGGGACCAGCGTCGATGGCGTCTATGATGCCGATCCGAAGAAGGTCGCAACCGCCAAGCGCTACGAGATGGTGAGTTTCAACCGTGTTCTTTCCGACGACCTCAAGGTGATGGACGCAAGCGCCATCGCCCTGTGTCGCGACAATAATATCCCGATCGTCGTCTTCAACATCCGCGAGCAGGGCAATCTTGCCCGCGTTCTCGCCGGCGAAGGCGTGGCCACGATCGTCAGCAACCAGGGAGAGTGAAGATGGCAGCCTATGACAAGGCCGATATCGAACGCCGCATGCATGGCGCAGTCGAATCGCTCAGGCATGATCTCGGCGGGCTTCGCACCGGCCGCGCAACAACGACGCTGCTCGATCCGGTATCCGTTGAAGTCTATGGCGCGCACATGCCGATCAACCAGGTGGCGACCGTGACGGCGCCCGAGCCTCGGCTGATCTCGGTGCAGGTCTGGGACAAATCCAATGTCGGCCCGGTGGAAAAGGCGATTCGCTCGGCTGGCCTCGGCCTCAATCCGATTACCGATGGCCAGACGCTGCGCCTGCCGATCCCTGATTTGACCGAGGAGCGCCGCAAGGAACTCGCCAAGCTCGCCGGCCAATATGCCGAGAAGGCCAAGATCGCGGTTCGCAACGTCCGCCGCGACGGCATGGATTCGCTCAAGATCGACGAGAAGAAGGGCGTGATCAGCGAAGACGAGCGCAAGCGCCTCGAAACCGAAGTGCAGAAGGCAACCGACTCCACGATCGCCGACATCGACACCACGGCATCGGGCAAGGAAAAGGAAATCCTGGGCAAGTGACCCGCGCAGCCGTTCATCCGGTGGCAGGGCAGGGTGGGGGCGCTACGCTTCCCCGCCATGTCGCGATCATCATGGATGGCAATGGGCGCTGGGCCAAGGCGCGCTTCCTGCCGCGTCTCGCCGGTCACAAGCGCGGCGCCGAGGCAGTGCGAGCGACGGTCAAGGCTGCGGCCGAAATGGGCATCGAGGCGCTGACGCTCTATGCTTTCTCGTCCGAGAACTGGCGCCGCCCGGCCGACGAGATCTCGGACCTGATGGGGCTGCTTCGCCACTATCTCGGGCAGGAACTCGACGCGCTGCACGGCAATGGCATCAGGCTCCGGATCATCGGCGAATATCATCGCTTCGGCCCGGATCTCGTGAAGATGCTGGACGAAGCGATGGCGCGCACCGCCCCAAACACGGGTATGACGCTGGCGATCGCGCTCAACTATGGCGCGCAGGACGAGATCGTCCGCGCCGTCCGCTCGATCGTCGCCGACGGTGTCGCCCCGGAAGCGATCGACATGGAAGCGATCGAGCAGCGGCTCGATACCAACGGCCTGCCGCCCCTCGATCTGCTGATTCGCACGTCGGGCGAGCGGCGGCTTTCCAATTTCCTGCTCTGGCAGGCGGCTTATGCCGAATTGCTGTTCGTCGACACGCTCTGGCCCGATTTCGGCGCCGAAGCCCTGGCGGAAGCGGTTGCCGATTTCGGCCGCCGCGAACGCCGCTACGGTGGGCTGTGAACGAACTCGCGGTGCGCGCCGCATCGGGGATCGTCATGATCATCGTCGCGGTGGCCTGCCTCTGGTTCGGTGGCTGGCCGTTTCGAATCCTCGTCGCAGTCGCGGCCTTCCTGATGGCGGGCGAGTGGCTGCGGCTGACTAGCCGGGCAGGGGCAGGGCTGCGCTGGTTCGGGCTGCCCTACCTGATCCTGCCGGTGATCGGATTGCTTCTGCTGCGCGATTCGAGCCAGGGCTTCGCGCTGACTTTTTGGACCTTCCTGATCGTCTGGGGCACCGATATCGGCGCCTATTTCACTGGCCGGGCAATTGGCGGCCCCAAGCTCGCGCCTGCGATCAGCCCTTCCAAGACCTGGTCCGGTCTGATCGGCGGCATGATCGCCGCAGGCCTGATCGGCGCATTCGTTGCGCGTCATTTCGACCTGCCCGCGCCCTGCGTTTGGCTTGGTGCCCCGCTCGCGATTCTCGCGCAGGCTGGCGATTTTTTCGAGAGCTGGCTCAAGCGGCGCGCCGGTGTGAAGGACAGCGGCGCGATCCTGCCGGGGCATGGCGGGGCATTAGATCGGCTCGACGGACTTGTTCCGGTAGCTTCGGTGATGGGGCTGCTGCTATGGTCCGGTCTGTTATGAGCCGTCGCACCATCTCAATCCTGGGCGCTACCGGATCGATCGGGACTTCGACGCTCGATCTCGTCGAGCGGAATAGCGATCTCCACGAAGTCGTCGCGCTGACCGCCAACAGCGACGTTGCCGGCCTTGCCGATGCAGCGCGGCGCACCGGCGCTCGCTTCGCCGCGATCGGCGACGCAGCGCTTGGCGATGCGCTTGCCGAGGCGCTCTCCGGATCGGGCATCGCCTGTGGCGCGGGCGAGGGTGCTCTCGTCGATGCAGCCGCCATGGATGCCGATTGGACGATGGCGTCGATCGTCGGGATTGCCGGGCTTGCGCCAACAATGGCTGCGATCCGGCGTGGCCGGACGGTGGCGCTGGCCAACAAGGAATCGCTCGTATCCGCAGGTCCGGTGATGCTCGCGGCAACACGCGAAAGCGGGGCTCGGCTGCTGCCGGTCGATTCGGAGCATAATGCGATCTTCCAGTGCTTCGACCATGAGGATCCCTCCCGGGTGTCGAAGATCATCCTCACCGCGAGCGGCGGGCCGTTCCGCACGATGAGCCTTGCCGACATGGCCCGCGTGACCCCCGCGCAGGCGGTGCGCCATCCGAACTGGTCGATGGGCGCGAAGATCTCGGTCGATTCGGCGACCCTGATGAACAAGGGGCTCGAGCTGATCGAGGCTCATCACCTGTTCCCGGTGGGCGCGGATCGATTCGAGATCCTCGTCCATCCCCAGTCGGTGATCCATTCGATGGTCGAATATATCGACGGATCGGTGCTCGCCCAGCTTGGCACGCCAGATATGCGTACGCCGATCGGGCACACGCTGGCTTGGCCGGCACGGATGGAAACCCCAAGCCCGCGCCTCGATCTTGCCGCGATCGCGAGGCTCGACTTCGAGGCGCCCGATCCAGTGCGCTTTCCAGCGCTCGACCTGGCGCGCGAAGCGCTCGAGGCGGGCGGCGCTCGCCCGGCGATACTCAATGCGGCAAACGAAGTGGCGGTTGCTGCCTTCCTTGCTGGCAGGATCGGGTTCCTCGATATCGCCTTCATCGTCGGTAAAGTTCTCGACCGCTATGACCCGCCTGCACCCCTTGCGATCGAGGACGTTTTCGCGATTGATTCGGGGAGCCGGGCAACCGCCTGGCAAATGATGGAGGCCCTCGCGGCGTGACCGATTCTCCCGGCATCTCAATGACCGTGATCAGCTTCCTGTTCGTTATCGGGCCGCTGATCTTCATCCATGAGCTTGGTCATTACCTGATCGGTCGGTGGTGCGGCGTGAAGGCGGATATTTTCTCGATCGGCTTCGGCCGCGAGATTTTCGGCTGGACCGACAAGCGCGGCACGCGCTGGAAGGTCGGCTGGATGCCGCTTGGCGGTTTCGTGAAATT
This sequence comes from Sphingomonadaceae bacterium, assembly GCA_947476425.1. Lineage (GTDB taxonomy): Bacteria > Pseudomonadota > Alphaproteobacteria > Sphingomonadales > Sphingomonadaceae > CANJQJ01. The sequence continues at coordinate 42,011 of CANJQJ010000002.1, read as the reverse complement.
CGCCGGCGACATGAACCCGGCGAGCACGCCAAGCGAAGCGTGGCTGGCATTGCCGCCCGATCTTCGCAAGCAGACCTTCCAGGCCAAGCCGCTTTGGCAGCGCTCACTGATCGTGCTTGGCGGGCCGCTTGCCAACTTCCTCGTCGCGATCGCGATCTTCTCGGCATTCTTTGCTGTCTATGGCGAACCAAGGACTTCGCCAGTCGTCGCGGTGGTCGAGGCCAAATCCGCGGCGGACAAGGCTGGCATCAAGCCCGGGGATCGCATCGCCGCTATCGACGGCAGCCTGATCGAGCGTTTCGAGGATATCGCAGCGATCGTGAGCATTCGCCCCGAACAGACGATGCAGGTCAGCATCGTTCGCGCCGGTCATGCCCTGACCCTGACCGCGACGCCGACGACGCTGGTCGAACGCGATCGCTTCGGCAATGAATTCCGCCGTGGCTTGCTCGGCATCGGCCCGGCGGGGCAGACCGTCGTTCCGCTCGCGCCGCCGCAGGTGCTTGGCGCAGCGATTCGGCACACCGGCAGCATGGTGAAGATGATGGTCGATACGCTCGGCCAGGTGATCAGCGGGCGGCGCTCCGTATCGGAGCTCGGGGGGCCGCTCAAGATCGCGCAATATTCCGGACAGCAGGCGACTTTGGGCGCTGCGGCGCTGGTAGAGTTCATGGCGATGATTTCCATAAATCTGGGGTTCATCAATCTTCTTCCAGTGCCGTTGCTCGATGGTGGTCATCTCTTCTTCTATGCGATCGAGGCAGCTCGTCGCCGCCCGCTCAGCCCGGTAGTCCAGGAATGGGCTTTCCGATCCGGACTGGCGTTGCTGCTTGGGCTGATGTTGTTCGTCACCCTCAACGATCTCGTGTCATTCGGCCTGTGGGATCATCTTGCTGGGTTGATCGGACGAAGCTGATCGGGCAGGGCATGCGCACAGGTTCCGGCAGAAGGTTGCCGGTGCCCATCCAAGGTGAGGGCGGAAGCGCGTGACGACAAAAACTGCACGAATGAAATGCGGCGCCCTGACCGCAGCCCTGCTTGTATCCACGACGCTTGGTGGCGCTCCACTGTGGGCGCAGGCGCTCCCGGTCGCAGCCCCGGCGCCTGCTCCAGTGCCGGTGGTCGGCCCAGCCACCCCGCAGCTCATCAAGACCCTTGGGGTCGAAGGCTCGCAGCGACTCGAGCCCGAAACGGTCCGCTCCTATATCGATCTGCGCGCCGGGCAGCCTTACACCCGCGAGACGATCGACAAGGCGCTCAAGGATCTTTACGCGACCGAGCTGTTCACCGACGTCCAGATCCGCGACGATAACGGCGCGCTCACGATCCAGGTAAAGGAAAATCCGGTGATCAACCGGATCGTGCTCGAGGGCAACAAGCGAATCAAGGAAGAGAAGATCCGGCCCGAGATCCATCTCGCGCCGCGCCAGATCTTCAGCCGCTCCAAGGTTCGCGCCGACGTCGCACGCATCATCGAGCTTTATCGTCGCCAGGGCCGCTTCGCCGCGACGATCGATCCCAAGATGGTGATGCTCGACCAGAATCGCGTCGATGTCGTGTTCGAGATCCACGAGGGCGACAAGTCCAAGGTCCGCAAGATCAACATCATCGGCAACAAGGCCTTTTCCGATGGCAATCTGCGCGGCCAGATGGCGACCAAGCAGGTCGGCCTCACCAAGATATTCTCGTCGGGAACGACCTATGATCCCGATCGCCTCGCTTATGACCAGCAGAAGCTGCGCCAATATTACCTGACCAACGGCTATGCCGATTTCCGGGTTATCTCGGCGGTCGCCGAACTCACCCCCGACAAGCGCGATTTCAACATCACCTATGTCGTCGAGGAAGGCGAGCGCTACAAGTTCGGCGACGTGACGCTCGAAAGCAGCATTCGCGATCTCAAGCCCGAACGACTGCGCCCGCTGATCAAGATCAAGAAGGGCCAGTGGTACAACGCCAAGTCGGTCGAGGACACCGTCGATTACCTGACCGAGACCGCCGGCACGTTCGGCTACGCCTTCACCGACATCCACCCGAACTTCGACCGCGATAAGGATGCGCGGACGATGACGGTGACGTTCAACCTCGCCGATGCGCCCCGCGTCTATGTCGAGCGCATCGACATCAACGGCAATACCCACACGCGCGACAAGGTCGTGCGGCGCGAGATGCGGCTTGCCGAGGGCGATGCCTTCAACACCTTCCGGGTGAAGCGCTCGCGCGATCGTATCCAGGGTCTCGGCTATTTCCAGGATAAGCTGGAAATCGAGCAGAAGAAGGGCTCGGCGCCCGATCGAATTATCCTGGAAGCCAATGTCGAGGAAAAATCGACCGGCGAGCTTCAGGTTTCCGCTGGCTTCTCCTCGCTTGAGAAATTCATCGTCGATCTCTCGATCCGCGAGCGCAACTTCATGGGCAAGGGACAGGAAGTCCGCGCCAGCGTGAATTATTCGGCCTATTCGAAGTCGCTCGAACTCGGCTTCACCGAGCCTTATGTCTTCGACAAGAATATCGCGTTCGGCGTCGACGTCTTCCGGCGCGACTATAACTCGTTCAATTTCCAGAACGGCAACGGCAGCGATCGCAAGACCACCTACAACCAGATCAGCACTGGCTTCCAGGTCCGCCTCGGCGTGCCGATCACCGAATATATCCAGATGGCGCTTCGCTACGGCCTGACCTTCGACAATGTCTCGCTGGACAAGTTCACTTATTATTTCAACGGCGTGTGCGATCCACTGCTCGCCGGGCGCTATCTGTGCGAAGCTATCGGCAACAAGACGACCTCATCGGTCGGCTATTCGCTGGTTTACGACAATCTCAACAACCGCATTCGCCCAAGCCATGGCAATCGCGTGGTGTTCAGCCAGGATCTGGCTGGGCTTGGCGGCGACGTCCGCTATATCCGCACGACGATCAACGCCAAGAAATATTGGGGCATCGGCAAGGGCTTCATCTTCTCCGCAGGTCTTGAAGGCGGGATCATCGCTGGCCTCGGCCAGCCGGTGCGCTTGACCGACCGCTTCTTCCTTGGTGAACCGCAGATCCGTGGTTTCGACATTCGCGGCGTCGGCCCGCGCATCACTCGCAGATTCTACGACACGACGTCCACGACGATACCGCCGGCATTTACCACGCAACAGACGGACGACGCGCTTGGCGGCAAGGCCTATTATCTCGGCCGCCTCGAGCTGGAAATTCCGTTGGGTGCCGGTGGGCGCGAAATGGGTCTGCGGCCTTCGATCTTTATGGATGCAGGCGCTGTCTGGGGTACCAAGGTGGATCCAAGCCAACTTCAGAATTTGCCGACAGGCCAGGATCGCCCGATCCTTGATGCGAATGGCCTCCAGCAATGCACCAACGGCACTTCGATCATTCCTATCCCGTCCGGTGGCTGCACGGGCACCTACAGCCTTTATAAAACAACGATTCCCGCATTCGCGGAATTTTTCCAGGGTAACTCCGCGAAGCCGCGTCTTTCGATCGGCTTCGGCGTCAACTGGAATTCACCGTTCGGGCCCTTCCGGATCGATATCGCGAAGGCTCTGCTCAAGGAGCCCGGAGACCAGACCAAATTGTTCACGTTCAACGTAGGGACGCAATTCTGATGAAAAAAATGCTTACTGCCGCAGCGGTTGCCGCTGCGATTGCCGCCACGCCTGCCGTCGCGCAGGTCGCGGTTGCCGATATCGACGGGGCGATCGCCCAGTCATCGGCCTATCAGGCCGCTCAGGGCCAGATCAAGACGCTGTACGGCAAGCAGATCGACGCCTTCAACGCGCGCCAGCAGGCTCTCGAAGGCCAGCTCAAGCCGCTCCAGGCCGAAATCGAGGGCATGCAGAAGAACCCTGCAACGCCGCGCGCGACGCTTGAAGCCAAGGTCAATGTTTTCCGCACCCAGCAGGCGAGCGCACAGCGCGAACTGCAGGCTCTTGCGGCGCCGTTCGGCCGTCCGACCAGCTATGCGCAGGCCCAGGTCGGCGAGAAGCTGTCCGAGGCGATTAAGGCGGCGATGACGGCCAAGGGCGTCAAGATCATCCTCCAGCCCGATACCACGCTGGCGGTTGCTCCCGATGCAAACCTGACGTCCGAGATCACCAACCAGCTCAACACGCTGGTCAAGACCGTCTCGATCACGCCACCGGCGAACTGGCAGCCTGGCCAGCCAGTCTCCGGCGCACCAGCTTCGGGCCGCTAAGCATATGGCGGATGGCGAGACCACGCCTCGCGCCGCCATCGGCCCGCTTGATATCGAGCGGGTGATGGCTGCGCTGCCGCATCGTTATCCGATGCTGCTGGTCGATCGGGTAGAGACGCTCATTCCCGACGTATCGATCCGCGCCGTCAAGGCGGTGACGATCAACGAGGGCTTTTTCGAGGGCCATTTCCCTGGCCGCCCGATCATGCCCGGCGTGTTGATCGTCGAGGCGCTGGCGCAGGCGGCGGGCGTGCTCGCCGTCGAATCCCTCGGCCTCGCCGGAACCGGCAAGCTCGTCTATTTCATGGCGATCGAGGAAGCGAAGTTCCGCGCCCCGGTCGAGCCCGGCTGCCTGCTGTATCTCGAGGTTTCGTTCGTCCAGAAGCGAAGCAAGGTGTGCAAGTTCGCCGGTCGAGCGATCGTCGACGGCAAGCTCGCCGCCGAGGCGAGCTTCACCGCAATGATCGCGGATCCGCCCAGTTGAGGTGAGGTGAAGGGTGCCGATGTGCTTTAAATCGCCTCAGAGGTATGCTGCAGCGCGAAGAATTGATTTTGGCTATCCAACTAGCTGAAACTCGTAATCGTGCTGTACGGGCCTCTGTGTAGCCTATGGAGCTTGACTCCTCATCCTAACGCCCACATCGTCATCCCGACGCGCCACCGTCGTCATCCCAACCCCCACCCCGTCATCCCGACGAAAGTTCGGATCCATGGACCCACAGGTCTCGCGATCGTGCGACCACCGCAACGTGGATCCCGGCGTCCGCCGGGATGACGAAGGGGGGAGGGCAGGGATGACGAGTCATATGGGGGATCACGAGCCCACCCCATCTTGTCAAACCCAACCCCACCCTGTAGAGCGCGCCATCCGCTTCCCCGGCTGGTCGGTAACCAGCCTTTTCTGGAGCTATATATCGTGAAAAAAGACCTGCATCCCGACTATCATTTCATCAACGTCCAGATGACCGATGGCACCGTCTACAAGACGCGTTCGACCTACGGCAAAGAGGGCGACACGCTCCAGCTCGATATCGATCCCACCGTCCACCCGGCCTGGACCGGTGGCAACCAGCGCCTGCTCGATGCCGGTGGCCAGGTTGCGCGCTTCAACAAGCGTTTCGGCGGGCTCAGCCTCGCGAAGAAGTAAGCGGTCCTCACGGACTTGCTGGCAAAGTGGGCCTCGGCGATTGCGCCGGGGCCCTTTTGCTGTCCGGGCGGTTTGAAGCACACCCTGCCATTGGATTGGGTACGCGCCAAACGGGCCGTGACACCGCTGCATCAGGAGAGACTATCCTGAAGGGAAAGCAGCCTTGAACAGCAGCAGTGGCCGGATCGCCGGCAAGATCGCAATCGTTACCGGCGGCGGCGAGGGGATCGGGCTCGGCATTGCCCGGCGCTTCGCCAATGAAGGCGCCAGGGTCGTGATCGCCGAGATCAACGCCGAAAACGGTCAGGCCGCTGCCGACGCGATCGGCAACGGCGCGCATTTCATCCGCACCGACGTTACCGACAAGGCGCAGGTCGAGGCGATGGTCGCCGATACCGTTGAGCGTTTCGGCGGCGTCGACATTCTCGTCAACAACGCCTGGGGCGGAGGCAGCTTCCGGCGCGCCGAGAACAAGAGCGACGCCGAGCTGCAATATGGCCTGTCGATGAACTTGTGGGCCGGTTTCTGGGCGGTGAAGGCGGCTTTCCCCCATATGCGGGACAAGAGCTGGGGGCGGATCATCAGCATCTGCTCGCTGAACGGCACCAACGCGCATATCGGCACGCTCGAATATAATGTCGGCAAGGAAGCCCTTCGCGCGCTTACCCGCACGATCGCCCGCGAATGGGCGCCGCACCAGATCTGCGCCAACATCATCTGCCCGGCCGCGATGACCCGCGCATTCCGCGAATTCGCCGAGACCAGCCCCGAACTCGCCGCCGCACTGCCGACGCCACCGATGGGCCGCCTCGGCGATCCCGACGAGGATATTGCCGGCGTCGCGCTTTTCCTCGCGAGCGAGGATGCGCGCTACACAACCGGCAACACGATCTTCGTTGACGGCGGATCCCATATCAACGGCGCAAGCTGGTCGATGGAGCTTCCCGATGACTGATCACGTCCCGATCCGCGATTGCTCGGTCGCCTCCCTCGATGAACTCGAGCCAGGCAATTATTTCCCGATGTGGCTCGGCGACGAGCAGCTTCGCCAGACCGCGCTCAACGGCGTCGTGGCGAGCTGGGGAATGCGGCGGCCATTCTACATCCGCCAGAACGGCATCCTCTCGGTGATGTGCGGCCGAGGCCGCGACATTCGCGAGGTCTATACCGATGCCGAGCGATTTACCGTCGTCGCCCCGAAGCGCGAGGGCTATGAGCTGTTCGACATGTTCGGCGGGCTCGAAAGCGTGCTGCAGATGGACGGCGCCCGCCACAATCGCGTTCGCAAGCTGATGAACCCCTCCTTCACGCCGCAGGCGATCGACGCGCAGCAGGCGGATGTCGTGCGGATCATCGACGAGCAGCTCGACAAGATCGCCGAATCCGGCCCCGAATTCGATGCGATGGTCGATTTTGCGGACAAGCTCATCCCGCGCATCATGCTCGAGGGATCGTTCAAGCTCAGCCCGGCGCATATCGCCGTGTTCGGGCAGATGCAGGACGAGATGAACAAGCTGCCGTCCTACGATGCCGCCGAGGGCCTGCCGCCCTCGTTCATGCAGGCGATCGGCGGGGTGAGCGAGGCGATCGCCGAGATCATCCGCATTCGCCGCGAGACCCCGGGTCCCGACCTGATCAGCAGCCTGATCAGCGCTCGCGAGGAAGGCGACAAGCTGACCGACAACGAGCTGTTCGGCCAGATCAACTCGATCGCCACCGCCGGAATCGGCACCACCGCCAACACGCTTGGCGGTGCGCTGATGCTGTTCTGCCGCCACCCCGAGACGAAGGCCGAGCTGCTCGCCGAGCCCGGGCTGGTCGATAATGCGATCGAGGAATGCCTTCGCCTCAACGGGCCCGGCATCGTCTCGTTCGTTCGTTTCGCGGCATGCGATACCGAGGTCGGCGGGACTCGCATTCCAAAGGACATGCCGGTCTATGTCTCGCCGCTGGCGTCGGGCTATGATCCGAGCGAATATGAAGATCCGTTCCGTTTCGACATTCGCCGCAAGATCCGCGCGCCGCTGGTGTTCGGATCGGGAATCCATCATTGCATCGGCCGTCGCCTTGCGCGCAATATCCTGCGCACGGCGCTGCTTCGAATGCTTGAGCGCTTCCCCGATCTCAAGCTCGTCGATCCCGGCTTCCAGCCAAGCTATCGGGGCTTGACCGGCGAGCTCGCCCCGCTCAGCATCCCGATGCGGACACACTGACATGACCGAAGCGCTGACATATTGCCGCATCTGCACCGGGCATTGCGGGCTCGTCGTCACGATCGACGATGAGGGGCGACCTGTGTCGGCGCACGGGGATCGCGATGATCCCCGCAGCATCGGATATATCTGCTCGAAGGGATCGACCCTGCCATCGGCGCATACCGAGCCGAGCCGGCTGCTTCACCCGTTGAAGCGCCAGCCCGACGGCAGCTTCGTCAAGATCGGGCTCGAACAGGCGCTCGACGAGATCGCCGCCAAGCTGCGCACGATCCTCGAAGAGGACGGCCCCGATGCGATTGCGGGTTTCCGCGGCACCGGCGGGTTCTTCACCACCGCCGGCCTCGGCATGCTGCCCGGATTCCTCGGCGCGCTTGGATCGCACAAGCTCTACACGACGCTGACGATCGACCAGTCGGCCAAGGTTATCGCCGCATATCGGCTCGGCATCTGGCCGCCGGGCAAGCAGGATTTCCAGACCAGCGATGTCGCGATGGTGATGGGCGTCAACCCGATGGTCTCGATGGCGCAACTCGATACGCGCAATCCGGTCAAGCGGATCAAGGCCGCCAAGGCGCGGGGCCTCAAGCTCATCGTGATCGATCCGCGCCGCACCGAGACCGCGCAATATGCCGATCTGTTCGTCCAGCCGCTGCCCGGCCATGACGCGGCGATCCTCGCCGCGATCCTGCGCATCGTCCTCGAAAATGGCTGGCATGATGCGGAATTCTGCGCCGATCATGTCGGCGATCTCGATCAGCTGCGCGCGCAGGTCGCGCCGTTCACGGCCGAGCGTGTCGCCGAGCGCGCCGGGATCACCGCGCAGCAGTTGCAAGCGATCGCCGAAATGTTCGCGCGTGATGGCAAGCGCGGAATCGCCGCGACTGGCACCGGCACCGACATGGGGCCGCATTCCAATCTCGCCGAGCATCTCGTCGAGGCGCTCAACGTGATCTGTGGCCGCATGATCCGTGCCGGCGAACGAATCCCCAACCAGGGATTCGTGCTCAATCGCGGCCCCAAGCCGGCGCAGGTCGTGCCATTGCCGCGCGCCTGGGAGAGCGGGCCGCAATCGCGGCTTGGCGATTATGGCCTGGTCGGCGGCGAGATGGTCACTGGCAAGCTCGCCGACGATATCCTCGAGCCGGGCGCCGGACGGGTTCGCTTCATGCTCAACCATGGCGGAAATCCGGCGAGTGCGGTGCCCGACCAGCGCAAGATGGCGAAGGCGCTCGAGGCGCTCGACCTGCTCGTCAGCATCGAGCCGACGATGTCCGCTACGGCGCAGATGTCGCACTACATCCTGCCCCCCAAGCTCCAGTTCGAGCGCCCGGACCTGCCGATCTACCTGTTCGAGCCGAACATCTTCCCGACGCCTTATACGCGCTACACGCCGCCGATCGTGGCACCGCCAGCCGATTCCGAAGTGTGCGACGAATGGTGGGTGATGTGGGCGCTGGCGGCTCGGCTCGGCGTCCAGATCGACTATATGGGGACGGCACTCGACATGGTGACGGCGCCGACCGAGGATGATCTGATCGCGATGACGCTCGTGGGGGCGCCGGCATCTCTGGACGAAATCCGTCGCCACCCGCGCGGCTATTATCACGACGAGGAAGTCTATGCGCTGCCGGCCGATCCCGCGACGGCTGGCCGCTTCGCGACGATGCCCGATGATGTCGTGGCGGAAATCGGGCTGTTGCGCGCAGAGCTGGATTCGCCGGCCAGCGACGGCTTCGCGTTCCGGATGATCAACCGCCGCTCGCGCCACCGGATGAACTCGATGGGCGCCAACCTGCCTGAGCTTCAGCGGCTGATGCCGTATAATGTCGCCTACATGAATCCGGGCGACATGGCCGACCAGGCGATCGGGGAGGGCGACTGGATCGAGATCCGCTCCGACAATGGCGCGATCCGGGTGCTGGCCGAAAGCGATGGGGCGCTGCGCAACGGCGTCGTCTCGATCAGCCACGGCTTTGGCGCCTTTCCCGGCGACGCGGATTTCAAGACGTACGGCGCATCGCCCAACCTGCTGATCAGCACCGATCGCGATCTCCAGACGATCAACGCCATGCCGCGCATGACCGCGATCCCGGTCGATATCCGCCGGGTCGAGGCTGAGACTGTTTAGCCAAGAAGGAAAACAAGCGGATGCGTCCAAACAGGTTTGAAGGAAAAGCCGTGCTCGTCGCGGGCGGTGCTGGCGGCATGGGCGCCGCGAGCGTGCGCAAGTTCATCGCCGAAGGTGCGTCGGTCGTCATTGGCGACATCCAGGACGAGCCCGGCGAGGCACTGGCGCGCGAGATGCGCGAAGCGGGCGGCAAGGCGATCTACATCCATGCGGATTGCACCGATCCCGGCGAAGTTGCCGAACTCGTCAAGCGAACGGTCGCGTTGCTCGGCAAGCTCGACATCGCAGCCAATGTGCTGGGCGGGGGCGCAGTTAATGATCGCCCCGGCAGCTCGATCCACGACACGGACCTCGAGACCTTCCGCCGGACGATGGCGATCTCGCTGGAGAGCGTCTTCCTGCTGATGCGCGAGGAGGTGCAGGTGATGATGGCGGCTGGCGCTGGTGCGATCGTCAACGTCTCGTCGATGGCGTCGCTTGCGGCGGAGCGGCACGCGCCAATGGCCTATGGCGTCGCCAAGGCAGCGCTCAACCACATCACGCTGTTCGCGGCGTCGGACTATGCCAAGCATGGCATTCGCGTGAACGCGGTACTGCCGGGATCGACCGAGACGCCGATGCTCCACATTCATTTCAACGCCCAGATGATCGCTGACCTGATCGCCGGGCAGCAGGCGATCCTCGGCCTGATCAAGCCCGAGGACCAGGCGGATGCGATCCTGTTCCTGGCGTCGGACGAGGCGCGGATGATTACCGGGCATTTGCTGCCAGTGGATGGCGGTCGCGCCGGGTTCGGGCTGCAGGGGCCGTCGTCGTCGAAGCTGCTGGCGCAGGGGTAGGGCGCGCCGGGTTGACGTCAGGTTGAACCCGCCCCCGCTCATCCTGAGGAGCCATTGAGCTTGTCGAAATGGCGTCTCGAAGGACGCTCCGGTGCTGTCCTTCGAGACGGGTCTTCGACAGGCTCAGCCCCTGCTCAGGATGAGCGGGGGGAAGGCGGGTTCGATCCAACGTCATCCCACTCCATCTATGGCAAACACCATTTTACGCCGCGTAATGGTAATGCCGCAGGCGATGGACTAGGTTCGCCGCCGAACGAAGCGAGGGGAAGACCATGACCGACATCCACGACGCCATCATCATCGGCGCCGGCCACAACGGCATGGCGGCGGCAGGCTATCTCAGCCGTGCCGGGAAGAAGGTCGTCGTGGTCGAGCGATCGGCGAAGGTCGGCGGGATGACGACGTCGGGCTATTTGATCCCGGAAGCGCCGGACTATCTGGTCACGCCATGCGCGGTCGAGCTGCTGTTCGTGCGGAATTCCGGGCTTATCGAGGATCTCGAACTCGCCAAGCATGGCCTTCGCACAATCGATCCCGATCCGAGCTATGCCTATCTTCATCCCGACGGCAGCTCGATCGCGCTGTTCCGCGACTATAAGCGCACCGCCGACGACATCGCCCGAATCCACCCCGGCGACGGCAAGCAATATCTCAAATTCATGGAAGTCATGGACGCGCTGATGGACATCGGCTTCCCGATCATGATGGCTGAGCCGGGGCGGCCCGATTTCAGCAATCTGGGCAAGATGATCGGCGGCGCGGTTCGCAACGTCAAGCTTAAGGACCAGCTCATCGCCATCTCCAAGGCGACCTCGGACCAGGTCGCTTGCGAATGGTTCGAACATCCAGCCACGATCGGGTTGCTGACCGGGATCGCTGCTGGCGCGGGGCCTCTCGACGATGACGGCAATGCCGCCGCCTACATGATCTTCGCAGTCACGCACCGCCTCGGCACCGGCAAGCCGGTGGGCAGTCTGCAATCCTTCTCGAACGCGCTCGCCGCGAGCATCACCGCCTCGGGCGCCGAGATAATGGTGGATGCGCCGGTGGTCGAGATCCTGATCGAGGACGGTGCTGCCAAGGGCGTGCGGCTTGCGGACGGACGAGTACTTCGCTCGAAGGTCGTCATCGCGACGAGCGACCCGCGCACCACCTTTGCGCTGACCACGCCCGGCGGGGTCGAGCGACGGCTGCTCCAGCGGATCGAGCATGTGCCGTCCAACCGCTCGAACGCGGCGCCTTTCCTCGCCAATGTCGCGATGGCGGCGCCCTTGCGGCTCAAGCGCCACCAGGATCTGCGCCACGACGGTGCCAACATCAACAATGCCGTTGGCCTGATCGGCGTGCCCGACGAGGTGCGCGAGAGCTTCGCCTCGGCGCGTCGCGGCGATATTCCGCAGCGCCACGCCGTTTCGGTGAGCCCGATGTCGAACATCGATCCGTCGCAGGCGCCGGAAGGTTGCTCGGTCGCCTATCTCTATTTGCCAGCGATGGCGGTGGATGCCCGCGAGGGCTGGTCGCCCGAGCTCAAGGACAAGACCATGACCTCGATCATCGCGCAGCTTTCGGAATATTATGACGGCTTCGACAAGGAAGTTGGCCGCTTCGTCGAAACCGCGCGCGAGCGCGAGAAGCGCGTTGGCGCCACCAATGGCTGCGTCACCCATGTCGATTTCGGGCCGCTGCGTTCCGGGCTGCACCGCCCGGCGACCGGCTTCGGCGGACCCAAGCCTGCCGTCCCTGGCCTGTTCCTTGGCGGGGCGGGCAGCCATCCGGGCGGCGGAGTCTCCGGCATTGCAGGCCGGATCGCAGCCGATCGCACCTTGCGCTACCTCAAGAAGATGCGCTGAGCGCGCCTGGCTCAAGAAGATGCGCTGACGCGTAGGCAACCGAATCTACACTTGATTGGCGTAACGCTGCCGCTTGATCTTGATCGATTGGGCCGGGCAGTCACTTCATGGAATATAATGAACCTTCCTCCCTGGAGGACCAGATATTCGACGCCTCGGTCGCCTTGGCGCCGCCTGGCATTTTGCCTGATCTCGACGCGCCGCTGGAGCCAGCGACTGGCGAGCTGATTCACGCCGCCTTCCTGCGGAATGTCGAGGCCAGTCCGGATGCTCCGGCACTGCGGCATCATGGCGAGATATTCAGCTACACGACGATCGAGGAGCGTTCTCGTGGGCTGGCGCGGGCCTTGCTGGCCAAGGGGATCGGCCCGGGATCGCGGGTCGTCATCATCGCCGAGCGGCAGCCGTGGCTGGTGTGGGCGCTGCTCGCGGCCTCGCGGATCGGTGCGGTGTTTATCCTGCTCGACGCAGCCTATCCGGCCCGGCGCATCGAGACGCTCGCCGATATCGGCATGCCCGACGCGGTGCTGGCTAGCAGCGGTTCGCCGGGGTGGACCATCGCAACCGAACTGGCGACGGAACGCAGCATCCCGCTCGTCGATACGCTGACGACGTTCAGGGGCGATGAGTCTCCGCTGCCGGAAGCGATCGACCCGGCGGCACCGGCCTATTACCTGTTCACCTCGGGCAGCACAGGGGTGCCGAAATGCGTCGCCTGTTCGCACATTCCGCTCGCGCATTTTATAAGGTGGCAGGCACAAACATTTGATTTATCATCAGATGATCGCTTCACCATGCTCTCGGGCTTGTCGCATGATCCGCTGATGCGCGACATCTTCGCGCCGCTTTCGCGCGGGGCGACGCTGCTCATTCCCGACCAGGAAGAGATTTTCGGACCCGGCAAGCTCGCCTCATGGTTCGAGGCGATGCAGCCGACTGTCGCCCACATGACTCCTGCGATGGCGCAATTGCTCACCGCTGCGCGCTCGCCCCGTGCGCTGGATTGCCTGCGCCGGATCTTCATGGGCGGCGACATGCTCCGCCCGCAGGTCATCGATGCGCTGTGCGCGCTCGCACCCAATGCCGAGGTGACCAATTTCTACGGCGCGACCGAGACACCACAGGCGGCGGGCTATTATCGCTGGCGTGGCGACGAAGCGCTGAAAGCCGCGCCTGTAGGCAAGGGTTCGGATGGCTTCCAGCTCGCCATCGTCGATCAGGACTATCGGCCCAGGGGCATCGGTGAGGAAGGCGAGATCGCGATCCGATCCAATTATCTGAGCCTCGGCTATGTCGAAGCCGGCGCGATCCTGGCCGATCCCGACGATCGCGGCATCGATCGTTTCGGGCGGCGCACGATTTATCACACCGGCGATCGCGGCTATTACCTGCCCGACGGCAATATCGCGATCATCGGCAGGCAGGACGACCAGATCAAGGTCCGCGGCTATCGAGTCGATCTCGCCGAGGTCGCCTCCGCACTGGCCGCGCATCCGGATATCGAGGCGGCGTTTGCGGTTGCACCCGCCAGCGAATTCGAGCGATCGATCACCGCGATCTTCGTTGGCGTGATCGACGACGTAGATGGCGTGCTGACCCAGTTCCTGGGTGAGCGGCTGCCGAGTTACATGGTCCCTGCGAAGATCGTCCGGATCGATGCGATGCCGCTATTGCCCAACGGCAAGCTCGACCGCAGGGCGCTGGAGGCGCTCGCGGAGGCCGACCTGGCCGATGCGGTCGTCGAGGTGGATTTGTCCCCGGGGGAAGCCGCGCTCATCTCGGCCTGGTCCGGGCTGCTCAACCGGCGGATGATCTCGCGCGACAGCAGCTATGCGAGCCTTGGCGGCGACAGCCTGAGCTATGTGCAGGTCTATCTGGCGACCGAGGACCTGCTTGGCGTCATGCCCGAAGACTGGGCGCATATGAGCGTTCGGCAACTCGCCGGGGGAACCAGCGCGAAGCGATCGATCTGGGGCACCATCGATACAGCGATGCTGATCCGCGCTGGTGCGCTGATGATGGTGCTCGCTTATCATTTCAGCATGTTCCCGGGCTATCCGGGCGGTGCTACGAGCGGCCTCTTCCTGGTGTCGGGCTTCCTGTTCGGGCATCTCCAGCTGACCGAATCGGTCATGGCGAAGTCGGTGAGGCCAGTGCTGCGGCTGATGGTGTCGATCCTCGTCCCGACGATCCTCTATTGCGCCGCCGCCTATGCGTTCGATTATTTCACTGGACGCCAGGTGAGTGTCTCGACACCGCTGCTGTACAGCAATTTCATCGGGAAAGCCGGCGTCGGGCGCGAATTCTATTTGTGGTACCTGCATTGCATCATCCAGCTGCTTGGCATGACCGCGATTGCGTTCGTCGTCGCTTCCCGGAGCGCGCGGCTAACGGCCAATCCCTACCGGGTTTCGGCCGCGATGCTTGCCGTCGCAGTCCCGCTGAAATTCATCGTGCCGGCGCTTTTCTTCCACAATTTCCTGATATTACGGACCGGGCTCGAAGATCTCGCCCAATATATCCCGACCACGCACTGGCCGACATTCATCCTCGGCGCGATGATCGCCTTCGTCCGGAGCCTGCGGGAGAAGGCATTCATGGCGACGATGCTGGCGCTCTATGCGGGAGCGACGGCCCTGTTCTTCCCGGACCTGGGCTGGGCGTTCATAGCCGCTTCGGGCGCGCTGCTGCTGTTGGTGAAGCGCTTGCCGATCCTGAAGCTGCTGAACCGGCCGATCCTGATGATATCGGGCGCCTCGCTTTTCATTTACCTCACTCACCTGCAGTTCAAATGGATGCTGGATTCCGCCGGTACCCCGATCGGCCCGCGCGGCCTGCTGGTGATCGCGATCGTCGGCGGTGTCGGCCTGTGGCTCGCATGGCAGAAACTCCGCACCCTCGCCCACGCCCTATCGCGCAAGCTCGCGACGGGATGAGTTGGCGGCGAAAAGGTTGGCGGAAGAGGTGGGATTCGAACCCACGGACGGGTCGCCCCGTCGCCGGTTTTCAAGACCGGTTCCTTAAACCACTCGGACACTCTTCCCAGCCGTTTCGGGGCTGGCAGCTTACGACAGGCTTACGAGTGAATAACTCGCTGAAACGACCTGCCGCTAACCCCTTGTAACCACACTCCTAATTCGACGCCGCGCCGACAAGCTCCGGTAGCTTTCAAGACCGCTGCCTTAAACCACTCGGCCACCCATCCGTTGCCGTGCGCTTAATCCGGGCAGGGGTGGTCGTGCAAGCATGGATCCACGTTGCCGGATCTACATGGGCGCTACCGCACTGAAACGATCCGTTAAACGCCCGCCGCCTTTGAAACGATCCATAAGCGACGCTTTATCTGCAGATCATCGCATTTCCCCATTTGGGACGATATACCTATTGATATGTGCTAAATTTACGTTAAAGTTTGTCACATGTTTTCAACAAAGGGGTTGTAAATCGGCTCCTTGTGATAGTCTGTTTATATTGCGGAACTGACATGAAGAAGCTTGCACTTCTGGCGATTGCGCTGGCATCCGTATCGGCACCCGCTCTCGCGGTATTTCCGAGCTACGGAACCCCGGGAACAGAAAATCCCGATACCTATTCCTTCACTGCGAGCTCCACAGGCGATCTTCTCGCCTATTTCGCTGGCAGCAGCGCCGGATACACGGATCTGCTCGGCGTGCAGGTGAACGGCGTTGATTCCGGCATCCTCGGCCTCAACAACCACACCACCGCGCTCGGAGCTACTCTGAACTTCGGCCCGGTCACCGCCGGTGACGTGCTGACCTTCTACATCAAGGTCACGGATACCGGCGACCTGTTCTATTCGGACGCATCGCTGAACTCAGACAGCCAGCAGCATGCCTTTTCAGCAGCGTATGCCGGCGGCGATTTCGGCATTCCTGCCGGCCAGTTCGTTTCCTTCGAGGATCTGAACGGCGGCGGCGATCATGATTATAATGACGTCAGCTTCGTCATCGGCGGCATCAGCGGCGGTGGTGTTCCCGAGCCTGCTTCATGGGCGATGATGCTTGGAGGCTTCGGCCTCGTCGGCGGCGCGATGCGCCGTCGCCAGAAGATCAGCGTTCGTTATTGCTGATTATCGACCTCTTCGAGGATAAGGCCCCGCCGGAGCGATCCGGTGGGGCTTTTTCTTTCTCCGGAGACGAAAGACTGGCCATCGCGTGCGGACAAGCGTGCCGCGCACGCGACGGATGGGGATTCACCCGACCCGCCGACTGTGGCAATATCGGCCCAAAGGGTATCCATGCGAAATTTTACCTATTCGATCATAGCGCTGACGGTCCTGATCGCTCAGTCGGCGACGGGCCAGACCGGTGCGGGCCAGGCGGTACCGGCTCCGAGTGCCGACGCGGCAGCCCCAGTCCAGAACGGGGTGGGAGGACCAAGCGGTCGCCCCATCACGGTAGGCGCGCAGGCCTCCCCGTCCGTTGCCACCATCCCGCCGCTCGCTCCCTCACCGTCGGTGGCCGGGCCTTCGACGGGAAGCGAAGTGCGGCAATCCGAGTTCGCCGGGTTCATTGCTGGCCTGCGTGCGCGAGCAATCGAGTCCGGAGTGCGGCCGGCGACCTATGACGCCATAGCGCCGACGCTGGCCTATGATCAGCGCGTCGTGAGCCTCGATCGTGCCCAGCCGGGAAATGCAGTCGGCGTGCCGATGTTCGCGCCCTATCGCAACAAGCATGTCAACGCAGGGCTGATCGGCATCGGCCGCTCTCGCTATCAGGTACTTCGCCCGAAGCTTGCGGCCGTCGAGCGCGAGACCGGTGTTCCGGAATCGATCATGATGGCGATTTACGGTCATGAAACCGGTTATGGCAGCGTGACGGGCAATTTCGATCTCATCCAGTCGCTCGCCACGCTGGCGTTCGAGGGGCGCCGCCGCGAACTCTTCGTCGCGGAATATATCGACGCGCTCAAGCTGATCGACCGGGGCTTTTCGCGCTCGCGGCTCAAGGGCAGCTGGGCTGGGGCGACTGGCTATCCCCAATTCCTGCCGAGCGTCTACCTGCGCGTCGCCCGCGACGGCGACGGCGACGGTCGCGCTGACATCTGGTCGAGCGAGGCCGACGCGCTTGCCTCGATCGGCAATTATTTCGTAAATGCGGGCTGGCGCGCCGGGCAAGGCTGGGGTGTGGCGGTGCGCGTTCCCCACGATCTGGATCGGACTGCGCTGGCCTCCCGACTGGTTTCGCCGCGCTGCCCTCGCGTTCACCAGCGCCATAGCAAATGGCTCACCATCGGCGAATGGCGCAGGCTCGGCATCCAGTTCGTCGGTTCGCAGGTGCCAGCCGACGACGTGCTCGCGAGCCTCCTCGAACCCGACGGCCTGGACGCGACCGCGTACCTGCTCACGGGCAACTACCGCGTGATCCTCGATTATAACTGCTCCAATTTCTATGGGCTCTCGGTGGGGCTGCTTGCCGATGCAATCACGAACTGACCGAATTTCCGCGCCGTGGCGGTTGCTCGCGCTTTGCTGCGTGCTCGCGCTTGCCGCATGCAGCACAGCACCGCAACGCGGCGCCTATCCCACCGTCGGCGTGGCGATACCGCCTGTGTTGCGCAGCCCGCCCCCGGACAGTCCGGTCAAGATCGGCAAGCCCTACCAGATCGCCGGAATCTGGTATTATCCAGCTGACGAAGCGAATTACGACGAGGTCGGCTACGCCTCCTGGTATGGCGAGGCGTTTCATGGCGGCCCGACCGCAAATGGCGAGACCTTCGACATGGCGATGGTCGGCGCGGCGCATAAGACATTGCCATTGCCCTGCTATGTCGAGGTGACGGCGCTCGATACCGGGCGGACGATCGTCGTGCGGATCAACGATCGCGGCCCCTATGTCACCAACCGGATCATCGACCTGTCGCATCGATCGGCGGAATTGCTCGGCATCGACCGGCAGGGCGTCGCGCGGGTTCGTGTTCGCCGGGTCTACCCGTCCGATGCCGATCGCCTCGCGCTGCGCAGCGGCAAGGCGGCCGAAGAGCGACCTGTCGCACAACGCGAGGCACTCGCCGCGCTCGATGCGCGGTTCCAGCGCTGGATGGTGGCCCAGGCCCAGGCTGCCGCCGCGGCTGCCGCTGCAGCTGCTGCTACTACACCAGTTGCCGTTACGGCCGCACCAGCTCTCCCCGGGAGCCTGCTCGATGCAAATGTGATCGGTGGCTGGTTCGTCCAGGTGGGTGCTTATGGCGATCGCGCGCGGGCTGACAGCCTCGCCAGCATGCTTGGCGGAGCCATCGATGCGGCGGGCAATGTCTATCGTGTGCGCATCGGCCCGTATTTCGATGAACAGATCGCACTTGCGGCACTGGCGCGCACGCAGGGGCAAGGCTATCAGGATGCCAGGCTGATCAAGCCACGATCCAGCAACTGACCGCCCATAGAGAAGAAAGAGAGAAAGTTGATCCAGCTCAGCCGCGCTGTCCTTGCGTCCGCCGCCCTGATCGTCGCCGTTCCGGCTACGGCATCGGCGCCGCCGTTCGAGACGATCGCCCCCGTTGCCTTCATGAAGGATCTATCCTCCGGCGCGGTGCTCTATTCCAAGGATGCCGAACGGCGCATGCCGCCCGCCTCCATGGCGAAGATGATGACGGTGTATGTCGCGTTCGACCTCATCAAGAAGGGCGAGCTCGATCTCAACAAGATGATCACCGTCCAGCCCGAGACCTGGAGGCGCTGGCATGGGCCCGCCGCTGGTTCGACGATGTTCCTCTCGCCGGGCGAGCAGGTCAGCGTGCGCGATCTGCTGTTCGGCATCGTCACGCTTTCCGGCAATGACGCGTGCGTCGTGCTCGCCGAGGGCATTTCGGGCACCGAACCTGCCTTCGCCCAGCTGATGAACCGCGCAGCCGCTAAGATCGACATGCGGAACAGTCATTTCGGCAACTCCAACGGTTGGCCGGACGAGGGCGTGACCTTCGTCACAGCACGCGATCTTACGACGCTGGCGCAGTCGACGATCGAGCAGTTCCCCGATCTCTACAAGACCTTCTACAGCCGCCGCGACTTCACCTGGGGCAAGACGATGGGTGGGGCCGACATCACCCAGGCCAATCGCGATCCATTGCTGGGCAACGTCCAGGGTGCCGATGGCCTGAAGACTGGCCATACCGATGAGGCTGGCTATGGCTTCACCGGTTCTGCCGAACAGAATGGCCGCCGCCTCGTGATGGTCGTCTCGGGGCTTGGCTCGATGGCCGAACGGCGCGAACAGTCGATCGCCTTCATGAACTGGGGCTTCCGCGCGTGGCAGGCGAAGAAGCTGTTCCCCAAGGGCAAGCGAATCGAAACCGCCAAAGTCCAGCTCGGCGCCGAGGATGAAGTCGGCGTCATCGCGCCGCGCGATCTCAACATGACGATTCCGGCTGGGCTCGGCGGCGACATGAAGCTTTCGGTGATCTACGACGGTCCGATCAAGGCGCCGATCAAGGCGGGACAGCACATCGCCGATCTGGTTGTTCGCACTGCCGACACGCCACCGCAGACGATGGCGCTCGTCGCCGAGAAGGATGTCGACGAGGCGGGTTTCTTCCGCCGGATCTGGCTGGCGATCAAGTCAATCCTCGGGCTGGGATAAACCCGGCGTGCGTGGACGTTTCGTCACGCTGGAAGGCGGGGAGGGGGTTGGTAAATCGACCCAGCTCCGCCGTCTCGCCGAAACGCTCCGGCAGACGGGACGCGAGGTCGTCGAAACCCGCGAGCCGGGCGGAAGCGAGGGCGCTGAAGCGATTCGCGGGCTGCTGATGACCGGCACCGTCGGACGCTGGACTGCGCGTGCGGAAGCGCTGCTGTTCGCCGCCGCGCGTGCTGATCATCTCGACAAGACGATTCTTCCGGCATTGGCGCGCGGTGCTTGGGTGGTGTGCGATCGCTTCATCGATAGCTCGCGGGCTTACCAGGGTGGTGCCGATGGGCTTGGCGATGCCGAGATACTGGCGCTCCATGCGATCGGCAGTGAAGGCCTCATGCCCGATCGTACGCTGCTGCTGACGCTGCCTGTTCTTGAAGGCGCCTCGCGCGCCTTTGACCGGGACAATGGACGTGGAGATCGCTTCGGCGAGCGTGGGGCAGAATATCATGCGCGTGTCGCACGCGCGTTCCAGAGCCTGGCCGAAGCTGACCCTGATCGCTTTCGCATAATCGATGCAAGCGGCACTCCCGAAGAGGTCACGACCCGACTGCTAGCGGCGCTGGGCGGCTTGTGACGAAGCTCGTCGGCCATGACGATCCCGTCGCGGCGCTTATGGACGCAGCGCATGACGATCGCCTGCATCATGCCTGGCTGCTCACTGGCCCGCGCGGGGTGGGCAAGGCGCTGTTCGCCGACCTTGCTGCCCGACGCTTGCTTGCCGAGGCAGCGGGGCCTCAGTTCGACCTGCCAGGCCTCTGCGTCCCCGAGGGCCACCCAATCGCCGCGCTGGTCAATGCCGGGTCGCATCCCGACCTGATAAGGCTCGAACGGATCCGCGACGAGAAGACCGGCGAGCGCGCACGCAATATCGCGATCGATCAGGTGCGCGGCCTTCAGCGGCTATTTTCGACGACGGGCGGATTTTCGAGCCGGCGCATCGTCATCATCGATGCAATCGACGACCTCGAACGCGGCGCGGCCAATGCGTTGCTCAAGAATCTCGAGGAGCCGCCGCAGGGCAGCATCTTCCTGCTCGTCAGCCACGCGCCCGGTAGATTGCTCCCGACAATCCGCTCGCGCTGTCGGATCCTGCGTTTCCAGCCGCTTGGCGATGACGTCATGCGAGCTGTGCTACAGGCTGAGCTTCCCGATGCCGACGACGCCGAGATTGGCGCGTTGCTTCGGGCGGGGGAGGGTGCGCCGGGTCGAGCGCTTGCCTTTGCCGGGCTCGGTATCGCTGAAATGGATGCTGTGATCGATCGATTGATCAATGAGGGCGATCCCACCAATGCGGCGCGGATCAAGCTTGCCCGAAGCCTCGGCATCAAATCCGCGCAACCGCGCTACGAGGCGTTTCTGGAGCGCGTTCCGAACCGCATCGCTGATCATGCCCGGATGCTGACCGGTCCAGCGCTGGCCAATGCCGTCCAGCGCTGGGAAGAAGCGCGGATACTGGCTGGTGCTGCTGTTCCGCAATCGTTCGACCAGCAAGCGACGGTATTCGCGCTTGCCGGCATGCTCGCGGCGCTTGCTCCCGCGGCAAAGTGAGTGCCGATCCCGCCGCATCTCCGGGGCAATGCGAAGAAAAGAGCACTGCTCGCTTTCGCTGGGATGACGAGACGGGCATCTGCCGCTACTAACCGCGCATGTCCGAACCTTTTTATATCACCACCGCGATCAGCTATCCTAATGGCCGTCCGCATATCGGCCACGCCTATGAAGCGATCGCCGCCGACGTAATCGCGCGCTTCCAGCGACTGCGCGGCCGTGACGTGCGTTTTCAGACCGGGACTGACGTCCATGGCCTCAAGATGGTTCAGGCGGCACGCGACAAGGGCGTGTCCCCTCGCGAGCTTGCTGATGAAATGTCATCTCTATTCAAAGAGATGGATGATGCTCTTGACGTGTCTTACGATCGCTTCATCCAGACCTCGGAGCCCGAGCATTATCGTACCAGCCAGGCGATCTGGAAGGCGATGGTTGACGCCGGCGACATCTATATGGGGCGCTACGAAGGCTGGTATTCGGTGCGCGACGAAGCCTTTTACGACGAGAAGGAACTCACCGAAGGGGAAGGGGGGATCAAGCTATCCCCGCAGAATACCCCGGTTGAATGGACCGTCGAGGAAGGCTGGTTCTTCCGGCTGTCGAAATATCAGCAGCCGCTGCTCGATCTCTACGAGGAGCAGCCCGATTTCATCCAGCCCGACACGCGTCGCAACGAGGTGATGAGCTTCGTCAAGGGAGGCCTGACGGATCTCTCGGTCTCGCGTTCGAGCTTCGACTGGGGCGTGCCGGTGCCCGATAGCCCCGGCCATGTCATGTATGTATGGGTCGATGCGCTGACCAACTATATCACGGGCCTTGGCTATCCGGACATGGGCGGAGGCATGGCGCGCTATTGGCCGCACACGCTCCACCTGATCGGCAAGGATATTGTGCGTTTCCATGCGGTGTACTGGCCAGCCTTCCTGATGTCAGCGAACATCCCGCTTCCGCGCCAGGTGTTCGGGCATGGCTTCCTGCTCAACCGCGGCGAGAAAATGTCGAAGTCGGTGGGCAATGTCGTCGATCCGATCGACATGGCGACCGCTTATGGCGTCGATCCGCTGCGCTATTTCCTGATGCGCGAAGTTAGCTTTGGCCAGGATGGCAGCTACAGCCATGAGGCGATCGTCACGCGCTGCAACGCCGAGCTGGCCAACAGCTTCGGCAATCTGGCGCAGCGTTCATTATCGATGATATTCAAGAATTTGGACGGCGAACTTGTCGCGGTGGAAGGAAACACCGAGGATGAGGCCTTGCTCGCGGCCGTAAAGATCGCCTGTGCGGACCAACTGCCTCGCGCATTCGAGAGTCTCGCCTTCAGCGTCGGCATCGAGGCGTGGATGCGCGCAGTCTTCGCGTGCAACCAATATGTCGATACGCAGGCGCCCTGGACGCTTCGCAAGACCGATCCCGAACGGATGAAGGCGGTGCTGATGACATTGTTCCTCGCCGTCCGCGATCTCGCCATCGCGATCCAGCCGATCGTCCCGACATCGGCGGCAAAGCTGCTCGACCAACTCGGCATTCCCGCAGACGAGCGCGATTTCGCGGCCTTGGAGGATGCGCACTGGTTCACCCGCCTTGTCGCATCGGGCTTCAAGGTCGCGCAACCGATCGGCGTGTTCCCGCGTCTGGAACTGGGCGAGGAAATAGCGAGCAACTGATGCTGATCGATAGCCATTGCCACCTCAACTACAAGGGACTGGTCGAGGACCAGGCCGGCGCGATCGCGCGGGCCAAGGCGGCGGGCGTGACGACGATGCTCAACATCTCGACTCGCGAGTGCGAATGGGCGGATATCGTCGCGATCGCCGATGCCGATCCCGCCATCTGGGCGACTATCGGTATCCATCCCCACGAGGCCGATGCGCATCCGGGGATCGATGCGCAGAAGCTCATCGCTGCCGCCGCGCATCCGCGCGTTGTCGGCATCGGGGAAACCGGGCTCGATTATTATTATGACCATAGCGATCGCGCGCAGCAGCAGGCGAGTTTCCGCGAGCATATCGTCGCGGCGCGCGAAACCGGATTGCCGCTGATCGTCCACACTCGTGACGCCGAGGAGGATACCGCCACGATCCTCGCAGAAGAGATGGGGAAGGGGGCCTTTCCCGGTGTCATTCATTGCTTCACAGCCAGCGCGAACTTCGCTCGAATTGCGCTCGATCTAGGCCTTTATATCTCGATATCAGGCATCGTGACGTTCAAGAATGCCAAGGACTTGCAGGCGGTAGCGCAGACATTGCCCGCGGACCGGCTGTTGGTCGAAACGGATTCGCCGTTCCTCGCGCCCGTGCCGCATCGCGGACGGCCATGTGAGCCGGCCTATGTTGCCGATACAGCACGCTTCCTTGCCGGCTTGCGCGGCGTATCCTATGAAAATCTCGCAGAAACAACATCCAGTAACTTTCTGAGACTATTCGGAAAGGTCTCCGCTTGAAGCTTCGTATCCTTGGCTGCGGAACATCCTCCGGCGTGCCGCGGATCGGCAATGACTGGGGCACTTGCGATCCATCCGAGCCGCGTAATCGGCGGAGCAGGGCGTCGATAATCGTCGCGAGTCACAGCACGCGCATTCTCGTCGATACCTCGCCTGATTTGCGCGAACAGCTGCTTGCCGCCGATATCGCAGAAATCGATGCACTGATCTGGACTCATGACCATGCCGATCATTGCCATGGGCTCGACGACCTGCGGCAACTCTATCACGCGCGTCGGCGCCCGGTGGATGGCTATGCGCGGCCCGATACGCTGGAAAGCCTCTCGCTGCGATTTGCCTACGCGTTCCAGGGCCGCGAATTCTATCCGCCGACGGTGACCGGTCACACGCTGCCCGATCGCATGAGGATCGGCGATATCGACGTCACAATTGTCGACCAGCCGCATGGCAGCATCACGTCCGCCGGGCTGCGATTTGAATGCGATGGCGTCTCGATCGCATATTCAACCGATTTCCACGAGATGACGCCTGAAATGGCAGCGCTCTACAAGGGCGTGGATCTTTGGGTGGTCGATGCGCTGCGCGAGCGGCCGCATCCGACGCATCCGCATCTGGCGGCGACGCTGGGCTGGATCGAAAAGCTCAAGCCGAAACGCGCGGTGCTGACTCACATGGACCAGTCGATGGATTATGCGACGCTGGTGGCGCAGCTGCCGGACGGTGTCGTTCCGGGGCATGACGGGCTTGAAGTGATCGTCGAATGATCAACGATCCAGGCGCATATATGGCCTTTCTGACGATCGCGCTGATCTTACCGATCTTCGCGCTTATGATACGTCGAAAATCCCCCGGGACGATGCTTCGTATGGCCCTGGCCTGGATCGCGATCTTCGCCGTGGGCGCTCTCCTCGTCGCCGCCCTCGCCCCGCTGCTGGGTTATCATTTAACATAATATATATTATCAGACTTACGGAACAAGCGATGATCGACCGTCTCCGCACTATCATGGCCCGCCTCCGCGATCCGCAGACCGGATGCGCATGGGATCGCGCACAAAGTTTCGCGACGATTGCGCCCTACACGATCGAGGAAGCCTATGAAGTCGCCGACGCCTGCCAGCGAGACGACATGGCCGCGCTCAAGGACGAACTCGGCGATCTCCAGCTCCAGGTCGTCTTTCACAGCCGCATGGCCGAGGAAGCCGGACATTTCGCGCTCGATGACGTCATCGCGTCGATTTGCGACAAGATGGAGCGCCGTCATCCACATATCTTCGGCGACGGCCATCCGGGCCCCGGTTGGGAAGCACTCAAGGCAGCGGAGCGCGAGGCTCATCCCGATGGTTCCGCGATGGCGGGTGTCGCTCTCGCGCTCCCGGCACTGATGCGCGCGGAAAAACTCCAGAAGCGCGCGGCGCGTACGGGCTTTGACTGGCCGGATGCGAGCGGCCCCCGCGACAAGGTCATCGAGGAGATCGCCGAGGTCGACGAGGATCCGAGCATCGAGGAAATCGGCGACCTGCTGTTCGCGGTGGTCAATTGGGCGCGGCATCTCGGTATCGACGCCGAAATTGCGCTGCGTGCCGGGAATGCCAAGTTCGAGCGGCGTTTCCGGGCGATGGAAGGGTTCGCGGGCGACGCGTTTGCGGGATTGTCGCTCGATGAGAAGGAGGTGCTGTGGGCGCGGGCGAAGGTTGAAGAAGGCTGATTTCGCCTGAGCCTAGAGCCAGAGTCTTACTCCAAACCCACTCATCCTGAGGAGCCATTGAGCTTGTCGAAATGGCATCTCGAAGGACGCTTCGGTGCAGTCCTTCGAGACGGGCCTTCGACAGGCTCAGTCCCTCCTCAGGATGAGCGGATAAAATGATTCCATTCTACCGCTGACTAAACCTAACGCGCCAGGAAGCGATCCCAGTCAGTGTCCGAAAGCCGCACGTCGATGGCGATCATGTCGTCTTCCTCGGACTGCGCGAGGACTTCGCCGTGCTGATGCAGCCACGCCACCGCAGCGCCGTCGGACATCGGGACGAGCGCGGAGTGGACATGGCTTGCCGAACTCAGGCGGGCTGCGACGATGCGGCTGAGCTCGTCGACCCCCTCCCCGGTTAGCGCCGAGATCGCGACGACCTCGCCGTTACGCTCAGCCTGCGATCGGATCGCCTCGGCGGATTCGGGATCGAGATTGTCGACCTTGTTCCAGACTTCGAGGATCGGAGCCCCCTTCCCTGGTTCGATGCCGATCTCGGCGAGCACGGCCGCGACATCCTTGGCCTGCGCCTCGCTGTCGGGATGCGAAATATCGCGAATGTGGAGGATCAGGTCGGAAGCGTTGACCTCTTCGAGTGTCGCGCGGAAGGCAGCAACGAGCTGCGTCGGCAGATCGGAGACGAAGCCTACCGTGTCGGAGAGGATTGCCTTGTCGATGCCAGGCAGCGAGATTTGCCGCATGGTCGGATCAAGCGTGGCGAAGAGGAGATTTTCCGCCATGACGTCAGCGCCGGTCATCCGGTTGAAAAGCGTAGACTTTCCAGCGTTGGTATAGCCAACTAGGGCGATGACCGGCCATGGTGCGCGCTGGCGTCGGGCGCGGTGCAGCCCGCGCGTCTTCTTGACCTGTTCGAGCTCGCGGCGGATTTTAGCCATGCGATCGCGGATCAGGCGACGATCGGCCTCGATCTGGGTCTCACCGGGACCGCCGAGGAAGCCGAAGCCGCCGCGCTGGCGTTCGAGATGGGTCCAGCTGCGGACCAATCGGCCCTGCTGGTAATCGAGATGGGCGAGTTCGACCTGGAGACGGCCTTCAGCCGTCGCCGCCCGCTCGCCGAAGATCTCGAGAATCAAGCCGGTTCGATCGATGACCTTGCGCTCGGTCGCCTTTTCCAGATTGCGCTGCTGGATCGGAGTCAGCGCTGCATCGACGATAATCAGATCCGCATCGGCGATCCGAGCTGCCGTGGCGATCGATTCGACCTGACCTGAACCGAATAGCGTCGCGGGCTTGGCTCCGCGCACGCGGAAATTCAGCCGGTCGACCACTGTAATGCCGATCGCCTCGGCGAGACCGCTGGCCTCGTCGAGCCGTGCTTCGGCGGATCGGTTGATGTCGCCCAATCCTTCGGGCAGTGCGATGACGGCCTTCGCACCACGTGCGAAGCCGTCATCCTCGGCGCGGTTGAATACGCTCAATCTTCGTCCAGATCCCCGTCGTCCTCATCATCCTCGCCCACGCCCTGCAGGTTGAGCGGACGTGAAGGCTGAATGGTGGAGATTGCATGCTTGTAGACGAGTTGAGAGATCCCGTCACGGCGCAGCAAGAGGCAGAACAGGTCGAACGCAGCGACCTCGCCCTGAAGCATCACGCCATTGACGAGGAACATCGTCACCGGATCGCTCGCCTTGCGTGCAGCCGTCAGGAATATCTCCTGAAGCAGTTG
This sequence comes from Sphingomonadaceae bacterium, assembly GCA_947476425.1. Lineage (GTDB taxonomy): Bacteria > Pseudomonadota > Alphaproteobacteria > Sphingomonadales > Sphingomonadaceae > CANJQJ01. Next base: position 14,563 of record CANJQJ010000002.1, on the reverse strand, counting down.
GGGCTTGCGGGTGCCATTGTCATCGGCTTGACCGAGATCGATCGGGTGAGCTGGCATCACCGTCGAAATCGCGTGTTTGTAGATCAGCTGGGATTGACCATCGCGGCGCAGCAGCACCGAGAAATTGTCGAACCAGGTGATGATCCCCTGCAGCTTGACACCCTTGACCAGAAACATCGTCACTGGTGTTTTAGATTTGCGCACGGAATTGAGGAAAATATCCTGAAGGTTGTTGACCTTATCGGCCATTGCCGGTCTCCGGTTCTTGGCGGGTCATAGCCCGCAGCCGCGTCTTTGCCTGACGTCGATGCTTCTGCACCCATTATGCAGAATGAAGATGTTACCGCACTGCAGCGAAGGCGTCTATATCAAAACGGATATGGCGCATGATGGATGTTAAGGGCTTGAGGAGGCAGTAGTTCGTCTGTTGATCTCTTGTCCAGGTGGGAGATTGACCCCGACTTGCGTCGGGATTTCGGGATGACGAAAGCTTTCCCGGCAATGACGCCAGTTTCAGTTCGTTCATTCTTCGTCCTCGCGCACTTCGGCCAGCCCGAGCATCTTGAGCTTGCGATGCAATGCCGAGCGCTCCATCCCGATGAACGTAGCAGTCCGCGAGATGTTTCCGGAGAAACGGCGAATCTGGATGCGGAGATATTCACGCTCGAAACTTTCCCGCGCCTCGCGCAGCGGGGTCGCCATGAAGGATTGCGAGCCCTTGCCCGGTGCAAGCTGGGTCTGGTCGCCGATCACTTCAGCGGGCAGCATGTCGACATCGATGCGGGCGAGCCGCTCGCCGGGGGCGAGGATGATCGTGCGCTCGATCACGTTGCGAAGCTGGCGCACATTGCCCGGCCAGTCATAGGCCTGGAGCGCAGCCATCGCCTCCTCGGAAATCGCGGGCGTCGAGACGCGTCGTTCGCTGGCGAAGCGGGCGATGAAATGCTCGGCGAGCGCGATGATATCCTCGCGCCGCTCGGAAAGCGCCGGCAGCACGACCGGCACGACATTGAGGCGATAGAAAAGATCCTCGCGAAACCGGCCCGCCGTAATCTCGTCCCCCAGCCGCCGCGCCGTCGCCGAAACCACGCGAACATCGACCTTGACGACATGCTGGCCGCCGACGCGGACGAAGCTCTGATCGGTCAGCACGCGAAGGATCTTGCCCTGCGTCGGGAGCGGCATGTCAGCGATCTCGTCGAGGAACAAGGTGCCGCCATGCGCCTGCTCAAGCAGGCCCGGGCGGATCAGCTCCCCGCCCTCCTCCGCCCCGAATAATTCTTCCTCGACTCGCTCGGGCTCCATGCGCGCAGCGCTGACGACGATGAACGGCGCCGAATTGCGCGAACTCCATTGATGAAGCAGCCGCGCAGCGACCTCCTTGCCGACACCGGCGCCGCCGGTGATAAGCACGCGGCTGCCAGTCGATGCGACCCGCTTCAACGTCGCTCGGACCGCGTTAATTGCGCCGGACGTGCCGGTAAGTTCCTCCTCCTGGCCGATCTGTGCCTTGAGCGTGGCATTCTCGCGGCGCAGCCGATCGGTTTCGGTGGCGCGTTCGACCAGATGGAGGAGATGTTCCGCCTCGAAAGGCTTTTCGATGAAATCGACCGCGCCGCGACGGATCGCCGTGACCGCGGTATCGATATTGCCATGCCCGGAGATCATCAGCACTGGCAGCGAGGGATCGCGGCGCTTGATTTCGTCGAGCAGTTCGAGCCCGTCGAGCTGGGAGCCCTGCAGCCAGACGTCGAGCAGCACCAGCGACGGCCGCCGCTCGCGCAGCGCGGCAAGCGCCGAAGCGCTGTCGGCAGCCGTACGGGCCTGATAGCCCTCATCCTCGAGCACCCCGGCGACCAGTTCGCGAATGTCCTGTTCATCGTCAACGATGAGAATGTCCAACGCCACGCCGGTTAACTCCTGTTACTTTCGAGACGCTGCGGATCCGCTTCGTCGCTATTATCGTCCTGCGCGTTTTCGAGCGCGGCGAGCGGTGCCAGCGTCTCGACGTCGAAACCGACGGTAACGATCGTGCCGCCGTCGGGGCGGTCGCTGAATGCGATCGTCGCGAGATGTTCCTCGATGATGTTCTTGACGATCGCGAGGCCAAGGCCGGTGCCGCGTGCTCGCGTCGTCATATAGGGTTCGGTCAGTCGTTCGCGATCGGCGGGGAGCCCGATGCCGGTATCCGCGACGCTGACGATGATATGGCCATGCTGCTCGCCAATCGTGACGACGATCGCTGCCTCGTCAAGCGGCTGATCACTTTTCTCTTTGTCATGAATTGCTTCGACCGCATTCTTGAAGATATTGGTGAATGCCTGCCCGAGCTGACGGCGATCGCAGCCGAGCGGGGGCAGCGTATCGGGCACGCTGATGCTGAAGCGGATATCTGGATGCGCGACCTCATGCAGGAAGAGCGCATGGCGGACGATATCGCTCAGCGATTCAAGGCGGAAGATCGGTTTCGGCATCCGTGCGAAGGAGGAGAATTCATCCACCATTCGCCGCAGATCGCCGACCTGGCGGACGATCGTTGCGGTCAGCTTCTCGAAGGTACCGTCGTCGCCCTGGATTTCGCGGCCATAGCGGCGCTGGAGGCGCTCGGCGGCAAGCTGGATCGGCGTGAGCGGGTTCTTGATCTCGTGCGCGATCCGGCGAGCGACATCGGCCCAGGCAGCGCGGCGCTGATCGGACAATTGCTGGCTGATGTCGTCGAAGGTGAGCACATGGCCATTGCCGGTTCGCGTGATCGTCAGGGCCAGCGTGCGTGGTTCGCCGTGCGCGAGGACTTGCGTGACGACCTCGGTGGCGCCCTCATCCACCAGCCGGTCGAGCTCGGGAGCGACCTCGGCGAGGGTGAGATCGCGATCGCCCGCCTTGCTGGCGCCCAGCATCGCTTCGGCGGATGTATTGATCAGCGTCACCCGCCGGCTGCCATCAATCGAGATGACGCCTGCCGAAACACCGGCCAGCACCGCTTCGCTGAAGGCGCGGCGCGCATCGACCTGCGCGTTCGCGGTGACGAGCGCCTTGTTCTGCTCCTCCAGCCGGCGGGTCATCCGGTTGAAGGTGTTGGCAAGCGTGCTGATTTCATCCTGGCTTTTGGGGACTGGAACGCGAGCGGTCAGATCCCCGCCCGCGACGCGACGCGCGGCGTCGACCAGTTCGCCGACCGGTCGGACGAGGCGGTCGGCCAGCTTCAGCGCAATCCAGATCACCGCGGCGACGATCATGAGCGTGACAAGGATCAGCGCGGCATTGAAGCGCAGCTGGAGCGTCCGCGAGCGTTCGACCATCGCGTTATAATCCGAAAGCGCAGTGCGTGCCCGCGCCGATTGGGCGAGCACGACCGGATCAACGTGGCGCGAGACGTACAGATAGAGCCGGACCTTGGGATCGAGCAGGATCACGCCTTCGACTCGATCGGGAGCGGCCGTTGCGCGCGCCTGGCCGTCGGCAAGGTCCGGCAGCAGCGTGGTCGGCAGGCGCTTGGTGATAGGCCGCTTGTCGAGATTGGCTCCACCGATCAGGCGGAGCGCGCCGTCATTACCGACGGAGAGGATCGCCGCTTCGCTGAGCACGCGATAGGCGACCTGCCGGGCGAAAAATTCGGAAAAGCGCGGGTCGTCGAGATTGGTGCGGCCTAGCGCATCGCGAATATCCCCCGCCATCGGGGTGACGTCACCCAGGATACGAGTCTTGTTTTCAGCGACATAGGCTTGCGCGACGCGATCAGCGCTGACCAGCACGGTACGCGCCCGGTTCGAGAACCAGAATTCAACGCCATATTGAAAGAGCAGTGAAGCGAAGACCACGACGAGCAGAGTCGGGACGCTCGCGATCACCGAGAACAAGGCGACGAGACGGATATGGAGGCGTCCCCTGCCCCCCATCATCGATTTCGCGGCCCTGCCACGCGCGACCCGGCGGGCAAGCAGGACGAGCAGCCCCATGACCGGAACGAGGTTGGCGACCAGCAGCCCGGCCACCACTAATGGCGTGAGGAATTGCTGCGAGCTTCCTTTGTCGATGATGACGAAATAGCTGGCGCCAGCGATACCCAGCGCCGTGCATAACGTTACGATCTCGACCAGCGGCATGAACCGCCCCGAGCGCAACGATGCGCTCAGTCGGCCAGGTACCTGGCGTCGCGAATCGGAAATGGCCGGGGGATCGGCAGACATAGTGGCCGAGATAACACAGTCACGTTGCAGCAGGAACACGGCTGCGGTGAACGGCCCGTCGACGGCGAAGTGCCTTCCGAACTGGCGTCAGCTCTTTCGCATCCCCGGTTCCATGCCAAGGTCGGTAAGTTTCTTGCGAAGCGTATTGCGATTTATTCCGAGCAATTTCGCGGCCTTGAGCTGATTTCCTCGCACGGCTGCGAGGCTCAGCTGGAGCAGCGGGCGTTCGATCTCCGCGAGCACGCGATCATACATGCCGTCGGGCGGCAGATCGCGACCGAAGGTTGCGAAATAGCGGGAGAGGTGGGCCTCCACGGCATCGGCGAGCCCCCCGCCCTGCCCGGGCACCATTTCAGCCGTTGGATCCGGCGATCCGATCTCGCCGAGCTGCAGCTCGATCTGATAGGCGCCGATCACATCCTCGCGTGTAAGGGCAGCGAGGCGTCGCATCATGTTCTCAAGCTCGCGGACATTGCCCGGCCAGCGATGGTGCGCCAGCCGGTCGATCGCCCCGGGATCGAGCTTCTTGCGGGGCAATCCCTCGGCGGCGGCGCGATCGAGGAAGAATTGCGCAAGCTCGCCGATATCCTCGACCCGCTGGCGAAGCGCCGGCAGGCGAATCGGTACTACGTTGAGGCGGTAGTAGAGATCCTCGCGAAACGCATTGTCGGCGATCAGCTGCGTAAGATCCTTGTGAGTCGCCGCGATGATGCGAACATCGGCCTTGATCGAGCGACTGCTGCCGACGGGGGAGAATTCGCCGGTCTGCAATACGCGGAGCAGCCGGGTCTGCGCCTCGAAGGGCATGTCGCCGATCTCGTCGAGGAACAGCGTGCCGCCCTGCGCTTGTTCGAAACGCCCTGCGGTGCGGGCCTGCGCGCCGGTGAACGCCCCGCGCTCGTGCCCGAAGAGCTCGGATTCGATGAGCTCGCGGGGGATCGCGGCCATGTTGATCGCGACGAAGGGCTTCGACTGGCGCGGCCCGAAATCATGGATCGCGCGCGCGACGAGCTCCTTGCCGGTCCCTGATTCGCCAAGCACGAGCACGGTGAGGTCATTGGAAATCACGCGCGCGATGGTGCGGTAAACTTCCTGCATCGGCGGCGATCGTCCGATCAGCGGCAGATCGTCCTGCGGGCCGACTTCGATGTCGAGGTGGGCGCCATTTCCGCGGCTCGCGCGCATCGCAAGCGCATCGGCCACCGCGCGGGTGAGCTCGCCAAGATCGAACGGCTTGGGCAGATAGTCGAACGCGCCCTGCTCGGTGGCGCGGACTGCGGTCGTGAAAGTATTCTGCGCCGAAAGCACGATGATCGGCATCGACGGATAATCGGCAAGTAATTCGGGAACCATGTCGAGGCCATTGCCATCGGGCAGGATGACGTCGGTCACAAGCACCTGCGGCTCGAACGCCTTTACCGCGCGGCGCAGCTCGGCCACGGATCCTGCTACCTCGACGCTATGCCCCTCGCGACGCAACGCCTCGCGCACGACGGTGCGGATCGCTGCGTCGTCATCGACGACGAGGATTCGGCCATGGCGTGGCGTGACAGTCATGTCTTTTTCCCCGCGCGCGGCAGCAATATCCGGAATTTGGTCTGAGGCGGCGAACCATCGCGGGCATACTCGACGATGCCGCCCTGATCCGCGATGAGCTTGTCGACCAGCGCAAGACCGAGGCCGCTGCCCGACCGCTTGGTGGTGACGAACGGATCGAAGAGATGCTCGGCGATTTCTGGCGGCGCGCCCGGGCCATCGTCGAGCACGCAGATCTCGATCGGCAGCGAGAGGCGCTGGTCGCTGCCCTTCTTCACCATCGAGACGCCGTGGCGATAGGCGGTGGTGAGCGTGATCGTCGCCCCGCCGCTTTCGCGCATCGCCTCGACGGCATTCTTCATCAAGTTGATGAACACCTGGATCAGCGCGTCGCGATTGCCGAGAACCGGCGGCAGCGAAGGATCATAGACCTCGCGAATCAGCATCCCGTGGCCGAATCCCTGCAACGCGACGCCGCGCGCATGATCGAGGATCGCGTGGATATTCTGTGGCGCCAGTTCGAGCGGGCGGGTGTCGGTAAATCCCTCCATCCGATCGATCAGTGCCGCGACGCGATCGACCTCGTCGCGGATCAGCCGGGTCAACGCCGCCGATCCCTCGTCGACCGAGGATTCCAGCAGCTGCGCGGCTCCGCGAATGCCCGACAGCGGGTTCTTGATCTCATGCGCCAGCATCGCCGCAGCGCCGACGGCCGACAGTGTCCCGCCCTCGCGTTCGCTCCAGCGCCCGGCAATGTGAGCCCGAGCGCGGGCATGGATCGTGACCACCCGCCAACCGGGACGATCGGCAAGTGGCGCTGCGACCAGATCGACGCGTTGTCGACGCGCGCTCTCCCCGCCGATCTCGAAATCATAGGCCGCAAACGGCGTATCGCCGGGCTGCGGCAGATCCTTGTCGAGAAGCTCGGCAAGGAGGCGCCCGATGATCGCGACCTTGCTGAGATTGAGCAGCATCTCCGCCGCGACATTGGTGTCCGAGACCGTGCCGGACGGATCGACTACGAACAATGCGCTCGGAAGCGCCGCCAGCAGCTCGTTCGGCAAGGGTGCCCCATCGGGGACAGCCTGCCGCCGAGGTGCGCGGCTCACGCTGCTGCCCGCGCGAGCCATGGCGTATAAAATTCAGCGAGCATCGCCAGCACGACGGCGGGATCCAGTTCCTGGTTGACCCGATTGCGAAACTCCGCCGAGCCATTGAGGCCCTTGGTGTACCAGCCAATATGCTTGCGCATCAGGTTGACCCCGACATGCGTGCCGTAAAGCGACAGCATCGCGTGGTAATGCTCGACGATCGTGGAATATTGCTCGTCCAATGACGGATCCTGGCGTCGCTCGCCTGTCGCGAACCATCGCATCACCTGGCCGAGGAACCACGGCTTGCCATAGGCGCCGCGTCCGATCATCACGCCGTCCGCGCCCGACTGGTCGAGCGCCGTATCGGCATCCTCGATCGTGCAGATGTCGCCATTGACGATCACCGGGATGCTGACGGCGTCCTTGACCGTGCGAACAAACGCCCAGTCCGCCTCGCCCTTGTACATCTGGTTGCGAGTCCGGCCGTGGACGGTGACCATCTTCGCGCCGAGATCCTCAGCGATCCGGGCCAGCTCGGGGGCGTTAAGGCTCGCATGATCCCAGCCCATCCGCATCTTGAGCGTCACCGGCACGTCGACCGCCTTCACGGTGGCATCGATCAATGCGGCGGCCAGTTTGAGATCGCGCATCAGCGCTGATCCCGCATCGCCGTTGGTGACCTTGCGGACCGGGCAGCCCATGTTGATATCGATGATAGCGGCGCCCCGATCGGCGTTGAGGCGTGCCGCCTCCCCCATCTCGTGCGGGGTGCAGCCGACCAGCTGCATCGAGACCGGCTCCTCGATCGGATCCCACGCCGCCTTCTGGATCGACTGGCGCGTTTCGCGGATGGCGGCGGCCGATGCGATCATCTCGGTGACGTTGAGCCCCGATCCATAATGCCGAACGATCCGCCGGAACGGCAGGTCGGTGACGCCAGTCATCGGCGCCAGAATTACGGGATTCTCGATGTGCACGTCGCCGATCGTGATGGGTGCAAGTCTCAACTTATGCCCTACTGCCTAAAAAAGAGGCAACCTCTAGACGCAATCCTGCTGGCGGGCAAGGAAAACACACGATAGAGGCGCGCTCGATGACAAGCATTTCGGGCACCATGGCGTTGATCGTCGCGGCGGGCAGCGGCAGCCGTGCGGGCGGAGATATTCCGAAGCAGTACCGGATCGTCGGCGGCAAAAGCGTGCTGGCGCATGCGATCGATTCGCTTGCCTCTTATATGCCTGTGCAAGTCGTGATCGGCGCGGGACAGGAAGCGCTCTATGCCGCCGCGATCGGCGATCGGCCGCTCCCTCCACCCGTCATTGGCGGCGCGCGGCGCCGGGATTCGGTATTGGCCGGGCTGGCCGTAGTGACCACCGAGCGCGTTTTCATCCACGATGCCGCGCGGCCTTTCGTCCCGGCAGCGGTGATCGACCGCCTGGTCGCCGCACTGGACGAGGCGCCCGGCGCGATTCCAGGACTTCCGGTGGTTGATACGCTTGCGTTGGCCGGGCCGCCCGGTCCTTTGGGCCAGGCTCTTGGCGGCGCGATCGACCGGGATACTCTCCTGCGAATCCAGACGCCGCAGGCGTTCCGAACCGCCGACATCATCGCAGCCCATGCCGCTTGGCCGGCCGATCGCGAAGCTACCGACGACGCGCAGGTACTCCGAAACGCCGGGGGTGTCGTGATTGTGGTCGCGGGTGATCGGGCGCTCGAGAAGCTTACCTATGAAAGCGATTTCGATCGTATCGGAAGCACCATGACCAGCCGTACCGGGCTTGGCTTTGACGTTCACGCCTTTGGCGGCGAAGGCCCGCTCTGGCTCTGTGGCGTCTCCGTACCGCACGAACGGGGCCTCGTCGGACATAGCGACGCGGATGTGCCGCTCCACGCGCTGACCGATGCCTTGCTCGGTGCGGCGGCCCTGGGCGACATCGGCGATCATTTCCCGCCCTCCGATCCCCGTTGGAAGGGCGCGTCTTCCGGCTTTTTCCTGCAACACGCCGCAAGTCTGATCATTGGCCTTGGCGGGACTATCGATCATGTCGATGTCACGATCATCTGCGAAAAGCCCAAGATCGGACCATTTCGGGACAGGATGCGCGACAGCATCGCGAACCTGTTGCGGGTCGATCGGAGCAGGGTTAGCGTCAAGGCAACTACGACCGAGCGGCTCGGTTTTACGGGGCGCGAGGAAGGCATCGCGGCCCAGGCGATCGCAACGATCAGGCTCGGGACGTTGACAGAATGAGGAATAAGCGATGACGCAGAATTGCACGCTTCAGGCCGAACTGGTCGAAGCGGCCCGACGGGTGGTCCAGGCGAATATTCTTGCCGGCCGCCGGATCGTGGTGGCGGAGAGTTGCACCGGTGGACTGGTGTCGGCCTCGATCACCGAAATTCCGGGCTCCTCGGAAATCTTCGAGGCGGGCTTCGTAACCTATTCCAACGAGATGAAACTGAGCCTGCTTGGGGTCAGCCTCGACTTGCTGGAGACCTTCGGTTCGGTGTCGATCGCGGTCGCCTGGGCGATGGCGCAGGGCGCACTGGAAAAGACCAACGCCGATGTCGCGGTCGCGATCACGGGCATTGCGGGGCCGGATGGTGGCAGTGCGCAAAAGCCGGTGGGCCGCGTCGTCTTTGCGCTTGCGACGCGTGATGGCGATCCGAACGAAGTGGTCGCGGACAGCCGCGATTTCGGTGATCTCGGTCGCGGCGGGGTGCGCCTCCAGGCGGCCTTGTGCGCGCTGGAGCTGTTGATGCCCGAGGCGGCGCTTTAGAGCGGTTTGTGGCCCCGAGGTCAGTTATCCGTTTATCCTGAGGAGTGGCTGAGCCTGTTCCCTCGCCCCGCTCATCCTGAGGAGCCATTGAGCTTGTCGAAATGGCGTCTCGAAGGATCTTACGCTGCGGTCCTTCGAGACGGGACTTCGACAGGCTCAGCCCCTCCTCAGGATGAGCGGATAGGTTAAAGGTTCGATTCACCTGGCTCGATGGCCCATCAACGCAATTATCGGCCGTACAGCACCCCTGCCCGGGTCTCGAACGCATCGGTCATCTTCAAAAACGCCCGTTCGAACATCGCACCGGCAAGTCGTTCGAAGATCGCCGAGCGAAACGCGAAATCGACGCTGAAATCGACGATCGTGCCGCCGCTATTCCCGTCCGGCGCAAAGTGCCACTCATTGTGGAGATGCTTGAGCGGGCCTTCGAGATAATCGACCGCGATCCTATCAGGCCGATGCTTGTGGACTCGTGACGAGAAGGTCTCATGGAGCCCCTTGAAGCCGACAACGAGATCCGCGACCATTTCGCTCTCATTGTTGGACTTGACGCGCACGGCGGCTACCCAGGGCAGGAATTCGGCATAACGGCCGACATCCGCTACGAGATCGAACATCTGATCCGGCGAATAAGGCAGTCGGCGCTGTTCCCTATGCCTTGGCAAGGCTCGCCTCTCTGGCCGCCCTCAACTTCGCGAAATCGTCGCCGGCATGATAGCTCGACCGCGTAAGCGGCGTCGCGGCGACGAGCAGGAAACCCTTGGCGCGCGCAATCGCGGCATAGGCATTGAAAGTAGCCGGCGTCACGAAATCGATCACCGGCGCATGTTTCGGGGTCGGCTGGAGATATTGGCCCATCGTCAGGAAATCGATCCCGGCCGAACGCATGTCATCCATGACCTGATGCACTTCGAGCCGCTGTTCGCCGAGGCCGACCATGACGCCCGATTTGGTGAAGATCGACGGATCGAGCTTCTTGACGCTTTCGAGCAGGCGAAGCGACGCATAATAGCGCGCGCCCGGCCGGATCGTCGGGTAGAGCCGGGGCACCGTCTCGAGATTATGATTATAGACGTCGGGCCGTGCAGCTATGATGGCTTCGACTGCCGCTTCATGCTTGTTGCGGAAATCAGGCGTCAAAATTTCGATAGTGGTCTGCGGGGCGGAACTGCGAATCGCCTCGATCACCTTGACGAACTGCGATGCGCCGCCATCGGGAAGATCGTCGCGATCGACCGAGGTGATCACGATATGCGCCAGACCCAATTCGGCGACTGCCTCGCCGACGTGCTGCGGTTCGAGCGGGTCAACCGAGCGCGGCATGCCGGTCTTGACGTTGCAGAAGGCGCAAGCGCGCGTGCAGACATCGCCTAGAATCATCATGGTGGCGTGTTTCTTGGTCCAGCACTCGCCGATGTTCGGACAGGCGGCCTCCTCGCACACCGTGGAGAGGCTGAGCTTGCGCATCAGCGCGCGGGTCTCGTTGAAAGCCGCGCCCATTGGCGCCTTGACGCGAATCCAGTCGGGCTTGCGCTGACGCAGGACGGGCGGAGGAGTCATCTCGTTCATGATTGCGAGATAAGCCAAGCGGCTCACTCTTGCCAGCCCTGCCCGCCCCCCGCTAGGGATTTTGGTCATGACCGACTTTGCAGACTTCCTAGACGGCTATCGCCGCTTCCGCACCAGTGACTGGTCCCGCCAACGCGAGCGCTGGAGCGAACTCGCTGAAGGCCAATCCCCCAAATTGCTGGTAATCGCCTGTTCCGACAGCCGGGTCGATCCGGCCCAGATCTTCGACACCTCGCCAGGCGAGATGTTCGTCGTGCGCAATGTCGCCAATCTGGTGCCGCCTTTCGAGCTTGGCGGGGGGCGCCACGGCGTCTCGGCCGCGCTCGAGTTCGCGGTTACCCAGCTTGAAGTTCCCGAAATCGTCGTGATGGGCCATGGCCAGTGTGGCGGCATCTCCGCGTCGCTTTCGCGCCAGTTCGAGGGCAAGCGGCCCGGCGAGGGCGGCTTCATTGCGCATTGGGTCGATCTGCTTGACGAAGCGCGCGATCGTGTCGTTGCGGAGCATGGCCATGATCCCCACCGCGCGCTGGAATATGAGGCGGTCAAGGTCAGCCTTGCCAATCTGCGCAGCTTTCCGTGTATCGCCGAGCGCGAGCAGGCCGGGCTGCTCAAGCTTCATGGCGCCCACTTCGCCATTGCCGATGGGATATTGCGCCTGCTCGACGAACCCAGCGGCGAATTTCGCGCGGTGGGCTGAGATCGAGAAATAAAAACCCCGCCGGATCGCTCCGGCGGGGTAGTTATGCGCTTCCAAGGGGGGTTAGAAGCGGAACTGGCCGAATATGCCGATTTCGTCATATTTGCCGGGAGCCGTGGCGCCCCCGGTGATCGTGCCGTTGCCGGTGCTGACCGAGCCATGCTTGGCTTCGTCATGCTTGTAGACCAGCGCGAGATCGACGATCTTGGCGGGGCTGTACTGGACGCCGACGTTGAAATATTCATCCTGGGTATTCAGGAACTTGTCGGTCTTGACGCTATCGTATCGGGCGAAAGCGCTCCACTTGTCGATCGGCGCGACTGAGCCGAATGCCGACCAGCCTTCCGACTTGACGTCGCGAACCAGCGAGATCGAACCGGTTACGTTGTTCCAGTTGGTCGCGGTGAAATATTCGCCACCGACGGTGAACATCTTGCCCTTATATGCGAGCACGCCGTTGATCCGGTCGGCGGTGTTGACGGCCGGTGCGATCGTCGTGACCTTGCCGAGCTTGCCGGTATAGCCACCTACGCCGGCGATGAAGCCCTTGTAGTTGACGTTGACGCGACCTTCTAAGTCGACGCCACGGCTGCGCGTGCCACCGACTCCCGGAACGTTGCGATAGCCGCCACCGTTGAGTGCCGCGACGTCATATTCGACGATGCCGCCGGCGAGCTTGCCGCTGGCATGCACGCCCCAGTCGGACGAGGTGCCGAACTTGGTGCGGTCGGACACCGTCTGTTCGATGTGGCGATAGCCGTAGATGCTCTCGACGAAGGGGATCCAGGGCGTGTCGGCCGCACCGAGCTTGACGACGAGTGCGTCGTTGAGCTTGGCCTGCAGATAGGCCTTTTTGATGTAGAGCGATGCGCCGATGCCTGACGACCAGGTGACGTCAGTGGTCAGGTTGGCCGAGAAGACGTCGTTGAACTTGTGATCGACGCCCAGATAGAAGCGCTTCAGTTCGAAATTGGTCGACTTGTTCTGCGGATAGATCGCCGAACCGTTGTTATGCAGGCTCAGATTGCTGAAGTCGAAATACATCCGGCCCGAAATCTTGGTTTCGGCTGACCAGGAAGCATTCTTCCACGTCGCATCGGTTGCTGCATTCTTCTTCTGGAGCTCGTTGAGCTGCGCCTGGAGCGCGTCCAGCTGCGCCTTCATGAATTCGAGCTGGGCGGCTGCGTCGGTCTGGGTCTCGGCGACTTCGACCGGTGCGTCCGGGACGGCGTCCTGTGCCTGCGCGGCTGAAGCGAAGGCGAGGCAGCTTGCAGCCGCCATCAATGCGTAGATGTTCTTGTTCACGAAAATTTCCCCTTGTTACGAGATATTAGCTGCGACCTGCTTACTTGATCGTCGCGAGGTCGAGCGGGGCGAGGGTGCGTGCTGCGGCGGCGCTCTTGGCGCGGACCGCATCTGGTGCCGCGATCATGCCGCGACGGACGAGGTAGCCGTTCGGGCCCCAGGCGGTTTCCTTGGCGAACTCGGCGACATAGGCCTTGATCGACGGGATCGCGCGAACATGCGCATCCTTGATGTAGATGTAGAGCGGACGCGCACCGGGATATTTGAACGACGAGATCGTCTCGTAGGTCGGTGCGACGCCGTTGATCGAGATGCCCTTCAGCTTCGCTGCATTTTCCTCGAGGTAGGAATAGCCGAAGATGCCGACGGTGCCGGGATTTGCTTCAAGCTTCTGAACGATGAGGTTATCGTTCTCGCCTGCTTCGATGAACGCGCCGTCTTCACGAAGGCCGGTGCAGATCGCCTTGAACTTGGCTTCATCCGTCTTCTTGAGCGCTGGCATCGCCGGATTGCTCTCGCAACCATTGGTCATGATCAGCTCGCCAAAAGCATCGCGCGTGCCGCTCGTCGGAGGCGGGCCATAGACGCGGATCGCGACTGCGGGCAACTTGGGATTGACGTCCTTCCAGGTCTTGGCCTTGTTAGCCTTGCCGAACGGCGTCTTAGCGAGCGCCTTGTAGATGTCGGCGGTCGTGACGTTGGAAAGCGCGCTGGCGGTAGCCGTGGCGAATGCGATGCCGTCGATGCCGACCTGGATCTCGGTGATCTGGGTGACGCCATTGGCGATGCAGGTCTTCACTTCGGAAGCCTTGATGCGGCGCGAGGCATTCTCGATATCGGGATGCTGCTCGCCGACGCCTGCGCAGAACAGCTTCATGCCGCCGCCGGTGCCGGTCGATTCGATGACGGGCGGCTGCATGCCCGGATTGGCACGCGCCAGACGTTCGGCGACCGCGGTCGCGAACGGATAGACGGTCGAGGAGCCAACCGCGCGGATCTGTGCCCGAGCGGATGCGATCGTCGGAATTGCGACGAGGCTGACGGCAGCAAGCGCCAGAGCCTTGTAACGGATATTCATTATTTTCCCCCTAGCCGGTGGCTGGACGGGCCATCCGCCCGTCTCAACGGCACAATTAGAGGGACAAGATGTTGACTCGGTGACTCTTCTGTTACGGTTCCGTGACAGTAGACAATATGTGGTCATGGCGGAGAAAAAGGCAGCGCAACCCAATATTTAAGATTGTTCGCCTAGGGTCAGGACCTGTTAAATTGCTTGCATGATGGGCTGAGGGTTGATTCAATGGTGGCACCAGGAGGTGCTGCTTGTGGACGATCTGTTTATGCTGAGCGAGGTGCAGATGCGCCGGATCAAGCCATTTTTCCCGCGATCGCATG
>CANJQJ010000001.1 GCA_947476425.1 Sphingomonadaceae bacterium | reverse complement strand
CTGAAATGCCAGCGACGGATCACACTGAGTAAGTCCATGTAGATCACTCCGATACCCCCCGACTGCCAGCCAGGGGGGAGGAAAACATGGGTCAATTCTCAGTGAAAATTTATACCTCTCCCGGGTCACTTCTCAACGCAAATCAACAGATGGTGAATTTAAGGACCGGAACCTTGGTTTTCGTGATTGTCTCCGACCGTAATTTGACGCAAACGGTTCGGCCGACACAAAACATCAAAATATTGAAAAATAGAGACTTTTCCTAACCAAACCTTTCTGGACGAGGTTCGGGTGAAAAGAGATAAAAGCCGATCAGAGACCGATTATGGTGTTTCCAAGAGTCTCTGGGGTTCGGTCGCCAACGGCAAAACCGCGCGGAAGCTGGGGCTTTTCTAGCCCCGCAGGGCTCATCTCATTGGTTTGCAGAGAGATGTTGGCGGTGGGCGATAGCCTGCGGGCGAACTCTCTCTGTTCCTAGCCGAATGCCGCATAGGTCGAAACTTGGGAGGCCAGAGGATCAAACCTCCTAGTGGATAAAGCGCAACGGAAGAGTCCACTAAGTTCGTCACCAGATGGCGGAATTCCGGGGTTCCCGGTGGCACCATCTGTTAGATTCTTACCACTAGATTCTGGAAGCGGTGAGTTTGATGAGAGCGAGATAGTTTTCGGGAAATTTTTTATATCGTGTGGCGACGACGCGATAGTGTTTGATCTAACCTCAATCCAAACCATCAAATACCGGGACCAGACACCTGGCCTTTGCCCATGGACAGAGGGATTCGGAGCACTGGCCACAGGTTCCCAACCCAAAACGACAAAGGGCGAATCGGCTCCAATCCGGCCCTGTGCAATCGGCCGCTTCGCATCGCTGGTTAGGGCTTCTTTTGCATTGCCGTCACGGCGCCGCTCATCCCATCCCATTCGATCTCAAACGATACCTTGTCGCCAACCTTGATGCCTGAAAGCACCTCGGGTTTGGCGGTGAAGCCCATTTCCATAGCTGGCCATTTTAGTTCGGCGATGGCGCCATGGTCAAGCGTGACCGTGCCTTTGGCAGTGTCGATCGCGGCGACAGTGCCGGAGCCTTTGCCCATCTTGTTACCTGCGGGCATCGGCATGCCCGACATGGCCTCAGCGGTGGCGGCGGCCTTGGGGGCTTCAACCTTACGCGCTTCGGGCTTCTTGTCGCAGCCGGACAGGCCGATCAGCAGCGCCATCATCGCGGTAAACATCAAAGTCTTCTTCATTTTGGTTCTCCTTGGTGTTGAACTTGGGTGCGCCGCCGCATCAGCAGATAGGCAGCAGGAATGATGAGCATCGAGAGCAGTGGTGCGGTGAGCATGCCGCCGACCATCGGCGCGGCGATACGGCTCATCACTTCCGAGCCTGTGCCGGTGCCGATCAGGATCGGGAACAGACCGGCGAGGATCACCGCTACCGTCATCGCCTTGGGTCGAACGCGCAGCAGCGCGCCTGAACGAACGGCGGTTTCTACATCGCTATTCTCAGCAAGCGCCGATTTGAGGTAGATCAGCATGACCACGCCGAACTCTGCCGACACGCCTGCCAGCGCAATGAACCCGACGCCGGTGGCGACCGATTGGTTGAACCCCAGCAGGTAGAGCAGCCAGACCCCGCCCGTCAGCGCAAAGGGCAGTGTCGCCATGATCAACGCAGCTTCATCCCAGCGCCGGAAGGTCGCGTAGAGCAGCGCAAAGATGATGAGCAGTGTCGCGGGCACGACGATCTTGAGGCGCTGCGTCGCGCGTTCGAGAAACTCGAACTGGCCCGTATAAGCGACGCTGATACCGGGGGGAAGTTTGACCTTTTGCGCCACCGCCCTTTGCAGATCGCCGACTATCTCGGTGAGCGCACGGCCCCGCCCGTCGATATAGACCCATGTGACAGGGCGGCCATTCTCGCTCCGCAGCATTGGCGGGCCGCTGGTGATATGCACATCTGCGACCGTCCCCAGCGTGATTTGCTGGCGAGAGGGCGTCAGCACCGGCAGATTGACGATGTCGTCCACGCTGTCCCGGATTTCGCGGGGGTAGCGCACGCTGATCGGATAGCGGGCCAGCCCTTCGATGGTTTGCCCGACGGCTTCGCCGCCGATCGCGCCCGACACCACGGCCTGCACGTCCGCCACGTTCAGCCCGTATCGTGCCGCCGCTGCCCGGTTGATGGTAACGTCGATATAGCGCCCGCCGGACAGCCGTTCGGCGAACGCGGAGCTGATCCCTGGCACAGTCTTGGCCACCGCTTCGATTTCCCGCGCAGTGCGATCAATGTCGTCGAAGTTTGCGCCCGATACCTTGATGCCGATCGGGCTCTTGATCCCGGTTGCCAGCATATCGATCCGGTTGCGGATCGGTGGAACCCAGAAATTGGCGAGACCGGGGGCTCTGACGGTCTTGTCCAGCTCGTCGATCAACTTTGCCTGGGTCATACCGCTGCGCCATTGGCTCTTGGGCTTGAACCGGATGGTGGTCTCGAACATTTCGAGCGGGGCAGGATCGGTCGCCGTATCGGCGCGACCGGCCTTGCCGAACACGGATTCCACTTCCGGCACGGTCTTGATGAGCCGGTCGGTTTGCTGGAGCAGCATTGACGCCTTTGCCGTCGAAATACCCGGCAGGGCCGAGGGCATGTAGAGCAAGTCCCCCTCGTTCATCTGCGGCATGAATTCGCCGCCGGTTTGACTGATCGGCCAAAGGCTGGAGGCGAACACCAGCCCGGCAATCAGCAGCGCGGCTTTCGGCTTGGCCAACACCCAATCGAGCGCGGGGCGATAGATACGCGTGAGGAAGCGGTTGATCGGATTGCTGTCCTCACTCGGGATGCGTCCCCGGATCAGCCAGCCCATCAGCACCGGGATCAGCGTGATCGACAACAGGGCCGCACCCGCCATCGCATAGGTCTTGGTGAACGCCAGCGGCGCGAACAGCCGCCCTTCCTGACCTTGTAGCGAGAAGATCGGGATGAACGAGAAAGTGATGATGAGCAGGCTGAGGAACAGCGCCGGGCCAACTTCCGCCGCTGCATTGGTGACGACACCCCATCGTTCCGCGCCGTCCAGCTCCTTGCCGGGGTTATCGTGCGCCCAGCGTTCAAGGTGCTTGTGGGCATTTTCGATCATCACCACCGCCGCATCGACCATTGCGCCAATGGCGATGGCGATCCCGCCCAGTGACAGGATATTGGCATTCAGCCCCTGAATCCGCATGACGATAAAGGCGATCAGGATGCCGAGCGGCAAGGTCAGGATCGCCACCAGCGCCGATCGCGCGTGCCAGAGGAACAGCCCGCAGACGAGCGCGACGATCAGGAATTCCTCGAACAGCTTGCCCGTCAGGTTCTCGACTGCGCGGTCGATCAGGCCCGAGCGATCATAGGTGGTGACGACCTCGACACCGGCAGGAAGACTGGCTTTGAGTTCGGCGAGCTTGGTACGGACGCCCTCAATCACTTCGCGGGCATTCTTGCCCTGGCGCATGACGATCACGCCGCCTGCAACTTCGCCTTCGCCGTTGAGCTCAGCAATGCCGCGACGCATATCGGGGCCGACCTGCACTGTCGCCACATCGCCCAGCAGTACCGGCACCCCGCTCGCTGCCTTACGAATCGGCACGGCGCGGAAGTCATCCAGGGTCTTGAGGTAGCCACTGGCGCGGACAATATATTCAGCTTCCGCCATCTCCACGACACCGCCGCCGGTTTCCTGATTGGCGCGCTTGAGGGCGTCGCTGACATCGTTCGCTGTCACCCCGTATGAGGCGAGTTTCTGTGGATCGACGACCACCTGATATTGTTTGACCATGCCGCCGATGCTGGCGACTTCGGCCACGCCGGGCACCGTCTTCAACTCGTAGCGCAGGAACCAGTCCTGGATGCTGCGCAGCTGGGCGAGGTCATGCTGCCCGGTCTTGTCGACCAAGGCATATTCGTAAATCCAGCCCACGCCGGTCGCATCGGGACCGAGCGAGGCAGTTGCGCCCGCAGGCAATTTCGCCTGCACCTGGCTGAGATATTCCAGCACCCGGCTGCGCGCCCAATAGAGGTCGGTGCCGTCCTCAAACAACACATAGACGAAGCTGTCCCCGACGAAGGAATAGCCCCGCACGACCCGCGCACCGGGGACCGAGAGCATCGTTGTGGTGAGCGGATATGTGACCTGGTTCTCGACAATCTGCGGGGCCTGCCCCGGATAGGTCGTGCGGATGATGACCTGCACATCGGACAGGTCCGGCAGCGCATCGACCGGCGTGGTTCGCACAGCTCCGATGCCGATCACCGTCAGGAGCAGGGCAGCGATGACAACGAGTTTGCGGGCCTTGACCGAGGCGCGAATGATCCATTCGATCATTTCGCGCCGCCCAACTTGCGGGTCGGGATTCCGGTCAGGCTCGCTTCGGAATCGAGCAGGAATTGCCCGGATGCGACAACCTTTTCATCGACGGCCAGTCCTTCGAGTATCTCGGTCTGTCGGCCACTTTCGCGGCCAGTGCGGACTTCCGCTGGTTGATAGCGGCCATTGCCGGTGGCGAGCATCACAATCGTGCGCGTGCCTGTGCGAATGACCGCTTCGCTTGGCACCAACAGCACCGTGCTGCCCCTGCCGCCGAGCGCCACATTGGCGAACATCCCGGGCCGCAGTCGCCCGCTACGATTGGCAAGTTCAATGCGGACAGTGAGCGTGCGGCTATCCGCTTGCGTGGTCGGCAGGATGGCGATGATACGCCCGCCGAAGGTGTCGCCGGGAAAGGCGGTGAGGGTCGCGCTGGCGCTTTGACCGACGCGGACGCTGCCTGCCTGTGCTTCAGGAACGGCGGCGTTGAGCCAGACCGTGCCAATGCCAGCTACCTGCGCCAGCGTCTGTCCTTGGCCTAGCGTCATGCCTGCGCGGACATCGAGAGTTTGGATCGCTCCCGAGATCGGCGACGTGATCGTAACCGTGCCATTGGTCCGTCCCGAGCGTTCGATGCTGGCGATCAAGCCATCTGACATGCCCAGCAGCTTGAGCCGTTGGCGCGCTGCCGCGGTGAGATCGGGCCTGCTGAGCCGTCTGACCGCGAGGAACTCGGTCTGCGCGCCGCCCCATTCGGGCAGTTGCACATCGGCTATCGGCGTACCGGCGCGCACGACATCGCCGGGAGCGCGGGCATAAACCCGCGACACAAAGCCACCCGACCGGGCCTGAATGATCGCGACATCGCGCTGGTTGAAGTCGATGCTGCCAGTGACGTTGAGCGTGGCAGCAAGGCTACCCATTTGTGCCGGGACAATGCGGATACCGAGATTCTGAATGGCAGCCGGATCGATCGATACCCCCGGTGCCGCACCGTTCACCGTGCCATCGTCGGCATATTTGGGCTGGGTCTTCATCCCCATCGAGGAGAGCGCGCCGGGATTGTCGTAATGCTCCTGCGGCACCATCGGATCATACCAGTAGAGGATTTTCCGCCCCGATTGGCCTGAAGCAGCATCGGTGGCAGGCCCGCCGCGCTGCCCAAGCCAATAACCGCCGCCGCCCGCGATCAGCACAGCGGCCAGGATTCCAGCGCGCCAGCCGGCCGCAGTTGCCCCGTCCATGCTCATGACCCCATCTCCCCATATGTGTAATTGATCCGGATCGCATCGCGCGCGACGTCGGCCTCGCGCGACAAGGCATCGACCTCGGCTTCGGCCAGTGCCAGGGTAGAAAGTAGAGCACTGCCGAGATCGAGCTTGCCTGCGGCGTAGCTCGCCATGTCAAGTTCGGCCCGGCGCTTGGCCAGCGGCACCAGTGTTTGCCGCGCGTTCATCAATCGCTGGTGGTGCATGGCATGATCGGCAAGGTCACTGTCGAGCGCAGCCAGGACGTCACGTTCTCCGGCTTGGCGCATAAGCCCTGCACGTTGTGCTTCGCTTTCGCGCGCGGCGATCAGAGGATCCTGTCGGCGCTTTCCGAAGAACGGCAGGTCGATGCTGACAGTAACCGAGACCATATCGCCATAGGCCGGTTCGCGCCGACCGTAGGATGTGCCGATCCGCCAGTCAGGTTGTTTGTCGGCGCGGGCAAGTGTGACATCCGCGTCGGCAGCGCGGGACTGGGCGTCGAGAGCTTGGAGTCGAGGCAGTGAGGCCACATGCGCCCGCAAGGCGGGCCCGTCCACCTCAAGCACGGGCGGATCTCCAGTGACATCGGCGTCCGGATCACCGGTCAGGCGGGCAAGTCGCGCCTGCGCCTTGACCACATTGGCCTTCAGCTCGCTGCGGCGGTCGTTGATGACGGCCCGCAACTGCTCGGGTTCGAGCGCCTGCGAGGGTCGGGCCGAACCCGATGCCAGCCTCGCCGAGACTGTAGCTTGCAGATCGCCAAGGCTCTCGTCGAGCCGCTCAAGTTGAGCAAGCCGCCGCTTGGCATAATAGAGATCGACCCAGGCGAGCGCGGTTTCGAGCTGCACATTCTGCGCCTCGACCGCCAGATCGGCTTCAGCCACGCCGATGTCCGCCTGCGCCCGCCCCTGCTGGGCGCGCCGCTTGGCGGGATTGGGAAACACCTGTTCTATGCCGACAAGCGCCATGGTCATGCTGTCCCTGCTCAATGTGAAAGCCGGCGGGCCTGAGACAGGGAAATTGTCTATGCCGACAGACAGCGTCGGATCGGGCAGCCGACCGGCGGCAATGACCGCCGAGCGCGAGGCTTCAACCCCCGCCTCGTTCGCCTGCACCGACGGGGCATTGGCCGCTGCGCGCTCCAGTGCCACATTGAACGTCAGTGGTTCTGCAGCGGCTGACCCCGCATATACGGCTATTGCAACTGCGAGCGCAGCCGCACCAATCCTGTCCATGGAAATTCCTCGGATAAACACAACGAAGCGGCAGGCGACCGTTCAGTCGCCGACCGGAAAGGGTTCAGCCGAGGAGGGGAGGGGGATCGGGATCGGGCGCGATTGTGCGCCCGAGCAGGACTGGCGTTGCGGGCCAGAGATTGAGGCGCGTTACGAGGAGCGGTGCCTGGATGGTCGGTGAAAGTGTATCGACCGCGACAAGGGCCACGCAACCTGCCATCGCGAGGCAGCCCGGCGTCATGTCCTTGCACGGAGCCGAGCGATTATCCGACTTGTGCTGGCCCATCGCGCAATCAGGCATGTCGGCCATCGGCCCCGACATCGTCTGTTCCTTTTGCATCTCAGCGCAGGGGCTGGAAGCAAATGCTACGCTCTGCCCGGCAAGGCCAAAAATGACCCCGAGCAACAGGAGGTGGCGCAGCAGGAATGTCATAATGATGCGGAAATGCTCTTGAGAGAGTCCAATGTCAATTTGCCGCGGCACGCGCCCAAGTTACGACTTTACACGACTAAGGCGCAGCGCCTTCATCGTCATGACGAAAGAGCGTGAAGAAAATGCTATCGCCGCGCCCTCGACCATGGGCGGCTCGAGTATCGCCGACGGGATACACCACGCCCGCTTCCGCCGGGAGCGTTGCGCCGTGGCCAGCTAAATTACTTTATATCCTGGCAAGTATTGCTTCGGTATCGTGAACTTCCTTGGTCTGGTCGGCCTTCACCGTCGCCGCCGCTTCCTTGACCTTCGGATCGGAACTGCGGGCAAGGACGATTTCCGACAATGCCAAAGCGCCCTTGTGGTGCGCGAGCATCTTGCGCAGATAGACTTCGGAAACGTTGGCGCCCTTTGCCGCCATCATCTCGTTATCCATCGCAGTCATCGCCGCGTGATAGGGCTCCATGCTCGCGGGGTCGGATGGACGATCGCTGAGCATCGCGGTCAGTTTCACGCTCTCCGCCGTCTGTTTGGCGATGATGGCTTCGGCCATTTTGCGAACTTCCGCAGTGGGGGACTGCGTCAGCACCGTCCTGGACATGGCGATCGCGCCACGATGGTGTTCGATCATCATTTTGACCCACGTGTCCGAAATGTCCGCACCCACCGCCTTCATCATCGCCTCGCTCATCACGCGCTCGTCTGAAGCGAACGGATTGGCCATCGCAGCATCCCCGCTGTCCTGCTCGCGGCCTGCGTTCGTAGCCGAGCCATTGCCCGCAGGCGGGCTGGGGGAACGATCGCAGGCCGCGAGCAGGGTGCTGGCGGTCAGGGCGGCTATGAGTGCGCTGCGGTTCATTGTTTTCTTCTTTCTGGCGGACAAAATCCGCCCGGCTGGGATGCAAAGCTGTGGCCCCGCATGGAAACCTTCCCGAACAGGCCCGGTTCCCCGTCGGCCTCGACGAGGATTCGACAATCGGGCAGCGTGTCACTGCTTTCACGAGCAGCCTTCACGCCGGTTACAAGTTTACCCGATTGAGCCGCAGGGCGTTCATAACAACCGTGAAAGAAGACAGCGCCATCGCCGCGCCCGCAAACATCGGCGACATCAGGATGCCCGAGACCGGATAAAGCACACCAGCCGCCACCGGCACACCAATTCCGTTGAACAGGAACGAGAAGAACAGGTTCTGGCGGATGTTGCGCATGGTTGCCTTGGCGAGAGCGCGGGCGCGCACCACGGCGGCGAGATCGCCCTTGGTGAGCGTGATACCCGCACTTTCAATCGCAACATCGGTGCCGCTTCCCATTGCGAGGCCGACATCGGCAGCGGCGAGTGCGGGGGCATCGTTGATGCCGTCGCCTGCCATTGCGACCTTCGCGCCCGAGGATTTGAGTTCGCCGACAATCCGTGCCTTGTCTTCCGGTTTGAGTTCGGCATAAACGCCGTCGAGTCCGCCGACCGCATCGGCGACGACCTGCGCGGTCGTCGGATTGTCACCGGTCAGCATGATGACGCGCAGCCCTTGCTTGCGCAGTGCCTCAATAGAGGTGCGGGCATTCGCTCTGATTGGATCAGCGACGGCCACCAGCCCCGCCAGCTTGCCATCCACCGCGATCAGCATCACGCCAGCGCCATCGCGACGCTTGGCCTCAGCGGCATCGTGTAGCGGCGCGGCATCAACCCCGATACGCACCATTTGAGCCGCGTTGCCAATGACGATGGCACGGCCGTTCACATTGGCGCTGACCCCGAGGCCAACCTGGACGGCAAAGTCTTGCGGTTCCCCGAGTTCCAGCGCGCGTTCCTTGGCGGCGGTAACCAGGGCATGGGCAAGCGGATGTTCGGAGCGCGCTTCGACCGCCGCCGTCAGGCCAAGCAGGTCATTTTCAGCTATACCGCCCAGCGTCTCGATACCGACCAGCTTGGGTTTGCCTTCGGTGAGCGTGCCAGTCTTGTCGATCACCAGCGTATCGACCTTCTCGAAGGCTTGGAGGGCTTCGGCGTGTTTGACCAACACGCCCGCGTGTGTGCCGCGCCCCGTCGCCACCATGATCGACATGGGCGTTGCCAGCCCAAGAGCGCAGGGGCAGGCGATAATCAATACGGCAATGGCATTGAGCAGGGCATGGCCCATGCGGGGTTCAGGCCCGACGAGGCTCCAGACCACGAACGAAGCGATGGCAATGGCGATCACCAACGGCACGAACCAGCCCGATATGCGGTCTGCAACAGCCTGAATCGGCGCGCGGCTGCGCTGCGCTTCGGCCACCATGCGGACGATCCGTGCGAGCATCGTATCCGCGCCAACGGCTTGCGCTTCCATAACCAGACTGCCGGTGCCGTTGACCGTTCCGCCGGTCAGGGAGCTGGCAGGTTCTTTGGCGACCGGGAGAGGCTCGCCGGTGAGCATGGATTCATCGACCGACGATCGCCCGTCGATCACGATACCATCCACCGGCATAGCCTCGCCTGGGCGGACACGGAGGCGGTCGCCTGCCTGCACTTCGGAGAGCGGAATATCGGTTTCTGTGCCATCGGCATTGATGCGTCGTGCGGTCTTGGGTGCGAGATTGAGCAGCGCGCGGATCGCCTTGCCGGTTGCCGCCCGCGCGCGCAGTTCAAGCACCTGGCCGAGCAGGACGAGGGCAACGACCACCCCCGCCGCCTCATAATAGACCGGCACCATCCCATGCATCCGGAATGCTTGCGGGAACAGCCCCGGTGCAAGCGTCGCCACGAGGCTGTAGAGGAATGCCGCGCCCACGCCGATGGCGATCAGCGTGAACATATTGAGCTTGCGGGTGACGATCGAAGTCCACCCGCGTGCGAAGAACGGCCATCCCGCCCACAGCACGATCGGCGCGGTCAATGCGAGCTGGAGCCACGGCGAAATCGCCGGACTGACCAGATGCAGTCCGAGCAGTTCGCTGCCCATCGTCAGGACCAGCAACGGCACAGCCAGCACCGCCGACACCCACCAGCGTCGCGTGAAATCGACCAGTTCGGGATTGGGCGCATCGTCAAGCGATGGTTCTTCGGGTTCCAGCGCCATCCCGCAGATCGGGCAGGTTCCTGGACCTTCCCGGCGGATTTCCGGGTGCATCGGGCACGTCCACATTGCGCCGGATGCGGCGACAGTTTCGACGCGCGGCGTATCGGAAAGATATTTGGCTGGATCGGCGGTGAACTTCGCCAGACATCTGGAACTGCAAAAATGATAATCGTTGCCGCCGTGCGTGGCGTGCTGCGCCGTTTTTGCCGGATCGACTGTCATTCCGCAGACGGGATCAATCGCCGTTACCAGAGCATCCGCGCTGCCAGTATGACAGCACCCGCCCTCGTGCTTTGAATGCGCTGCACCTTGTGGTCCGTTCACGATCTTCTCCTTGGGCGCATCACATCGCCATCGGCGGTTCAAGGGTTCCAAGCCATGCGACAAGGCCAAGGATGGCGAGCGCTGCGCTCTTCTCGAAGACTACGCTCAAGCGTAAACGGCGGATGGCCGATAGTGTTCCACCCCCCTTTATGCCTTGATCAAATGCCGGTGTCAGGCGGAACCGGTTTGCCGCTGCCAGGCCCAACATCGCCGCAAACAGCAAAAGCTTTGCTATGAGCAGCCGCCCATAGAGTGTTGAACGCATCGACAGCAGATGTTCGGGGCCAACCAGCATCCAGCTATTCACCAGGCCGGACAAGACGATCAGCGCAACAATCAGCGTTCCGATAAGCGAAAAGCCGTTGAGCGCGCGGTGTGTGAGCCGGATATGATCGTCCGACATCGCGCGCGCGGGACGAAACAGCAGCGCGCCGAGTGCCGCAAGCGCACCGATCCAAGCGCCGGCCGCCAACAAATGCACGATGTCCGCGATAAGATGGCGCGTTCCTGCGACACCATCGCTCGCGGCCCCGTGACCTGTCCATGCCAGCGAGGCAAGCGCGGTTGCCGATCCAAGCGACACCAGCACCAGCCAAGCCGGAGCTTTGCCCCGACCCACCGCGATCGCGATGGTGAGCGTCGCGAGCAGCGCTGCCATGCGGACAGCCCAGGCATTCCCCATCGGAGTTTCGGAGATCATCATGCCGACCGAAGCACGGTCAACCTCAAGCAGCGCAACGCCCGCCATCGAGGCAGTCATCGCGAAAATGCTCAACACCGACAGGGCAATGCCCGCAGCCGACAGCCAGATTGTCAGCGCGCGGAGCGGCAGCACATTGCCGTGTAGCCGCTCCGCGCCCTTCAAGGCATAAAGCCCGAACAGCGGCAGCCCGAACAACAGCATAAGGTTCACATAGAGAGCGAACCTGATGCCGATGGTCAATGCGTCGATCACCCTATCGCACGGTGAAGGACAGAGTGCCTTCCATACGGTGCGTGTCTGCACCCGCTGCGTGCCATTGAAGCTGGTAGGTGCCAGCCGCAAGCGCGCGCCGCATTGTCAGCGTCAGCGTCTTGCCGTCGGCGCTCATGGCTGAGGTGAAGCCCGTGATTGCCATCGGCGCGTGACTTGCCATCCCCGGCATCGAGGTCATGGCGAGGGTTGCTCCGGTAAAGTTGGCGACGACTCGTTCGTTGAAGGTCAATACGATCCGGCCAGGCTTGGCAACGATTGCATTGGCTGCAGGAGACGAAGATACCAGATTGGTGTGGGCCTGCGCGCTTCCTGCGAATGCAAGAGCGGCCAGAATGGGCGCGGTGAATGCAAGGCGAAGTTTGGACATGAACGTTCTCCATCAAGGGTGTCATGGTAAATACGCAGCGCCGAAGCCCTGCCCTTGAAAATAGCGGGCCTTTGAAAATAACGGACCCTTGAAAAATCCGCTTGCGACCGATAACTCTGGTATTGAGGGATATGGTCTTGCCTTGCGTATAAGTAGCGAAACCTGAGATTATCGCGATGAGCAACCTTGACGAGATGTTGGCCCAGATTGGCGGCGCACCGCTCCCGTCGCGTCTGGCGACTATGGATGAGGCCGTGTTTGCCGGTCTGGCCGTGCAACTGAGTTCCGCTGCAGGCAATTCGCTGCGGTCACTCAGCATCGCCGCGGTTGCCGCCCTCGCGTTCGGCATCATAAGCACGGGATTTCCCGGGAGCCCCGCTTCTACCGCACCGTCAGTTTCGTCCTTTGGTGTGCCGCACGCGCTGGCGCCGTCTTCGTTGCTGCTGGCCTCGAAGTGACCAGTCTGCGCCGCATGCTGCTGGTTGCCTTGATCGCATTCGCTGCGGCGATTGCTGGTGTTTGGCTGGGCCGGGCCGTACTTGCACCCAATCCAGCCGCTGACAGCGAACTTCATGCACTGCTGCACGATCAGCTCAATCTTGACGCCGCCCAACTCGCAAAACTGGAAGAGCTGGAGCAGGTATTTGCAGTGCGCCGCAAAGCGCTCGAGCTCGAGATGCGCGCCGACAATGCCAAGCTGGCGGCCGCAATCGAGGCCGAACATGGCTATGGTCCGCAAGTCACCGCCGCAATCGACCAATCGCATATGGCGATGGGCGAATTGCAAAAAGAAACGCTGGAACATATCTTTGCGATGCGCGCGTTGCTCAGGCCTGATCAAGCGGCGAGATTCGATGAGGCCGTGGTCAAAGCGCTCACTGCCGATCAGAAATGACGCTGGCGCTGGACGAGTGTTCCGACGGCGAGTTGGCGGCGCTTGCCCTCGCAGGACGGCAGACTGCTTTCCGCGAACTCCTTGATCGCCACCGCGCGTCCGTCTTCCGTCTGGTGCGGGGCAACACGGGTGACGATGATGCCGCGCTCGATGTCACCCAGGAGGCATTCATCGCGGCCTTTGCGGCGCTCAAAAGCTATGATGTCACGCGTCCCTTCAAGACTTGGGTATCGCGGATCGCGCTCAATAAGTGCCGCGATTGGGCAAGGCGGCGCGCGGTGCGGCGGTTCTTTTCGTTCGCCCTGCCGCTTGAAGCTGCAGCGTCGATTGCCGATGACAGCATACCTGCCGATCAGCAGCTTGCCGACCGGGCCGAACTTGCCCGCGTGCGCGCAGGGATTGCCAAACTGCCGCCAATGATCCGCGAACCCTTGATCCTGCGCACCATCGAAGGGCTGACGCAGGCCGAGACTGCCGAGGTGTTGGGCATCAGTGAAAAGGCCGTAGAAACCCGGCTTTACCGCGCTCGGAGCAAATTGACCGAATATCTGAGGGATTGAGCGACGGGGTGCGTATCACCAAGGTCACCTTCGATCACCAACATCCTCTTCGCTGGACACCCGCATATGATCGCTTACCCCGTTTCCCGGCGGACCCTCTTGCGCGGTGCAGCGTTAACCAGCGGCGGCCTTGCCCTGACACCGCTGTTTCCAGCCTGGGCGCGGAGCGGAACGCCGGGCCTTGGACGCACTCCGGAAGTTTTGAGCGGCGAAGAGATTGC
Organism: Sphingomonadaceae bacterium; assembly: GCA_947476425.1. Lineage (GTDB taxonomy): Bacteria > Pseudomonadota > Alphaproteobacteria > Sphingomonadales > Sphingomonadaceae > CANJQJ01. The sequence continues at coordinate 115,102 of CANJQJ010000001.1, read as the reverse complement.
CCTGTCCATTGGCCATACACCGTTCAGCATAGGCGGGAAGACCGGACATGCTGTGACGGTCAACGGAACGCTTCCCGGGCCGGTCATCCGCCTGAAGGAAGGTCAGAAGGTCCGCCTTGCCGTCACCAACACGCTGAAAGAGGATTCCTCAATCCACTGGCATGGCATCCTCTTGCCGTTCCAGATGGACGGCGTTCCCGGCGTCAGTTTCCCAGGGATCAAGCCCGGTGAGACCTATAATTACGCGTTCGAAGTCAAGCAGTCCGGCACCTATTGGTATCACAGCCATTCGGGAGGGCAGGAGGCGATGGGCCTGTATGGGGCCATCGTCATCGATCCGGCAGGCCCCGATCCGGTCGCTTATGACCGTGAGCATGTGGTCGTGCTGTCCGACTGGAGCTTCATGCATCCGATGGAACAGATGCGGAAGCTGAAGGCGATGGGCGGTTATTTCAACCACAACCAGCAGACGCTTTCGGGCCTGCTCAAGGGCCAAGATCAAACGGCGGCTGACCGCCGGATGTGGGCGGGCATGCGGATGGACCCGACCGACATCGCCGACGTCAACGGCTCGACTTACAGCTACCTGATCAATGGGCATGCCAGCGCGGACAATTGGACTGCACTGTTTGTCCCCGGCGAGCGGGTGCGGCTGCGTATCATCAACGCTTCGGCCATGACCAATTTCAATGTGCGGTTGCCCGGTTTGCCGATGATCGTCGTCGCGGCGGATGGCCAGAACATCGAGCCCGTCGAAACCGACGAGTTCCAGATCGCCATTGCCGAAACCTATGATGTGATCGTCCAGCCAAATGACGATCGCGCCTATGGCCTGATCGCTGAGTCTATCGACCGCTCGGGCCTTTGCCGCGCCACACTCGCGCCGCGCATGGACATGGTCGCGGCCATCCCCGCGCTCCGCGAGCGCCCGCTCCTGACCGTGAAGGACATGGGAATGGGCGAGATGGATATGGGTGCTGCTGATAAGAGCGGAGGCGCTATGGCGGGTATGGACCATTCCGCAGCTGCTTCGGCGCCGTCAGCAAAGGACTCAATGGCCGGCATGGATATGACCGGCGGCGCGATGAAAATGCGCGATCCGTCCGTTGCGCCGCAGGTGAAGATGGGGCCGGGTGTGGCGACACTGGCACCCATGCCGATGGATCGCACCGGAGAGCGCCCCACTGGACTTGAAAAGGTTGATCACCGCGTGCTGACCTACCGCGACCTTAAATCGCTCAGGCCCAATGCCGACACCCGCACACCGTCGCGCGAGATCGACCTTCATCTGACCGCCAATATGGAACGCTATATGTGGTCGTTCGATGGCGTGAAGTTCAGCGAGGGGACCGAGCCGATCGCATTCCGGCACAGTGAGCGGGTGCGGGTCAATCTGATCAACGACACGATGATGCCCCACCCGATCCACCTGCATGGCCATTTCTTCGAGGTTGTGACCGGCAATCCCGGCCGTCATCCGGTCAAACATACGGTCAACGTACTGCCGGGCGGCAAGGTATCTTTCGATCTGACCGCCGACGCGCTCGGCGATTGGGCCTTCCACTGCCATATGCTGCTCCACATGATGGCGGGGATGTTCCGCGTCGTCACGGTGCGCCACGAGGAGGCTGCGGCATGAAGCTTTCGCTCGCCAGCGCCGCCGTTGCCGCAATGGCAGTCGCATCGCCTGCCGCCGCGCAGATGGATCACGGCGCGATGTCTGGAATGGAGCAGCCCGCCCAGCCCGCTCCAAAACCCAAGCCTGCGCCCAAGCCTGCTGCGAGTACGGACCCGATGCCGGGCATGGACATGTCCCCTGCCACACCCAATCCGCCCGAACCTGCGCCCGATCACGACATGTCGTCCATGCCAGGCATGGAGATGGGACAGCCAGGAGCCCCCGCCTCGGCTGACCCCCATGCGGGCCATGACATGTCGGGCATGACTGGAATGCCGGGCATGGAGCCGCCAGACAACGAGATCGGCACAACACCGGCTCCCGCTCCGCCCACCGATCATGCTGCTGACGGTATTTTTGGCGCTGATCAAATGGCGACGTCGCGCACGATGCTCCGGCACGAAAATGGCGGCATGCCCGCCTATAGCGTCACCTTCAATCTTGCCGAGTATCGTGTTCAAAAGGGTGGGGACGCCTATCGCTGGGACGCCGAAGCCTGGTTCGGCGGCGACATCGAACGTTTGGTTGTGAAGACCGAAGGCGAAGGTGCCGTTCGCGGCGGCATCGACAGCGCCGAGGTGCAGGCGCTCTACTCCCGCGCGATCGATCCCTGGTTCAATCTGCAAGCCGGTGTCCGGCATGATTTCAAACCGGGCCCGGCGCGAACCTATGCGACGATCGGCATCGAAGGGATTGCCCCAAACTGGTTCAAGGTTGGCGGCGCGCTGTTCCTCTCAGACAAGGGGGACCTGCTGGGACGGATCGGGGGCTATTATGATCAACGCATCGCCCAGAGATTGATCCTGCAACCGCGCGTCGAACTCAACTTTTCAGCGCAGGATGTGCCTGCGAATGGCATCGGTTCGGGCTTCTCCGACGCCGAGCTTGGACTTCGGTTGCGCTACGAGATCAAACGCGAGTTCGCGCCCTACATTGGCGTGTCATGGGAGCGAAAATTCGGCGACAGTGCCCACTTCGCACGCGCTGCGGGTGACCGCGTGCAATCCACCAGTCTGGTCATCGGCATCAGGACGTGGTTCTGATTAACAATCTCGCTCGCCGGACAGGATAGCCCGGACATAAAGGACCTTGATATGACAGAGCCAAATCTCCCCGGCGATCGAGCGTCCATTCCGCTCTCCGATTTGACCAAAGTGCCTGCGGTGACGCTCGGGTTCTGGATCATCAAGATCCTGGCGACAACGCTTGGCGAAACCGGCGGCGATACGGTCAGTATGTCGATGAACCTTGGCTACCTCGTCGGCACAGCGATTTTTCTCAGCATTCTGGTGCTGCTCGTGCGGTGGCAAATCCGGGCAAGCCGGTTTCATCCGATGCTCTATTGGGCGACGATCATCGCCTCGACGACGGCCGGAACGACCATGGCCGACTATGCGACCCGTTCGATGGGGATTGGCTATACCGGCGGTTCGCTGTTGCTGTTCGGGCTGGTGCTGGCATCGCTGTTCGCTTGGCATCGCGGTCTGGGAACGATTTCGGTGGTCAGCGTGAAGGAGCCACGCGCCGAGACATTCTACTGGATCACGATCACCTTTTCACAAACGCTGGGAACCGCGCTGGGCGATTGGCTAGCCGATACCGGGGGGCGAGGCTATATCGGCGCGGCAGGCATTTTTGCGGTGATGCTCGCGGTGGTCGCATTGCTCTATTTCAGAACCACGATCAGTCGAACGCTCCTGTTCTGGTCAGCCTTCATCCTGACGCGGCCACTTGGCGCAGCCGTTGGTGATTTTCTTGATAAGCCGCTCGATCAGGGCGGACTTGCGTTGAGCCGTCCATTGGCCTCGGCGGCTTTGGCAATCGTGATCATCCTGTTGATCATGCTGCTCCCGCAACGCGCCGGAAGCCACCCGGGCGAATCAAAACCATAGCAACGAAGGATCCCCGCCATGAAGAAGATCATCCTGGCCCTCATGCTGTTCGCAACTCCGGCGATGGCTGCATCGGATATTGTCATGCATCGTGACCCCGGCTGCGGCTGCTGCGAGAAATGGGCAGCCCAAGTGCGCGCCGCGTTCGGACGCAATGTCAGGATCGTCGACGATGCCCACCGCGCCGCACTCGATGCACGCTTAGGGGTGCCTGCGGCGCTTTCCGGCTGTCACACCGCAATCATCGATGGCATGGCGTTTGAAGGGCATGTGCCCATTGCCGACATGAAGCGCGTCTTGGCCGCGAAGCCGCGCGGTGTTCGCGGGCTGGCAGTTGCAGGGATGCCCCTGGGGTCGCCCGGTATGGAAGCGCCCGGGCGGCAGGCGGATCGGTACAATGTAATCGCCTTCGGTGCGGGACCGACGTTTGTCTATGCGCGGCATTGACTCGGCGCGAGACCAAGGCCGGTTCAGCCCGCCTTCCTGAAACTGCTGAACTGGAATTTCTGCAATGCGCCGCCCGGCGTCGTGTGGTCATGGCGCCGTTCATCGGTCAGGGTGAAACCGGGTCCGATAATGCGGCCGATACTGTCCGCATCGTGGCGGGCCACTGGCAGACCGCTGCATTTTTCGGGTCCATCGGGGGCGAAAGTGCCGATGATCGCGACGCCGCCCGGATTGAGCGCGGAGTGCAGGACCTTGGCATAGGCGGCTTGATCATCGGGTGCGGTCAGGAAGTGGAACGCAGCGCGGTCATGCCAGAGGTCGTACCGGCTGGTGGGCATCCATTCGGTCACATCGCCGACAATCCACTCCACCGCGTCCGCTCGGGCGCCTAGTCTTGCTTTGGCGATTTCGAGCGCCTGCGCGGACAGATCGAGCACCGCTACGCGGGCATGTCCTTTTGCGACGAGTGCGTCGACCAATCGGGACGCACCGCCGCCGATGTCGATCACCGCACCCAGACCAATTCCTGCAGCATCGATCAGTTCCAACGAGAATGACGGCGATGGTTCGAACCAGCTGACGCTATCGTCAGCCTTGGTCGTGTAAACATTGTCCCAATGGCCAGCGCGTGTTTCTATCATCCCGTCGTTTCCCGTTTCCATGTATTGTGGATCGCAGATGATGTTCGCCGGGGCACTATCAAACCACGCGCGGCCAATCCGGGTGAATGTCGTCGATCACAAAGGCGTGGCCAGTGCCTTTGTCGTTCCCGTGATGGTCGCGCAGATGCGCATGATCCGGCGCGAGATCATCATGGCTATGCGCCACCGCTTCGGGATCTTGTGACGGCCAAAGCCATAGCGCCGCGACAGTGCCGATACCCGCGACCAGCGCCAGCACAGCGAATGCCGCGACCTGGCCGACGCCCGCTCCAATCTGTCCGGCAAGGGGATAGGTGATCAGCCAACAGCCATGGCTGAGCGCGAACTGGGCGGCAAAGACCGCTGGCCGGTCTTCTGCATTGGCCGAGCGGCGCAGGAGACGGCCCGATGGGGTGACGCTCATCGAATAGGCGATACCGAGGACGAAGCAGCCTGCCAGCAATAGCGGCCAATAGGCGCTGCTCTTGCCAAAAAACATGGTGAGTATGGCCATCATTCCAAGGCCGGCCGTCAGCAGCGCCGCAGCACTGGCCATCAAGGTCCGATCGCTGATCTTGTCGAGTAAGCGCGGGATGATGAACGCGGCCAGCATCGAACCGGAGCCATATGCCGCGAGCGTTAGCGCCACTTCCCTTTGACCAAAGCCGAGGCCGCCACGCACAATGACGACGGTGTTGACGATCACCATCGAGCTTGCCGCCGCCGAGGCAAGGCTGAGCGCGAGCAAGCCCTTAAGACGTGGCGTCTTTAGGTAAATTCTGAGACCCCGCGTGGTCTTGGTCCAGATGCCGCCAGCATGTGGTTTGGCGGGCGAGCGCGGCAGCACGACCGATACGACCAGCAGCGCAGAGCAAATGAAGCCGATCGACGTTCCGGCAAACAGCCAGTGGAAGCTGATCACCGAAAGCAGGGCTGCCGCCAAAATCGGGCTGACAAGGCTTTCCATGTCATAGGCAAGCCGCGAGAGCGACAGGGCGCGGGTGTAGTCGGCTTCGTCGGGCAGCACGTCGGGGATAGTTGCCTGGAATGTCGGGGTGAACGCGGCAGACGCCGATTGCAGGACGAAGATCAGCACATAAATTTGCCAGATCTGATCGACGAAGGGCAGGCTGAGCGCGACAGCGGCGCGCACCAGGTCCATCGCGACGAGGAAAGCGCGGCGCGGCAACCGGTCCGCGAAGGCACCGACCACAGGCGCGACGCCGATATAGGCGACCATCTTGATCGCGAGCGCGGTTCCCAGCACCGCGCCGGCATCGCCTCCGGCAAGGTCAAAGGCGAGAAGCCCAAGCGCGACCGTGGCCAGCCCCGTGCCGATCAGGTCGATTATCTGGGCGCCGAGCAAATGGCGATAAGTGCGATTGGCGAGGACCGAGATCATGCTGGTGTTTCCGTGGTGGCCGCGACCCGCGGCCCCAATGTTTCGATGATCTTGCAGTCGGCAACAGTATTATGCCGGCAGCTTCCGATCACCCGCGTGAGTTCCTCGCGCATCGCGGAAAGGTCGGCAATCTTGCGTTCGACTTCCGCCAGATGCCCGCTGGCGATCGCATCGACTGCACCGCAGGGCTTGCCCCGATCATCGGCGAGCGCGAGCAGATCGCGCACGGCGTCGACGCTGAAGCCCAGATCGCGCGCGCGGCGGATGAACGACAGACGCTGGAGATGCGCGGGGCCGTAGCTGCGATAATTGGCATCGGTCCGCGCAGGCGGCGGCAGCAGCCCCGCTTTTTCGTAGAAGCGGACGGTTTCCACTTTGGTCGCGGTCGCCTTTGCCAGCTCGCCGATTTTCATCGCTTGACCCTGTAGTTGCTACAGGGTGCATATGCAGCGCCGACTCGCACTTTGTCGAGAAGGAAGATCATGGCTGACAATTGCTGCGCGAGCGCTTGCGGGAGTAAGTCTGCGCTCAACGATCCGCGCTGGCGGTGGGCCTTGTGGATCGCGCTTGGCGTCAACGCGGCGATGTTTGCGGTCGAATTTGTCGCTGGCTCGGCGGCAGACTCACGTTCGCTCCAGGCCGACGCGCTCGATTTTCTAGGCGACAGCGCCAACTACGCCATCAGCTTGACGGTCGCGAGCATGGCGCTGGTCTGGCGCGCGCGGTCTGCGCTCTTGAAGGGGATCACACTACTGGCGTTCGGGACGTGGGTGCTGGCGACGGCGATCCTCGCGCTTGTAAATGGTGCCGCGCCCCAGCCCGAAACAATGGGCATTGTCGGGGCCATGGCACTCGTCGCCAATGTCGGCGTTGCCTTATTGCTCTATCGTTTCCGCACCGGCGACGCGAATATGCGTTCGGTGTGGATCTGCTCGCGAAACGACGCCATCGGCAACATTGCGGTGATGGTTGCGGCGCTCGGCGTGTTCCAGACCGGGAGTGCCTGGCCCGACCTATTGGTTGCTGGCATCATGGCTGCGCTGGCGATCAGCGGAGGCGTGCAGATTGTCCGGCACGCGCGCGACGAACTTCGGTCAGTGCGTCAAACAGCCAGCCCGGCGCAGGGTTGATCTGATGTTGCACACCATTCCCTTCATCGCACTTGTCACGATTTTCGCAGCCTCGGTGCTGAGGGGCGAAGCCATCCGGCGAAAATCGGGTGATCGCGCTTGGGCTTTCGCTTCGTCGAAGGGAAAGCAGAGGTTGGCTGGGCTGGCATTCGCTGCAAGCATCGCCGTACTCGCCATCGCGGGCGGAGTTGTCGCCAAGGATGGACGCGGGGAGTTCCCGGCTATCGCGGCGATGCTCTCGGGTTCGGGCGCGGCCATCGTAATCGTTGCGCAAATCCAGATGGGCCGGGCGTGGCGTGTCGGGGTCCGGCACGGGGACGCACCCTTGTTCATTCGGCATGGGTTGTTCCGGTTCAGCCGCAATCCAATTTTTGTCGGGATGATGATGATCGGGCTTGGGGTGGCGCTGAACACCTCGCTATGGTGGGTATGGCTAGCCTGGTTGGCATTCGTCGCTGCCTGCCATGTTCAGGTTCAGATCGAGGAGGCTCATTTGCACGCAAGCTTTGGCGATGCCTACCGTGCCTTCGTCCAATCAGTTCCGCGCTGGATTGGGATCGCGCGATGAACTCTGTTTGCCGCAGCGCAGCACTCATGCTATCGGGCAAGTAATGCGGGGTCGAATCATCTCATTACTGTTGATACTGGCCGTTCTGTTCGGCGGCGCGATAGCGCCCGCTATCGCTCATGCGCAGGGCGAGTCCGATGTGCATGTGTCCGAAATCCTCGACCTTCATGAGGCGGATGCCACAACCGGCGACGACCAGCAGAAACCCGCCTCCGGCATGCCGGGCGAAACTGCGGCGCATCACCACTGCACGGCTGGCCTGGCCGCAACCGGTCCCGATATTTGCCTGATGGCTGGTGCCAACCAAAAGGCATTTCAAGCGGCAACCACGAACCTGCTCGCCGCATACGCGCAGGCACCGCCGACCCAGCCGCCCTCCGCCTGACCGACACCACTTTGCGGCGGGTATTCCCGTTGCCGAGATTCTGTCCGGTTGGGAGCTTTCTTCAATGTCATTGCGTAATCGAATTGCCGCGCTTGCGGCACTGGTAGTCATTATTTTTGTCGGGTGGTGGACCTTGTGGCCGGCCGCACCCCGTTCCGAAACAGCAGCCACCGAGCAACCGGGGGACGCAGCCAAGCCGATGACGGCCGCTCAGCTGGAGCGGATGGGTGTCAAAACGGCGGTCGTGCGGGCCGCAAGCGGAATGCCGCTCGGCACCATGCCTGCTACGGTGACGCTGCCGCCGGATGCGCGAGTAGCGGTGACAGCCTCCTTTGGAGGGTCAATCCGGCAGGTGTTCGTGATCCCCGGACAGGCCGTGACGCGCGGCCAGCCGTTGGCGACGATGGTAAGCCGCGATGCCTTGCAAGTCGGCTCGAACCTGACTCGCGCGCAGGCAGCACTCGGTTATGCGCGCGCCAACGCAAAACGGCTCGGGCAGCTTGCAAGCGAAGGCGTCATTGCCGGGGCGCGTGCGCAAGAAGCGCAGGCTGCAGTGCGGCAGGCAGAAGCGGATGTTTCGGAGAGCTCACGTATCCTTGGTCTTTCCGGGGCTAGCAGCGGCGGCCTGATCACCCTGCGCGCGCCGATCAGTGGACGGGTTTCGACGGTCGCGGTGCAGACTGGCGGCCCGGTGGATGGCATGGTTGCGCCGTTCGTGATCGATGCGAGCAATGCCTATCAATTGGACATTCAAGTCCCGGAACGACTGGCCGGCCTGGTCAGGCCCGGCATGACGGTATCGTTGCCCGGTAATATCTCCGGGCTCATTCTCTCGATCGGCTCGGCAATCGACCCGGACACCCGCAGCGTTCTGGCCAAGGCCAGCATTGGTGCTGCCCCTGGAATGATCGCGGGCAAAGGGGTGATGGTTTCCATCTTCGGCGATGCCCAGCAAAGCGCGGTTGCGGTTCCGTCAAATGCGGTCACACGCCTTGGTGACGCGGATGTCGTCTTTGTCAAAACGGCCAAGGGATTCGAGAAGCGGGTCGTCGTCATTGGCGGCAGCGCTGGCGGTGAGACGGTTATTATCCAGGGCCTCGCAGCCAGCGAAGTGATTGCCATCTCGGGCCTGACCGAGATCAAAATGACGCTGGGCGGCGAATAGGCCATGCTGCGTCGTCTTGTAGAGCTGTCGCTCGCCGCGCGGCTGGCGGTACTGGGTCTGGCGCTTGCGCTGGCCGGTATCGGTGGCTGGTCCTTTCTCAACCTGCCGGTTGATGCCTTCCCGGACATTTCATCGACCCAGGTGAAGATCATCCTCAAGGCCCCTGGCATGACCCCCGAAGAGGTCGAAAGCCGGGTTATCACGCCGATCGAGATGGAGATGCTGGGTATCCCCAAGCAGCAGATCCTCCGCTCCATCGCCAAATACGGCATTGCCGACATCACCATCGATTTTCAGGACGGCACCGATATTTACTGGGCGCGCAGTCAGGTGACCGAACGGCTGTCGGGCATCATGGAAGACATGCCGCCGTCGGTCGAAGGCGGGCTTGCACCGATCGCGACGCCGCTGACCGATGTTTACATGTTCACGCTCGAAGGACCGCAGAGCCTAGCCGAAAAGCGGCGCGCGCTCGATTGGACGATCCGGCCAGCATTGCGCACGGTACCGGGTGTCGCCGACGTCAACTCGCTCGGCGGACGGGCCGAGACGTTCGAGGTTCGTCCCGATCCCAACCTGATGGCGGCAGCCGGCCTCACCTATGAAGACATCAGCACGGCGATCGGTGCAGGAAACCGCAATGACGGCGCCGGGCGACTCTCGGTTGGCGACGAGGCGCTGATCGTGCGCGCGGTCGGAGCGATCCAGACCGAGGACGATCTGCGCGCGGTGGTGGTCAAAACGCAAAAGGATGGCGTGTTGCGGCTGAGCGATGTCGCGACCGTCGGCACCGGCAGCCTGACCCGTTACGGCGCGGTGACGCGCAATGGCACCGGCGAGGCCGTGCAGGGCATTGTGATCGCCTTGAAAGGTTCCGACGCCAGCAAGGTCGTGCGCGAGGTCAAGGTGCGCGCCGCCGAGGTCCAGCGCAGCCTGCCCAAGGGGATGGTCCTCAACGTCTTCTATGACCGTTCGGAACTGGTCGAACGCGCCGTCGGGACAGTCGAGGAGGCCTTGCTCGAAGCGACCATCCTGGTGGTGATCCTGCTGCTCCTGTTTCTGGGCGACATCCGGGCTTCGCTGATCGTAGCTGCTGCCTTGCCGATGGCGACGCTGGTGACCTTCATCCTGATGAAGCAATTCGGCATGTCGGCCAATCTTATGAGCCTTGGCGGCCTCGCCATTGCCATCGGGATGTTGGTGGACGGCGCTGTGGTCGTGATTGAAAATGTCGTCGAGCGACTGTCCGATCCGGCCCATGCGCATTCCAGCAAGATCAACCGCGTGCTGGTTGCCACCAGCGAAGTCGTCGTGCCGGTCGCTTCGGGCCTGTTCATCATCGCGCTGGTGTTCCTTCCGCTCCTCACGCTCGAAGGCCTTGAGGGCAAATTGTTCGGTCCGGTGGCGATGACGATCGTGCTGGCGCTAGCCAGTTCGCTCGTCCTGGCTTTGACTCTGGTTCCGGTGCTCGCCTCTTACGGCCTGAAGGCGGATGGAGAGCACAAGGAGCCGTGGTTGATGCGGCAGCTTTCGCCGCGTTATCACAGGCTGCTCGATTGGGCCTTTGCCCGCAAGTCGGCGGTCTATGGTGCAGCCGGAGCCGCCTTGCTCGTCGCGGTTGTGGCCTATTCGTTTGTCGGCAAGACCTTCCTGCCGACGATGGATGAAGGCTCGGTGCTGCTGCAGATCGAGAAGCACCCCAGCATCAGCCTCCAGCACAGCATCGAAGGCGACTTGCGCGTCCAGAAACTGCTGATGAAAAAGGTTCCGGAGATCCTCGAAATCGTCGGCCGGGTCGGCAGCGATGAACTTGGGCTTGATCCGATGTCGCTCAATGACACCGACACGTTCATGCGACTGAAGCCACGGAGTGAATGGCGGGTTCAGGACAAGGACTGGCTGATCGAGCAAATCAGGGTGGCGATGGAGGAACTGCCCGGATTCGAGCATGCCTTTACCCAGCCTATCGAAATGCGCGTGTCCGAAATGTTGACCGGCTCGCGCGGCGATCTGGCGATCAAGCTGTTCGGCCCCGACCTCAAGACGCTTGGAGAACTAGCAGCCAAAATCGATGGGCGGCTGCGCAAGATCAGCGGTGCCACCGAAGTGATCACGGTTGCCGACGATAGCGTCGAATATCTGCAACTCGACATCGACCGGCTGGCTGCCGGCCGGGCCGGAATGCCCGTGCAAAACTTGCAGGATGCCCTGCGTGCGCAAGTCGAAGGTGTGCGCGCCGGGACTGTCGCGCAAGGCAATCGCCGCGTGCCGATCGTCATTCGCGGCGATCCTGCGCTGGCGAGCGATCCGACGCTGTTCACCGACCAGACTATCCTCAGCCCCAATGGGACGAGCGTCCGCGTCAGCGACGTGGCGCGGGTCACCCGCACCGAAGGACCGGTGAAGCTGGAGCATGAGAACGGCTCACGCTTTGCGCTGATCCAGGCGTTTGTGTCGGGCCGCGATCTGGTTGGCTTTGTTGATGAGGCCAAGGCCGATCTCGCCAAAGCCGTGCCGCTACCTGCGGGATACCGGCTCGAATGGGGCGGGCAGTTCGAGAACCAGCAGCGGGCATCGGCCCGGCTGGCAGTCGTGCTGCCAATCTCGCTGATCCTGATCTTCATCGTGCTCTATGTGACACTGCGCTCAATCCGCGCTTCTTTGCTGATCATTGCCAACATTCCGTTTGCAGCGGTGGGGGGCATCGTCGCCTTGTTGGTCACCGGGGAATATCTCTCGGTGCCCGCCTCCGTCGGGTTCATCGCCCTGCTAGGCATCGCGGTGCTCAACGGCCTGGTGATGGTGTCCTACTTCCGGCAGTTGCGCGAATCAGGCAAGTCGATGGCCGAGGCGGTGCGGCGCGGAGCGGAACGGCGATTGCGACCGGTGCTGATGACCGCGACAATCACCGGATTCGGACTGGTGCCGTTGCTCTTTGCGACCGGTCCCGGCTCCGAAATCCAGCGGCCGCTCGCCATCGTGGTGATCGGCGGCCTGATCACATCAACCCTGCTGACCCTGGTGCTTTTGCCGATGCTTTACGAGCGGTTCGGTGAGTCGCTCGCTGAACGCGAAGCCCAGGGTGATGACGAAGGATACCCCGCATGAACCGCTATCTAATCCTGCCCGCGCTGCTTCTGTCCGGAGCAGCCCTTGCCAACGAAGTCTCGACGCTGTTGCCCGCAGAAGCCGTCGAGCGCGCGGTTGAAGAACATCCCTTGGTACAGGCGAGCATTGCCCGCAGCGACGCGGCGCGCGGTGCTGCGCGCGGTCAGCGCGCCGGTCCCTATGAGTTCACCGTCAGCGGATCCTATGCCAGGCGCCGGATCGACCGCGAAGGCGAATTCAGCGAATACGATGTTACGCTCGAACGGGGTTTCCGGTTGCCCGGAAAGGCAGCCCTTGACCGCAGGGCGGGTGCGTTTGGAGTTTCGGCGGCGGACTTTCGGATTGCCGGTGCCCGCCATGGCGCAGTGCTGCTCCTCAACGACATCTGGTGGGACCGGCTGGCGGCCGGCGCTGAGATAAAGGCCAACGAAGCTGCGGTGGCCAACCTGACAGCGGACCTGACTTCCGTCGAACGCCGGGTTGCCCTCCAGGACGCGGCACCGGTCGATGTCGATCGGGCTCGCTCGGCGCTGGCAACGGCGCGGGTGGCGCTTGACCAGAGCCGGTCGCGTGCGCAAATCGCGCGCTCGCGGCTGGAGGTGCAGTTCCCCTCGCTGCCGCTGCCTGCCGAGGTGCCGGATTTGCCAAACCCGTTGATGCCGCCGGTCATGCTCGACATACTTCGTGATCAGGCGCTTGCTCAGGACCATGGCTTGGCCACAGCGCAGGCCGAGGCCGATCGGCAGACGATCTTGGCCGAGCGGGCACGCCGAGACCGGATTCCCGATCCGACACTCGGCTTGCGCTTGTTCAGCGAGCGGGGCGGAGCCGAGCGCGGCATTGGGGTGGTGGCATCGATGCCGATTGGCGGTGCGGGCAGGTCCGCATTGGCCGAACAGGCTGGGGCGGAAGCCCGCGCCGCAACCGCCGAGTTCGCTGCCGCGCGTTTTATGGCCGAGGAGGCCGCTGCCACCGACTTTGCCCAGGCGATCAACAGCTGGTCGGCATGGCAACGCAGTCTCGATGCCGGAACCAGCAGCGAGATGGCAGCCTATCGGCTGCGGCAGGGCTATAGATTGGGCGGCGTCGACCTTGCCGACCTGCTATACGCCGAGCGTCAGGCACAGGATGCCTTGAAAGCGGAAACCGCCGCGCGCGCCGAAGCGTCACGAGCGATCTCGCGACTTCGGATCAATGCCCATGACCTGTGGTCGGCGGGTCACGATGGAGTAAGCAGATGACCGCAAAGGTCCGTCTCGAACTGCCGCTGCTGCTGCCTGAAATCGATGGCACGGCGGACGCATGCGTTACGCGGTTGGTGAAGTGACCTTGCCCTCGTAAAACGACTCCCTTGGCGGCTTCCTTATGCTGCCTGTTTTTCCTGGTTGGCAAACCAGTTTTTCTCGAACGCCATTGAACTGACATAACCCAGTGTCGAGTGCATCCGGCGATGGTTGTAGAAGTTGATCCAGTCGATCACCTCGTCCTGAGCTAACTGCCACGTATCGAAGCGGCTTCCGTGGAGCCGCTCGACCTGATCGGCGGGCCATTGTGTCATTTGACCCCCGGTCGCTAACTCGCGTTCGTGAAAAGTTTGGACCATGCGCGGTTTCCCACCCGAAAGGGCCTAAGCGCGAACCACCCCCCTAGGGGGTCAGCCGATCGGCCAGCCGTCGCGGCCGGTGGGTATCGTCCTACGGTGGCCGAACTGCTCGGCCGTGCGTGCCTGGTGGCAGTCAGCGCAAAGGCAGCGAATGTTGCTGTCCTCGTCGCTGCCGCCCTGGGTGAGTGGCAAGATATGGTCAGGCACGCTGGCCTCGCGGACGGCACCCTTGGCAGCGCAGTCCCGGCAAAGAGGCTCGGCCTGCAAGCGCCGCAAACGCTGAGCAACGGCCCGGCGTCCACGCAATCGCTCGGCCATCGCCTGCTCCTAGCGCTTCAAGTCTCGGTAGAAGTTCTCGTGTGAGCCGATCGCTTCAAGATAAATCAGCTGGATGCCATCATCGCGGGTGTAGCCCAGCAGCCAGAGTTGACCTTGGCTGCGGAACTTATGCACCCACAGGTCAGCCAGATCACCCTTCTTTTTCTCGCCGATGTCTGGGTCGCCTGCGACAGCGAACACCGCCTCGTCAACGTCCTGAATGATGTTGTCATGCAGCTTCTTGTAGGCGCGTGAGAACCGGCGCGTCTGCTTGATCTGCCAACTCACGCCTGCGCCCGTGACCGGGGCACAAAGGGTGTCGTGTCGCCGCGCGGCTCAGCCATGCTCATCAGGCTTTCCGCTACGAACGATGCCGGCAAGTCAGGGTTGTCGAGAGCGGCTCGGCCAACCTTGGCCCAGAACTCTATCTGCCCCTGGACGGTTCGGAACTCAGCCTTGGCTGCCGCGCGCGCGGCGCCAACCAAGTCATCATCCATTCTGACTGATACCGTACCCATTGGACTACCCTTCATCTATCTACCACAATTGTAGCAAACGATGTCAGGGGAAACAACCTTGAAATAAACAACGCCCGGCAGCGGCTAGGCTCCGGGCGCGGTTCTCAACTCTCTATTTAGGAACAATGCCCATATTCGTCCCAGAAAACAAGGAAAACGGGGCTTTTTGGGCGTCAGATCAGCACTTTGCGGTGGCTGTCCCGCGCCATGCCGAACAGTTCTGCCAGCGCATCAAGGGCAAAGCTGAGGTTGCGGCGACCGGCCTGCGGCCAGCTTCCCGCATCCTCGTCGATGCAGATCAGCCGGTAAACCAGAACGCTCGGTGCCTGTCCTGCTGATGCGTGGAAATCCCGGTCGCACTGGTCGAGGACATCGAGCACGGCGCCGTAATGGCGCCGCACCTTCTCGATGAGTTCGCAGCTGGGAGGCGCACCGACACCGCCGAGTACACCGTCGCTGGCTAAAATCCCCGTGACAGACGCCGGGAACGGCCTCGGCAAGCCCATCACTGCATGGTGCCGGTGATAGATCTCGGCGTATTTCTGGCCGGCAGCGTATTGCTCCGCGGTGATGCCACCTGCGAATGCCAGCCGGCCCAGCGCCGTGCCCAACCGTTCATCCCGGGCCTGTTTGGCGGTTACGCCGTAATGGCGCTGCCGGGCTTCCAGCACGGTGGACATGACCTCGCGCTGGGTTTCGGCAGCGCTGGGCTGCACCAATTTCCCGCAGGGGTGCCGCTTTCCGGCTTTGCGTTTGCGGCCCTTAGCCATGGCTCACCTCCTGCCGTTTGAGGGGCCGCCGTAGAGCTTCTCCCCAAGTTGAAGGACCAGTTCGCGCTCCGGCCAGGACAGGCGCGGGTCGGAGGCGGACACCGCCAAAAGGCCCATTTCCCGCCAGCCATCACGCTTTACGGTTTCGGGATCACGGCGCGTGCTGCCGCCGTAGATGCTTGAGCTCAGGCCCATCATCTTACCTCCCGCAGGAGGGCGGCGTAGCCGATGACATCGACGATGCTGTCAACGTGACGGGGATCGTATGCCAGGCGAGCGAGCTTCAGATCGATCATGCACAGTGCGACCTGCGCCGGGGAGACCGGCATACCGAGGGTGATCGACCAGCGCGCCGCAATGGCTTTGAACTGGTCGGCAGCGTCGCCGTAATCGTAGCTGCGTTCTTCGAGCACCTTGGCGGTGTGGCCGAGAATGGACCAACCGGTCATCGCACACCTCCCTTGGTCGCAATGGCCCAGAGCAGGATGGCGATCGCATCAGCCTCGTTGTCGTCGGCGGGTGCAAAACCCCTGGCCTGCACCGCAGCAATCACGGCAGCCTTGTCGGCATTGCCCTTGCCGGCGATGAACTGCTTGATCGTCCCGACCGGCACGCCTTGGTAAGCGACCAGATGCTCCTCGCACCAGGCGCTGAGCGTGGCGAGCAGGCCGCCGTAGACATGGGCGGCATCGGTCCCGACATGCCGGCGCACCTCTTCGAAGTGGACGGCAGCGATCGGCCCTGCATCGAGGTCAAGCTGTTCGAGCCAGCGGCGAAAGCGCAGGAACCGCATACCACCGCCATCGAAGCGGGTGTGTTTGAGCGACACCGTGCCGCTCGAGATGAAGTCGTCGCCCGTCTGCAGCGCCCAGCCAGTGCTGGTGCCAAGGTCGAGGGCCAAGGTTGATGCCCGCATGATTGTGACCGGTCTTGGCACCGGCGTGATTGCGCTGCGGCACAGCGCAGGCAAAGTCAGAACATCCATGATTGTTCTCCTCAAAATGGAATCGGTCGTGGTGCGGACGGCAGTGGTTTTTGTGCTTGGCGGTACGGACCACTGTCGTCCGGTCTGGGGTGGGTTCAGGTCATCGGGATCTCCATCAGAAGGGGATGTCCGAAAGTTCGTCATCGAGCTGATCGAGCGCGGCGCGGCTGGGACGGACGCTCACCACCTGTGCCTCTGGGAACGCGTTCTTGGCGGCGGCCAGGATCGGATGGAAGCGGATGACGTTGGCGATCTCGTCGAGTGACCAGACCTGGGCAGCCCGTCCGTGACGCTGGGCCCGGCCGGTATCGCGCAGGTCCCGCACGAGAATGACGAGGCCGACGTCGGTCTCGAATTCCCACTGGTCGACCGGCAGAGGTGCGCCCTTGGCTTCCCGGGCCAACTGGTCGAGCTTGTCGTAGGCCCGCAGCATCGCATCGCCGTGCTGGCGAACGAGCGTGAGGTCGAACTCCCACACCGCAGCGTTGAACAGCTTGTGCTGGGCGCGAAACCGTTCGGCCCACTCGATCGGCACAAGCATGGGCAAACGCCCGATGCCCCAGTGCTGATCCAGTTCCCGGCCACGCTGGTCGACACAGTTGATGATGACCTGCATGTCGCTGATCTGACCATGCCGGGTCGGTGGCGCGCCCTTCATGCGCCCCCCCTTTCACTGATAAAAAATGAGGCTGACGACGCGCTTGGGCGTTGTCGGAAGCCCCTAGGGGGTATGGGGGGGAAGCGACTGCGCGTTCCGACAGCTTGCGACCGTGCTTCCGCCGCCTTCCGACTGGCTTCCGACTGACGCAAAACCGTGCTTCCGACTGCTTCCGACAACTGGATTTTGGGGCTCATCGGTCGGGCTCCAGGTACTTCACGACCCGCAGTCCAGAGGCCTTGCCGTGGAACTTTCCGGCCTCGGTGACGAGGTAGCCGTGCTGCTGCCACTTGGTGATCGAGGTCTCTGCCTCGCGCTTGGTGACCCCGTATTGATCGGAGATCAGGTCGACAGCGAAGCGTCCCTTGCGCCGGGCATGGGGGAATACGGACCAGGGTGCGCCGGCACGCCAGGCCTCGTCGATCGCCTGGAAGATCTCGCGGATCTGGTGCCAGCTGAGGCGCTTTTCGCCGACCGGCTTTGCACCTGTGCCCAATACCGGCACCAGTGTGCTTTGCTCGGCCCCAAGCCCCGTGGTCAGATCGACGACCTTCATCGTGAAATGCAGGTCGTCGAGTTCTTCGCCGTCCTTCTGCTTCTCAACCGACAGGACGGTGGTGGCCTCGTCCTTGGCAACCCGGATAGAGGTGTCGCAGCCGCCCAGCAGCACAGTCGAGCCGCGCATGCCGCGGTCGAGATCCTTGCCGGCATGGTGGATGCCGATCACGCTGCCACAGCAATGCTGCTGGATATTGGCGCAGCCATCGATGAACATCGACATGGCTTCTTGGCTGTTCTCGTCCTCGCCGGGGATCGAGCGCGACACGGTGTCGATCACGACGAGCCCGATCTCAAAATCAACCTCGGCGCGCACCTGGTCGATCGTCCGCTTCAGCTTCTCGATGCTGGCAGGATCGAGCATGTGGACGGCGAGGGGCAGCAGCTTGAACGGCGCGTCGACGGCTTCCAGCCCGTGCTCGCGGCGCCAGCCTTTGATGCGCTGACCAATGCCGTATTTGCCTTCACCGGCAATGTAGAGGACGCCGGTCTGCTTGGTGGGTTTCCCGTGCCAGTCGAGGCCGTAGGCAACCCGCAGCACCATATCGAGCGCGATGAAGGTCTTGTGCTCGCCTGGCCGGCCGTAGAGCAGAACCAGCGCGTGCGCCGGGATCAGGCCTTCGATCCGCCAGCTGGGCGGCAGCATGTTGTCGATCTCGTCGAGGCTGAGGGTCTCGTAGACGTCAGGGCAGGCGGCGGGGCTGTCAGCATCCAGTAAGGCCCTGACGGCCTCCAGGCCCGACACTGCAGCCATATCGTTGAAGTCAGTGCCGAGGCTGACGGCTGGGAATTCGGGGAACACCGCAGGGCAACCGAGGATGCGGGCAGCTGCGATGGCCGCTTCGCGTCCGGGGTTCTTGGCCTTGCCGCGATCATCATCGCCAGCCACGATCCAGTGTATTCCGAAATGAGTTGCTGCCAGCCGCTCGGCGACCTTGGCGAGATTGCCGGCATTGAACGCAACGACGACAGTGTGGCCGGTGGCTTCATGGAGCGTGGCGGCGGTGGCAAAGCCTTCGCAGACAAGGACCGGCCCAGCAGTCTCGGCAATCTTCTGTCCAATGACGAACATGCCCGCTGCTGTTGGCAGGTCGGAGCAGAACAGCTTGTGGCCGGCGGGATCAATCGTCTGCAGGGTCTGGATTTTGCCGTCTGGCCCGTGGAGCGGCACGAGAATATGGGCGCCATCGAGCCGCGTACCGTTGGGTTTGATGCCCTTGGCGTCGAGATAGCAATGGCTGGTGTAGGTCGGGTCCGCAGCAATCCAGCGCTCGCGCGCCTGGCGCATGGCGACATCGCGGCGCGTTGCCTGTTCGGCCTCGAACAGCGCCTGACGGGATTTGAGTTCGGCGACGCGGTCGGCCGACATGACGGGGAAAGTTCCGCCCGTCAGGTGCTCGGCCGCGGCGCGGATATCGAGGCCTTCCTGATGTTGCAGGAAATCGAAAATGTCGCCGTGAGCCCCGCAGCCGAAGCAGTGGAACCGTTGTTCCTGCGGGTAGACGGTGAAGGACGGCGTGCGCTCCATGTGGAACGGGCACAGGCCCACCATGGTATGTCCCCGGCGCTTCAGCACCAGATGTCGGCGAACCGCATCGGCCAGCGGGTACTGATCCTTGATCGCCTCGATATCGATACTGCCGGTTTCAATACGACGCGCCATGACGGCCAGGATCACTTTCTGCGGGGATGGATCTGAGACGCGCGCATGCCGGACCACCGAAGCGGCCCGGCATGCTGCTGATCAGAACAGCGGCGCGCCGGGCGCAGCGGCTGCGGGCGGCGGCATATGCGCGGCGGGAGTAGTGGGGACCGGAGGCGTTGCTGCCGGTGCCTGTGTCGGTGCGGCCGGTGCCGGCTGGTCACTGTCACCCAGCGCCTCGGGACGTGCTGTCCAGCCAACGATCTCGAACTTGGGCTGGTAGTTGGTGCCGTGCTTGTTGGTGACCGGAAAGACACCAACAC
The DNA here is from genome assembly GCA_947476425.1 of Sphingomonadaceae bacterium. Taxonomy (GTDB): domain Bacteria; phylum Pseudomonadota; class Alphaproteobacteria; order Sphingomonadales; family Sphingomonadaceae; genus CANJQJ01. The sequence goes on along the minus strand of CANJQJ010000001.1, from coordinate 95,311 downwards.
AACGCACGACCGGCAACTGGCCGGTGGCCACTTCGGGCGCGGCCATCCAGGCATCAAAGAGGTCGTTCATCGCGTCGATGACGATGCCGGCCGTGGACGAGAATTCGCGCACACCGAGCAGGTTTTTGTCGCTGAACAGGTCGAGCATGAAGCCGCGCTTGAAGTCCTGGCCGGGATTGGCGGCCGCCGCGGTGAACGACGGGTCCATCACCTTTTCCGGCGCGACCCCGGCCGAGAACTTGAACCAGCCGGTCTTGAGGCCCGGCATGTCGAACACCGCTGTCATATCGGCGACCTCGAACTGCGGCTCATCCTTGCCATCGCGCTTTGTGTACCAGCGCCCTGCCTTCGCATTATACGAGACAAACACCTTGAAATCCCCGCCCGATGACGGGGGCGTCATGAAACCCATGATCCTGTTTCCTCTTCTCTCAGTGGGCCGCGTTCAGGCAGGCGGCATCGCCTTCGGGGGCCAAGCCCCAGATTTCTTCGGCGGCCGCGCGGGCGCCGGGGTCATTCCAGTAAAAGCTGTCGAAGTCCGGCGAGAGCGACCGGGTCAGTGCCGCGCCGTCGTCCGACAGCGACAGGAACCGCTCTATCGACTGGGCAATGCTGACCACGCGGGCGAGGTGGCTGCGCGGGTCCTCGAGTTTATAGACCCCGACCTTCTGCGGCGTAACGTAAGCAAAGCGGATCTCGGCATTACCGTGGGCGGCATGGTAGATCGCGCCTTGCCGGGAATGGGGATCGGAGATCTTGGACGACAGCCGCAGCTGGGTCTTGAGATCGACGATGATGCCGTGCTCCGGGAACCAGAAGTCGAGCCAGCCTATGAACGGCACAGGCACACCGGGAAGTTGAACCTCGATCCGATGCTGGCGGTTGCCGTCCGCAGCTGCCGGAACGCCGTATTGGCGCAATTCCGCCAGACCAATGGCGACGGCCGGGCCAATGGCGGCGCGTTCCTTGTCGACGCCAGGGTGACCGGACAGCGCAGTCAGCTGGTTAAACCGGGCAATCGCCAGTTCCTGACAGGCCTCAACCGGCGCATCGGGCTCAAACAGGCCCATCTCGACACCGGCTTCAATGGATGTGCCGCGGTGGGCGGCAGGGCCGACGGTCGATTTACGACCCATCAGCTTCTGCATTGCCCACATCGATGGCTGGGCCACGAACAGGTTGATCGAGGACGCAGACAGATGGTCGAGCCCATGGCGTTCGAAGGCGCCGCTCACTGTGCTGCCTTCTTGCGGCGGGGCGCCGGTTGATAGGTGATCATGAAGGTGCGAACGCGCGCTTCGGTGTCGGGCCAGAGCCGGCGACCGGCCTTGAGCTGACGAATCAGCTTCCAGTCGTTGACGGCGTGGCGGCCAAAGGCGCTCTCGCTGAGCTTATGGATCCGGAGGAATGCGTCGATATCGGAGAGGAGCGGGTGCGATGTCATGCCCGGATTATTACGGGATAAATCCTACACATCAATCCTGATCCTGCGGATATAATGTATATTGCGGGAAACGTCCCGCAATGCTAGTCGGTAGGTCATGACAGAGAAACCACTATTCGATGTGGCGCATCTACGCCGCGTCCTGGAGGAAGCCACGTCCAGCGGGGCGAAGTGGAATGCGCGCTCGCTCTCGCTGGCAGCGTCTGCGGGAAAGAGCCCGCATCTGGTGCGTGACATTATCCGCGGCAAGAGCGCCAACCCCCAGCTTGAGACGATCCTTGGCATCGCCAAGGCGCTTGGCATGGACCTCTCTCAGCTGGTCGCGTCTGCCGCGACATTGATGCCGCGCGTTGGCATGACAGGGGGCGCCGAGCAGCTCGAAGTGGTCGGTGCGGTCGCGGCCGGCGTTTGGCGCGAACAGACGAATTGGGCGGCAGAAGACCGCTATATGATTGAGGTTGGGCCCAATCCTGTCCATGGCGGCGAGCGTTTTGCTCTGCGGATGGAGGGCTTCTCCATGGACAAGATCATCCCGCCTGGCTCCGACCTCGAATGCCTGCGGGTTACCTTTGGCGTGGTCGAACCTCAGCTGGGCGACATCGTGATTGTCCAGCGCGATCGGCACGACCTGCATGAACTGACCTGCAAGCGGCTCGACCATGACGGGACCAATTATATCCTGCGCGCGGAATCTACCCGCGCCGAGTTTCACGAGCCGATGGTGGTCGGCAAGCCGGACGAGGATCATATTGGCGACGAAGGCATCAACATTATCGGCATCGTGCTGCGCTCGCACCAGAACCTATATCAGCGCAGGCGCTGACCCACCTGCATTTTGCGGGAAGCTGGATGCCCGTCTCGCGTTGACGCGGGATATATCCCACCTTATTCTCCCCTCACTGATCAGGGGATGGATCCGCATAGGCGGCGTTCCGTGACGCCCAGCCTTTTATGCGGAATCTTCTATGCAATCCTGTCTCAGCGGTCCGAACTCTACGCCGCCCCACGAATTGTCCGCCGATGCTCGGCTGTCCGAGTTGGGCCGAATACTGGCGAGCGGTGTTCTGCGGATGCGTCAACAGTCCAGTTCTATATCTGGCGAGTTGGGAGATAGTTCACTCGCTATCCCGGTCACCAAGAGCGTCAGTCGTCCCCGGGCAGAGGCCCGAGTTGGAGGACAATAATGCAAACAGAACGCGTAAGATCGGCAGCGCGACCCGATGGTCAGCTGCTGGGGCGGCTCGCCGCCATGAAAGCCATGTCGGTGGTTGAACTGAAGGCGCAGTGGCAGAGCCTAATCGGCACGCCTGCGCCCAATAACAGCCGCCAGTTTCTGGAACATCGGCTCGCCTACAGGATACAGGAGCTGGCCCTCGGTGGGGTGGGCGGGCCAGCCGCCAAGCTCCTCGACGCCCTGGCCGATGAGGTCGAGGGCAAGAAGGTCCGGCGCACGGTGATCAGTGATCCGCGCAACCCGGTCATCGGCACCCGGCTGGTGCGCGAATGGGACGGGGCCGAGCACGTGATAACCGTGCTCAGGGACGGGTTCGACTGGCAGGGACGGCGCTACAAGTCCCTGTCGTCCATCGCCCGGGACATCACCGGCACCCGCTGGAACGGCTACCGCTTCTTCGGCCTTCGTGAACACAAGAGGGCCGCGGCATGAGGGAAACCGCAGCGCCACGCCGCCTTCGCTGCGCGGTCTACACCCGCAAGAGCTCCGAAGAGGGGCTCGACATGGAGTTCAACAGCCTCGACGCCCAGCGCGAGGCCTGTGAGGCCTATATCACCAGTCAGAAGGCCGAGGGCTGGGTTCCGGTCCGCGAGCGCTACGACGACGGCGGATTCTCCGGCGGCAATCTTGAACGGCCAGGCCTGAAAAACCTGTTGGCCGATATTGAGGACGGGCTGGTCGATGTGATCGTGGTCTACAAGATCGACCGCCTGTCACGCTCGCTGATGGACTTCTCCCGGCTGGTGGAAGTGTTCGACAAGCATGGGGTAACCTTCGTCTCCATCACCCAGTCGTTCAACACCACGACCTCAATGGGGCGGCTGACACTGAACATCCTGCTGTCGTTCGCCCAGTTCGAGCGTGAGGTCACCGGCGAACGCATCCGCGACAAGATCGCGGCCTCGCGGCGCAAGGGCATGTGGATGGGCGGGTTCGTGCCGATGGGCTACGACGTCGTGGCCCGCAAGCTGATCATCAATGAGACCGAGGCGCGTGCCATCCGCGGGATGTTCGAACGGTTCGTCGAGCTGGGATCGGCGACGCTGCTGACTCGGGAACTGGTCGCCGCAGGTGCTCTGAACAAGCGCGGCAAGCCCATCGATAAGGGCTTCCTCTACAAGGCCCTGAAAAACCGGGTCTATCTCGGCGAGGCCGTCCACAAGGGCACCAGCTATCCCGGCGAGCATCAGGCCATCATTGATCAGGCGCTCTGGGACAAGGTCAGGTCGGTGCTGGCGCAAAGCCCGCGCACCCGGGCAGGAAACACCCGAGCCAAGACGCCCGCGCTCCTGAAGGGTCTGATGTTCACGGAAAAGGGCATCGCCATGACGCCGACCGCTACAAAAAAGGGCAGCCGCCTTTATCGCTACTACACCTCGATGGACGCGATCCGGAACCGGGCGGGCGAGAACACCGAAACCTTCGTTCGGCTGCCTGCCGGGATGGTGGAGACGGCGGTCGTCCAGCAGATCCGGACGCTGCTGCTGACGCCTGAGGTCACGGCCCGGGCGATAGAGGCCGCGCAGCGCGAATGCCCCGAGATAGAACAGCCTGATGTGGTGGCTGCCCTGACGGGCTTTGACGCCTTGTGGGAGTCCCTGTTCCCGGCTGAGCAGGCACGCATCGCACGGCTACTGGTCGAGCGCGTCACGGTCGGCAGCGACGGCATGGCCGTCGATCTTCGCACCGAGGGGCTTGGGTCGGTGGTGAGGGCGATGGTGACGCCGCGCCGGGAGATGGCGGCATGAGCGTCGCGCCCACCACCATCCGGGTCATCATCCCGCTGGCCATCCGCAAGCGTAACGGCCGACCGAAGATAGTGCCACCCTCCGATATGGCCCCGGAAACTGGCGGCGTGGACCCGCACATCCTGAAGGCAATTGCCAAGGCGTGGAGCTGGCGGCGCAAGCTGGAATCGGGTGCAGTTGCCACCATGTCCGACATCGCAGAGGCCGAGGGCGTCACGCCGCCCTACGTTGGTCGGATGCTCAAGCTGGCTTATCTGGCGCCAGCCGTGCTGGAAAAGCTGCTGATCGCGCGCATTGCGCCGACGGTGTCGGGAAAGGATTTGGCGGCGATGGCGGAGTTGCCGTGGGCGGAGCAGGTCGGCGCGGTGTTTGATCGCTACCCATAGATTAGCCTTAGCCAAAATCGCTGGATTGCCATGTGTCGTCACCGCTGGCGGCATGCGGCGCGGGGGTGCGCCCTGCGAATGGCGATCAACCAGTAATGCTGTTGCCGTCAAGTTAGCATGGTTGCATAGTCAGTTAATCAAGTGAGACGATGGACGATGGCAAGGCCTATCATAAGGAACGTGTAATAATGTTCATCATGCAAATGGGCGACATGTCCTTCAGGGTCGAATGCGTCGATGGCGGCTTTGTTGTCACGAATGAACCGCCTGATGGCGTGATCTACACGAACGGCCCGCTTTCAGTTGTCGAAGTGGCCTATCAACAAGAACTGGCCAGCGGCACCTATATGCCGGGGCCACCGATGGTGGAATTCCACACGGCAAGACGGCTGGGCATTGCGCTGCCGCAGCCTCAACTAGAATCGAAACCAGATCGTATCTATTAAGCACAGCCTATTGGTCGATCTACGTCTGGGTGGAAGGCGTGCTATTTTGAGGCTTAGCTTTGAACCGCCCCCGGATTGTCGGACGCTATTTGGGGTGAAATTCGCGGCAATGGGGACCCATGGTACGGCGTGATATCGGTGTTCGTCTGTGGCGTAGGAAGGTTGCTCCCGCCTGCACAAAGAGCCGCTTGAGAAGCTGTCGTGTGGCTCTGACGCTGGTCCCAGATGAGTGGGGTGAGGATAACCTCTCCATGACGCGGATCCGCAGTCGATTGCGCACCAAACGCAAACCTCGGATTCTCCGAACGCATTGCCTACCGGGATGTAACCAAAAACGTCCAGGTGCAGCCAGCCCCGCAAACCCTGTAAATCAGCCACTTGTGATGCCTATACCTTTTCAAACGAGGTTTAGGTGAAAAGAGACAAAAGCCGGTCAGAGACCGATTTTGGGGTTTCTGGCAGTCTCTGAGGTTTACATGCCATCAGCAAAACCACGCGGAAGCTGGGGATTTTCCGGCCCCGGAAGGCCCATCTCATTGGTTCGCAAAGAGATGTTGGCGGAGAGGGTGGGATTCGAACCCACGGTACCTTGCGGCACAACGGTTTTCGAGACCGTCCCGATCGACCACTCTGGCACCTCTCCGCAAGATGGCGCTGGCCCGGCGTTGGAGCCGGGCGGTCGTGCGAAGCGGGCCTCTAGCGGATGGGTGGCGGCTTGCCAAGCGTCTCGTTCCGCTTTGCAGCGCATTTTCGCAGCGCAGTACGGCACAGCTTGTGTCGGGCGCAAAGCAGCTTACATTGTGGTGATGGATCTTCGCCACCACAGCCTTCGATCGCAATATTCGCCCGGTGTATTGGCCGCACCGGCGATTACCCATGCCAATTTCGCCATCGGCGACGTGGTATGTCATCGCCTGCTCGGCTTTCGGGGGGTGGTGTTCGACATCGATCCCGTTTTCGCCAACAGCGAGGAATGGTACCAGGCAATCCCCGAGGACATGCGTCCGTTGCGGGAACAGCCCTTCTACCACCTGCTCGCCGAAAATGGCGACGGCAGCTACATCGCCTATGTCAGCCAGCAGAACCTGCTTGCCGACGATAGCGACGAGCCGGTCGATCATCCCGCCATTCCGGGCCTGTTCGAAGATTATGCCGACGGCCGCTACGCGCTGCGGCGGGAACATCGGCACTAGGCTCGGCGACCCGGTCAGCTCCCAAGGCGGTCCTTCAGCGCCTTGAGCGCAGCGAACGGCCCGACTTCCGCCTCATCCTCGCCGACGACACCAGCCGCCTTCAGAATAGCCTCGGCATCGGGGCTGCGCGGAAACGGTTCGAGCGCGAGCGCCATCGTCTCGGCGATCGCCTCGCCAAGATCGATCGCAGCATTCTGGTAGGGGATGGTATCGCAATCCTCCTCGCTGAGCTCGACCTCCTCTGCATCGGGATCGAATGCAGCCTCGGGCACGAAGCGAAGCGTGAAGGGTTCCGCAATCTGCGCAGGGACTGGCGCGCCACTGGCGACGCAGGCCTGCACCACTGCCGCTACCAGTCGGCCCTGTGCGCGGATCACTTCACCCTCGCGAGTCAATTCGGCATCGGCTTCGAGCCGGTCGATCGCGATCAGGTCGAAACGCCGGGCAAGCGCGGCGCGTTCATCGGCATTGGCCTCGATGTGAAGGCTGCGAACGCTGCCGCCGAGCGTGTCGAGTTTTATCGGGCGCGAAAATTCGGTCATACTTCGGGCCACTTTCCTTCGACCAGCGCGGCAGCGGGGGTAATTGCGAGCGCTTCGTGGAGCGAACGCATCCGCGCGGCAGCCCAATGCAACGCGGACGGTTCCGGAGCTTCGCCGCGATAGGCGTTTCGAACGAGAGCGGTCTCGACATCGCCATCGTCGAGGAGCGCGGTGCGATAGGCGCCGAGACGGCCGCCCAGCGCTCCCATCATCCGGTTGATATGCTTGCCGACGATGACATCGCCGATCCCGATCTCGCGGAGCTGGCCATCCATGTCGTTGACGAAGATCTCGGCAAGCAGCGCTGATTCGGCGGCGAAGGCATCGTTTTCCGCCTCAAGCCGAAGCATTGCGAGCGAAAGCATCGCAGCGACCATGTCGAAACGGCCATCGAGCGTGTCGGGCACGGCGCCCTGGACATACCATGCGGGCTGGCGCGCCGCGGCCACAATGGCGGAGTATAGAGGCTGCAACCGCTCGCGCGGGACATCCTTGTGGAATAATCGTCGAAAGATCGACACCGGGTTCATGCTCCTTGACGGGTGCTGGCTTGCAGCGGGCGCTTCCGACGCATATTGAGGGCGAACGAGCCCGTTGCAATCCCGCCGTAGCGGGATCGAGGAGATTTGGATGTTTGATTTGGCCGTTAATAGGGCCCGTCTGCCCGTCGCGGTCGCGTTGGTGGCTATGCTGGTGCTGAGCACCGGGTGCAGCCGTATTCGCGATCACAAGGGTTATGTCGCCGATCAGACGCTGATCGAATCGATTCAGCCCGGCATCGACAATCGCGAATCGGTCGAAAAGACCCTCGGCCAGCCGAGCTTCGTCGGGGAATTCGACAAGCACAGCTGGTATTATTTCTCGCGGCAGACCCGCCAGCTCGCTTTCTCGACGCCCAAGCCCGAGAGCCAGGTCGTGCTGATGATCAGGTTCGACGACCATGACCAGGTCGTCGCGGTCGAGAAGACCGGCATCGAAAAGGTCGCCTCGATCTCGCCAACCGGCGACAAGACGCCGACACTCGGCCGCCAGCGCGGCTTCTTCCGCGAACTGTTCGGCAATATCGGCCAGGTCGGATCAGTTGGAGCCGCCGGCGGGACGGCCGACAATCCGAACTGACAGCAGCCCGGAGCGGCAAGACCAGAACCAGGCGGATTCTGCTGATATCGCGCTTCTGGCGAAGGGCGGACGAACAAACGTGCTCGGCTTCCTGCTGCGCCTGCTGGCGCGGCTGCCGTTCCTGTTCGTCGCCGGCCGGATGTATGGCGCCGATACGCTCGGCCGCTTCGCCTATGCGATTTTGGTCATCGAATTCGCCTCGCAGCTTGCGACATTCGGGCTCAAGCGCGGGCTGGCGCAACGCCTGTCGAGCAGCGACGAACCGCCAACCCACATCGTCTGGGACGGGCTGCTGATCGCCGGGATTGCCGCCGCCTGCGCCGCGACCTTCCTTGGCATGCTGCCGCAGCTGATGTTCCCCAACAGCGCCATGAACGGCCGCGAATATCTGTTGCCGCTGTCGATCTTCGCGCTTTCGTGGAGCGAGATCGCACTTGCGGCGCTCGCCTATCGCCACGACGTGGCGGCGGCGGTGCGGGCGCGGGCGGTGATCGAGCCGTGGACGATCAGCATCGCCGCCTTCGCGCTGTATTTCTACTCCCCGCGCGACGGCCTGATCCTGTCCTACGCGCTTTCGACGATGGCGGCGCTGGTCGCCTCGATCGTGCCGTTCATCCGCAGTTATGGCCTGCCACATGGCTGGCGGCCGGAAATCCGCCCGCTGATCGCGGTCGCGCGGCGCAACATGCCGCTCGCCGCAGCCGATGCGATCGAATGGGCGACGCGAAACGTCGATCGGGCGATCCTCGGCCTCTTCTTTCCGCCAAGCGTGGTCGGCATCTACTGGGTCGCGCAGCAAATCGTCACACTGCCCCAAAAGCTCAAGACCAGCTTCGATCCGATCCTTGGCCCGGTGATCACGCAGAATCTCGCGGCTGGCAATCTCCCGGCGGTCGCAGCGCAGGTTCGCCAGGTCGGCTTCTGGATCCTTGCGGCACAACTCGGCATCGCGTTGACGCTTTCGATCTCGGGCAAGGCGGTGATGGGGCTGGTGGGGCCAGCCTTCGTCGGCGGGACCGGCGCATTGATCGTGCTGCTTGCCGCCGAAGTGGTCGCCGCGACTGCCGCCGTCTCGGAATCGGCGCTGGTCTACGTCGCGCGCCATCGCAACCTGATGATCTCGGCAACGGTGATCACGATCCAGATCGGCCTCAGCTTCGGGCTGATCTTCGTCGCCCGCAGGTTCGCGCTACCCCAACCCGTCCAGGCCGTCGGCCCCGCCTTCGCGCTGATGATCGCGCTTGGCCTCGGTGCCATCGCCAAATCGCGCCTGCTCGCCCGCTTGCTCGATGCGCCGGTATCGGGCTGGCGCTGGGCGCTGGCCTGGGGCGCCGGTGCCGCGATAGCGATCGGCGCGATCGCGGTGCGCCTGCCCGAATGGAGCGAGCTCGTCTTCGGCGTACCGGCGGTGCTGGGTGCCTATTGCTGGATCATCTGGCGGCGCGGGTTCAGCGCAGAGGATCGGGTGCTGTTTCGCAAGAAGCCGGTTTGAGGCGGCTTCAAGGACGAAGTGAGATCCCAGCTTTCGCCGGGATGACTGCCAGACGTAGGCTATTACCTCTTGTAGTGTAGGATTTCACCTGTCATATTACAGGCATGGAAATCCGAATCATCCTATTGATCCTTATCAACAAAATGCGCGCGGCAATCGAAACTGCCGCGCGCTGGATCGGTGTGAATTCGGTAGGAGCACGCCGATTAATGGCGGAAATGGCGCATCCCGGTGAAGAGCATCGCGAGGCCGGCCGAGTCGGCGGCGGCGATCACTTCCTCGTCGCGAATCGAGCCACCCGGCTGGATCACCGCGGTCGCCCCTGCCTCGACGGCGGCAAGCAAGCCATCGGCGAATGGGAAGAAGGCATCGGAAGCGACGGCGGAGCCGATCGTGCGCGGTTCGGCCCAGCCTGCCTTTTCGGCGGCGTCCTTGGCCTTCCACGCCGCAATGCGCGCCGATTCCAGGCGGTTCATCTGGCCGGCGCCGATGCCGGCGGTGCTGTTGCCCCGGGCGTAGACGATCGCGTTGGACTTGACGTGCTTGGCCACGGTCCAGGCAAACAGGCAATCGGCGAGTTCCTGCTCGGTGGGCGCGCGCTTGGTGACGAGCTTGAGCATGTCGCGAGTCACCCGGCCATTGTCGCGCGACTGGACGAGCATGCCGCCAGCGATGGTCTTCATCGTCAGTCCGGGACGCGCCGGATCGGGCAACTCACCGGTCAGCAGCAGGCGCAGGTTCTTCTTCTTCGCGAACACCGCGCGGGCGTCGGCATCGGCGCTGGGGGCGGCGACCACTTCGGTGAAGATCCCCGAGATCGCTTCGGCAGTCGGGCCGTCGAGCGGACGATTGACCGCGATGATTCCGCCGAATGCCGAGACGCTGTCACACGCCAGCGCCGCTTGATACGCCTCGATCAACGTATCGGCGGTCGCCACGCCGCACGGGTTGGCATGCTTGACGATCACCACCGTCGGCGGTCCATCGCGGAATTCGCTCACCAGCTCGAGCGCCGCATCGGCGTCGTTGTAATTATTATAGCTGAGTTCCTTGCCCTGCACCTGCTCGGCGTGCGCGATGCCGCGCGCGCCTGGGCCGAGCGGCAGATAGAGCGCTGCCGCCTGGTGGGGGTTCTCGCCATAGCGAAGTTCGCTCGCCTTGCTGAGCGGCACCGAGAGGCTTTCGGCGAAGACCTCGCCCTGATCGACATTGGCGAACCATGCGGCAATCGTCGCATCATAGGCCGCGGTCGCCGCATAGGCCTTGGCAGCAAGCTTGCGACGGAAGGCGAGGCTGGTCGAGCCGCCCTGCGAATCCATCTCGGCGGTGAGAGTCGCATAATCGGCGGGATCGGTGACAATCGCGACGAATTCATGGTTCTTCGCCGCCGAACGCACCATCGACGGTCCGCCGATATCGATATTCTCGATCACTTCGTCTCGACCGGCGCCCTTGGCCACGGTCGCCGCGAACGGGTAGAGATTGACGACAACGAGGTCGATCGCGCCGATTGCATGATCGGTCATCGCCTTCACATGCTCGGCATCGTCGCGAACCGCGAGCAGCCCGCCATGCACCTTGGGATGCAGCGTCTTGACGCGGCCGTCCATCATCTCGGGGAAGCCGGTGAGCTCGGATATGTCCATCACCGCAAGGCCCGCATCGCGCAGCGCCTTGGCGGTGCCGCCAGTCGATACCAGTTCAACGCCATGGCGTGCCAGCGCCTGCCCCAATTCGACCAAACCGCTCTTGTCCGACACGGACAGCAGCGCCCGCGCGATCTTCACTTCGCTCATCATTCTTCCCTGTTTCGAACCATCTTCAATGACGGATTATATTTATCCCGCCCGGCGCAACGACCACGAAATACTGGTCCCGCCGGCAGGCACTTCCGCAATCACCACGAGCTGCTGCGTCATGCGCGGCCAGCCGGTTTCGTCAACCCACAAACTTTCCTCGATCGTGAGCTCTCCGCCACGGCAACGGAATTGCCAGAGCGCGCCGCCACCGATCCGAAGCAGCGCAGCGAGCCCATCGGCCGTTGGGCTGACCTCGACTTCGGGGGCAAGATGGAAGCGCAGCGCGAGTGGCAGGTGCTGCGAACGGCGGCGGCGACCTTGGGGGAGCAGCACGTCCTCCCCGGTCAGTTCCCGACCATCCCTGGCGAGCACGAGCAAGCGCGAGTGGACGAATCCCAGGCGGCGGACATAGCCGTCGTGGCTTGCTTCGATACGGCTGCCGCCCTCAAATTCCTGGCGATCGACCGATACTTCGTTCACGCCGCGCCCAAGCGAACCATCGGCATAGGTTGCAGTCGAATTCGTATCGGCGAGGATCAACGTGGAATGCGCGGCGGTGGATCGCAGGGCATCGGCGAGATCGGGCGGAAAATCCGCAGCGCCGCCCCCCGGTCCGCCGCAATTGACGATCAATCGGTGCGGTCCATCCGAAAGCTCGAATGCAAGCGTCGAGGCGCACCGACCAAGCACGCCACTCGCAACGGGCGGTGGCGCCGCATCGAGCACCATCCGGGTCTGCCCGTTGGTAAAGGATTGATAGCCCCACGCCTCGGGCTGGCGAAGCGGCCGCGTGCGGACGCCCGATGCCTGGATCGCGGTTTCGATCCGCTTAGCACGGATCGGGCCGCAGCCCTGCCAGCTCGACAGTCCGCTGTCGCCCATCACGACGCCAAGCAATACCCGCACGGCGGCCAGCAAGGCGTCAGCGATCGGGGCCGGCATTTCCAATCGGCGAACGAAATAGACCTCGCGCAGCTGCGCCAGCAATTCGACGAGTTCGACTTGCGAGAAGGGCGAGCGATCGGTGAGCCCGCCATCGGGCGAGGTCGCCTCGTTGAGCGCTCGCATCAGCCCGGCCTCGCCGACTCCGCGCCGCACGTCGCCGCCCGGAACAAGCAAGCCGGCTGCGATCACGCCGCTCCATGCGATGACCCGGCCAAGCCCGCGCGGCGCCTTGTCTGCGCTGCGATCGAGGTGCCGCGCCTGCCGGGCAAGCCCGTTGAGCACCGCCGAGCGATAGACGAGATCATTGGACGACAGGATCATCGGGGCATGCGCAGCCCAGGCCATGATGCGCCGAGCGCACAGTTCAGGGCGCCAGACGCTTTGCGTGACATTGCCGCCATGGACGGCAAGCCAGTGACCAGTGATCTTCTCGGCGATCGGCGCGGCGTTCGCGCGCGTCGTGGCGGAGGCGAGATCGCGCAACCAGCCGAAGCCGTGGAGATGCCGTTCGAGCGTCGCCGAGACCGCAAGATTGGCAAAGTCGAGATCTTCGAGCTTCAGCAGTTCGCCGCGATGCTCGATACAGCCTTCGAGGATCGCCGCGCCCGCTTCCTGGTCGCCCGGCAACGGATCCGATGGAACCCCGAGCAGCTTGAGCGGATAGCGTCCGCGCAGCCGCAATGCATGGAGCGGTGTTCGCCAGGCGAGACGGTGGAAATGATTGGCAAGCCGCTCGGCGAGCGACAGTGCCTTGTCGGAATCGACGCGAATCAAACGCCGGCCCGGCAAGATTCCCTCAGCGGGATCTATCGGGCCCGCGACGTTCATGCGCCCCGTAGCGCCCTGATGTTGGAGGCATAGGCTTCAGGGCCGCCCTTGAAGGTCGCCGTACCGGCAACCAGCACGTTGGCGCCAGCCTCGATCGCGAGCCGCGCCGTATTGACGTCGATACCGCCATCGACTTCGAGATCGATAGGCTTGCCGAGCTTCTCGATCGACTTGCGGATCGCCTCGATCTTGCGAAGCTGGCTCGAAATGAAGCTTTGCCCGCCGAAGCCCGGATTGACGCTCATCACCAGGACGAGATCGATTTCCTCGAGGACATAATCGAGCATCTTCGCAGGCGTGCCCGGATTGAGCGAGACTCCGGCTTTCTTGCCGAGCGCCTTGATGCACTGGATCGTGCGGTGAAGATGTGGCCCCGCCTCGGCATGGACGGTGATGATATCGGCGCCAGCGTTGGCGAAATCCTCAAGATAGAGGTCGATCGGCGCGATCATCAGGTGAACATCGAAGATCTTGGCGGTATGCGGGCGCAGCGCTTTTACCACCGCCGGGCCGATCGTGATGTTGGGCACGAAATGCCCATCCATCACGTCGACATGGATCCAGTCCGCGCCGGCGGAGTCGATCGCCCGGACCTCTTCTCCGAGCTTCGCGAAATCGGCGGAGAGAATCGACGGCGCGATAAGAACATTCTGTGACATGCGTCAGGGCTTACTCACGAGCTTGACTTGGTTCAAGCCGATGCGGGGGGCAGTTCGTCTTTCCTGTGGAACATTGCAACGAAGAAGCCGTCTGCGCCACCCGCTTCGGCCAATGCGCCGGGCGCGACGCGCCAATGGTTTCGCTCGTGTCGCACGAAATCGAGATTCGCGGCGTCCTGACCGGAGACCTCAGTTGGGACGAACGGTTCGTAGTCATGATGGCTGGCGAGAAAGCTATCCGCGACGCCCTCCCCCTCCTCGGGCTCAAGCGAGCACACGGCATAGACCAGCACCCCGCCAGGCTTCACGGCCTGGGCGGCGCGAGCGAGAATTGCCTGCTGCTGCTCGGCGAGAGTCTTGATCACGCTTGGCCGTGCGCGGTGCAGGACATCGGGATGGCGGCGAAAAATGCCCGACGCCGAACAGGGCGCATCGACGAGCACGGCATCATATTGCTTGCCGGGGGTATAGAAGAGCGCGTCGCCGACGACGGTCTTCGCCTTGAGCCCAGTGCGCGCGAGATTTTCGACGACACGCTTGAGCCGCGACTCGGACGCATCGACGGCAGTGACTCGCCACCCGGCGGCAGAGAGTTGCATCGTCTTGCCGCCGGGCGCGGCGCATAGATCGAGCACGGTTCGGCTTCGGCCTGCGCCAAGCAATCGCGCTGGCAGCGACGCGGCGATGTCCTGCACCCACCAGCCGCCTTCTTCATAGCCGGGCAATTCGGTAATGCGTGTGCCGGCAGGCAGGCGGACATGGCCGGGGAGAAGGCTGATGCCGCCAAGTTGCTCGGCCCATGTCGGATCCTTGAGCGTCAGGTCGATCGGTGGCTGCGACGCCAGCGACTTTCGAATGGCTTCGATGCCATCATCGCCCCACACCGGCAGCCAGCGCATCATCACCGCATCGGGCAGATGCGGCGTTTCAGGCAAGGTGACGCCCTGGCGGACCAGGGTTCCGAACACGCCGTGGACGAGCTTGCGCGGCCCGCCATCGACGAGCGGGAGCACAGTCGCGATCGCGGCATGGCCTGGCGTGTCGAGCAGCAGCGACTGGGCGAGCGCGATGCGAAGCACGGCCCGCGCCTTGGCATCGTGGGGCAGCGGTTTCTTTGTGGCACTGTCGATCAGCGCGTCGAGATCGGTAAGCCAGCGAAGCACCCCAGCCGCAATCGCATGCGCGAGGCCGCGATCGTCGGATCGCTCGATGCCCGATGTCGCCGAAGCAAGCACCGATTCGAGCGGAAGCCCCCGACGCAATACCGCATCGAGGATCTTGAGGGCCGCACGCCGCGTCGCGACGCCGGGGGGATCGGCGGGTTTCAGCGCCGGCTCAATGGATCGAGCGCACTGGCGCGGCGGCGGGCAATTGGCACGGAATTGGACATGGGCCCCATTTCCTTTGCAAGCGCGCGCAAAGCAAGGATTCGATTCTGCGTATCGGGATGCGTGGAAAAAGACTGTCGCCACCGCCAGCGAAAGCCGGGACGATATAAAGCGATGCAGCGGCGGGATTCTGCGCGACGACCGGATTGGGGATTCGCGCCGCACCGTCGGCAAGCTTGGCAAGCGCGGAGGCAAGCGCCATTGGCTTGCCCGAAATCTCCGCGCCAGCGCGATCCGCGCCATATTCGCGATTACGGCTGATCGCCATCTGGACGATCATGGCCGCGAACGGCGCGACGATGATTGCCGCGAGCATAGCGAGGCCATTGCCGCGACCGTCATGGCTGCGCGGCATGAACATACCGAAATTGGCGATCATCGAGATTGCACCTGCGATCGTCGCGGTCATCGTCATGATCAGCGTATCGCGATTGCGGACATGGCCGAGTTCGTGCGCCATCACGCCGGCGATCTCGTCGCGATCAAGCAAGCCGAGCAGGCCGGTGGTCGCGGCGACCGCCGCATGCGCTGGATCACGGCCGGTGGCGAAGGCATTGGGATGCGGGCTGTCGATCACATAGACACGGGGCATCGGCAGGCCAGCCTTGTCGGCGAGCTCGCGGATGAGCCCGACGAATTCGGGACAGCTCCTGGCATCGACCTCGCGCGCGTCGTGCATGCGAAGCACGATCTTGTCGGCGTTCCAGAAGGTGAACAGGTTCATGCCGCCGGCAACGACCAGCGCCACCATCGCGCCGCCGCTTCCGCCGAAGCTGTAGCCAACGCCCATGAAGAGAGCAGTCATTGCCGCAAGGAGCATGACCGTCTTGAAACCGTTCATCTTGCCTTTCCAACTTCCCGGGTCCAGATCCCGGACTTATGTGGGAAGCCCCATTCCCTTCTGCAATCGGGTATGATCGATGAATCCTCGCAAACCGGGCGAACGCCCGCCGCACATCAAGCCGCCGGCGCATCTCCCCAAGAGCCCGCCAGTGCCCAAGCCCGAGGCTTCCCCGCCGCCACCACCGACGGATTCCAACGGTCGCCTGGAACCGACGCGCTATGGCGACTGGGAAAGCAAGGGACTGGCGATCGACTTCTGACGACCAGCGGCCCGATCAGCGTCCGGGCTGGGCCTTGGCGCGCTCGGCGACCGACAATATACCGTCCTTGTTGGTATCGAGCCTGTTGAAACCGGCAATTGCCGGCGCCACGAACTCGGCCTGGGAGATCTTGCCGTCCTTGTTGGTATCGAGCTTGGCGATGACGTTCGCGGAAGGCTCGGCCACGACGGGGTTCGAATCGATTGCATCGAATTCGGTGCGGCTGAGCTGGCCATCCTTGTTTGCATCGAGATGGTTGAAGAATTCGGTGCGTTTCGCCGCTCGGGCAGCCTCGAGCTGCTTCACCGCAGCTGCTTCGGCTGCTTCGAGTTCAGTCTTGGAAACCGACCCGTCCTTGTTGGTATCCATCATGCGGAAGCGGCCTTCATACTGCTTTTCAACTTCGGCGCGGCTCAACGGTGCGGCCGCGGCGGCGTTGGGGGCCGCCTGT
This sequence comes from Sphingomonadaceae bacterium, assembly GCA_947476425.1. Classification (GTDB taxonomy): domain Bacteria; phylum Pseudomonadota; class Alphaproteobacteria; order Sphingomonadales; family Sphingomonadaceae; genus CANJQJ01. The sequence goes on along the minus strand of CANJQJ010000001.1, from coordinate 78,534 downwards.
GCGAAAGCGGAACCGGCAATCCCGATCAGGGGCAGCCACAATAGAATCTTCTTATTCATACAACCTCCAGGCGCATTTGCGCCCCGCCATATGACGGTGCATTTGTGTGCGCCAGATGAACGGTATCTTTCAGTTCGGAGAAGACGCAGGAACTGCCGCGAACAGATAATTGAGCGATTGATCCTCTGACAGCACGAAATCCCGCAGCGGAGACCAGCTGATTCCGCTCCGGTCGATGACCTTCAACCCGGCGGCTTCGAGCAGCCCTTCGAGTTCCTCGGGCGTCACGAAGCGATGCCAGTCGTGCGTGCCCTTGGGAATCTTGCCGAGGCCCTCCCCGATCGTGATCATCGCAAGCCGCGAGCGCATCGTGCGGTTCGGGGTCGAAAGGATCAGCAGGCCGTCGGGCGCGAGCGCCGCCGCAAGCGCATCGACGAAGGCGGCAGGATCGGCGACATGCTCGATCACCTCCATCGCGGTGACGAGATCGTAGCGCGCTTCGCCTGCCGTGCTTTCCGAAAGCTCGCCGGCGCGATAGTCGATCGCAAGGCCCTGGCCGGTGGCATGGAGCCGGGCAACGGCAATGTTTTCGGGTGCGGCGTCGATGCCGGTAACGCTGGCGCCAAGCCGGGCAAGCGGTTCGGCGAGCAGCCCGGCACCGCAGCCGACATCAAGCGCGCGCTTGCCGGAAAGCGGGTGCCGTCCGGCGGAGTCGCAATGCCAATGCGCATCGATCCGCTCGCGCAGGAATCCCAGGCGGACCGGATTGAGCTTGTGGAGCATGGCCGAGGATCCCCTGGGATCCCACCAGTCGGCGGCCAGCCTGCCGAAATGGGCGGCTTCCTCGGGTATGATCGTGGTTGCGCCCGGGGCCGGGTTGGTGTTGGGGACGGTGCTTGCGTTCATGATGGCCTCTCATTATCAGGCGCGCGACTTCGACCATAGCCCTGTCAGACCAGAAAAGCGCATATCCATGGCCCGTATCGTGATGAAATTCGGTGGCACCTCGATGGCGGGGATCGAGCGCATCCGCAATGTGGCGACCCGCGTCAAGCGCGAATGGGATGCCGGCAACGATGTCGCCGTGGTCGTTTCGGCGATGTCCGGTGAGACCGATCGCCTCGTCAATTTCTGCCGCGAGGCGAGCCCGCTCTATGATCCGCGCGAGTATGACGTGGTGGTGGCGTCGGGCGAACAGGTGACGAGCGGCTTGCTCGCGATCGTGTTGCAGGCGATGGGCGTTCCGGCGCGCAGCTGGCTCGGCTGGCAATTGCCGATCCGCACCTCCGACGCCCATGCATCGGCAAGAATCGGCTCGATCGACACCGATCGCCTCGCCGCCGCCTTCGCCAACCGAGAGGTTGCGGTGATCCCGGGCTTCCAGGGCTTGACCGACGACGAGCGGATCACGACGCTTGGCCGCGGTGGATCGGATACCTCGGCAGTCGCGGTCGCGGCAGCGATGAAGGCCGATCGCTGCGACATCTATACCGACGTCGATGGTGTCTATACGACCGACCCGCGCATCGTGCCCAAGGCACGCAAGCTCGACAAGATCACCTATGAGGAAATGCTCGAGCTCGCCTCGGTCGGCGCCAAGGTGCTGCAGACCCGGTCGGTTGGCTTGGCAATGAAGGAAAAGGTGCGCGTCCAGGTGCTCACCTCGTTCGAGGACAAGCCCGGCACGCTCATCGTCGGCGAAGAGGAAATCGAAGGAAACGGTATGGAACGTCAACTCATCACCGGCATCGCCTATGACCGGAACGAGGCCAAGGTCACCCTGGTCGCAGTGCCCGATCGCCCGGGCGCGGTGGCAACGATCTTCACGCCGCTCGCCAACGCCAACATCAATGTCGACATGATCGTCCAGAATGTCGCGCATGACAGCGGCAACACCGACGTCACGTTCACAGTGCCGACTGCCGAACTCACCCGCGCGCTGGATGTGCTCGACAAGGCGCGCACCGACATCGGCTATGAGAAGGTGTTGAGCGACAGCAATGTCTGCAAAGTATCCGTGGTCGGTGTCGGCATGCGCAGCCACGCTGGCGTCGCCGCGACGATGTTCGCGGCGCTGGCCGATCGCAAGATCAACATCCTCGCCATCTCGACGAGCGAGATCAAGACATCGGTGCTGATCGACGCGGACTTCACTGAGCTCGCGGTGCGCGTCCTGCACACTGCGTACGGCCTCGATGCCCCCGACACGGCAGCGGAATAAGGACTGAAATGACCCATCTCGACCGGCTCATGGCGCGCGGCGCTGAATTTCTCGGCACGCGCTACGCGATCATGGCGGGCGCGATGAGCTGGGTTTCGGAACGCCACCTCGTCGCGGCGATCTCCAACGCCGGGGGCTTCGGCGTAATCGCATGCGGCGCGATGACTCCCGAATTGCTCGACGCGGAGATTGCGGGGACGAAGACCCTCACGACAAAGTCGTTCGGGGTGAACCTGATCACGATGCATCCGCAGATCAGCGAGTTGATCGATGTCTGCGCAAAGCACCAGGTTACGCATGTGGTGCTCGCTGGCGGCCTTCCACCCACCGGCTCGATCGATCGGATCAAGGCGAACGGCGCGAAGGTGATCTGCTTCGCCCCGGCGCTGGCGCTCGCCAAGAAGCTCATCCGCTCCGGCGTCGATGCGCTGGTGATCGAGGGAATGGAAGCCGGGGGACATATCGGCCCCGTGACGACATCGGTGCTCGCCCAGGAAATCCTTCCCTCCGTCTCGGAGCAGCTGCCCGTATTCGTCGCGGGCGGCATCGGTCGGGGCGAGGCGATTGCCGCCTATCTGGAAATGGGCGCGTCCGGCGTCCAGCTCGGGACACGCTTCGCAGCGGCCACCGAATCGATCGCGCATGCCAATTTCAAGAAGGCGTTCTTTCGCGCCTCGGCCCGCGACGCGACCGCGAGCGTCCAGATCGATCCGCGCCTGCCGGTGATCCCGGTTCGCGCGCTCAAGAACCAGTCGACCGAATCGTTCACCGCCAAGCAGCGCGAAGTCGCGCAGTCGCTCGACGAGGGCAGCATCGAGATGGGCGAAGCGCAGCTGCAGATCGAACATTATTGGGCGGGCGCACTGCGCCGCGCGGTAATCGACGGCGACGTCGAGAATGGCTCGGTAATGGCAGGACAATCGGTTGGGATGGTCGTCAAGGAAGAACCAGTCGCCGACATCATCGCAGCGCTGGTGAGCGAGGCTGAAGCAGCGCTGGCGGCGCGAGGCTGAATTTCGCCGCCTGTGTGGGCGGAATGAATTCTATCGAACAATAGCATTGTTGGAATCCTCCATCGCTTTCTGATAGCGGTGCCGCGTGTCACAGACCTCCGCCAGCGCAGCGCGCGAAATATTGAAGCGCCTCCACGACGTGATGGCCGCGCGAACTCCTGCGCAGGCCAAGCTCAACAGCGTGGTGCAGATCATCGGCGAAGCGCTTAACAGCGAGGTCTGCTCAATCTACCTGCTGCGCGACGGCGTGCTCGAGCTCTACGCTACCCGAGGCCTCAAGCAGGAAGCCGTCCACGTCACCAAGCTCGCGCTTGGCGAAGGCCTGGTCGGCACGATTGCCGAAGCGGTCGAGACGCTCAACCTCGACGAAGCGACGAGCCATCCCAATTTCGCCTACAAGCCCGAAACCGGCGAAGAGCTTTACCACAGCTTCGCAGGTGTCCCGATCGTGCGACGCGAACGCGCCGTGGGCGTGCTCGCGGTACAACATGCCGAACCGCGCCGCTATGAAGAGGTCGAGATCGAGGCGCTGCAGACCGTAGCCATGGTGCTTGCCGAGCTGATCGCCGGTGCTGGCCTGATCGACGGGCTCGGGACGACTGGACGCGGTACACGCGACACGGGGCCGCTGCGGCTATCGGGCCTCAAGCTGGTGGAAGGCATGGGCCGCGGCTTCGCGGTCTATCACCAGCCCCGCGTCGTCGTCGAGCATACCGTCGCCGAGGATACCGAGGCGGAACGCCACCGCGTCTATTCGGCCTTCGCCAAAATGCGGGAGCAGATCGACAAGATGATGCGCGAGGCCGAATTCGGCACCGCCGGCGAGCATCACGACGTTCTCGCGACCTACAAGATGTTCGCCTATGACGAGGGCTGGGGCCGTCGCATCAACGAGGCGATCGACAGCGGCCTGACCGCCGAAGCAGCGATCGAGCGAGTCCAGCAGCGTACCCGCATGCGGATGCGCGAGATCGATGATCCCTTGCTTGCCGACCGGATGCACGATCTGGAGGATCTCTCCAACCGGCTGCTCCGCATCGTCGCTGGCCAACTCGGCACTGCCGCGCAGATGGGTCTTCGTCAGGATTCGATCCTGATCGCGCGGAACCTCGGCCCGGCCGAACTGCTTGAGTATGACAAGCGCCGCCTCAAGGGCGTCATCCTCGAGGAAGGCTCGCTCACCGCGCACGTCACGATCGTGGCGCGCGCTTTGGGCATACCGGTGCTTGGCCGGGTCAGCGACGTCCGCCGCACTGTGGCAGACGGCGATCCGCTGCTGCTTGACGTGACCCAGGGCGTTGCCTTCGTCCGACCGACCCCGCCGATGGAAGAGGCGTTCGAGGCCAAGCAGGCGCTGAGCCAGAAACGCCGTGCCGAATTCGCCGCGATGCGCGATCTCCCGCCGATCAGCGTCGATGGCCGGCGGATCGCGTTGATGGTCAATGCCGGCCTGCGGGACGACGTTGCGGCGCTCGATGTTACCGGTGCCGACGGCATCGGGCTCTTCCGCACCGAATTCCAGTTCCTCGTCTCGGCGACGCTTCCGCAGCGCGAGCGCCAGCAGCGGCTGTATCGCGACGTGCTCGACGTCGCGGGCGACCGGCCAGTGGTGTTCCGCACTGTCGACATCGGCGGCGACAAGGCGCTGCCCTACATGGACCACGCGCCGCAGCAGGAAGAAAATCCCGCCATGGGTTGGCGTGCGCTTCGCCTCGCGCTCGAACGCGACGCGTTGATGAAGGCGCAGGCCCGGGCGCTGCTAGAGGCCGCGGCAGGGCGAACGCTCAACGTGATGTTCCCGATGGTTTCCGAGCCATGGGAATTCGACCAGGCGCAGAAGCTGTTCGATGCACAGCGGGCGTGGATCTCGTCGCGCAACCGGATGCTGCCGACGCAGATTCGCTACGGCACGATGCTCGAGGTGCCGGCACTTGCCGAGGTTCTCGACATATTGTTGCCGAAGATCGATTTCCTCTCGATCGGCACGAACGACCTGACCCAGTTCCTGTTCGCGGCGGATCGCGCCAATCCAAAGCTCGCCGAGCGGTTCGACTGGCTGTCGCCCGCCATCCTGCGATTCCTCCGCCGGGTTGTCGTGCAGTGCGACGATGCCAATGTGCCAGTGGGCGTTTGCGGCGAGATGGGCGGACGCACGCTCGAAGCGATGGCGCTGCTTGGGCTCGGCATCGAACGACTTTCGATCACCCCGGCCGCAGTCGGGCCGGTCAAGGCGATGATCCGCTCGCTTGACTTGAGCAGGCTCCGCCCAAAAATGGCGGAATGGCTTGCTTTACCGCCTGAAAACATGCGCACAACCTTGCGGGAGTGGGCCGAGGCGGAAGGCGTTGCGATCAGTTGATCCGCTGACGCGTCCATTTTTGAAAATGGCTGAAGACGCCATTTGACTTAGGCTTCTCTTGTTGCGAGAAGTGCCTTGGGTCGGGCATCTGTCGAGGCGCAACCCTGCCTGCCGCTGCCTTTTCGATCGGCAGTCGGCCAGGATGGGGCACCTTGGCAAAGCCATATAATTCCGGGGCGATCTGCCCGTTCATCCCGGATAACATCGCGGGCCTTTGCGGGAGTATGGATGCAGGAATCCGGGCCAATGGATGCGCATAGTCCTTTGAAGGTCGGTGCACGCCTTGCCGAGGCCCGCCATGCGCTCGGCCTTGAACTCCAGGATATTGCGGAACGCACGCGCATTCCGCTGCGCCATCTCGAGGCCATCGAGAAGGGCGATTATACGGCGCTTCCGGCAACCACTTACGCAGTCGGTTTCGTCAAGACCTACTCGCGCATCGTCGGCCTCGACGACGAGGCCGTCGCCGCGGAATTCCGAGCCGAACGTGGTGAGTGCTCGAGCCCGCAGATGGAATATGTCCCGTTCGAGCCTGCGGACCCTTCGCGCGTCCCGCCACGAACACTTGCGATTATCGCGCTCGGCACGGCCATGGTGCTGGCGGCTATATATCTGATCTGGCGTGGCGCTGCTGATTACAACGCTCGAAGCCAGATTGCCGCGGGAACCGTCCCCGCAGCGCAGGCTCCCGCGATCGTCCCGGTTCCGCACGCCAAGCCCGTCAAGCCAACGCGGCCAGCCGGGCTGCCGGCACCTTCAGACAATGACAAGGTCGTGCTCACCGCCGCCGAACAGGTGTGGGTCAAGATAAGCGAAAAGGGTGGCCCGACGCTCTTCATCGGCGAGCTCGCCCCGGGCCAGCGCTATGAAGTGCCGCCTACCGCGAAGGATCCGCGGCTGCAGACCGGCCGTCCGCAATCGCTCAGCGTCACGATCGGACCGCGCACCCTTGTCGCGCTGGGCCCGCCAACCATGGTCATTCGCGACTTGAGCCTCAAGGCACCGGCGCTGATCGCGCGCGATGCAGCGATGCCCAAGGAGGACAAGCTGCCGCCAAGCGCATTGCCAAATCCAGTGCCGCCTTCTCCCGGCGCGGCGACACCGGCCGCATCGCCGGCTGGTGGTGCAAGCATGAACATGGCATCCCCGACCACGCCCTGATAGGACCGGGGAGACGTCCGTCATAATCGCCGCCCGCCAAAAGGAGTTACCAATGCGATTGCCGCTGATGGCTGCTGTTCTGCTGCTGTCCTCCACGCTTGCCACGCCTTTATTCGCGGCGCCGGACATGCCGATCGATACGCGCGTCTCCAAGCTCGAGACTGAAATGCGCGCGGTTCAGCGCAAGGTGTTTCCGGGCGGCGACACACGCTATTTCGAACCGGAGATAACGCCACCGGTCGCAGCGGCTCCCGAAGTGGGTGCGCCAGCGACATCGCCCGTGGCGGATCTCACTGCGCGCGTCGGTGCGCTGGAAAGCGAACTGCAGCGGCTGACCGGACAGGTGGAGCAGGACGGCTTCAAGCTGAAGCAGCTCGAAGATGTGGTCGCCAAGCTCAAGGGCGATGCGGAATTTCGCCTCAATCGGCTCGAAAATGGTCCCGAAGCGCCGGCTGTCGGCGCTGCCGTGGTCAAGCCGCCAATGACATCGACAGCCGCAGCGGCCTCGTCGATGGGGACGACGACCGCGCCAACCGTAGCCGGCACGGTCGCCAAGCCAGTAGCAAAGCCTGTCACGAAGCCAGTCCCGGCCGCCGCGGCCACGGCAGCCGCTGTTCCCGCCCTGCTGGTGGCCGGTGCTACCGGAGATCCCGCCGAAGATGGCTACATGGCTGCCTACCGGCTGTGGAACGACAAGAAATATGCTGAAGCCGAAGCCATGCTGAAACAGGTCGTCGCCAAATATCCGGCGCACAAGCGCGCGAGCTATGCGCAGAACCTGCTCGGCCGCGCCTATCTCGACGAGGGCAATCCGGCGCTGGCGGCGGAGGCATTCTATACCAATTACCAGAAGATGCCGCGAGGCGAGCGGGCGCCTGACAGCCTCTATTACCTGGCGCAGGCACTGATCCAGCTCAAGCGGCCCAAGGACGCCTGCCGGGTCTATGACCAGCTGAGCGACAGCTATGGGCCGACGATGGCGGTTTCGCTGAAGGACAAGGTCACCAAAGGTCGTGCCGACGCCAAATGCGCTGCCTGATCGCGCAGACCTGAACGCCCTGATTGCGCGATTCCGCGATGGCATCGAAGGCTTGGTGCCTTCCGGTGCGCGGCTGGGGATCGCCGTTTCGGGGGGGCCGGACAGCCTCGCCCTGCTGTTGCTTGCAGAAAAGGCACTGCCCGGCAGGATTGCCGCCGCAACCGTTGATCACGGGCTGCGCACGGAGTCTGCGGACGAAGCGGCGATGGTTGAGGCGTTTTGCGAGCGAAGCGGCATCGCGCACCGGATCCTGCGCGAAGACGGCTTTGCCCCTGTCGGAAACATCCAGGAACATGCGCGCAAGCTGCGCTACCGCCTGCTCGGCGGCTGGGCCCGCGAGGCCGGGATCAGCCATGTCGCGCTCGCGCATCATGCCGATGATGTCGCGGAGAGCTTCCTGATGCGCGCATCGCGCGGCTCCGGTGTGCGGGGACTTGCGCAGATGGCGGAGATCGCGCCGATACCCTATGCCGATTCGCCGGGCGTCATGATCGTCCGGCCGCTGCTTGGCTGGCGACGCAGCGATCTGGCCGCGATTGTTGAGGCGGCCGGACTGACCCCGGCGGTGGATCCATCGAACGCCGACCACCGCTACGACCGCAGTCGTCTTCGCGCTCTGCTCGCCCGCGAGCCAGACCTGGATCCCGCGCTGCTCGCTCGCTCGGCAGCCAATCTTACTGACGCCGATACAGCGCTGGAATGGCTGTGCGACCAGGCCTGGCGTAGCCGGGTATCGACGAACGAAGGACAGGCGATCCGGATCGACATTGCCGACCTGCCCCGCGAGATTCGGCGCCGTCTTGCTGCTCGCGCGGTGGCCAAGCTTGCACCGATGTGGAATCGAGAGGGCATTGACGGGCTGGTCGATTTGCTCGACGATAACCGGGCAGCGACGCTATCTGGCGTGAAGGTGGGCCCGATCGACGGTGGATCGTGGCATTTCTCCATCACTCCGCCGCATGCGCGCCACCGTTAAGCAGTCATGCATTGTTATTGCCGCATGAATGCCTATCTCTGAGTTCTTTCGAAAACTGGATTGCCGATAATGAATCAGGACAAGGAACCCGAACGCACTCCCTGGATGCGCAGCGTCGCGATCTGGGCAGCGATCATGATCGGTCTGTTCCTCTTCGTTTCGATGTTCGCGGGCAATTCCAAGAAGGAAGCGTCCACCGCCGTCGCCTATTCTGAATTCCTCACGCATGTCGAGGAAGGCACCGTCAAGGAAGCCGAGATCGGCGAAGGCGTCATCAACGGCAAATATACCAACGGCTCGCTGTACAAGACCTATGCGCCAAGCGATCCGACGCTGATCCAGCGATTGTCGCAGAACAATGTCACCTTCCGCGCGGTGCCTGACGAACAGGCCAGCATGTGGATGATCCTGCTCTACCAGTCGCTCCCGTTCCTGCTGATGATCGGCATCGCATTCTTCGTCTTCCGCCAGATGCAGAAGAATAGCGGCTCCGGCGCGATGGGCTTCGGCAAGAGCCGGGCCAAGCTGCTCACCGAAAAGCAGGGCCGCGTCACCTTCGATGACGTTGCCGGCATCGAGGAAGCACGCGAAGAATTGCAGGAAATCGTCGAGTTCCTCAAGGATCCAACGAAATTTGCCCGCCTCGGCGGCAAGATCCCGAAGGGCGCGCTGCTGGTTGGATCGCCCGGCACCGGCAAGACGCTGCTCGCCCGCGCCATCGCAGGCGAGGCGAACGTGCCGTTCTTCACCATTTCGGGCTCCGATTTCGTCGAGATGTTCGTCGGCGTCGGCGCCAGCCGAGTGCGCGACATGTTCGAGCAGGCGAAAAAGAATGCACCCTGCATCGTGTTCATCGACGAAATCGATGCGGTCGGGCGCCATCGCGGCGCCGGGCTCGGCAACGGCAATGACGAACGCGAGCAGACTCTCAACCAGCTGCTCGTCGAGATGGACGGCTTCGAGGCCAATGAGGGCATCATCATCATCGCGGCGACCAATCGCCCCGACGTGCTTGATCCTGCGTTGCTCCGCCCGGGTCGCTTCGACCGCCAGGTCGTCGTGCCGCGCCCCGATATCGAGGGCCGGATCAAGATCCTCTCGGTGCATATGCGCAAGATCCCGCTCGCGCCCGATGTCGATCCGCGTACGATTGCACGCGGCACGCCGGGCTTCTCGGGCGCCGATCTCGCCAACCTCGTCAACGAGGCAGCGCTCCTCGCCGCGCGCAAGGGCAAGCGCCTTGTCGCGATGAAGGAGTTCGAGGAAGCCAAGGACAAGGTCATGATGGGCGCCGAGCGCAAATCAATGGTCATGACCGAGGAAGAAAAGAAGGCGACCGCGTATCACGAGGCCGGCCACGCTCTCGTTTCGCTCCACGTGCCGGGCTGCGATCCGCTTCACAAGGTGACGATCATCCCGCGCGGCCGCGCGCTGGGCGTGACCTGGAACCTGCCTGAGCGCGATCGCTATTCGATGACGATGAAGCAGATGAAGGCGAGGCTCGCGCTGTGCTTCGGCGGCCGCATCGCCGAGCAGCTGATCTACGGCATGGACGAGCTCAACACCGGAGCCTCAAACGACATCCAGCAAGCGACCGACATGGCGCGCTCGATGGTGATGGAATATGGCATGAGCGAGCGGCTCGGCTGGCTGCGCTATCGCGACAACCAGGAAGAGGTTTTCCTCGGCCACAGCGTCTCGCGCAACCAGCATGTCTCCGAAGACACCGCGCGGCTGATCGATTCCGAAGTGCGTCGCCTGATCGAGGAGGCCGAGGCCACCGCGCGCAAGGTGCTCACCGACAATCTCGACGAGCTTCACCGTCTCGCAGGCGCATTGCTTGAATATGAGACGCTGACCGGCGAGGAATCGAAGCTCGTGATTGCGGGCAACGACATCGGCCGAAACGACGGCGGTGCGCATGCACCGCTTGCGGCCGGCACGGGTGGATCGTCAATTCCCAAGAGCCGGCGCCCCAAGGGCGGCTGGGGCGATCCAGCCCCGCAAGGTGCCTGAACAAGATAGCGCCCGGTAGAAATACCGGGCGCTTCTTTTTTAAAGTCCCATCAAATCCACGCCGAGCTGGCTCGCCGCCGAACGCACGCGATCAATCAGCACCGGCTTCATGCGAGCGCTTCGGCCGCAAAATGCCGGGTCCTTGGATTCGATCGCTACTTCCGCTGAAAGTTCGCGCTCGACCTCGTGAAACTGCTTGGCATCGACGATCGCCCTGACGCCCTTGCGAGCGACGCCGAGCAGGACGGCCTCGTCAGGCGCCATCGCGACCCTGCCCTGGCACTGGACGTCCGCAGTGGCGAGTATGCGGCGCACCTTCAGGATCAACCGGGCTGGATCGGCCTCGCGTGGCGGCGCGGCACATGCGACCTGAGTCAGCAACGAAGCGACCAGCCAAATCCCCAAACGCCGCGCATTCTTCCCCACGTTCATCATGAGCGACTGTAACATCGCGGCCAAGCACATGAAAGCCGATGCGGAATAGCGATCGGGGCTGGCGTTTTGATTGCGAACCGTCTCACTATGGAAACCAGGAAGCAGAAACAGAGAGGATTTCTCATCATGGACCAACGGTTGCTTGACCTGTTCGCCGAGCTCGAGGCGCGCTGGCATCGCGAACAAAGCGAGCAGGCCAACATGCCGATCGAACAGGCCTATGCGCGGATCGATGAATTCCTGCTACCCGTTGGCCCCGAAACCGGTCGGCTGATGAACGAACTGATCAAGGCCGCCGGATCCCGACGCATTGTCGAAGTCGGCTCTTCCTATGGCTATTCGACGCTTTGGCTCGCCGAGGCGGCCAAGGCAGCTGGGGGCGAGGTGATCTCGCTAGAGCTTCACGCCGGCAAGATCGCGCATGCCAAGACACTGCTGGCGAGCGTCGACCTGGGCGATGTGGTGACCTTCGTCGAGGGCGATGCACTGGAATCGATCGCAGCACTCGATGGGCCGGTCGATTTCGTGCTGATCGACCTGTGGAAGGATCTTTATATCCCCTGCTTCGACCTGCTGCGCCCGCTGCTTTCGGACGGCGCGATGATCCTCGGCGACAACATGATCTTCCCGCCTTCCAATCATGACAATGCGGTCGCGTATCGCAATCATATCCTCGATGATCCCCGCATGGATTCGGTGCTTCTGCCGATCGGCTCCGGGGTTGAGCTGAGCCGGGTACGGCCCGGCGATTTCCCGCGGAACTGAAGGACGACCCTATGTATGTTCCGCTCCACATCCTGGTCGCGATCGCTGCGGCGGTAACGATCCTGCTGGTGATGCTGCTGCGCCGGGACCGGGGTCGCGACGACCTGATGGGAACGCCGCGGAAAAGCACGCCGAGGCAGCCCCCGCCCCGCATCGAAATCCCGCCCGCCCTGGCCGCCGACGTCCAGGCGTTGATCGCCCGAGGCCAGACGATCGAGGCAATCAAGCATGTCCGCAGGGTCACCGGGCTTGGGCTGAAGGAGTCCAAGGACGTGGTCGACGGGATGAAGCGGTAGGCGGCGGCACCCGGCATCAGAGCAAAAGACGAAGGGGGATCCCAGCTTTCGCTGGGATGACGGGTCGATCCCGCTTACTCGGCCGCCAGCCCTGCACTCGCGAACAGGCCGCCCTCGCCGGTTGCGTCCTCGTTGGCGGCGGGGCCGCTCTTCGCGGCCTTGCGGCGATCGAAGGCGTCCCACACTTCATTCCAGGTGCCGCGCGTTGCGCCCTTCGAATATTCCGTTGCGCGGGTTTCGAAGAAGTTGGCGTGCTCGACGCCGTTGAGCAGCGGGGCAAGCCAGGGCAGCGGATGCTCGTCGATCATGTAGATCTGCGGCAGGCCGAGCTGGCCGAGGCGCCAATCGGCGATGTAGCGGATGTAGCGCTTGATCTCCTTGGGCGTCATGCCGGGGACCGGACCCATCTCGAAGGCGAGATCGATGAAGGCGTCTTCGAGCCGGACGGTCTTCTGGCAGACATCCATGATGTCTTCCTTGACCGAGCGGGTCAGGCAATCGCGTTCCTTGGTGAAGGTGTGGAAAAGCTTGATGATGCCTTCGCAGTGCAGGCTCTCGTCGCGGACCGACCAGGTGACGATCTGGCCCATGCCCTTCATCTTGTTGAAGCGCGGGAAGTTCATCAGCATCGCGAAGCTGGCGAAGAGCTGGAGGCCTTCGGTGAAGCCGCCGAACATCGCGAGCGTCTTGGCGATATCCTCGTCGGTATCTACGCCAAAGGTGCCGAGATAATCATGCTTGTCCTTCATCTCCTTGTACTGGAGGAACATGCTGTATTCGCTCTCGGGCATGCCGATCGTATCGAGTAGATGGCTATAGGCCGCGATGTGGATCGTCTCCATGTTGGAGAAGGCGGCGAGCATCATCTTCACTTCGGTGGGCTTGAAGATGCGACCATATTTTTCGTGGTAGCAATCCTGCACCTCGACATCCGCCTGCGTGAAGAAGCGGAAAATCTGGGTGAGCAGGTTGCGCTCATGATCGGTGAGCTTCTGCGCCCAATCGCGGCAATCCTCGCCCAAGGGCACTTCCTCGGGCATCCAGTGGACCTGCTGCTGGCGCTTCCAATATTCGAACGCCCACGGATATTCGAAGGGCTTGTAGGATTTCGAAGCTTTGAGAAGGGACATGGGGCGCTCCGTCAGTTAGCTGGGGTGGCGGCGGATGCGGCGCGGTCGAAGGCGGCCTTCAGCGCGCGATGGATATCGGCGTTGAAGCTCTTCGAGATTGCGGCATCGGGCACGAAACCATTGAAACCATGCCAGGCGCCAGGAACGACGCGCAGCTCGGTAGGGACACCGATCGCGATCAGGCGGCGGGCATATTCGATATTTTCCTCGACAAAGAGATCGAGCGCACCAGTGGCGATATAGGCGGGCGGAAGGCCTGCAAGATCGGCGACCCGCGCTGGTACCGCCTTGGCGGGAACAGCATCGGTTCCCGCAGGCTGGCCGAGGAAGGCGGACCAGCCATAGACGCTGTTGGGCCGCGTCCAGACATATTGGCCAGCATAGCTATCGGCGGGCGGGCGATCGTCGAGCATCGGATAGACGAGCAGCTGGAAACAGAGCTTGGGCCCGCCATGATCGCGGGACCATAAAGCGAGCGCAGCGGTGAGCCCGCCACCAGCGCTTTCGCCGCCGATCGCGAGCCGCGTCGGATCGCCGCCGAGACTGACGGCATTGGCGTGGGTCCAGAGCAAGGCGGCGTAGACATCCTCTACCGGCCCGGGCCAATATGTTTCGGGCGAGAGTCGATAGCTTGTCGAGACGACGATGCATTCCGCCGCGACCGCATAGGCGCGGGCGTAGCTGCCCATCACTTCTGGCGAACCGATGACATAGCCGCCGCCATGGATATGGAGCAGTACTGGCGCGTTGGGGGCAAGGCCCGGCGGCGTGTAGATCACGACGCGCAGATCGGGCGCGTCGGCCGGGCCGGGGATCACGCGATTGGTGATGACGACACCGTCCTCGACGGGCGGTGGCGCAGGAAATTCCATCTCCCGCAGCATCGGCAACATCGCTTCGCTGAGTTCGAAATTGGGCGCGACGTCGAGCGCTGCGAGCAGCTCGGGATCGACGAGGTGGCGGCTATCCATCATGATCAGAATATCCCGAGAGCTGGGCGAAGAACGATAAGCAGGACCAGCACCGCGACGATCAGCACGGCGCCTGAAAGGCGCTGGGTGAGCGGACGGCGGCGGCGCAGGTTGACCGGATCGGCATTAGCGGTCTGAACCGCCGGACGTACCCCGCCCTCCTCGCGGCGCTTGGGCGCGCGCACGAGCATGTCGAGACCGATCAGCGCGATCACGAACAGCGCGAACAGCGCCGCCATGGCCGGTATCACTGGCATGCGAGACACTCGTCGTAATCGGTGGTGGCCTCGAGCTGGATTTCCTTGAGGTCAGGTGTGTTGTCGGCTTCGACCCCGCCAGCGAAGCCCGCGCGCTGCACCGACTTCGAGCGGAGATAATAGAGCGACTTGATGCCGAGTTCCCACGCCCGATAGTGGAGCATCAGCAGGTCCCACTTGTCGACGTCGGCGGGGATGAACAGGTTCAGCGACTGCGCCTGATCGATATAGGGGGTGCGATCGGCAGCGAGCTCGATCAGCCAGCGCTGGTCGATCTCGAAACTGGTCTTGTAGGTATCCTTCTCGTCCTGGGTCAGGAAATCGAGATGCTGGACCGAGCCCGCCTTTTCGAGGATCGAGTTCCACACCGCATCGCTGTTCTTGGATTTCTCCATGAGCAGCTTTTCGAGATAGGGATTGCGGATCGAGAAGCTGCCCGACAGCGTCTTGTGGGTATAGACGTTCGCCGGGATCGGCTCGATGCACGCCGAGGTGCCGCCGGTGATGATCGAGATCGACGCCGTCGGCGCGATCGCCATCTTGCACGAGAAGCGCTCCATCACGCCCATGTCGGCGGCGTCCGGGCACGGACCGCGCTCATTGGCGAGCATCATCGAGGCCTCGTTGACCTGAGTCGAGATGTGCTTGAAGATCTTGAGGTTCCAGGACTTGGCCATCGCGCCTTCGAACGGCAGGTTTCGCGCCTGGAGGAAGCTGTGGAAGCCCATCACGCCGAGCCCGACCGAGCGTTCGCGCGACGCACTGTACTTGGCGCGCGCCATTTCGGGCGGGGCGCGGTCGATATAGTCGGTCAGCACATTGTCGAGGAAACGCATGACGTCCTCGATGAACTGCTTGTCACCGCTCCACTGGTCCCACATTTCGAGGTTGAGCGACGACAGGCAACAGACCGCAGTGCGATCATTGCCAAGATGGTCGCGGCCGGTGGGAAGCGTGATCTCCGAGCACAGGTTCGAGGTCGAGACCTTGAGGCCGAGCTCGCGATGATGCCGCGGCATCGACGAGTTCACCTTGTCGATGAAGACGATATAGGGCTCACCGGTTGCCAGCCGGGTCTCGACGAGCTTCTGGAACAGTGCTCGCGCATCGACCGTCTGGCGAACCGACTGGTCCTTGGGCGACTTGAGTTGCCATTCCGTGCCGTCCCGCACCGCCCGCATGAAATCATCGGTGAGCAGCACGCCATGATGGAGATTGAGCGCCTTGCGGTTGAAATCGCCCGATGGCTTGCGGATCTCGAGAAACTCCTCGATCTCGGGGTGCGAGACATCGAGGTAGCAAGCCGCGGAACCACGCCGCAGCGAGCCCTGCGAGATTGCAAGCGTCAGCGAATCCATCACGCGAACGAACGGAATGATGCCGCTGGTCTTGCCATTGAGGCCGACCGGCTCGCCGATGCCGCGGACCGCGCCCCAATAGGTGCCGATGCCGCCGCCGCGCGCGGCGAGCCAGACATTCTCGTTCCAGGTGTTGACGATGCCTTCGAGACTGTCATCGACCGAGTTGAGATAGCAGCTGATCGGGAGCCCGCGTCCAGTGCCGCCGTTCGAAAGCACCGGGGTCGCCGGCATGAACCAGAGCTGGGAGATATAGTCGTAGAGCCGCTGTGCGTGCGGCTGATCGTCGGCATAGGCCGAGGCGACGCGGACGAAGAGATCCTGATAGCCTTCGCCTGGCAGGAGGTAGCGATCCTTGAGCGTTTCCTTCCCGAAATCGGTAAGGAGTGCATCACGGCCATGATCGACGTCGAGCGCATAGGGACGCGGCTGCGCGCCCTGGCTGCTCACCGAAGCCTCCGCGAGGGAGTTTTCCATTAAAGTCGCCATATCGGCTGTGCCTAGCTCATTGCTGCTCGAAAGATTCATCTGCGCACCCCGTTCCCGTTCCGTTCGACTCGGGGGTCTACAGCATAACAGCTGTGAGCCGATTGGGATCGCGTGAATCCAAGCCGCCCCTCTCATCCATCGGATGACCAGAAACTTGAACCCCCACCTTATATGGTGGCTCCACCACGATAACTCAATCTTGTGCCGGCCCCCTGGCATCGACACTACAGATTGTGCCTGATCTGGATGCGGATTCAAGATCTTTATTTTTATTTAACACGTACACGGAACCAAAAGTGACTTGACACTTGGTTAACCCAAGGACGTCTGCGGGGTTAGCGGCATCAGTCCATTTAACACAGCTGGGCAGGCATCATCCTGCAGCATTTATTCACGCAATCCGCGACGCGGATGTCCGGCATAGGTCTTTACCTGCGGGAATGCGACCGCGCGCGGTGTTTACGAGGCATACCGGCAATGATAACTATTTATAAAATCGCGCAAACCCCAGGCGAGGAAAGCGAACATGCTCACCCTCTATTACCATCCACTCTCGTCCTTCTGCTGGAAGGCGCTGATCGCGCTCTACGAGCATGAAATTGCGTTCACCCCCGAGCTGATCGACCTGGGCGATCCCGCATCGCGCGGCGTGCTCGAACAGGTATGGCCGATCGCGAAATTCCCCGTGCTTCGCGACGGAACTACCGGGCTGACCATTCCGGAATCAAGCGTCATCATCGAATATCTCGACACGATCGCCACGGCACACGCGCCTCTCGTCGACAAGGAGACCGATGCCGCGCTGCAGACCCGCCTGTGGGACCGTTTCTACGATCAGTATATCCAGGTGCCGATGCAGAAGATCGTCGCCGATCGCATCCGCGCCGAGGATGCGCGCGATGCCCAGGGGGTGGCGGAGGCGCGCGCGCTCCTCGCCAAGGCCTTTGATCTCGCGAACAGCGCGATGACCCATCGGCGGTGGGCGACGGGCGATCGGTTCGGACTGGCGGACTGCGCGGCTGCACCCGCACTTTATTATGCCAATCGGGTCCAGCCTTTCGGGAGCAGCCATCCATCGCTCGCGGCCTATCTGGACCGCCTCAGCGTCCGTCCATCCTTCGCTCGTGTGCTGGAGGAGGCGGCGCCCTATCTGCACATGTTTCCGGCCGCCTGATATTTTTCGCGCTTGCCGTTTGGCAGGTGACGATCCGACCCTCTCCGTGGCGAGAAAAGGCGAGAGCGACAAAGATCGCCGATCCGCCAACGGAGCAGGAGAGACACTGTGGATAATGACAACACGCACGACGCAGGCGCCAAGCTTGGAGCGTTCAAGGCCTTACTCGTCCTGCTTTTCGTGATCGTAGCCATCGTCATCTATGGCGGCCTCGGCATGGCGATCGGACTGACGTCTCTCTATGGCGGCTTTCTCTTTTCGCTCTACTGGGCCGGCATCAAGGGCGGCTCGACCAAAGAATATTGGCCGGCCGTTATCGGGGCTTCGGGCGGACTGGTTCTCGCCTGGCTCGTCTACGCACTGCCGATCCAATATGGCCATGCCGGGCTCGGCATCGCGCTGGTCCTCGTCAGCCTCGCCGTCTATGCGATGATCATGGGTTGGGTGCCGATCCTCATCAATTTCTCGTTCATGCTCTATCTGTCCGTTGGAACGATCCCGCCGCTGCAGACCGAAGCCGAGATCAAGGGCATGGCACTTTCGATGCTGTTCGGCGCAGCGCTGCTTGGCGCAGGCGTGCTGCTGTTCACCCGGATCGGCAAGTCGCGCACGGCGGCAACGGCCTGAAGTCCGCAATCGTCGTCATTCCCGCGTAGGTGGGAATCCATCTCCTGCCCGATCGTCCGGATGCGAGGTCGGGAGATGGTTCCCCGCTTTCGCGGGGATGACGAGAATAAGCTGGAATGACGAAGTCGTGGCATTTCCGTCCTCCCTCGATAGAGCCCGATTTGCATCATCTGCGGAAACGTAAAGCGCTTTCGTCCCAAGCGATCAGGCTCTAGAGAGCCCTCGACTTCACGATTCCGGGGACGGGCAGGATCATGACGACGATCATCAAGGAAGCAGACCTCATCGAGAGCGTCGCCGACGCGCTCCAGTACATCAGCTATTACCATCCGATGGATTATATCCAGGCGCTTGGCGTCGCCTACGAGGCCGAACAGGGCCCGGCCGCCAAGGACGCGATTGCGCAGATCCTGACCAACAGCCGGATGTGTGCCGAGGGCCATCGCCCGATCTGCCAGGATACCGGCATCGTCACGGTGTTCGTGAAATGGGGCCAGCAGTGCCTGCTCGATAGCGAGAAATCGCTCCAGGATGTTGTCGACGAGGGCGTACGCCGCGCCTACCTCAACCCCGAGAATCGCCTCCGCGCTTCGATCCTCAAGGATCCCGCGTTCAGCCGCGTCAACACCAAGGATAACACGCCCTGCGTGATGTCAGTGGAGATGGTGCCGGGCAACAAGGTCTCGATCGACGTCGCGGCCAAGGGCGGTGGCTCCGAGAATAAATCAAAGTTCAAGATGCTCAATCCGAGCGACAGCATTGTCGATTGGGTGCTCGAGATGATCCCGCAGATGGGCGCCGGCTGGTGCCCGCCCGGCATGCTCGGCATCGGCATCGGCGGCACTGCGGAAAAGGCGATGAGCCTCGCCAAGGAATCGCTGATGGGGCATATCGACATGGCGCAGCTCAAGGAGCGCGGCCCGCAGAACGATATCGAACGTCTGCGCATCGAGATCTTCGACAAGGTCAACGCGCTCGGCATCGGCGCGCAGGGGCTGGGCGGGCTCGCCACGATCCTCGACGTCAAGATCTTCGACTATCCGACCCACGCGGCCTCCAAGCCGATCGCGATGATCCCGAACTGCGCCGCCACGCGCCACGCGCATTTCACGCTGGATGGTTCGGGCCCGGTCTATCTCGATCCGCCGAACCTCGAGGAGTGGCCCAAGGTCGAATGGACTCCCTCGAAGGACGCGATCCGCGTCGATCTCGACACGCTCACCGCCGAGCAGGTCGCAAGCTGGAAGCCCGGCGATCGCATCCTCCTGAACGGCAAAATGCTCACCGGCCGCGACGCAGCGCACAAGCGCATCCAGGACATGCTGGCGGCGGGCGAGGAACTTCCGGTCAGCTTCAGGAACCGAGTGATCTATTATGTCGGCCCGGTCGATCCTGTCCGCGACGAAGTGGTCGGCCCGGCTGGCCCCACCACGGCGACCCGCATGGACAAATTCACCGAGATGATGCTCGCCGAGACGGGACTGATCGCGATGGTCGGCAAGGCCGAACGCGGCCCGGTCGCGATCGAGGCGATCAAGAAGCACAAGGCGGCCTACCTCATGGCGGTCGGTGGCGCCGCCTATCTGGTCGCGCGCGCGATCAAGGGCGCCAAGGTCGTCGGCTTCGCGGATCTCGGCATGGAAGCGATCTACGAGTTCGACGTCAGGGACATGCCGGTGACGGTCGCGGTCGATGCGACGGGCGAGAGCGTCCACAATACCGGTCCGCTGGTGTGGCGCGAGAAGATCGCGCGGGAGAAGCTGCTTCAGGGGGCTTGAGTCGACTGGCGGGGCGCGTCATCGCGACGCCCCCTTCGTCATCTTGACACGTCCCCCGTCATCCCGACGAAAGTCGGGATCCATGGGACCCACAGGTCTCGCGATCGAGGGAACTCCGTATCGTGGATCCCGGCGTCCGCCGGGATCCACGATAGTCTTTACGCCAAGAGTTCCCCGAAGACCGAGACGAATGACTGGCCGCCGACGTCGAAGATCAAGCCGCCGAAATCGACACCGGCACTGCACCCATCTTCGGCTGACCGAACAGCGGATCGAAATCCGCATCCGCGCTCAGCAGACGCGAGGAGCTGGCACCCTGTCCGCGCGGATCCGCTTGCTCAGCGGGATTGTTGCCGAAGCAATGCGCCATCGACAGCGTTCCCGGGCGCAATCCCGGCTCGGCCGTCGCCACGCCAACGACCTCGCCATGGCGTGATCGGATGCGGATCAGGTCACCCGTCTGCACGCCATAGCGCGTCAGATCTTCGGGGCTCAGATAGGCGGGGTTGAAGGGATGCTTGCCGCCCAGCTTCGGGTTGGTGCGGCCGATTGAATTGAGCACCTCGTTCATCCGGCGCGGCGTCATCAGAATCGGATAATCCACATCGGGCTGCGCGGTATCGCCGCGCTTCTCGCCGACCTGTTCGAGCTCCTTCATCATGAATTCGTCCGCGAGTTCGAGCCAGCCGTCATTGGCGGGGTCGCGCGGCAGGATGATGTTGTCGAGCTCGTCGAAAAGCTTGCCGTGGATGTGCTGCTTGACTTCCGAGAGCGGCACCCGCGAACCGGTACACATGATCTCGAACATTTCCTCGGTGGTCGGGCGCTTGTCGGTCGGGAGCGGCACCGCGACCGGAGGCTTGTCCCAATGCTGGCCATAGCCCGCCGAATTCACGTAATATGCGAGCTGGAGGCCCATCAGGCGGCAAAGTTCGTAGTAGAACTGCCAGATCTCGATGACATCCGAGCCTTCAGGCGGATCGACCAGCGCTGGCGCATACATGCCGTAGGGCACTTCATAGCCCTGCGTCCAAGTGCCGTAATATTTCATGCTCTCGGTGAACTGGGTGACCGCAGGCGTTTCGAGCACCATCTTGTCAGGGATGATGTAATCCGCGAGCCGCGCTGTGTTCGACATCTCGACATCAAGCGAGACGAGCAGTTCGAGCGACTTTAGCGCCTTCTCGGTACGCACCTGATCGGGAAGCGATACCATAGGGTTGCTTCCCGAGCAGATCAGCGCCCGGACCTGGCCCTTGCCGGGGGTGAGGATCTCATCGGCGAGCGTGCCAGTGGCGCCGCCCATGATCGTGACCGGGAGCGTATCGAGGCGATTGCGCTTGCTGTCGTCCCAAGGCTTGTAGGGTGCCTTGGCTTGCGCGCGGGTCTCGACCTCGGGGAGGAGGACATGGGGGTGCCCATTGGTTTCGCCGGCGCGCTGCCAGCGGCCGCAGATCGTGTTGATGCATAGCGCCAGATATTCGACAAGCGTGCCGTGAAGCGCAAAGTGCGGTCCGGTGCCAGTGACCACGCAACCGCTCTTCGCGCTGGCGAAGGTGCGGGCCGCCAGCAGCAGGTCGGCTTCGGGAACGCCTGCGACCTCGGCGACATGCGCGGGTGTGAACACCGCGACGTGGCGCTTGAGCGCTTCGAGACCGCGCGTGCTATCGGAAACGAACCCGACGTCGTAGAGGCCCTCGTTGAGGATGATATGAAGCATGCCGGCGAGCAGCGTCGGATCCTGGCCGGGCTGCGGCTGAAGGTTCAGGAATGCGTGCGCCGAGGACTCGGTCTTGCGCGGATCGACGACGATCAGCTTCATGCCGTTCTTGACCGCCTGCTTGATCGTCTGCCCAGGATTGATCGGCAGGCCCATCTTGGAGATCACCGGGTTCGCGCCGACCAGCATCCACGTCTCGGCACTGTGGAACGGATTGGGACCAGCGTCCCAACGCCCGTGAAGCGCCTGCGCGACCACCTTGCCAGGCTGGTCGATCGTCTGGACGGAGAAGAACTTGTCGGGATAGTTGCCGAGCGACATCGTGAACATCGCGCCCATCAGCGGGTTGAGCGGATTGGCCACACCACCATTGCCGGGATAGACCGCGACCGCCTCGACGCCGTCGCGCGCGATGATCGCCTTGAGCCGATCGGCGATCTCCTCGATCGCCTGCGCGGTCGGGATCTCCTCGTAGGTCCCGTCCGGGCGGCGCTTCTGGCTGTGGAGCAGCCGCTTGGGATCATAATGCGCCTCGGGCAGTGCGCGCCCCTTGGGACAGGTATAGCCGCCATAGATAGGCGATTGGCGATCGCCTGCCACCTTCGTGGCGCGACCGTCCTCGATCGTCACTTCGAGGGGGCAGTTCGCTGGGCATATCTTGCAGATGCCGATCTTGGTCTCGATCATATACTTGTCCTTGTAGAGCGCACCCCGGCCTTCGCCGGGGCATGCAGCGGCGTAACGGGAATGCCATTATTCTCGAGCACCTGGAGAACGTCCCACTCGCGCTTGAGCGGATAGGGGTGCGCCGCCCAGGCGCGATCCGCCTTGAACAACAATCCGCTCTCGACGCCATCCTTCTCGATATCGACGCGCCACATTGGGCGCCAACGCCGCTGACGCTCGATTCGCGTCACCTTCGAGTCGAACTCTTCAGCCACGAAGCTGCGGATTTTATCATGAATCTCGCGGGTGGCGTCCGACTCGGAAACGGCAATATTCATAGGACATTCTCTCCATTGTCTCTTTGGAGCGAAAGATAGGCCTCATCGAATGGCTGTCAATAAGATTGTACACCGGTGTTCAAGATTGATAGAGTGGGGCCATGACGGAGATGATAACGAGACGCCCCACGCGGCGATCGGACGGGAAAAAGACCGTCGATGCGCTTCTCGATGCGGGCATGGCGATCTGGTCCGAAGAGGGGTTGCCCGGGATCACGATGAATGCCGTGGCCGAACGTGCGCAAAAGACACGAGGTACGGTCTACCATCACTTCTCGGACCGGGCCGATCTGATCGTGGCGCTGCAGAAGCATGTCGATGAGCGGCTGAGCGCGATGTTCGACATCAGCAAGGCTCCATCCCGCGACGATTATCTCGTCGTGGCCGGGATCATGGTGGACAGTCCCGAATTGCTGCGCAGCTGCTTTCATCGCATGCTGAGCCATGATGCCGGCACCGATCCGCTGATCGCTACCGCGCGCGACCATTATCGCGAGGTCGCCGCGCGCGACTGGCTGCAACCGGGAATGAATCCCGACCATGCCGCGATGATCAGTATCGCTATGTGGCTTGCGGCAAGTCTGGCGGTGGATCTCAAGCAGACGCCCGAGGAACGCCGCGCCGAGGCGCGTGCCTTCGCGGCAACGTTCCGTTCGGTGATGGAAAAAGCGGTTATCCGGCCGGAATCGGAACGGCCCTGATCTCGGCACGCTAAGGAGTGCCTATCGGTCACCCCCATGGCACTTCCATCTTGTCATCCCAGCGAAAAAAAGCTGGGATCTCCCTTCTACTCGGCGAAGCACGCTAGAGGGATCCCAGCTTTCGCTGGAATGACGATTCGAGCTGCGGCCAACGCGATCTAGATGTGGATCGGCTTGCCCTGCACCGCCATTGCCGCTTCCTTGAGCGCCTCGGAATGCGTCGGATGGGCGTGGCAGGTGTAGGCGATGTCTTCCGAGGTCGCCCCGAATTCCATCGCCAGCGCGGCTTCGGCGATCATTGTACCCGCCATCGACGAGATGATGTGGACGCCCAGCACGCGATCGGTCTTCGCATCGGCGATTACCTTGACGAAGCCGTCGGTGTCGCGATTGGCCTTGGCGCGGCTGTTCGCCATCATCGGGAACTTGCCGACCTTGATCTCGCCCTGCGCCTTGGCATCTTCCTCGGTAAGGCCGACGCTCGCGAATTCCGGGTGCGTGTAGACCACGCCCGGGATCACGGCATGGTTCACGATGCCGGTGAGGCCAGCGATATTCTCGGCGACCGCGACGCCTTCATCCTCGGCCTTGTGCGCAAGCATCGGGCCGGGAACGACGTCGCCGATCGCCCAGATGCCGGGCACGCCGGTTGCGAAATCATGATCGATATCGATCTGGCCGCGCGCGTTGACCGCGAGGCCTGCCTTGTCGAGCGCAAGGCCCTCGGTATTGGGACGTCGTCCGATCGAGACCAGCACCGCATCCGCTTCGAGCGTTTCCGCAGTTCCGCCGGCGGCGGGTTCCACCGTGATGGTGGCCTTGTCGCCCTTCACGCTAACGCCAGTGACCTTGGTTGCGAGCTTGAGCGCGAAGCCCTGCTTCTTGAAGATCTTCGCCGCTTCCTTGCGGACTTCGCCGTCCATGCCGGGGAGGAGCTGATCGAGAAATTCGACTACGGTGACTTCCGCACCGAGGCGACGCCAGACCGAGCCGAGCTCCAGCCCGATAACGCCGCCGCCAATCACGACGAGATGCTTCGGCACCTTGGGCAGCGCGAGCGCGCCGGTGGAATCGACGACTACCTTCTGATCGATCGTCACGCCCGGCAGCGGTGTTACGCTCGACCCGGTGGCGATGATGATATTCCTGGCGCGCACCGTGCGGTCGCCGACGCTGACGCTATCCTTGTCAGTGAAGCTGGCGAGGCCCTTGAGCCATTCGACCTTGTTCTTCTTGAACAGAAACGCGATGCCGCCGGTCAGCTCGGTAACGACCTTGTCCTTTTCCGCCTGCATTGCGCCCAGATCGAGGCTCGATCCGTCGATCTTGACCCCGAACTTGGCGAGCGCACCGGAATGGACCTCGTCGTACAATTCGGAGGCGTGGAGCAGCGCCTTGGAGGGGATGCATCCGACGTTGAGGCAGGTCCCGCCCAGCGTCTCGCGGCTCTCGACGCAGGCGGTCTTCAGGCCCAGCTGTGCGGCGCGGATGGCCGCTACATATCCGCCCGGACCGGCGCCGATGACGAGGACGTCGAAATCATAGTCGGACATGTTGCTTCCTTCTCGTCATTCCAGCGCACGCTGGAATCTCGCACCTGCCAAGGCACCGAGATTCCAGCTTTCGTCGGAATGGCGTTACAGATCAATAAGAAGTCGCGTCGGATCCTCGATCGCATTCTTGATCGCGACGAGGAAGGTTACAGCCTCGCGGCCATCGATCAGGCGGTGATCGTAGCTGAGCGCGAGGTACATCATCGGGCGGATCACGATCTCGCCATTGCGGACGACCGGGCGATCCTCGATACGGTGGAGGCCGAGCACGCCAGACTGTGGCGGATTGATGATCGGGGTGGACATCAGCGAGCCGAATACGCCGCCGTTGGAGATGGTGAAGGTGCCGCCCTTCATCTCGTCCATGCCGAGCTTGCCGTCCTTGGCGCGCTTGCCGAAATCGCCGATCGTGCGCTCGATACCGGCGACCGAAAGCTGGTCCGCATTGCGGATCACTGGAACGACAAGGCCATTGGGCGCAGAAACCGCAACCGAGATATCCGCATAGTCGCGATAGACGATCTCATCGCCTTCGATCGCGGCGTTGACCGCCGGGATATCCTTGAGCGCCATGCAAGCGGCCTTCACGAAGAAGCCCATGAAGCCGAGGCGAACGCCATGCTTCTTCTCGAACAGATCCTTGTACTTGTTGCGCGCCTCGATCACCGCCGTCATGTCGACATCGTTGAAGGTGGTCAGGATCGCGGCGGTATTTTGCGCTTCCTTGAGGCGGCTTGCGACGGTCTGCCGAAGGCGCGACATGCGGACGCGCTCTTCCTTGCGGGCGCCGGCCGGAGCCGGCGGAGCAACCGGGGCGGAGCTTGGAACGGGATTTGCGGCTGGAGCAGGGCTGGCTACCGGCGCCGCTGGCTTGGCCTGCGCCGCCGCGAGGACGTCCTGCTTGGTGACTCGACCGCCCTTGCCGGTGCCATCGACCTGCGCTGGATCCACGCCGGTCTCCTGGACTGCACGACGCACTGAAGGAGCAAGCGCAGCAGCAGGCTCGGGTGCGGCGGCAGGAACGGGAGCCGCGGCTGCCGTGGCGGGCGCCGCAGCCGCCTCGCCAGCATTGATGCGCGCGATCACGGCACCGACCTGGACCGTATCGCCTTCGGCAACGACCAGTTCACCGATCACGCCGGCAACAGGCGAAGGCACCTCGACCGAAACCTTGTCGGTCTCGAGGCTGGCGATGGGCTCGTCAACGGAGACGGCATCGCCGGCCTTCTTGAGCCACTGGCCGAGCGTCGCTTCGCTGATCGATTCGCCGAGCGTTGGAACGGTTACGTCAGTCATATTCTATTCCTTGTGACCGAGCGCGGCAGCGACGAGCGCCTTCTGCTGCTCGACATGCTTGCTGGCGAGGCCGGTCGCGGTGGCGGCCGAAGCGGCACGCCCCGCGTAGATCGGTCGGGAAGGCCCGGTTCCGGCCTGGGCGAGACATTCCTCGATGAATGGTTCGACGAAGAACCAGCTGCCGTTGTTCTTGGGCTCTTCCTGGGCCCAGACCACGGTCTCGACGTTGGTCATCTTCAGGAGGCGCTTGACCAGGGCATCCGACGGGAACGGGTAGATCTGCTCGACTCGAACGATTGCGGTGTTCTTGTCGCCAGCTGCATCCCGCGCCTCGGCGAGGTCGTAGAACACCTTGCCGGAGCACAGCACGAGCCGCTTCACATCCTTGTCCACAGGCGCGTTCGGATCGGAGATCAGCCGCATGAAGTGACTCTCGCCGATGAACTGATCCACCGTCGAGACCGCTGATTTGTGACGCAGCAGCGACTTGGGCGACATGATGATCATCGGCTTGCGGAAATTGCGGACCATCTGGCGGCGAAGCGCATGGAAATAGTTCGCCGGGGTGGTGATGTTGCAGACCTGCAGATTGTCTTCGGCGCACAGCTGCAGGAAACGCTCGAGACGCGCCGAGCTATGTTCCGGGCCCTGGCCCTCATAGCCATGCGGGAGGAGGAGTACGAGACCGTTGACGCGCAGCCACTTGGCTTCGCCGGCAGCGATGAACTGGTCGATCATCACCTGGGCGCCGTTGGCGAAATCGCCGAACTGCGCTTCCCACAGAACGAGCGTATTGGGCGATGCCGAGGCATAGCCATATTCGAAGCCGAGCACACCGAATTCGGAAAGCGGGCTATCGAGCACCTGGAAGCTGCGATCGAGCGCCGAGAGCGGAATATATTTATGCCCGTCCTTCTGGTCGACCCAGACGGCGTGGCGATGGCTGAACGTACCGCGTCCCGAATCCTGGCCCGAGAGGCGAACCCCATAGCCTTCCTGGAGCAGCGAACCAAAGGCCAGCGCCTCCGCGGTCGCCCAATCGAAGCCCTCACCCGCATCGAACATCGCCTTCTTGGCGTCGAGGATGCGCTGGAGCGTCTTGTGGATATTGAGATCGGCGGGAACGGTGGTGAGCTGCTTGCCGAGCTTCTCGACCTGCTCCTCGCCGATCCCCGTGATCGCGGCGCGCCGCTCGGTAACCGACTCGAGCGGGGAGGCGAAGCCCTGCCAATAGCTGCCGAACCAGTCGGCCTCATTGACCCGATAGGTCTTGCCGGCGTCGAATTCCTGTTCGAGCTTGGCGATGAAGGCGTTGACGGTATCCTGCGCCCAGTTCTCGTCGATGACGTCCTCGGCCTTGAGCTTCGCCGCATAGACCGCCGAAACCGGCGGATGCTTGCGGATCTGTTCGTACATCAGCGGCTGGGTGAAGCTGGGTTCGTCGCCCTCGTTATGGCCGAAGCGACGATAGCACCACATGTCGATGACGACGTCGCGCTTGAAGGTCTGGCGATATTCGGTCGCGAGCTTGCACGCGAAGGTTACCGCCTCGGGATCGTCGCCATTGACGTGCAGGATCGGGGCCTGGACCATCTTGGCGATGTCGGACGGGTAAGGGGATGAGCGCGCGAACTGCGGGCTGGTCGTGAAGCCGACCTGGTTGTTGATCACGAAATGGATCGTGCCGCCGGTATTGTAGCCGCGCAGGCCTGAGAAGCCGAAGCACTCCATGACGATACCCTGGCCCGCAAACGCGGCATCACCGTGGAGCAGGATCGGAAGCACCTTCTCACGAGCAAGATCGTCGATCTGCGTCTGCTTGGCGCGCGCCTTGCCGAGCACGACCGGGTTGACCGCTTCGAGATGGCTTGGGTTCGGGGTCAGCGACAGATGGACCTTGTGGCCGTCGAACTCACGATCCGTCGACGTGCCGAGATGATATTTGACGTCGCCCGATCCGCCGACATCTTCGGGCTTGAACGATCCGCCCGCGAACTCGCTGAAGATCGCACGGTACGGCTTGGACATGACGTTCGCGAGCACGTTGAGCCGGCCGCGATGCGACATGCCGATGATGATCTCGCCGATGCCGAACTGGCCTCCGATCTTGATGATCGATTCGAGCGCCGGCACCATCGATTCGCCGCCATCCAGCCCGAAGCGCTTGGTGCCGACATATTTGCGGCCGAGGAACTTCTCCCACTCCTCGGCTTCGATGACCTTTGACAGGATCGCCTTCTTGCCGAGATCGGTGAAGTGGATTTCCTTGTCCTTGCCTTCCATCCGGTCCTGGAGAAAGCGGCGCTCCTCGATATCGCTGATGTGCATATATTCGAGGCCGACATGCTCGCAATAGTTGCGGCGAAGGACGGTAATGACCTCGCGCACCGTCGCCGTCTGGAAGCCGAGCGCGCCGTTGAGGTAGATCGGCCGATCCAGGTCCTGCTCGTAGAAGCCGTGGAATTCCGGCGTCAGGTCGGCAGTCGTCTCGGGCTGCGAGAGGCCAAGTGGATCGAGATTGGCGAGCAGGTGGCCGCGTACGCGATAAATGCGGATCAGCATCATGGCGCGCATCGAGTCGTTCACGGCGGCATTGATCTGGGCACTGCTGGGTGCACTGGGTGCCGCGGGCGCGACGACAGGTGCGGGGTCCTTGCGCGGCGCTTTGGAGGCAGGCTCCATCTGCGTCGGATCGAGCGCTTCGGTCAGCGGTCCGCCGTCGGAAGGCGGCCAGCCGGCGCGCGCCCAGCTCGGGCTCACAATCGCCGCTACAAGCCCTTCGAAATAGCGGCGCCAGCTCTCGTCGACCGAACCGGGATCGCCCAGATACTGGCGATAGAGCGCCTCGACGAAGGAGGGGCTGACACCCTCCAGCCCTTCGAACCCAAGTCCTTCGACGCCCATTGTACCGTCCTTAGTGCGTTCCTGCGAACGCGCGCTATGCACCGGATATGGTTAACCAGCCCTAACGCAGCGCATTAAAAAATCCACTACCTTCGTCATCGACGCGCGAGCGGGAATCCGGCGTCCTCAGCCAGATCGCTGGAACCGGCCGAACTCCCGCTTCGCGCGAATGACAATCAGAGGTTCTTCAAGACTTCGCTCAGCGTCGTGCCGAGTTCCGACGGGCTCGCCGCAACCTTGATACCGGCAGCTTCCATCGCCGCGATCTTGTCCTCGGCGCCACCCTGGCCGCCGGAGACGATCGCACCGGCATGGCCCATGCGGCGTCCCGGAGGTGCTGTGCGGCCAGCGATGAAACCGGCCATCGGCTTCTTGCGGCCACGCTTGGCCTCGTCGACAAGGAACTGCGCGGCCTCTTCTTCAGCCGAGCCGCCGATTTCGCCGATCATGATGATCGACTTGGTCGCGTCGTCCGCGAGGAACAGCTCGAGCACGTCGATGAAGTTGGTGCCGTTGACCGGATCGCCGCCGATGCCGACCGCGGTGGTCTGGCCGAGACCTGCATTGGTGGTCTGGAAAACCGCCTCATAGGTCAGCGTGCCGGAGCGCGAGACCACGCCGACCGAACCCTTGGAGAAGATCGATCCGGGCATGATGCCGATCTTGCATTCGTTCGGGGTGAGCACGCCCGGGCAGTTCGGACCGATCAGGCGCGACTTCGAACCCTGCAGCGCGCGCTTGACGCGGATCATGTCGAGCACTGGAATGCCCTCGGTGATGCAGACGATCAGCGGCACTTCGGCGTCGATCGCCTCGAGGATCGAGTCCGCGGCGAAGGGCGGCGGAACGTAGATCACGCTGGCGTTGGCGCCGGTGGCGTGGACCGCCTCATGCACCGTGTCGAAATTGGGGAGGCCGATATGCGTGGTACCGCCCTTGCCGGGGGTGACGCCGCCGACCATCTTGGTGCCGTAGGCGAGGGCCTGCTCGGTGTGGAAGGTGCCGGTGTTGCCGGTCATCCCCTGGGTGATGACCTTGGTGTTGGCGTTAATCAGGATCGACATGTTCTACGGTTTCCTGGAGATAGCTAAATTATGTCTCGTGCCTTCTTGTACCCCGGCGAAGGCCGGGGCACGTATCGGATCAGGCGAGGCTGGGATCGATGCCCTTGCAGGCAACCAGCAATTCCTTGACCGCGTCGACCGAGACCTGGAGGTTGGCCTTGGCTTCGTCGTCGAGCGCGATTTCGATGATCTGCTCGACACCGCCGGCACCGATGATCACCGGAACGCCAGCATAAAGGCCGTCAATGCCGTACTTGCCTTCGACATAGGCTGCGCACGGCAGCAGGCGCTTCTGGTCGCTGAGATAGGCTTCTGCCATCGCAATGCCCGAAGTCGCCGGGGCATAATAGGCCGAGCCGGTCTTGAGCAGGCCGACGATCTCGCCGCCGCCCGCACGGGTGCGCGCCACGATCGCGTCGATGCGCTCCTTGGTCGAACGGCCCTGCTTGATGAGATCGGGGATCGGGATGCCGGCAACGGTCGAATATTGTACGACCGGGACCATTGTGTCGCCATGGCCGCCAAGCACGAAGCTGGTGACGTCCTTGACCGAGACCTGGAATTCTTCCGCAAGGAAGTGGCTGAAGCGCGCCGAATCTAGCACGCCCGCCATGCCGACCACCATGTGGGTGGGCAGGCCGGAAAATTCGCGCAGCGCCCAGACCATCGCATCGAGCGGGTTGGTGATGCAGATCACGAACGCGTTCGGAGCGTTGTTCTTGATGCCTTCGCCGACCGACTTCATCACCTTGAGGTTGATGCCGAGCAGGTCGTCGCGGCTCATGCCGGGCTTGCGGGCAACGCCTGCGGTGACGATGATGACGTCCGCGCCGGCGATATCGGCATAGTCGTTGGTGCCGGTGATCTTCGCGTCGAAACCTTCGACCGGGCCGCACTGCGAAAGGTCGAGCGCCTTGCCCTGCGGGACGCCTTCGACGACGTCGAACAGCACGACATCGCCAAGTTCCTTGGATGCCGCGAGATGGGCGAGCGTACCGCCAATGTTACCCGCACCAATAAGCGCAATCTTCTTCCGAGCCATGCGACTCCCCTGTCGTCAAAAAAGGACCTGAAACGATGCTGCGGCGTTGCAGCATCAAAAGCGGGCACCGCTTAGGCCGATTCGCACGAGGCGGCAACCTTAGAACGTCGCGTCCGCATAATTTCAGCGGTGGGATGATCCAAGCGGCGGCGCTTGTCACCCCCTACTTTTGTCATTGCCCTGCAGCAAGCCACCGATATGTCGATTTTTCCCATTTTTCGACCGAAAATTGGCTCGCCTAGGTCTCGCCATGCCCCTGGCCCAGATAATCCGCCGACTGCATTTCCTTGAGTCGCGAAATCGTCCGTTCGAATTCGAAGGCACCGTCGCCATCGGGATAAAGCGCCTCGGGCTCCGCGTCAGCGGTGACCAGCAGCTTGACCTTCTGCTCATAGAAGGCATCGACCATCGTCTTGAATCGTGATGCCTCGTTGCGCTTCTCCGGTCCCATCATCGGAACGCCGACGACTATGACGGTATGGAAATGCCGGGCGATCGCGAGATAATCGGCCGCACCCCGTGCTTCGCCGCACAGTCGCTTGAACGAGAAGACCGCCACGCCCTTGAGGCTCTTTGGGACCATGATCGTCCGCGCGCCCGGAATCGGGATCGTCTCGGAAGGCACATGCGCGCTATCCTCGGGCGGATAGTCGGTAAGCCTGTAGAAGGCGGCACGGACCGCCTCCGTCGAGGTTTCGCCGAGTGGATAATACCAGGTGGGATGCCCGCCAAGTCGTTCGAGCCGGTAATCGACTGGGCCGTTGAGCGACAGCACGTCGAGCTTTTCCTGGATCAGCGCGATGAACGGGAGGAAATGCTCGCGGTTCAGCCCGTCCTTGTAGAGATCGGCCGGGGGACGATTCGAGGTCGTGACCACGGTAACCCCGGCCTCGATCAACCCGGTGAACAACCGCGACAGGATCATCGCATCGGCGGTGTTGTTGACCACCATCTCGTCGAACGCCAGCAATCGCGCCTCCTCGGCCAGAGCCACGACGACCGGCGCAATCGGATCGCCCTTTTCCTTGGCGCGCTCGACCCGCAGCCGATCATGCACTTCGATCATGAATTCGTGGAAATGGACACGTCGCTTTGCACCGATGTCCACGCAGCCGAAGAACAGATCCATCAGCATCGATTTGCCGCGTCCTACGCCGCCCCACATATAAAGCCCGCGCGGGCTCGGCGGAGGCTTGCGCAGCATCCGCCACAACACGCTGCCGCGCGGCGGCTGCTCGCGAAGCTCGCGCGCGAGCACGTCCAGCCGCTCGGCTGTGCGGCGTTGATCGGGATCAGGGCGAAGCTCACCGGCGGCGACGAGCGCGTCATAGCGGTCGAGAACTTCCGGCACCGCCTCAGCTTGCCTTGCGGATCGTGGCGATGAAGGTGGCGACCATCTCGCCATCCTGTTCGACGGTGCCGCGCAAGAACAGCAGGCGACCGGTCTCCCGCACCAGCTCGACCACCGCATCGAGCGCGATGCCGTGTCGCCCCGGACTGATGAACTGCGTCGAAAGTTCGAGCGTCACCGGAAACCCCTTCGCGACATAGCCGCAGCCGCGCGCGCCGGCGAACAACGCAATGTCGATGAATCCGAGCAGCGCGCCACCATGGAGCGGCCCAGCGACACTGGTCAGCAACAGCTGCGGATTGACTCGCACGCGAGCCCGGCCGGGCGCCTCGGGAAGCACTCGAATGGGATCGAACAGCGTATTGAACTGCCCGTTCTCGCGGGGACCCCAGATATGCCAGCCTGGATTATCGGGATCGGCATCGAATCCGAACAAGCTCGTCGTTGTCACGGATCAGACCGCGCGTTCCACCACCATCTTCTTGATTTCAGCGATCGCGCGCGCCGGGTTGAGGCCCTTGGGGCAGACATTGGCGCAGTTCATGATCGTGTGGCAGCGATAGAGGCGGAATGGATCCTCGAGCTCGTCGAGCCGCTCGCCGGTCATTTCGTCGCGGCTGTCGGCAAGCCAGCGATAGGCCTGCAACAGGATCGCCGGGCCGAGGAACTTGTCGCTGTTCCACCAGTAACTCGGGCACGATGTCGAGCAGCAGGCGCACAGGATGCACTCGTAGAGGCCATCGAGCTTGCTGCGATCCTCAGGCGACTGAAGCCGCTCGGAGCCCGACGGTGTCGTCGTGACAGTCTGGAGCCAAGGCTTGATCGAAGCATATTGCGCATAGAAATGCGTGAAATCGGGAACGAGATCCTTGATCACGTCCATGTGCGGCAGCGGAGTGATCTGCACTTCCTTCGAGGAGCAATCCTCGATCGCGGTGGTGCAGGCAAGGCCGTTCGTGCCGTCCATGTTCATCGAGCAGGAACCGCAGATGCCCTCGCGGCACGAGCGCCGGAAGGTCAGCGTCGGATCCATCTCGTTCTTGATCTTGAGCAAGGCATCGAGGACCATCGGGCCGCATTCGTCGAGATCGACCTCATAGCGGTCGTAACGGGGATTCTGTCCCGAATCCGGATCATAGCGGTAGACCTTGAACGAACGGACATTGCTCGCGCCAGAAGCCGCCTTGTAGGTCTTGCCGTTATTCTTGATCTTGCTGTTCGCGGGCAGGGAGAATTCAGCCATGTGTCTTCCTCGGTTGCGGAGCCGCGATAGCGAATAGAAACGGCAGGTTCAATGCCATTCCCGGCCTATGAACGCGCTTTTGACCAAGGGCGGTTGATGCGCCCCTGCTCCGGGGATAGGTCACGGCAGGATCCGAACGGATCGGGGGATGGAATAGCATGCGTCTCAAGGACTGCCACAACGTCCAGGATTTCCGCAAACTGGCCCGGCAGCGCCTGCCGGGCCCGGTATTCCACTACATCGATGGCGCCGCTGACGACGAACTTACCCAACGGCGAAACACCGAGGCCTTTGCAAGCTGCGACCTCGTTCCCAACGTGCTGGCCGGCGTCGACAGCGTCGATCTGCGCACCACCGTGATGGGACGCGAGATCGCAATGCCATTGATGCTGTCGCCAACCGCCCTCCAGCGCCTCTTCCACTGGCAAGGCGAACGCGCGGTCGCCCGTGCGGCAGAACGTATCGGCACCTGGTTCGGCATATCCTCGCTCGGCACGGTCGGCCTCGAGGAAATCGGCCGGACGATATCAAGCCCGAAACTGTTCCAGCTCTATGTCCACAAGGATCGGGGGCTGAACGACGCGATGATCGAGGCCGCCAAGGCGGCGCGCTTCGACGCACTCGCATTGACCGTCGACACCGTCGTCGCCGGAAATCGCGAGCGCTGCCTGCGCAGCGGCTTCACCTCGCCGCCCCGGCTGACCCCGCGCTCGGCGCTGAGCTTCGCTACCCACCCGCGCTGGACGCTCAACTATCTCCTGCGCGAACGCTTCGACCTGCCAAACCTCAGCAAGCATGTCGCACAAGGCTCGAACATCGCGATCTCGGTCGCGTCCTATCTCAACGAGATGCTCGATCCGGCGCTCGACTGGAAAACCGCTGAGAAGATCCGTGTGCAATGGGGCGGGCAATTCTGCCTCAAGGGCATCATGTCGGTGAACGACGCGAAGCGAGCGGTCGATATCGGCGCGACCGCGATCATGGTCTCCAACCATGGCGGTCGCCAGCTCGACGGCAGCCGCGCGCCCTTCGACCAGCTCGCCGAAATATGCGATGCAGTCGGCGACAGCATCGACGTGATCTGCGACGGCGGCATCCAGCGCGGCAGCCATGTGCTCAAGGCGCTCTCGGTCGGCGCCAAGGCCGTCTCGGGCGGTCGCCTCTATCTCTATGCGCTGGCGGCGGCTGGCGAAGCTGGCGTCGATCGCGTGCTCGCCAAGCTCAAGGCCGAGATCGAGCGCGACATGCGCCTGATGGGCGCACGCTCGGTCGCAGACCTAGGCCGGACCAACCTCCGCTGGCGATGAACGCCGCCCGCTCCAGTCAAGGCGTCGGGTCACGTACATCACGAAGGCGAGCGCCGCGAACAGCATCACCGATCCGATCAGCAGCGAATAGGCTTCGAGACTGAGCAGCACATAGAGCACCGCATAAAGTGCGAGCAGCAGACCGCCAACGAAGCCTGCACGCCGCCAGCTTCGCAGCACCGCAGCGGAATAGGTTGTGATGAGTCCGATCGTCGCGGCACTCGCGACGATATAGGCCGGCGTAAAGCCAATCACTTCGGCGAAGGCGAGCAGAAGCACGAAGAACAGTACCAGCGCCGCACCGACCAGCAGATATTCCACGGTCGAGACGCGCACCCCGCCAATCACATCGAACATCAGGAAAGCGAGAAAGGTGAAGCCGATGAAGAGAAAGCCATATTTGGCGGCGCGGCTGACCTGCGCATAGAGATCGACCGGCTGGATGAGATCGACCCGCGCCTGAAAGTCGCCCGGCGGCGTTACGCTGCCGCGATCAGGGGCATTTCCGGGCGCATTGGTATCATTACCGTCTTCGGTCGTGACCAGCGACGCCCCGAGCGCGAGATTGCTGATCCGCCAGGTCGCCGTGAAGCCCTTGTCCGAGACATGGCGATCGACCGGCAGGAAGCCGCCGGTGAAGCTCGGACTAGGCCAGGTGGAACGCACCGTCCAAACCGTCTCCCCTGCCCTGGGCGCGAGTGTGACATTGGCGTTGCCGCGGAAGCCGAAGCGGAAATCGGCCGTTACCACGCCGCTCTTCAGCGCCGCGCCGTCAAACCATGCGAAAAAGCCTGACCGGTTGGTCGCGACAAGGCCATTGCCCGGCTGGAGAGTCAGCGCCGTGCCGTTGACCGATACCTTGTTATCCGCCGCAACCCCGCGCGCATCGGAGAGACCGAAGCGGATCTCGGCGCGATCGAAAAGCAGCCGATCGAGCGTCACGCCATAGCGCGGCAGATCGGAGGGCAGGGCAAACGCGGCGTGCCCGTTGACGGCGGTGTCGTAGACCACCGCCTCATAGATCGAGCGCTGGCGGCGCTGAGGCTTGATCTGCGTGTCGAGCGCGACCGCAGTGGGGGCGATGAACAATTCTCGCCAGATCGTGCGCGATTTGGTGACCGGCGTGCCGCCCTCGGTCACCGTCTCCGTGGTGGTATCCTGAAAGGGAATGACGAGCATCGGCCCGGCGAAGGTCTGCGGCCCGCCCCAGCCCTCCGCAATCGAGGATCGCGCGACTTCAGACTGGCTCTGCCGGTCATAGACAAGCAGCCAAACCGAAAAGAGCGGGATCGAAAGCAGCACCCCGACGAGCAGCGCAAACATCAGCTTGCGGCCAGGAGTACGTTCAGACGTGCGTTCGGAACCTGGCGGCAATTCGCTCAACAGACATTCCCCCCTCCCGCCTAAACCGGACGGTGCATGCCCAATATGTCGCTCTTGTCGCCGCTGATCAAGTCATCGGATTCATAGGAATAATCGCCCCGACTCTGGCGCTCGAGAATCTGTTCCACCAGGAAGCGATAGCGCACCGAAGCCGTGTCGAACCGCGAATGCAGATCGCGCCGGTCGATCGCCTCGTGATAGCGCGCGGCCTGCGGGCGAAGCACATAATCATCCTGCGCACCAATCTTGTACGACGCCAGCGGAAAGACATAGCGCCATGGACGCTTCGCCGATTCGGTGTTCTGGATGAAATTCACCCGATTGCTGTCCCGCGTTTCCGGGGTGCTGCAATGGAGCAGCCGTACGTCGAGGCCAGGTTCGAAACGGCTGAAGATCGCAGCGACATGGCTGCGGACGTAGATGTGGATCGTGAAACGGACATTCTGCGTCGTCGCCTTTATCCCCGCTGCCTTCTGCATCAGCGGCGCGACCGCCTTGTTATGGCATGTCCGTACCATGGTGATCGTTTCGGAGGTCGAATCGACGGTCACGACATCGCTGTCGGCAATCGGATCGCCAAGCAGATCGGCATGGACGAAATCGGTGTGAGTCAGGTCCATGAGATTTTCCATGGTCAGCTCAGCACAGCTGTTTATCCGGGTCTGGCCACGCATATAGGCCGGCAGGCCGCCGTCGATCGGCAGATGGGGCAGATTGGGCAGCAGGCTTTCCCGCGCATTCTCCGGATTGCCATACCACACCCAGATCATCCCATAGCGCTCCGCAACCGGGTAAAGGCCTGTGCCGCCCGTAAACACACTTGCCTCGGCGCGCCGAACCGCCAGCTCGCGCGGATGAAATTCAGCCGCGTGCAAGCTGCCCTGCTCGCGCCACAGATAATAGCGAAGCGAGTGCAGCGGCCGCCACGTCGGCTGTGCCGTGACATGCGCGGCATGCGCAATCGGGATCCAGGCGTCACGCATCGGAGTGCGTCCGGGCACCCAATCGCGGAGGATCTTGCGCTCGGTGGATTCGCGGCTTTGCATCTGGGTCACGCTCATATCCGGGCCCTCTCCTTCATCACGACGTCGCCGTATAGACCTTCGTCCTGGGTTCCGCGCTCCCAATATTCTGACGGACCGGCCAACAGATCGGCCACCGCCGCCATGTCGATTGCCTGGCGGGGGGCGATGGGCGCACGACCCAGCCTTGCGGCGAGCCCAAGCAGCGCGGCGCGCGGTCCGGAAGCCGGCGAAACGAACGAGCGCCACAACACTGCGCTGACACCCCGCCTCGCTGACGAGATCGCCATGTGTGCGCCCGCCAGCATCACGCCGTCGGGACGCAGGAAACTTGCCCAGATCTCGCCGGTACCGGGCTGCACCGCCAGTCGGAAAAGCAGCCCATATTCGCGGACGAAGCCGTCGAAGCTCGATTGCCCGAACCAGTAGGCCGCACGCTCCATCACCAGCATGCCGTCCCGCTCATGCGGATCGGCCGCCATCGTCCGTGAAATGCGCATTCCTGCGCAATCCAGCAGCAGATCGGGACCGTCCATCAGCGCTTCGATATAATCATCGGGCGACAGGCCGATCATAACCCGACCCGAAAAGTCGCGTGTGCCTGACGGAATATTGGCTTCCGGCAATGCGGCGACATCGCCGCCGACCGAGATATAGACCATGTTGTGCCGCTCGGCCGCACGATACGGGAATACGCCGTATGTGGCAGGCACCTTCTCGTCCGCCCGCAGGTTGGGGATCAGCCCGCACTTGCCGGTCTCGCCGTCGAACGACCAGCCATGATAGCCACATTGAAGGAGCCCATCGGGCCGCACCTTGCCGAGCGAAAGCGGGACCCGGCGGTGCGGGCAGCGATTTTCAAGCGCTCGCACGACGCCGTCCTGATTGCGAAACAGAACGATCGGTTCGCCATTGAAGACGACGCCAAGCGGCTTGCCGCCAGTCACTTCCTCGGCAAGCGCGATCGCACGCCACTGGCTGGCCTGCATGTTCATCCGTTTCTCCCCCACATGCGTTTTCGCTGTTGTGCAGGTTTATGGATAGCGCGAATCATTATCCCGGCGAAAGCGGGGATCTCATTTCTTTCTCACAAGTCGGAGAAAGAATTTCGAGAACCCCGTTTTCACCGGGATAGGTTCCTGCTTGAGCCCCGACTTTCGCCGGGAACCCGGGATCAATATACGCGCGCCTTCGGCTTGATGTATTCGATATCGTCGGTGAGCGTGTAATCATGCACCGGACGGCTATCGAGTGTCGTCTTGCCGCCCTTGCCTGCGTCGCCCTCGAACCACGAGATCGTGTGCTTCATCCAGTTGGCGTCGTCACGATCGGGGAAATCCTCGTGCATGTGTGCGCCCCGGCTTTCCTTGCGGGCAGCCGCCGAATGCATCGTCACCACTGCCTGCGGCAGCATGTTGTCGAGCTCGAGCGTCTCGACCAGATCGGTGTTCCAGATCAGCGAGCGATCCTGGATGCCGATGTCCTGCAGCGAGGCGTAGACATTGTCGATCAGCGTCACGCCCTCGGCGAGCAGCTCGCTGTCGCGGAACACCGCGCAATGCTTCTGCATCGTGCGCTGCATCTTGAGGCGGATTTCCGCCGTCGGCGAACCGCCCTTGGCGTTGCGGAAATGATCGAGACGCGCGAGCGCCTTGTCGTCCGCCGCCGTGTTGACGGGGCCATGCTTGCTGTTCGGCTTGACGAGTTCCGCAATGCGGAAGCCGGTTGCGCGACCGAACACGACGAGATCGATGAGAGAGTTGGAGCCGAGGCGGTTCGCGCCGTGAACCGACACGCACGCCGCTTCGCCCACCGCGAACAGGCCGGGGACGACGCTGTCCGGGTTGCCGTCCTTGAGCGTGACGACCTCGCCATGATAGTTACAGGGGATGCCGCCCATATTGTAATGGACCGTCGGCGTGACGGGGAGCGGCTGGCGCGTCAGATCGACATTCGCGAAGATCTTGCCGGTCTCGGTGATCCCGGGCAATCGCTCATGAAGCACCTTCGGATCGATATGGTCGAGATGCAGGAAGATGTGGTCGCCTTCCTTGCCGACGCCACGGCCTTCGCGGATCTCCATCGCCATCGAGCGCGAGACGACGTCGCGCGAGGCGAGATCCTTCGCCGACGGCGCATAGCGCTCCATGAAGCGCTCACCCTGCGAGTTGGTCAGGTAGCCGCCCTCGCCGCGCGCGCCCTCGGTGATGAGAACGCCAGCGCCGTAGATGCCGGTCGGGTGGAACTGGACGAACTCCATGTCCTGGAGCGGCAGTCCAGCGCGCAGCACCATGCCGCCGCCGTCGCCGGTGCAGGTATGCGCCGAAGTCGCCGAGAAATAGGTGCGGCCCGAGCCGCCCGTCGCGAGCACGGTCGCATGGCTGCGGAAACGATGGATGCTGCCGTCTTCCATGCAGAGCGCGATCACGCCCTTGCAGACGCCGTCCTGCATGATGAGGTCGAGCGCGAAATATTCGATGTAGAAGTCCGCGCTGTACTTCAGGCTTTGCTGGTAGAGCGCATGAAGCATCGCATGCCCGGTGCGATCGGCCGCGGCGCAGGTGCGCTGCACGGGCGGGCCAGCGCCCATATTCTGCATGTGGCCGCCAAACGGGCGCTGGTAGATCGTGCCATCATTGTTGCGGCTGAACGGCACGCCGGCATGCTCGAGTTCGAGCACGGCGGCGGGCGCCTCGCGCACCATATATTCGATCGCGTCCTGATCGCCGAGCCAGTCGGAGCCCTTGACGGTGTCGTACATGTGCCAGGTCCAGTGATCCGGCGTGTTGTTGCCGAGCGACGCGGCGATGCCGCCCTGCGCTGCCACGGTGTGAGAGCGCGTCGGGAAGACCTTGGTGATGCAGGCGGTCTTCAGCCCTGCCTCGGCGATGCCCATCGTGGCGCGCAGGCCAGACCCGCCCGCGCCGACGACTACGGCGTCATAGACATGGTCGATGATCTTGTAGGCCGAAGTCATCAGGCTGGGGCCCCTCCGAGGGCGATCTTGAGAATGGAAAACAGCGCGAGCGCACCCGCCGCGATCACGTAGAAGTTGAGCAGGATGATGGCACCAAGCTTGGTGCCTTCATCGTGCAGATAATCTTCGAGCAGCACCTGCAGGCCGATGCGCAGGTGGGTGAGCACCGAGAGGATCAGCAGCGCCATCGGCACCGCCGCCAGCGGCGAGGCAAGCCATTCGGAGACGTTCTTATAGTCATATGACGGCATGCGCACGAGCGACGTCACGAACCACGCCATCAGCACGAGATTGCCGACCGCCGTCAGCCGCTGATGCCACCAGTGCAGCGCGCCCGACTTGGCCGAGCCAAGCCCGCGAACGCGGCCGATCCCCGTTCCAGTACCCATTATTGCCTCACCAGCAGGAGTTCGCTCCAGATCGCAATGGTGGCGGCAACTGAGCCGACCATCGTCATCAGCGACCAGAATTTGTTGGTCTTGAGCTCATAGCCCGCGCCCGTATCGAGCAGGAGATGCCGAAGCCCTGTAAAGAGGTGCTGGAAGAAGCTCCAGGTCAGCCCGACCAGGATGATCAGCGGGATCCAGTTGAGCCCACCCTGGTCCTTGGTCATCATGTCGAGGAAAAAGCTGTAATAAGCCGGCCCGCTTGCGATGGCCGCAAGCCACCATACCAGGAGCAGGACTCCGCCAAAGGCGAGTGCCGAACCTGTGACACGATGCAGGATCGAGACCAGCATGTGCGGCCCCCATTTCCAGATCGTAAGATGCGGTGAGAGCGGCCTTGCGGCGTTTCGAGACATCGGTTTCCCCAGCTAGATGCGCGGGGTGTCTTTATCCAAACCACGCGATCATGCAACCCGGTGCTGCAATTGCGTGAAACTTTCCCGATAATCGCGCAAATTGGTCGCCCGGCATAACCAGTTCTTTACCATCAGGCCGCCATACCGAACCTGAAATTTGGGGACGGATCTGGCATGGTGGACGGAATCGAAGGTGAAATCGCTATCCGGATGACCGATGAGGAAATCCGGGAACGCGTCCATGTGTTCGGCCGCAATGGCGAGCTTGAACGCGAATTGCGCCATGCCTGGGAGATAGCGGGCGATGTCCTGTCGGAGGCTTGCCGCAATTCCTTCGTCAAGATGTTCGCCACGATCACGCCCGAGCAGCGCTCCGGTATCAAATGGATCCGTCATCAGTCGGGCAACCCGGTGGAAGACGCGCTCGAGCATTTCAAGCGGATGTTCCTCGATCCAGTCGATGCCGCGTGGATCCGCCGCATTGCTCAGGACGCCCATATTTCGGGCATAATCAACGGTTCCGCGCCGCGCAGCCTCGAATCCCGGCTCCAGGTCAACCAGACACTTCGCCATGCCGTCATCGAGGCGTTCAGGGACCAGCCTGCCGAACTGCTTCGCATTCCCGACGCAATCAGCCGCCTGGGCGCGATCACCATCGAGGTGACGCTCGCCGAAAACAATGCAGTCGAGCGCGGCCAGACCGCGGCGACACGCAACGAACTCAGCAAGAACTTCACCGGCACGATGCGCGACATCGTTTCCGCCGTGGTCGATGACAGCCGCCATCTCCAGCAGCGCACCGGCAATACCGCGACATCCGCGCGAGGCATGCTCGGCAAGACCAGCGAAGTCGCAGCCGCTGCCGAACAATCCGCACTGGCGATGCGCGAGGCGGCTCAGACCGCCTCCGGCTTGATCCGCGCGATCGAGGATGCTCGCAGCCAGGTCGAAACCGCGGCTGCAATCGCCACCCGCGCAACCGAGCAATCCGCCCAGGCGCTTTCAGTGTCCGAAGCTCTTTCCGGCCACGCCAAGGCGATCGAATCGATCCTCGGCCTGATTCGCGACATTGCGGGCCAGACCAACCTGCTCGCGCTCAACGCGACGATCGAGGCAGCGCGCGCAGGCGATGCGGGGCGCGGTTTCGCCGTCGTCGCGCAGGAAGTGAAGTCGCTCGCCAACCAGACCGCTCGAGCAACCGACGAGATCACCCTCAAGATCGCCGCGATCCAAGCGGCAACGCGCCAGACCGTTGAAGCCAACAGCTCGATTCGCGACACGGTCGGCGAGGTGCAAACTTCGGCGCAGCGCATCCGCGAAGCCATGGAGAGCCAGGCGCGCACCGTCACCGCAATCACGGCATCGGTCGACGAAACCGCTCTCGCCGCCGATTCGATGTCATCGACGATCGCCGCAATCCGCAAGGACACCGAAGCCGTTGCCGGCGAAATCGATGAACTGGCGCGCGGCTTCAACAGCGTCGACGAGAAGCTCGGCACGCTTTATTCCCACGCAAACGCGTTTGTTGCGAAGGTCGCGGCCTGATCCATCCAATTGGTCCGGCGGATCGTTTTTCCGTCGGGCTTTCCTCCTCCCGTCCGAAGGTCTAACCCCGGCGGCTGGAGGATCCCTCATTGAACCAGCAAGCTGACAGCTGGAAGCTCACGCTTCCCTGCACCCGTGACGAAGCCGAACTTCTGGGCAGCAGCCTCGACCTGCTTGCAGATCTTCCCGAGCCTCCCGTATTGATGTCGCGCGAGCCCGATCCGGCGCGTCCCGACAGTTGGCTGCTCGAAGCCTATTTCGAAACCGAACCTGACGATGCTCTGATCGCGGCAGTTCGTGCGCTGGTTCCAAGCGCGGCTGGCCACGCGGCGATTGTC
The DNA here is from genome assembly GCA_947476425.1 of Sphingomonadaceae bacterium. Classification (GTDB taxonomy): domain Bacteria; phylum Pseudomonadota; class Alphaproteobacteria; order Sphingomonadales; family Sphingomonadaceae; genus CANJQJ01. The sequence continues at coordinate 35,217 of CANJQJ010000001.1, read as the reverse complement.
GAGCGACTCGCTCCCGCCGATTGGCTGACCCTTTCGCAACAGGGACTCGCGCCTGTTCGCGCCGGCCGCTTCTTCGTCTGCACGCCCGCACACGCCCACGCGATTCCGTCCGAAACAATCGCATTCATCATCGAGGCAAGTCTCGCTTTCGGCACCGGCCATCACGAAACCACGGCCGGCTGCCTCGAGATGCTCGATCGCCTGAAACAGCAAGGCGCGCGTTTTTCCGAGATCGCCGACATCGGCACGGGCACCGGCCTGCTTGCCTTCGCCGCACAGCGCCTTTGGCCCCGCGCCCGCGTGATCGCTTCCGACATCGATCCGGTAGCGATCGAGATCACCGCCGAGAATGCCACGATCAACGGCATCGCCACCGGTCGCGGCCGCAACGCAGTGGAGCTTATCGTCGCTGCCGGGCTTGCCCATCCACGGCTAAGGGGTCGCGCGCCTTATGACCTGCTCATCGCCAACATCCTTGCGGGCCCGCTGATCGAGATGGCGCCAGTCCTTGCCGACGCCGTCGAGCCGGGCGGATCCCTCATCCTCGCCGGGCTGCTCGATATCCAAGCCGAAGCCGTCGCCAATGCCTATCGCCGCCATGGCATGCGGTTGGCCGACCGGATCGACAATGGCGACTGGCCGGCGCTCCGGCTCGTTCGGCGTCGAACGGCATAGCATCGTTCGCGTCGTTCAACTTTAGCGTTGGGCAACCTCACCCCGGCCGATTGCTGCCTTGCCCGTCAAGCACCATGCGCACCTTGTGGGCGAGTTGCGCGATCGTGAAGGGCTTGGGCAGGAACGCGACACCTGGATCGAGCATGCCATTATGGACGACGGCATTGCGCGTATAGCCGGTAGTGTAGAGAATCTTGATGCCCGGCCGCACCAGCACCGCCTCGTCGGCGAGCTTGCGCCCGTTCATCCGCGGCATGACGACATCGGTGAAGAGCATCGAGATCGCCGGATTATAGGAAAGCGCCACCAGTGCCTCGCTGCCGTCGGCTGCGGCTATGGCGGTGTATCCGAGCTCAGTGAGCGCATCGACCGAATAGTCGCGAACGCTTTTTTCGTCCTCGACGACGAGGATCACCTCGTCCTTGCGCCCCAGCGGCAGCGCCATCTCGTTCCGGCCAACGTCGGTCGCAAGCATCGCCTCGCCCTGATGACGCGGCAAATAGAGCTTGAGCGTCGTCCCATTGCCGACCTCCGAATATATCGCGACATGTCCTCCTGACTGCTTGACGAAGCCGAACACCTGGCTGAGGCCAAGCCCGGTGCCCTTGCCCACTTCCTTGGTCGTGAAAAAGGGATCGAAGGCGCGCTCGATGACATCATGGGACATGCCGCAGCCCGTATCGCTGACGCAGATCATAACATATTGGCCGGGGGCGACTTCACCCCGGCTCTTGGCATATTCATCGTCGAGGTAGGAGTTTGCGGTCTCGATCGTCAGCCTTCCGCCGCCGGTCATCGCATCGCGCGCATTGACGGCAAGGTTGAGGATCGCATTTTCCAATTGGCTGGGATCGGCAAAGGTAGTCCACAGGCCGCCAGCCAGCACGGTCTCGACCATGACGTCCTCGCCCAGCGTCCGGCGGAGCAATTCGGACATCCCGGCAACGAGGCGATTTGTATCAAGGGGTACCGGTGCGAGCGGTTGCTGGCGCGAGAAGGCGAGTAATCGCGCGGTCAGCGAAGCCGCCCGCATTGCACCGTCGCGTGCATTGTTGATGCACTCGAGCGCGCGTTGCAGATCAGTGCCCATCTTGCGTTCGGCGAGATCGAGACTGCCGATGATGACCGCAAGCATATTATTGAAATCATGCGCAATCCCACCGGTGAGCTGGCCAAGCGACTCCATTTTCTGGAGCTGCCGCACCTTCACCTCCGCCATTTCCCGCCCTTCAAGCGCCAGGCGAGACTGCTCCGCAGCCTCGCGCGCGTCATCGCGGGCTTCGACAATCGCTCGGTAGCGCCGCTGGGCATCCACGACGATCATCGCCGCGACGGCAATGAGGATCATCACCGTCGCGATCAGCCCGAGGCTCAGCATGCCAATCAGCCGGTTCGAACGTCGGGTCCGCTTGGCGAGCAACTGATCCTCGATCCCACGCATGCGATCGATCTGCTGTGACAGCTGCTGCATGAGTCCACGTCCGTGCCCCGAAATCGCAGCAGCAAGGGCGCGATCACTGTCGCCCTGCTTGAGAAGCGTGACATTTTCCAGTCCGAACGCCATGCGCGCCTCGGTCATCCGTTGGAGCGCGGCGACATTGCGGACTTGCTGGGGATTATCCGCGGTAAGGCTTCGCAGGCGCTCGACGCCGTCGCGCACATCCTCCCGCGCCGCGAACGCGTCCTGCACGAGGTCCGGGCGCCCCGTATACATGAAACCGCGCACGCCGGATTCGAAGGCACGCGTGCGCTCCAGTACATGGATCAGCGCCACCTGCACCTGGATCGTATGCGCGACCCGCTCATTGGCCACCGCCTGGCTGCGCGCGAGCACCAGTCCGGCCACGACGCCCATCGCCACCAGCAACAATGCGAGCAGCGAAATCACGGGCAGCCGGCGGAACGGATAGTTTGAACGCATTCCCCGATTGCTCCCCTGCCGCACCATGCCACCGATCATCCGGCATTGGCTAACCCGCCAAATTAAATTTCGTTCCGCACCCGCAAGAACATCTCAAGCTACCGGAGAACCTCCTTGAAAGGAAAGGGAACGAGGAGGAATTCATCCGACCTCGCCCTTTTCGTCCATGCGCTAGCTCAGCCCGCATCGGCCACGATCGCCAGCCAGCCGGCCTCATCCATCGTCTCGATCCCTAGATCCTGCGCCTTCTTGAGCTTCGATCCTGCCCCCGGTCCTGCAACAACAAGATCCGTCTTGGCGGAAACCGATCCGGCAACCTTGGCACCCAGCGCTTCGGCCTGCGCCTTTGCCTCGTCCCGCGAAAAGGCTTCGAGGCTGCCGGTGAACACGACTGTCTTGCCGCTGACCCGAGACGCGCGAGTCTTGTGGATCACGTCGGCGGGTGCGACGCCATTCGCGCGCAGCGCCTCGATGACCGCGATATTATGGGGTTCGGCAAAGAAATTGATCAACGCATCGGCAACTTCGGGGCCCACGCCGGGGGTCTCGATGATCGCAGCCATTTCCTTGGCGACGCGCAGCGCGAACTTCTCCTCGGTCTCGCCCACGGCCGGAATCAATGTGGTGCGACGCGCGATTGCCTCCTCGATCCGTGCGCGCAGGGCATCGAGCGAAACATAACGTCGCGCCAGGTCACGCGCAGTCACCTGCCCGACATGGCGGATGCCGAGCGCGAACAGGAAGCGATCGAGCGGCTGGGTGCGGCTGCGATCGATCGCCTCGATCAGCTTGGTGGACGATATCTCAGCCCAACCCTCGCGGCCGAGGAGACGATCGGCATCCAGCGCATAGATATCGGCGGGCGAGTGAATAAGTCCGTCGCCGAAGAAGCTTTCGACCGAGGTGCCGCCAAGCCCCTCGATATCCATCGCGTTGCGCGAGACGAAGTGGCGCAATCGCTCGACTCGCTGCGCTGGACAGATCAACCCGCCAGTGCAGCGGATATCGACCTCGCCCTCCTCGCGGACCGCTTCGGAATCGCATTCGGGGCAGCGATGGGGGAAATTCCAGGGTTCGCGCGCCGCATCGCGAGTGAGGTTCTCGACGATCTGGGGAATCACGTCGCCAGCACGCTGGATCACCACCCGGTCGCCTGGCCGCACCCCAAGCCGCTCGATCTCGTCGGCATTGTGGAGAGTCGCATTGGCGACCACCACCCCGCCCACCGTCACCGGCTTCAGCCGCGCGACGGGGGTGAGCTTGCCCGTGCGCCCGACCTGGATGTCGATACGCTCCAGCGTCGTCTGAGCGCGTTCGGCAGGGAATTTATGCGCGATCGCCCAGCGCGGCGCCTTCGCGACGAAGCCAAGCCGCGCCTGCCAGTCGAGCCGATCGACCTTGTAGACCACGCCATCGATGTCGAATGGCAGGTCGGCGCGCTCGGCCTCGATCCGGCGATAATGCGCAATCGTCGCCGCGACGCTGTCGACCGTGACGAAGAGCCCGGTATCCTGGAACCCCCAGCCGATGATCGCCGCGATCACGCCGGTCTGGCTGTCGGCTGGCAAGTCGCTGGTCTCGCCCCAGCCGTGCGGAAAGAAGCGTAGCGGACGGGCAGCGGTAACGGCCGGATCCTTCTGGCGAAGCGAACCGGCCGCAGCGTTGCGCGGATTGGCGAAGATCTTGCCGCCCGAGGCTTCCTGCTGGCGGTTGAGCGCCTCGAAATCCCCGCGGTCCATGTAGATCTCGCCGCGCACCTCGAACAAGGCGGGCGCGTTGGGCGGAAGCGTCTTGGGGATCTCGCGATCCGCGATCGTCATCACATTGGCGGTAACGTCCTCGCCCACCTGCCCGTCACCGCGCGTCGCCGCCTGCACGAGCACCCGATTCTCATAGCGCAGCGAGCAGGAAAGCCCGTCGATCTTGGGCTCGGCGGTCAGTGCGACAGCCACGTCTTCGCCCAGCTTCAGGAAGCGCCGGATCCGCTCGACGAACTCGCCCACATCCTCGTCGGCAAAGGCATTGTCGAGGCTGAGCATCGGCCGCGCGTGCGCGACCTTCGTCAGATGGCCCCCGGGCGCGGCCCCGACGCTGCGACTTGGGCTATCGGCGCGCACCAGCTGCGGGAACTGCGCCTCCAGCACCGCATTCCGGCGAACGAGCGCATCATAATCCGCATCGGAAATCTCCGGTGCATCCTCCCCATGATAGCGCGCATTATGATGGGCGATCAGCCCGGCCAGCCGCTCGAGTTCGGCCGCCGCCTCAATTTCGGTCGTCACGCTGCCTCCAGCAATCGGCTTGCCTGCGCGCGCGCCTCGTCGGTAACTTCGGCGCCCGACAGCATCCGCGCGATCTCCTCGCGGCGCTCGCCTTCGTCAAGCGCGTGGACGCCTGTCCGCGTCACGATGCCGTCGTGGCGCTTGGCGATCAGGAAATGGCGATTTGCACGCGCCGCGACCTGCGGGCTGTGCGTGACGACGAGCAGTTGCGCCTTGTCAGCGAGGCGTGCCAGCCGCTCGCCGATCGCACTCGCCACCGCGCCGCCGACCCCGCGATCGATCTCGTCGAAGATCATCGTCGTCAGCCCGCCTTCTTCGGCGAGCGCGACCTTGAGCGCGAGGATGAATCGCGAAAGCTCGCCGCCGCTGGCGATCTTGATCAGCGGCGCGAACGGCGCGCCGGGATTGGTCGATATCTCGAATTCCACCCGGTCGCGACCCGAAGGCCCCCATTGCGTCTCGGGAAGCGGCTCCACCATCGTCCGAAAGCGCGCAGCATCGAGCTTGAGCGGCGCGAGTTCCGCCGCAACCGCCTTGTCGAGCCGCGCCGCAGCGGCCTTGCGGCCATCGGACAGCGCGACCGCCGCCGTCTCATAAGCGGCTCGCGCTGCCTTGGCGGCCGACTCGAGCCTTGCGATGCCAGCCCCGCCCTCTTCGATCCGCGAGAGACGATCGGCCAGCTCCTCCGTCAGCGCCGGCAATTGCTCGGGATCGACCCGATGCTTGCGAGCGATCGCGCGAATGTCGAACAGCCGAGTCTCGACGCTGTCCAGTCGCGCCGGATCGAATCGCATCGCCTGCATCGCCGCGTCGAGCTTGTCCTCGGTCTCCGAGGCCTCGTTCACCGCGCGGTCGAGTGCGGCGAGCGCTTCGGTCAACAGCGGATGCTCGCCAGCGATCCGGTCGAGCCGCCGCGCCGCCTGGCGAAGCTGCGCAAGGCCGCCCTCCGATCCGTCGAGATGCTGGGTGACGGAGGCCAGGTCATCGGCCAGCCGCGCGCCCTTCTGCATCGCCGAGCGATCTTCCGCGAGTTCGGCTTCCTCGCCCGGCGCGACGGCCAGCGCTTTCAGTTCCCCCACGGCATGCTCGAGCCACTCATGGTCGCGCGCTGCGTTTTCGAGATCGGTGCGCGCCTGGTCGAGCGCATCGGACGCCCCGCGCCACGCCTGCCACAGCCCTGCAAGCCCGGCACTGTCGAGTCGGCCGAAGGCATCGAGCAGCGCACGATGTCCGCGCGGGTTGATCAGCCCGCGATCGTCATGCTGGCCGTGGATCTCGACGAGAGTCACGCCAATCTCGCGCAGCAGCGCGGCGGACACCGCCTGGTCGTTGACGAAGGCACGGCTGCCGCCATCGGCCTTGAGCTGGCGGCGAATCACCAGCAGCTCGCCGGGCGCGATATCGAGCCCGTTTTCCACGAGGATCGCCTGCGCTGGATGGTCGGACGCAAGCTCGAAGCTCGCGCTGACGACCGCCTGCGCCGCGCCATTGCGGACCAGTCCGCTATCCGCGCGCTGCCCGAGCGCAAGCCCGAGCGCGTCGAGGAGGATCGACTTGCCCGCGCCCGTTTCCCCCGTGAGCGCGCCGAGGCCAGCCCCGAATTCGAGCTCGAGCGCCTCGATCAGGACGACATCGCGAATGGCCAGCGTGATAAGCATCGAGGTTGCTCTAGCCCAACGAGGAACAGCAGGAAATAACGAGTTGTTTGCCACCAAGCGCGATTCGCGGCTAAGGGCCAGCCCATGCATTTTCTCGACCAGGCAAAGATTTTCCTCCGCTCAGGTATGGGCGGCACCGGGGCCGTGAGCTTCCGGCGCGAAAAGTTCATGGAATATGGCGGTCCGGACGGCGGCAACGGCGGCAAGGGCGGCGACATCATCTTCGTCGCCGTGGCCGGCCTGAACACGCTCATCGACTTCCGCTATACCCAGCATTTCCGGGCGCCGCGCGGCGCCGGCGGATCGGGCTCGAACCGTACCGGTGCTGGCGGCGACGATCTCGTCATCAGGGTTCCGGTCGGCACGCAGATCCTTTCCGACGACAAGGAACATGTGCTGGCCGACTTCACCAAGGTCGGCGAACGCAAGATATTCATGCGCGGCGGCGACGGCGGACGCGGCAACGCCAGCTACAAGACCTCGACCAACCGCGCACCGCGCCAGCATGGCAGCGGCTGGCCGGGCGAGGAAATGTATGTCTGGCTTCGTCTCAAGCTGCTCGCCGACGTCGGACTCGTCGGCCTGCCCAACGCCGGCAAGTCCACCTTCATCAACGCCGTCTCCAATGCCAAGGCCAAGGTCGGTGCCTATCCCTTCACTACGGTGCGCCCGCAGCTCGGCGTCGCCACCCACAAGGGCCGCGAATTCGTGGTCGCGGACATCCCGGGGCTGATCGAGGGCGCTGCCGATGGTGCTGGCATCGGGGATCGCTTCCTCGGCCATATCGAGCGCTGCCGCGTGCTGCTTCACCTTGTGGATGTTTCCGAGGATAACCCTGTGGAAGGCTATGAAATCGTCTGTGAGGAACTCGCCGCGTACGGGGAGGGACTCGAGGACAAGCCACAGGTCATCGCGCTCAACAAGATCGATGCGGTCGACACGAAGATCGTCGCGAAACTGAAAAAGAAGCTTGAGAAAATCAGCGGCAGCGAAGTCATGCTGCTTTCGGGGGCCTCGGGGGAGGGCCTGGAAGCCGTGCTCGACAAGCTGCTCGAGGCCGTCGGGCCCGCGTCGGACGAGGCGCGGACCAGTGACGACCCCGAGGGGGAAGAAACGCCATGGTCGCCGATCTGAAGCCTGCCGCCGCCCGCTTCTCGCCAACCGCCTGCCCGCGCCTCGTCATCAAGATCGGATCGGCGCTGCTCGTCGATGCCGCGGGTACGGTTCGGCGCGAATGGCTGAAGGGAGTCGTCGCCGATATTGCCGATCGCCGCTCGGCCGGACAACAGATCGTCGTCGTCTCGTCGGGCGCGATCGCGCTTGGCGCGCGCCGGCTCGGGCTCCCCAAGGGCGGTCGTGCCAGCCTCGAGGATGCGCAGGCCGCCGCCGCGACCGGCCAGATCGCGCTGTCGCAATGCTGGGCCGAACTGCTCGGCGACGAAGGCCTCACCGCAGCGCAGATGCTCGTCACCCTCGACGATCTCGAGGACCGCCGCCGTTATCTCAACGCCGCCTCCACGCTCGATCGGCTGCTGACGCTCGGCGTCGTCCCGATCATCAATGAAAACGACTCCGTCGCGACCGAGGAAATCCGCTTCGGCGACAATGACCGGCTCGCCGCGCGAATCAGCCAGGCAGCGCTCGCTGGCGGCGTGATCCTGATGTCCGATATCGACGGGCTCTACACCGCCAATCCCCAGCGCGATCCCGCCGCGACCCACATCGCTGAAGTCACGCGGATCGATGCACGCATCCGCGCGATGGCCGATGGCGGCTCGGGCTCCGGCATGGGCTCAGGCGGGATGATCTCGAAGCTCGAGGCCGCCCGCATCGCCACCGCCGCGGGCGCCCATCTCGCGATCATCTCGGGCGGCCAGGAGCGCCCGCTCACCGCGTTCGCAGCTGGCGCGCGCGGCACCGTGTTCGTCGCGACCCGACCGGAAAATGCGCGGCGCGCATGGCTCGCCGGGCGCCTCACGGTCAAGGGCAAGCTCCACGTCGATGCTGGGGCAGCACACGCCCTCGCCGATGGACGCTCCCTCCTGCCGGCTGGCGTAACCGCGGTAGAAGGCCGTTTCGAACGTGGCGACGTCCTCGATATCGTTGCACCGGATGGGACGGTGCTCGCGCGCGGGCTCGCCGAATATGACGCCCCGGACGCCACGAAGATCATCGGTCGCCGAAGCGACGCGCTCGCCGGGATCCTCGGCTATGCGCCGCGCGGGGCGATGGTTCACCGCGATCATATGGTGCTGATCGGATGAAGCTTGCGATTACGGGGGCTACGGGATTCGTCGGCCGCCATCTCGTCGAACTCGCCGTCGCCAAGGGGCATGACGTCCGCGCGCTGGCGCGCAGCCCGCAACCCGCGACGCCCGGGGTCGAATGGATGGAGGGCGCGATCGATCCGGCGCGTAATCTCGATTCGTTGGTGGCTGGCGCCGATGCAGTGATCCATGTTGCCGGCGCGATCAACGCCGGCAGCCGCGCCGCCTTCGCCGCCTGCAATATCGACGGCACCGCTGCGACGATCGCCGCCGCCCAGGACGCGGGCATTCGCCGCTTCATTCATGTTTCGTCGCTTGCCGCGCGCGAACCCGCGCTTTCCGATTATGGCTGGTCGAAGGCCGAATCCGAGCGGCGAGTCGAAAACAGCACGCTCGACTGGACGATCGTTCGCCCGCCTGCGGTTTATGGTCCCGGCGATCGCGAGATGCTCGAACTGTTCCGGATGGCAAGCAAGGGCGTTGTGCTGCTGCCGCCGCGAGGGCGCCTGTCGCTGATCGAGGTGTCCGATCTCAACCGTCTCCTGCTCGCCTGCGCGAAGGGCGATGTCGGCATCCGCAAGATCTACGAACCCGATGACGGCACCGTGCGCGGGCTCGACCAGCGCGAATTCGCACGACTGCTCGGGCAGGCGGTGGGCCGCAAGATAATCCCAATCCCGGTCCCCGCCATGATTCTCGGCATCGCCTCGCGCCTCGAACGCCTGTTCAAGCGCGACGCGGCCAAGCTGACGCAGGACCGTGTCAGCTATTTTTGCCACCCCGATTGGGTAGCCCGCCGCTCGCTTTCCCCGCCGCTCCGCCTGTGGAAGCCGAAAATCGCTCCAGCCGAGGGCCTCGACGCCACCGCCAAAGCCTATCGCGCAGCCGGCTGGCTCTAAAACGTCATCCCAGCGTCCCCTCCCGTCATCCCCTAAATGGGACCCACCGGTCTCACGATCGCACGACCACCGTGACGTGGATCCCGGCTTTCGCCGGGATGACGAAAAAGCGCGACCATGCTAAAGCCCCCCACATGACCGAGATCGCCACCCTCGCCCCCGCCATCGACGCGGAAAGCCTCATCGCCGACATGGGCCGACGCGCCCGTGCCGCCGCCGCCATCCTCGCCTTGGCCCCGACCGACCAGAAGGCCACCGCGCTCAAGGCCGCGGCCCGTGCGCTGCGTGCGAGCGCCGCCACCATCCTCGACGCCAACGCACAGGATGTCGCGCGCGGCGAAGCCAACGGCTTGTCCGGTGCCATGATCGATCGGCTCAAGCTCGATCCGAAGCGACTCGAAGGCGTTGCCACCGGCCTCGAAGCCGTCGCGGGGCTCACCGATCCGGTCGGGCAGATCATCGACGAGACCAAGCGACCCAACGGGCTGCTGCTCCAGCGCGTGCGCGTGCCGCTCGGCGTCGTTGGAATCATCTATGAGAGCCGTCCGAACGTGACCGCCGATGCGGGCGCGCTGTCGATGATGGCTGGCAATGCCTGCATCCTGCGCGGCGGCTCCGAGGCGATCGACACCAGCCGGGCAATTCACGCCTGCCTCGTCGACGGGCTCGACGAAGCCGGGCTTCCGGCCGACGCGATCCAGCTCGTCCCGACGACCGACCGCGCCGCAGTGGGCGCGATGCTCCGCGCCGCGGGGCTTATCGACATCATCATTCCGCGCGGTGGCAAGAGCCTCGTCGCGCGTGTCCAGGAAGAAGCGCGCGTGCCCGTGCTCGCGCATCTCGACGGCATCTGCCATTCCTATGTCGACAAGGCCGCCGATCCCGCCAAGGCCGAAGCGCTGGTGGTCAACGCTAAGATGCGTCGCACCGGCATTTGCGGCGCGACCGAAACGCTGCTGATCGATCGCGATTTCGCCGATCCAGGGCGGATCCTTGCGGCGCTGCTCAACACCGGTTGCGAACTGCGCGGCACCTCCGAGGTGCGGGCGCTCGATCCACGCGTGAAGCCCGCCATGGCCGAGGACTGGGACACCGAATATCTCGATGCGATCTGCTCGGTGGCTCTGGTCGACGGAGTCGAGGGCGCGATGGCGCACATCGCCCGCCACAGCTCGGCGCATACCGACGCGATCATCACCGAGGATGTGGCAACCGCCGAGCGATTCCTCAACGGGGTCGATTCCGCGATCGTGATGCACAATGCCTCGACCCAGTTTGCCGACGGCGGCGAATTCGGATTGGGCGCCGAGATCGGCATTTCGACCGGCCGCATGCACGCGCGTGGACCGGTCGCGCTCGAAGGCCTGACCACCTACAAGTGGATTGTTCGCGGCACTGGCCAGACCAGGCCCTGATCGACTCAAGAAACTGCCCCGCAGGTTTGCACCTGCGGGGCGAGGAAACGCCAAAGCAACACCCGGCATACAAGCCGGAAATTGTCCGGCGCCGATCGACACACTAGTAACCGACCGACGAGACTTCAGTTCCTTGTCGAATTGATTCTGCCGCGATCGTTGGCGATTGTCGGGATCGTCGCTATATCGCGTCGGATGCCACCTCTTCGCCCAGATGACCCCCACGGCCCCGAAGCGGGTTTCGCGACGCTCAGGCGTTTTTTCCACTATCTGTGGCCAGCCGGTGAGCCGGCGCTGAAGGCGCGCGTCGTCGCTGCGCTGCTGCTCGTGCTGATCGCCAAGGCGACCACGCTCATCATGCCATTCGCCTACAAGGGCGTGATCGACCGCATGGTGCCGGGCATGGAGGCTGGCGCCGGGCTCGCCATCGCGCTCGTCGCTGCCTATGCGGGCGCACGCTTCGCCGGGGTGTTGTTCGACAATGCCCGCAACGCGATCTTCGAGAAGGTCGGGCAGGAAGCCGCCGCGCGGCTTTCGGTCGACGTATTCCGCCATCTCCACGCGCTTTCGCTTCGCTTCCATCTCAATCGGCGAACGGGCGCAGTCACCAAGGTCGTCGAGCGCGGCACCAAGAGCATCGATACGATGCTTTATTTCCTGCTGTTCAACATCGCCCCGACGATCATCGAGCTTACAGCGGTCTGTGCGATCTTCCTCGTCAAGTTCGGCTGGGGGCTGGTCGTTGCGACCGTCGTGGTCGTCGCGATCTATATCCGCTTCACCCGCACCGTCACCGAATGGCGCACGCGCGTTCGCCGCGAGATGCTCGAGCACGACACCAACGCCGTCGCGCGAGCGGTCGATTCGCTGCTCAACTACGAAACCGTCAAATATTTCGGCGCCGAAAACCGCGAGGCCGAGGGCTATGGCCGCGCCGTCCACGCCTATGCCAGTGCCGCCGTCAAGAACGAGACCTCGCTCGCCGCGCTCAACATCGGCCAGTCCTTCATCACCAACATGATGATGGCTGGCGCGATGGGCTACACCGTGTGGGGCTGGAGCAAGGGGCAGTTCACCACCGGCGACGTCGTGCTCGTCAATACGCTGCTCACCCAGCTGTTCCGCCCGCTCGACATGCTCGGCATGGTCTATCGCGAGATCCGCCAGGGGCTGATCGACATGGAGGCGATGTTCAAGCTGATCGATACCGACACCGAGGTGAAGGATGTCCCGAACGCGCCGGCGCTCAAGGTCGCCGGGGCTACGGTACGCTTCGAGCATGTCCGCTTCGAATATGATCCCGATCGCAAGATCCTTTTCGATATCGACATCACCATTCCGGCAGGCCGCACGCTCGCGGTGGTCGGCCCCTCGGGCGCCGGCAAGTCGACGCTCGCCCGCATCCTCTACCGCTTCTACGATGTCAGCGGTGGCCGCGTGACGATCGACGGGCAGGATATCGCCCAGGTCTCGCAACTGTCGCTGCGCAGCGCGATCGGCATCGTCCCGCAGGACAGCGTGCTGTTCAACGACACGATCGGCTACAATATCGGATATGGTCGCGAGGGCGCGAGCCAGGCCGAGATCGAGGAAGCCGCCCGTGGTGCTGCGATCCATGATTTCATCGTCTCGCTCCCCAAGGGCTATGAAACCCGGGTCGGCGAACGCGGCCTCAAGCTTTCCGGCGGCGAGAAGCAGCGAGTCGCGATCGCGCGTACCCTGCTCAAGAATCCGCCGGTGCTGATCCTCGACGAGGCGACCAGTGCTCTCGACAGCCGCACCGAGGCCGAGATCCAGGACACGCTCGAACAGGTCGCCGAACGCCGGACGACGATCATGATCGCGCACAGGCTTTCCACCGTGGTCCATGCCGACGAGATCGTCGTGCTCGACAAGGGCCGCATCGCCGAGCGTGGCAGCCACGAGGTCCTGCTCGCGCGCGACGGGCTCTACGCCGAGATGTGGGCGCGCCAGCAGTCCGAAAGCGAGGAAGCGCTCGCAGCGGAGTAGCCGGACAAGGCAGTGTAATAAATGATGGAATATCAATATCATTCTTGTGTTATGCTAGGTCATTTCCTACAATGCAAGAGGTTTATTCCTTCACGTTTTGTCGGTTTCCACGAACGCCTGCAACCGCGCTAGAGCGTCCTCCCACTGTCGCCCGACGTCGTCGAGATAGGCGCGTGCTTCGCTGATTCGCTCCGGCGAAAATGCGAATCGGCGCTCCCGGCCACGGCGCAGGCTGCGGACCAGCCCTGCCGATTCGAGCACGCGGAGATGCTTGGTCACCGCCTGCCTGGTCAGCGGGCTATCCCCGAGCAGCGTCGTGATCGACCGCGCCCGCCCGTCGCTGAGCCGCGCCAGCAGGCCAAGCCGCGTGGCATCGCCAAGCGCCGCGAAGATCGGCCCGAGGCTGGCCCCGCTATTGCTCGACATGGGCTTTGATATTCTCCATCTGGATTGCCCAGCCGTGATCGTTCATCCGCATCGCTTCCGACCGTCGATGCTCAGGCAGTTTCGAAAAGCCCGATTCGGTCACCGTCAGCCTCGTGCCCTCGGCGATCGGCTCGAGCCTGAATTCGACGAGCGTTGGACCTTCCCTGCCATAATCGACATCGGGCTCGACGGCATAGGAATGCCAGGTGAACGAAAACAGTCGCGGCTCGTCCATCTGCACGACCACCGCCTCCCAGCGCATATGTTCATAGCCTTCGTAGGTGATATGCCCGGCCGTGGCCTGCCCCGGCACGAACGGCCCGTCGAGCTTCACTCGAAACCACGTCCCGAATTCCTCATGATCGGTGAGCGCGCGCCAGACCCGCTCGATCGGCGCGCGCAGATCGACGGATTTTTCGATTTGATCGTCCATCTGGAACTCCCTGGAAAAATAAACGCGATACACTAACGCATCATGCAACCATTTAGTTGCATGATGCGATTTGGTGACGGCGATATCAAACCCTCCATTGCGCCCGGCGCCCGAGCCTGTAAGTCGGGGCATGCCAACGCCACTCGAAGCCCTGCACAGCACCTTCGGCTATCATGATTTTCGTGGCCGCCAGGCCGAAGTGATCGACCGGGTCATGGCCGGCCAGCATACGCTCGCGGTCATGCCGACTGGGGCCGGCAAGTCGTTGACCTACCAGATCCCCGCGCTTTGCCGTCCGGGCACCGCGCTCGTGGTCTCCCCGTTGATCGCGCTGATGCACGATCAGGTCCGCTCAGCCGCGGCAGCTGGAATAAAGGCGGCGGCGCTGACCTCAGCCGACGATAATCGCGATGAGACGATGCGCCGTTTTCGCGACGGCGATCTCGATCTCCTCTACGTCGCCCCCGAACGCGCCTCGACCGACGGCTTTCGAATGATGCTCGATCGAGCCCCACCGCTCGCGCTTATCGCGATCGACGAAGCGCATTGCGTTTCCGAATGGGGGCATGATTTCCGCCCCGATTACCGCCTGCTCCGCCCGCTGCTCGACAGCTATCGCGACATCCCGCGCCTCGCGCTCACCGCCACTGCCGATCGCCACACCCGAGCGGATATTCTCGCCCAGCTCGGCATTCCCGACGACGGGCTGATCCTCGCTGGCTTCGATCGGCCCAACATCCGCTACGCGATCGCGCCGCGCGACGGCATCGGCAAGCAGATCGCCGCCGTCGTTGCCGATACGCCCGGCCCCGGGATCATCTACGCCCCCACCCGCGACGGCACCGAGCGGATCGCCGCCGCGCTCGCCAAGTCCGGGCGGCCCGTCCGCACCTATCATGCCGGGCTCGATGCCTCGATCCGCGCCGCGAACCAGAAGGCATTCGTTACCTCCGAAGACATGGTGATGGTCGCGACAATTGCGTTCGGCATGGGGATCGACAAGCCGGACGTCCGCTTCGTGATCCATGCCGGCTTGCCGAAATCGATCGAAGCCTATTACCAGGAAACCGGCCGCGCCGGGCGCGACGGCGATCCGGCCATCGCCCAGCTCTTCTGGGGTGCCGAGGATTTCGCCCGCGCCCGCCACCGGATCGAGACCGATACCGAGGAAAGCCGTCGCGCAGGCGAGCGCCAGCGTTTGAACGGGCTCGGCGCGCTCGTCGAAGCCGGCAATTGCCGCCGCGCGATCCTGCTGCGTCATTTCGGCGAGACGCCGCCGTCCGCCTGCGGA
This sequence comes from Sphingomonadaceae bacterium, assembly GCA_947476425.1. Taxonomy (GTDB): domain Bacteria; phylum Pseudomonadota; class Alphaproteobacteria; order Sphingomonadales; family Sphingomonadaceae; genus CANJQJ01. The sequence goes on along the minus strand of CANJQJ010000001.1, from coordinate 19,940 downwards.
AATTGCGACAATTGCCTCAATCCGCCAGCCAGCGTCGATGCTACCGAGGTCGCGCGCAAATTCCTCTCGGCGGTCTATCGCACCGGCGAGCGTTTCGGCGTCGGGCATGTCGCCGAAGTCCTGGCCGGTCGAACCAGCGAACGGATTTCCGCTCTCGGGCATGATCGGCTCTCGGTCTACGGAATCGCCAATGACGACGAACAGGCGCTGATCCGGCCGGTTGCACGGCTGCTGCTCGCCAACGACGCGCTTCGCCCCGACGAACATGGCGGCCTCGGGCTCGGCCCGGCAGCGCGCGCGATCCTGCGTGGCGAAGAAAGCGTTCCGCTCGTCATGCAGCCCAAGCGTGCGCCGCGTAGCAGGAAAAACGCCCAGGATTATCCGCACGATCCGCTGTTCGAAGCGCTTCGCGAATGCCGCCGCGAACTGGCAAAATCGCAAGGCGTGCCGCCTTATGTGATTTTCCACGACGCTACGCTTCGCGAAATGGCGGCGCTGAAACCGCGCAGTCGCTCGGAACTTGCGACGATATCCGGGGTTGGCGAGCGCAAGCTCGACGCTTATGGCGAGGCGTTCCTGGCGGTGGTACGAGGCGGCTGAAGCGCGCCCGCTCATCGGATCCAGTCTTGAGGAGTAAGGCCATGTTTCGCAAGATCGACGAGAGCATTTCGGTTTCCCCGCAGATCACGCCGGCGCAGGTCGCCGAGGCCGCGAAGCAGGGATTCACTTTCATCATCAACAATCGGCCCGAGCATGAAGAGCCCGGCCAGCCGACCGCTGACGAGATCGAGGCGGCAGCCACCGCCGCCGGTCTCGGCTATCGCGCGATCCCGATCCTGCCCGGCAGGTTCGGCGAAGCCGAGGTTGTCGCAATGGCAGAGGCGCTCGCCGCCGCACCCGGTCCAGTCCTGGCGTTTTGCCGCTCGGGCACGCGATCGACACTGGTCTGGGCCTTGGCACGCGCCCGCTCCGGCGACGACTTCCTCGAACTCTCGCGCAAGGCCGAAGGCGCCGGCTACGACCTCACCCCGATCCGGAGCTTCTTCTAAGGCGGGCTGACGAGGAATTGAATCGTCATCCCGGCTTTCGCTGGGATGACGGCATTCCATGACATCTCCTCCAGAAAAAAAGACCGGCGAGTTGCCTCGCCGGTCCAGTCTTCGCAGGAGGGTAGCTGGAAGGGAAACCGCTGATACGCTGCGGTTTCCCTTCCCAAGTCGTCAGTAGTTGTAGGCGCGTTCGCCATGCTCGGCGAGATCGAGGCCTTCATATTCGACTTCGACGGCCGGACGCAGTCCGATGGTCTTGTCGAGGATGAAGAAGAGGATCGCCGAAACGCCGCCCGACCAGACCAGCGTCACGAGGACCGCCTTCGCCTGGGTGATGACCTGCGCCTTCATGTCGTAGGCGCCGGCAACGGCCGGGAACTGCGTGTAATCGAACCAGCCCTGGCCCCCGAGCGCCGGATCGGCGAACACGCCGGTCATGAGCGCGCCGAGGATTCCGCCGATGCAGTGGACGCCGAACACGTCGAGCGAGTCGTCGTAGCCAAACTTGGACTTCACCGTCGAGACGAAGAAGAAGCAGAGTGGCGAGACCATCAGGCCGAGGATGATCGAGGTCATCGGAGCTGCAAAGCCCGATGCAGGCGTAATCGCGACGAGACCCGCAACTGCACCGGTGACGGCACCGAGCAGCGAAGGCTTGCCATGGACGACCTGGTCGCACAGCGCCCAGGCAACCGCCGCAGCGGCAGTCGCGACGAAGGTGTTGATGAAGGCAACAGCGGTAACGCCATTGGCTTCGAGGTTGGAACCGGCGTTGAAGCCGAACCAGCCCACCCAGAGGAGCGAAGCGCCGATCATGGTCATGGTCAGCGAGTGCGGAGGCATTGGCTCCTTGTTGAAGCCGGTACGCTTGCCGATGATGAGGCAGCCCATCAGGCCTGCGATACCCGCATTGATGTGAACGACGGTGCCGCCGGCAAAGTCGAGCGCGCCAAGGCCGAAGAGATAACCGGTATCGGTCGGCGCATTCTTGAGGAAGTCTGGGCCTGCCCAGTACCAAACCATGTGGGCGACCGGGTAATAGACCAGGGTCGACCATGCCACGCAGAAGATGATCAGCGGGGTGAACTTAACGCGTTCAGCGAACGCACCGACGATCAGCGCAGGAGTGATCGCGGCGAAGGTCATCTGGAAGAGCACATAGGTGTACTCAGGCAGGTAGACGTTGTTCGAGAAGGTCGCCGCATAGGTGCTTGCGCTGACGCCCTTGAGGAAGATCTTCGAGAAACCGCCAACGAATGGGCTGCCACCCGTAAACGCCATCGAATAGCCCCAGCACACCCAGATGAGCGAGCAGACGCAGGTGATGGTGAACACCTGCATGAGCACCGAGAGCATGTTCTTGGTGCGGACGAGGCCGCCGTAGAAGAGTGCGAGCGCGGGGACTGCCATCATCAGCACGAGCGCCGTGGAAATGAGCATCCACGCGGTATCGCCCTTGTTGACCATGGTAGCCATCTGTTCGACGGTCGGCGCGATAATCGGGCCGGCAGCTGCGGGCGCTGCCGCCACTGTGGCGGCGGCACTGGCCGCTGCGTCCTGGGCCCAGGCCGGGAAGGCTATGAGCGCGGACGCTACAGCTCCCGCCCCGAAGCCGATCTTATGCAAAAGCTTCATGTTTCCCCCTATTCTCTAGAGCGCAACGTCATCGGTTTCGCCCGTGCGGATCCGCACGGCCTGACCGATGTCGAGCACGAAGATCTTGCCGTCGCCGATGGCGCCGGTGTTCGCGGCCTGCTGGATCGCCTCGACCACACGGCTCGCAAGCGTGTCGGTTGTGGCGACCTCGACCTTGATCTTCGGTACCATGTTGGTGCTGTATTCGGCCCCACGGTAGATTTCCGTCTGGCCCTTCTGCCGCCCAAAGCCCTTGACTTCGGTGACGGTCATACCCTGCACGCCCAGAGCGGAGAGAGCTTCACGCACCTCGTCCAGCTTGAACGGCTTGATGATCGCGATAACGAGTTTCATTCGGCCTCCCTTTTTTGAGCCCAAGGGAGACCGTCGCAAATGCCGTGCCAGAATCGAGAATCCCCCATTCGAGGCGAGTCGTTCCGAATGCAGGCTGGATCCATGCTGCACCGCAGCGCCCGCTAATTAAGCAGGCGTAAAGAGATGCTCAAGAATGAGGCAGATTCCCATGCCCATATTCCGGGCACACCTCGCGGCGGAGCGAGATGTTCAAGCCGAGCGTGCGACCAATACGCAGCCGGCGGCGATCATCACCGTGCCGCCGATACGGATCAGCGAGACGCTCTCGTTGAGGAAGAAGGCGCCCGCCAGCATGGTGAGGATGAACCCGATGCCCACGAACGGATAGGCGAGCGAAAGCGGTACGCGGCCAAGCACGAACAGCCAAAGCAATGCGCCGATGCCGTAGAGACCCAGGCCGGCGATCACCCAGGGCGATTGCGCCAGCCCCATCATCTCGCCGCCGACGCCTTCGGTCCTGCCCGCTGCGGCGGCCCCGGTGCCGACCTTGAGCGCGAGCTGCGCAAAGGCCGAAAGGCTGACGCTGGCGAGGATGAGGAGTAGCAGCCGGAAGGTCATAAATGGATCACGTTTTCCTGGAAGTCCAAGGCCGGTCTATCGGCGATTTCTCAAGATCGGGTGAATGGCCGCGATCAGGACATTGTCTGGAACCGACCGGACGATTCGATAGCCCGTTGGCGGAACCAGCCGGTTGCTGTCGACGCCCTTTATCCAGATCGTGCCAAAACCTGCCTTGGCCATTGCGTTCATGCGAATATCGAGCAGGCTGAAGTTGATCCCGAGTTGCGGGCAGCGCGCTGGCACATCCTGCGAACCGTCGAACCAGTGCGCACGATCGTCCATCGATCGCGCGATCATGAGGTCTGCCCCGGGGATACGAAACAGCGTGTTCGAAAAAACGTCCCGTCGCGCGATCGCGTAGGCGCCGAGCTTGTGATCGGGTGTAAGACGCCAGGGAATGTCGCAATCGCTCCGCACGAAGAGAAAGCCCATCCGGCTGCCCCGCGGCACCGCGTCAAGCATGGTGAGCTGGCGCTCCATCACGTCGCTATCCTGCTTCCAAAGGATTGCGGCATAGCCGACGCGAGCGGCAAACAGCGCAAGGCCGATCAGGATCAGCGCTTTTTCGCGCGCGGGCTCCCGCGCCGGACCGATCGCCATGATCGCGATCATCACCGCCACGGGTGCGAGTCTCATGTCCGCGCCCCAGCTGCCGAGTACGGTGCCCGGCATCGCCAGCGTCGCCAATGCGAGGAAAAGCCCGGGGATGGCGAGCCTCGGCGCAGCCCGGGGCGCCGTCGCCCATGCGAACGCGAGCATAGCTGCAACTCCGACAATCGCAGTCATCACGATATCGAACCAGCGATCCAGTCCCTTCAGCACGATCAGGAAATTGAGGATTCGCTCCGAAAGCCACCCATCCTCGAATACGAACAGCGGCCCTGCCGACTGGTGGCGCCATAGCAGCAGCGGGACGAGCGGCGCGAAGAACGGCAGCAGCCGGATCGCGCTGGCCAGGAGATTGCGAGGATTGCGGAGCGTGGCGAGTTCGGCGCCGCCGACGATGAGGAGCAGGATCGCCCATCCCATGATGTGCGCGGTCCACACGACCAGCGATGCCGCCACCAGCACAAGGATCGTGCCCGGCCCACGTCGCGGGCGGGCGAGCCACCAGGCCGAGAGGATCAGCGCCAGCGCAACGCCAAGCGTATAGTTGAGGAACCCGTAGACGAACGGCTGGCTCAGCGCGAAGGGCAGTGCCAGCATCGCGCTCGCAGTAACGCGGCCATGGACCGACCGCGAGAGCGTAAGGATACCCAGAACCGTCAGAGGCGCGATCAACGCAGCCATCAGCCGTGTCGCCGCTTCGGCACCGAACCACGGCGCAAGCGCCATCACCGGCAGGTCGACCCCGAGGTTGCCGATCCAGCGCCAGTGGACCAGAAAATATTGATCGAGCGGCCCGCCTTTGCCGACCATCGCGAAGATGTGATGGCGCGCGAGATGGTTTGGCATGTCCGATAGATCGGGCACCCGCGCGACGAGCACCGGCAGCGCCGCGATGAGCGCGAGCAGCAGCCACGCCCATTTCCGATCGAGATGACGTGCCACTCCGATCATGCGCCTAGCGCAGGCTCAGATTCTGCGCCGCGACAAAAATCCCTACCATCACCATACCCAACACCATGCTTCGCCGATCCCGCACGGCAAAGGCCACCGGATCACCGTCGACTTCGCCCCGCCGGGCCATCATCCAGATCCGGTTGATCCAGTAGAGCAGCGGCAGACAGAGCAGCCACAGCAGCTGCGGCGCCTTGTAGGTGCTCATGTGGCTCATGTCATTGGCGAACAGCGCGAGCACTAGAATTGCGACCATCCCGGAGGAAACCCCCGACATCATGACGATATCGAGATCGCTTGCGACATAGCCGCGTCCGCTGATCAGCCGGTGCGGCACGATCGCGTCCTTCATCTCGATATAGCGCTTCAGATAGGCGAGGCTGAGGAACAGGAAGATCGAGAAGAGCAGCAGCCAGAAGGTCAAGGTCACGCTCACCGCGACGGCACCAATCCAGATCCGCACGGTGTAGAGGGAGGCGAGCATGATTACGTCGGCGACCATCGCCGCCTTGATTCGGAAGCTGTAGGCGGTGGTCAGCACCACATAGGTCAGCAGCGAGAGCAGCAAGGGCAGTCCGCCGAGCATCCAGCCGCCGACCAGGCCAGCACTGGCCAGCACCAGCGAAAGCGTCAACGCCGCCGGAATGCTGAGATCACCATGCGCCAGCGGCCGACGGAACTTCGTGCGGTGCGCGCGATCATTATCGATATCGACCATGTCGTTGATGACATAGATCGCCGACGCAATGATCGAGGTCAGCCCAGCTGCTGCCACTGCGGCAAGCAGGCTTCCGGGATGGAGCAGCTGGCCCGAGGCGAAGATCGGCACGAAGACGAGCGCATTCTTGGTCCACTGGTGTGGACGCATCGCCTTGATCAGCACGCGCCAGAACGGTGGGCGCGGACAGTGGAGGGATTCGACCGCAACGCCCTTCGGCAAGCAGTGCGCCGACCAGCCCTTGCGCGCCTCGCGCCACAAGCAGGTGTCGGCGCGGCTGTCGCCGATATAGTCGAATTCGCCATGGGGTCCGACAAACGCCCGGATCGCGACCAGCTTGCCGCTACCCTTGGCATTATGGTTGGCGCGAGTCCCGATGATCTCGGTCGTCAGGCCGTGATACCGCGCGATGCGCACGATATTGCGCCAATGGCTTGCACTCGCGAGAATGACCGGACGCCCCTCCGCCTGCGCCTGGTTGATCAGGTCGAGCACTTCTGGGCGATAGGGTAGCCTTGCCGGATCCACTGGATGTCGCCGCGCCACCATCGCCTTGGCAACCGAGCGTCCGCGCAACAGCCAGACGAGCAGAATGGCCCAGGCGAACCAGCTCGAACGGACGAAATGGATGAAGCTCTCCAGCGAGATATCGGCGCGGGTCAGCGTTCCATCGACATCCACGAACAGCGGCACGCCCTCGGCGGTGGCGTGAATTCTCTCAGACAGCATCTTCGTTCTTCCAGTTCATGCGGATACGCAGCCGGGCGGCAACCGGCGCCGCGGCCATGATTATGAGCAAGGGCACGACAGGATCGCGATATCGGGGAATGATGTAGGCCGCGGCGTGGAGCAGCCAGAAACCGAGGATCATCGCCGCAAGCACATGTTTCGCGCGGCGATCCACATCGTTCGATCGAAACCCCCACAGGGCGAGCCCGATGATGAGGAGATATTGCGCAACCTCGATCAGCCGGATCCCGGCGACAGACTTGGACTCGGCAAAATCGGTCGAATCCGGAATGTTCGGCTCCCAGAAATAGGCGAGCTTCAAGGCACCGAGTTGCGCGGCCCTCGCCTTGTTCGCAACGATCCAGTCATGTGCCTTTTCCTGCAACCTTCGCGCATTGCGGATCTCGCCAAGCGCGATTCGCGTTGGATTCCAGCCCGGGCCGAGCGGCGTATCGGCGATACTCACGAAGCGGCCAGTCGCTGCCGGGTTATTGCCGAGATAGAGGTTGAACGCCGCGTTGGTGGTGAGCACCGGCGTGCCGACCATGCGATATGTGCTGTAGAACCAGGGCCCAAGCACCAGCGCCGCGCCGATCGCAAAACACGAAGCGGCCGTGAATGCCCGCCGAAAATCCAGCCGCGCCATGGTCAGCAAGGGCAAGGCAACGCCCAGCGCGAGAAGCAGCGACGAGCCCCCGGTCACCAGCCCGGCGCCCCAGGCCAACCCGCCCAGCACCGCATGCAGCAGCAGCCGCTCTCCCCTCGCGATTCGTACGGCGCACAGCGCGAAGCCGAGCAGCAGGGGGGTCGAGAGATTTTCCTTCGCGAGCAACGTGGCGCTCCAGATCGAAGGCAACCACACCGCGACGGCAGCCGCGGCGAGCAGCGCGACTTCGGATCGTCCGGTAACGACGCGGGCGAGGCGATCGACCAGCAGCAGCGTCACCGCCGCCAGCAGCATGTTGACCGACAGCGCAACCGGGATCGAACTGCCGAACAGCCAGAAAAAAGGTGCCAGGGCGAGCGGATATCCTGCGCTGTAAAAGGCGTGCTGGCCGAAATTGTCACTCAACACGCCGTGTTCGACGAGGCTTTTCGCCATCGTGAAATAAGCCAGCGGATCGCTTTCAAGAGTCGGCCTGAGGACGACCACCGCGCCCAACCGCAATATGATCGCGCACAGGATGATTACGGGCAATGGCCATGAGGACCATAGGCCGGCGCCGGACGACGCATGCTTTCCACGGGCGGTAACGCTGATCATGCCCGTCGTGATAATTGGATTTGGTGGGAAAGCGGTTAACCCGCGAAGGTAAATTGCAGAAATCGGGCAGTAAGATTCACATCCGAATCCGTCTCCACACCCCTTTCGTCATCCCGACGAAAGTCGGGATCCATGGGACCCACAGCTCTTGCAGTCGAAACACCACCGTAACGTGGATCCCGGCGTCCGCCGGGATAACGAATCAAGCGTTTCTACGCCGCCGTGCCGCCAACCGTCAGCCCATCGATCAGCAGAGTCGGCTGTCCAACGCCCGCAGGAATCGACTGGCCGGCTTTCCCGCAAATCCCGACGCCCTCGTCGAGCGCCATGTCGTTGCCGATCGCCTTGACTCGAGTCAGCACCGAGGGGCCGTCGCCGATCAACGTCGCGCCCTTGATTGGTGCGCCGAGCCGGCCATTCTCAATCATATAGGCCTCGGTGCAGGAGAAGACGAACTTGCCCGAGGTGATATCGACCTGCCCGCCGCCGAAGCTTTTCGCGTAGATGCCATGCTTCACGCGCGCCAATATCTCGCCGGGCTCTTCCTTGCCGCCGAGCATGAAGGTGTTGGTCATGCGCGGCATCGGCGCATGGGCATAGCTTTCGCGGCGGCCGTTGCCGGTCGGGGCGACACCCATCAGCCGGGCATTGAGGCGATCCTGGAGATAGCCCTTCAATATGCCGTCCTCGATCAATGTGGTCGCCTGAGTCGGCGTGCCTTCATCGTCGATGCTGAGCGATCCGCGCCGTTCGCTCATCGATCCGTCGTCGATCACCGTGACGCCGGGCGCGGCGACTCGCTCGCCGATGCGGCCGGAGAAAGCCGAGGTGCCCTTGCGGTTGAAGTCGCCCTCGAGGCCGTGGCCGATCGCTTCATGGAGCAGCACACCGGGCCAGCCGGGGCCGCATACCACGGTGAACTCGCCAGCAGGCGCGGGGATTGCATCGAGATTGACCAGCGCCTGCGCCAGCGCTTCGTCGATCGCTCGGTTCCAGGTGGCGGGCTCGAACAGGCGATCGTAAAGATAGCGACCGCCCAGCCCGAAGAACCCGCTTTCGCGACGGCCGTCACGCTCGGCGACGATCGAGACATTGAGCCGCACCAGCGGGCGGACGTCGGTCGCGATGAAGCCATCCGGCCGCACCACTTCGACGACGCCCCAGCTCGCCGACAGCCCGACCGAAACCTGCACGACGCGAGGATCGCGCGCCCGGGCGGCTGCGTCGATCTCCTGGCAGAGCGCCACCTTGCGCGCGAACGGCACAAGGCCAAGCGGATCATCGGCGGTATAGAGCGCGACATTGGTGTGGCGCGGCGGCGGCGCCTTGGCGCCCTTGGCTGGATCGAGCAGAGTCATCGTCTCGGCAGCGCGGCGAATCGCGGCTTCGCTCAGTTCGTTGGCGTGCGCAAAGGCGGTGGTCTCGCCGGTTACCCCGCGCAGGCCGAAGCCGGCATGGCTGCTGTAATCGGCGGTCTTCAGCCGGCCATCGTCGAAGCCGAAGCTCTCCGAGGTCTGATACTGGAGAAAAAGCTCGCCATCATCGCATTTGGAAAGCGCTGAAGCGGCCAGCCGCTGCGCGGTCTCCGGGTCGAGCGTGTCGCGATAAAGCAGACGGCGGGGATCGGAAATGAAATCGTTCATGTGACCGATATAAGTCGTTCAGGCAGCTTTTACACCATTATCCGCAGGCCCGCCGATCAACACGAACCGCCGATCGCAATAGCCGCATTCGGCCGCGCCCGATTCGTCGATCTGAAGCCAGATTCGGGGATGCCCAAGCGCGGCGCCCCCCGGTATGTCGCTTGCCCCGTCGCAGGCGACGCGGGCGGTTGGGATGCGGATCGTTTCGGGCGGCTTTATCATGGCCCCGGCCATAGCAAGTCGGGATTGGGCGTGCAATCGGTGGCCTTTGCTTCCGTCATCCCTGCTCCGCGCTGCACGGGAGGGAAGTTCGTTTCATAACTAATGAATCGTCATCCCGGCGGACGCCGGGATCCACGATACGGTTATCGCACGATCGCGAGACCTGTGGGTCCCATGGATCCCGACTTTCGTCGGGATGACGAAGCGAGTTGCAATGACGGGAGGAACTGAACGGAGATGTTCAATCCAAATGAATCGACCCTACCCCTCGGTCTTCAACGGACGCGACAGCAGGCCCGTCACGACCGCCTCAACCCCGGCCGAGCCGTCCAGCAGCGCGCACACTGCGGCGACGATCGGCATCTCGACCCCGGCCGCCCGCGCCGCCTCCGCCAGCACCGGCGCGGTGAACGCGCCCTCGGCCACGGTGCGGCGATCAGCGAGCAGGTCAGCCGCGCGGCCGCCTTCGCCGATTGCCTTGCCGAGCGAGAAGTTGCGCGAACTCGTCGACGAGCAGGTAAGCACGAGATCGCCCAGCCCCGACAATCCGGCGAGCGTCTCGCCGCGCGCACCGCGCGCCATGCCGAAGCGAGTCATTTCGGCGAATCCGCGCGAGATCAGCGCTGCACGGGCGTTCAGGCCGAGCTTCATCCCATCCACCACGCCGCAGGCGATCGCGAGTACATTCTTGACCGCTCCGCCAATCTCGGCACCGATCACGTCGCTCGAGGCGTAGGGCCGGAACGTCGCGCGCGCCAATCGCTGGCACAAGGCCGCCCCGACCACCTCGTCCGCGCAGGCCAGCGTAACTGCGGTCGGAAGCCCGGCCGCTACCTCATGCGCGAAGGTCGGCCCGGAAAGCACCGCGATCGGCGCACCCGGCTGCGCCTCGGCGGCAACCTCGGACATCAGCTTTTGCGATCCCGCTTCGATGCCCTTGGCGCAAAGTACGAGCGGCACGGCCATTTGCGGGAGTTCGCCAAGGATGCTTCGCAGATGCTGTGCAGGAGTAACCAGCAACAGCGCATCTGCACCCGCCATCGCGGCAAGCTCGGAGGTCGCGCGGATCGCGGGAGCGAGCGTAACGTTCGGCAGGAACAGCGGATTATGATGCGCCCCATTGATCGCCTCAACGACCTCGGCCTCGCGCGCCCAGAGCAGGACGTCGTCCCCATGGCCCGCCGCAACCTGCGCGAGCGCGGTGCCCCAGGCCCCGCCACCAATCACGCCAATCCTCATGCCTTCACTCCTGCGCCGCGCGCCTTTTCGGCGGTCGGATCCAATGGCCAGCGCGCGCGCGCCGGAACGTCGAGCGGATCGGTCAACCCGGCGGCAAGGCGCTCGGCGCCCGCCCAGGCAATCATCGCCGCATTGTCGGTGCACAGCCAGAGCGGCGGCGCGAAAAAGGGCAGGTCATGCGCGGCGGCGACTCCTTGCAAGGCATTCCGGATTGCTGTGTTGGCCGCAACGCCACCTGCGACGACAAGCGCGGACGGCCTCTCGGCGATGCTGCCCAAGGCCCGCTTCGTTCGATCGACCAGGCAATCGACCACCGCCTGCTGGAACGAGGCGGCGATATCCGCGTCGCGATATCTTCCCGAATCGCGCGCGCGCAACACCGCGCTCTTCAAGCCAGCAAAGGAAAAATGCGGTTCGGGCGAGTTGAGCAACGGACGTGGCAGCGGCACCGCCTTCGGATCCCCCTCGCGCGCCGCCGCCTCGACGTTAGGCCCGCCCGGATAGCCAAGCCCGAGCAGCTTAGCGGTCTTGTCGAATGCCTCGCCAGCCGCATCGTCGATCGTGGTCGCGAGGCGGCGATAGCGACCGACACCTTCGACCGAGAGCAACTGGCAATGTCCGCCCGAGACAAGCAGCAGCAGATAGGGAAATTGCAGGTCCGGATCGGCAAGGCGCGGGGATAAGGCGTGGCCTTCGAGGTGGTTGACCGCGATCAGCGGCTTGCCCGCCGCCATCGCGAGCGCCTTTCCTGTCACCAGCCCGACCATCACCCCGCCGATCAGCCCCGGCCCGGCAGTCGCCGCAATCGCGTCCACATCGGCGAGCTTTACCCCCGCTTCGGCGAGTGCCGCCGCCACCAGGGGCGCCAGCATCTCGACATGCGCGCGCGCCGCGATTTCGGGTACCACCCCGCCGAACGGGGCATGCGCCGCCTCCTGTCCGGCGAGCTGGTGCGCCAGGATTTGCCGGTCGGAAGTCACCAGCGAGGCCGCGGTTTCGTCGCAGCTCGATTCAAGTCCAAGGATCAATGCCATCTCTGCCCTTCCCTGCCACCCCGCAGGCTATTAGGGCAACAGTCATGAAGCTTCGTCTCGGAACCCGCTCCTCCCCGCTCGCGCTCGCACAGGCGCATGAAACCGCACGTCGCCTGTGCGCCGCGCTCGGCCTGCCGGAGGATTCGATCGAGATCGTGTCGATGAAGGCAAGCGGCGACATCATCCTCGATCGACCCCTCGCCGAGGTCGGCGGCAAGGCGCTCTGGACCAAGGAGCTCGATCTCGCGCTGATCGACGGCGTAATCGATTTCGCAGTTCATTCGATGAAGGACGTCGAGACCTTCCGCCCCGCCGAGATCGTCATCGCCGCGATGCTGCCGCGCGCCGACGTTCGCGATCGTCTGATTGGCGCGGCGAGCCTCGATTCGATCCGCGCTGGTGGCAGGCTCGGCACCTCCTCCCCCCGCCGCAGTGCGCAAATCAAGCGCTTGCGCCCCGATCTCGAGATCGTCCTCTTCCGGGGAAATGTCGCGACCCGGCTGCGCAAACTCGAAGAGGGGGAGGCCGACGCCACCTTGCTGGCGGCCGCCGGGCTTGACCGGCTCGGGCAAGGCGACGTCGGCACCCCGATACCCATCGAGACGATGCTGCCCGCACCCGCGCAAGGCGCGATCGGGATCGAGACGCTGGCCAGCAACGACACAATGCGCGCCATGCTCAGCGCGATCGACGATCCCGCGACCAGCGTTTGCGTCCATGCCGAGCGCGCCTTGCTCGCCGGGCTCCTGGCGGATTGCCGCTCGCCTGTGTCTGCGCTGGCCGTGCAGGACGGCAACTCGATCCGGCTGCGCGCCGAAATCTATTCGGGCGACGGAAGCGAAGCCGTGGCGGGCGAAACCAGCGGCGACCCGGCGGCACTCGCCCGCGACTTGCTCGATCGCGCAAGCCCGGCGCTTCGCGCGCTCTTCGCGGGATGACACGCCTGCTCATCCTGCGCCCTCAGCCGGGCGCGGATGTCACCGCGGCACGCGCCCGCGCGCTCGGGTTCGATGCAGTCGTCGCGCCGCTCTTCGAGATTCGTCCGGTCGCGTGGGACGCACCCGATCCGGCACATTACGACGCACTGCTGATGACGAGCGCCAATGCCGCGCGGCGGGGCGGGCCGCAACTCTCGCTATATCGGCATCTCCCGGTGTTCGCGGTCGGCGCCGCTACTGCGCGCGCTGCCACCGAGGCTGGATTCGAGAAGCTGGTGATCGGCGAGCGCGACGGTGCCGCCGTGATTGCCAGGGCGCGCAACCAGCGACTGCTCCACCTCGCCGGGCGCGAGCATGTCGCACTTCCCGGCATCGACCGGTGCATCGTCTACGCAGCCGATCCGGTCGAAACGAGCCCGCCCCCCGCCGATATCGCACTCCTCCATTCTGCACGCGCCGCCCGACATTTCGCTGCGCTCGCCAACGACCGCCGGACGATCTCGATCGCCGCACTCAGCCGCCAGGTTGCCGAGGCGGCGGGCGAGGGATGGCGTGTCATCGCGGTTGCGGAGCAGCCCAACGATGAAAGCCTGCTGGCGGCAGCGGCGCAGCTGTGCGATCAAGGCACTGCAGGAGACGGCTGAGGACAGGCATGAGCGACTATGACCGGATCGACTATACCCGCAGCGGACAGCGGCGCTGGGCCGGCTGGCTGCTCGTTGTCGGGATCGCGTTTGTCGCTGGGATGCTCAGCATGGGCTGGATCCTCACGCGCTGGGACACCGCTGCGCCCTATCTGAGCTGGATGCGCCCGCCGCCGCCCGGCGCCGCCACCCCCGCCCAGCCGAACGGGCTTCTGGCGCCGACGGAAACCACGCCTGCCACGGTCGATCATCGCGTCGACAATCTCGAAAACCGCATCGAACATATCGCCCAGCGCGCCAACGCCGCTGCCGGCAATGCCGATCGCGCCGAAGGCCTGCTCGTCGCCTTCGCCGCCCGCCGCGCGGTCGATCGCGGCCTTGAGCTCGGCTATATCGAGAGCCTGCTGCGCGATCGCTTCGGGCGGACCCAGCCCCAGGCGGTGGCCACGATCCTCGGCGCCGCACGCGATCCGGTCACGCTCGACGAGCTGCGCGCCGATCTCGATACGCTATCCCCCGATCTCTCGGGCGCCGCAACCAACGCAAGCTGGTGGGATACGATGCGCCGCGAGCTCGCCAGCGCGATCGTCGTCCGCCGCGCCGAACTGCCCCGCGCCACCCCGGACGACCGCCTCACCCGCGCGCGCCACGATCTCGCGACCGATCATGTCGATCGCGCGCTCGCCGAGGTTGCCCGCCTGCCCGCGCGCGATCGGGCAGCGCAGTGGATGAGCAAGGCGCGCCGCTACATCGCCGCGCATAATGCGCTCGACCTGATCGAAACCTCAGCGCTGCTGATGCCCATAAACCCGGTAACGCACGATCCGGCGATCAGGCCTGCCGACCACCCGGATGCCGAATAAGCAGGTCGTCGGTCACCACCATCGCAAACACTGGCTCGCCGTTCGGCGGCTGCTCGATCACCGCATCCATGAACATCGCGCGCGCCTCGGGATCGTCATAGATCATCTTGGCATCGAACGCGCGGCGCCAGGTCGCTTCGTCCGGCCATTCCGCATAGCCAACGAAGCGGCCGTCGCTATCCTGGTGCAGTCGTGAGCCGAAGCTGCCGTAGATCCGCGTGATCTGATCGGTGCCGCGCCGCCAGGCTTCGCGGAACTGGTCCTCCTTGCCGGAATGGACCCGCCACCAATAGACCGCGACGAACATATCGGCCTGCCTCCCTTGCTGCCGCATCCTACACCTTATACCAGAGCCTCGTGCAAATGACTCTGGCCTGCCAGACACCCTAAAAACGGGCATCAGTCTAGGCAACGCGCGAAAGAGCAAATGGGGACAGCCGAGATGGCCGACGACGAATATGTCTATGACGAAGCGAGCGGCGAATGGATCAGCCCGACGGAAGCCCAGCAGGGCGCGGTTGCGACCGGTGGCGTCGAGGTCCGTGACGCTGTCGGCAACCTGTTGGCCGATGGCGACAGCGTCACCCTGATCAAGGATCTCAAGGTCAAGGGCACCAGCCAGACGCTCAAGCGCGGCACAGTAGTAAAATCGATCCGCCTGACTGGCGACGACCAGGAAATCGATTGCCGCTTCGAGGCGATCAAGGGCCTCGTCCTGCGCGCGGAGTTCGTCAAGAAGCGCTAGCTCCTACGTCATCCCAGCTATCGCCGGGATGACAGAGACGTGAAACCTCGATCCCCCTCATCGGTTGAATCCGCTCCTTGTCACAGGAGCAGACACCATGCCCGCCAAGTCCAAAGCCCAGCAGAAAGCCGCCGGAGCAGCGCTTTCGGCGAAACGCGGCGACCAGCCGAAATCCAGCCTCAAGGGCGCATCGAAGCAGATGGAAAAATCCATGAGCGAAAAGCAGCTCGAGGAATTCGCGTCCACGAAGCATAAAGGCAAGCCTGAGCACGCGGGTTAAGGTTGCACATCAATTACTTGACACCCCCTTGCTCCCTCGCGGCTTATCCGGCATGCAGGGATTGGAGCCGATACGCACGGCTCTGGGGAAGTAGTGAGCCTCACTGAGAGCGGGTGGCACCGCAAACGCCGCACTCCAAGACCTTGGGGTAGAGGAGCCCATGGCGTATGTTCAGGGCTTGCCTAAAGGCCATGGGGCCGACTCTTGGCGGCGCTCACTACCTCCCCGACCACCAGGTTTATGGTGGAAGCTGCCGCGAGGGCGCTCGCGGCGGCTTTCCGGGAGAGGCCGATGTGTCGCGAAAAGCTTGTACGCAAGACCGGATTCGTTCGTCAGCAACGAGGGCATTTCATTCTCGACGGTGACGACGGGCTGCCCTGGTCGCTCGACTGCAACCCCTCGATGCTCCGCCATATCGACCAGCGGATCACGCTCACCGGCTTCGCCTATTCGGTCCATCGCTTAAGGGAGGGGTTGGGGGTGGGTGCGCGCGTCTGCGCGCCCGAAGACTCGATCTCTCTGACCGCATCGAAAAGTTGGCCCTGACAGGGGCTTCGAGCCCCCGTCACGGCCTACCCATCCCCAGCCCCTCCCTTGCAGGGAGGGGAGTCTAGTCGACGCCAGACAAAAAAATGGCCGCCCCCGAAGGGACGGCCACAGATGTTGGTATTTATATTCGGCTTAGAAGCGATACGTCGCGGTCGCACCGATGGTACGCGGAGCGCCCTGGTACTGCTCGGTAGCGCCGAGGCCGGTGTAGTTGTTGAACACGTTGGTGAACCATGCCTGATTGAGCAGGTTCTTGCCCCACACCGCGATCTCGATGTTAGGATCGGCGATGTTGACTGCCACGCGGCCGTTCAGCAGGCCGTAAGCCTTGATGATCGACGCCTTGTTGGAAATAACGGTCTGCGCCGCCTTGGTAGGATCACCCGTGGTGAAGGCGTCCATCGCACGATCCGCAGTCCAGGCGTAGTCGAGGTGCACCGAGACCGAACCGAAGCTCGTCGGAACGGTTTGGGTGCCGCCGACATTGACGGTCCACTTAGGTGCCTGGGTCACCGGCTCGCCAGTACGGTCGACGGTGATCAGGTTGCCCTGGGCGTAGGTTGGCCTACCGGCGGTGAAGACGATATCCGCCGAATTACCGATCGTGCCACCAGCAATGATGTCAGGATAAAGCTGCGGTTCGGAACGGCTGCCCTTCTTATACTCTGCCTTGAGATAGGCAACGGCACCGGTCAGCTCCATGCCTTCCCAGGGAATCAGGGTTCCTTCGAACTCGAAGCCCTTGGCGTCCACCTTGCCTGCGTTGGTATTGAACTGGGTCAGGCGGCCATCGGGGAGCAGCGCGTTGACGATGCGCTGCACCTTGTCCTGCTTCGCCATGAAGACCGACAGGTTGGTACGCAGGTGACGATCAAAGAAGTCGCCCTTGAGGCCGACTTCGATATCGCGAACATTCTCAGGCGCGAAGGCAAACGTGTATGGAGCCGGGACGAAGCGGGTGTTGAAGCCGCCCGACATCGATGCACCGCTGGTCTTCGCATAGACGAAGATCTGATCGTTGAGTCGATAGTCGGCGCTCAGCAGCCAAGCCGGGTAGTTGAACTTGGCCGAGTGCGGATCATGGCAGTCCGCGCCGTTGCCATGGGGTGCTGGATCGGTGGTGCAGACCTGTTGGTCGAGCGGAACCGCCCATGAGTTGGTCGACTGGCGATCGATGCTGCGCGAATCCCACGTGTAGCGGAGACCACCGGTGATACGGAAATCATCCGTAACATGATAGTTCAGCTGGGCGAATACACCGGTCGACTGCGAGCGATAGCTCGACAGCGTCTTGGTCTTCTGCAGGCCGCCGAGGATCCAGGCGTCCGATTCCTCGGTGCCCTTCTCGACGAAGTACATGCCGCCGACCATCCAGTCGAGCTTGCCGACCGTGCCGGAAAGCTGCAGTTCTTCGCTGAACTGGTTCTGCGTGTAGGTCGAGACGAAGCCCGAGCTTGCCGAGAACGCAGGGAGACCCAAGAGCGTCGCATTGTATGCATTGAAAGCCGCCGTCGCGTCCGGAATGGTCGTTCCGTTGACGAAGCTGGCGAGCGGGCCACCTGGGTTGAAGAGTGCGGCGCGACCGGCCGCTGGAGTGGACTGGTAAAGCTGGGCAGCGCCGCCAATAGGTCCGAGTGCAGCTGGATAGCTGGTGCTCGGTAAGCCATGGAGATCGAGGCTGTCCTGCGTCTTCGATTCACGATAGGCGGTGATCGACTTCAGCTTGGCACCACCGATGTCCCAGTTGACGGTCGCCGATACGGCCTTGGCACGGTTGGTGTTGTGCAGATTGTCGATCGCTGGATTGCCAGACTGCGGCGCACCGAAGGTCGTGGTCCAGTCGCTCGGATGAGCCTCGAAATCAGCAACCTGCGCCGCGGTCGCGGTGCCGTTGTGGATGAATTCCGGGTTGATGTAGCGGCCCATGCTGCCGTCAACACCGGTGAAAGAGCCCGGGTTGATCGCGGCGACCGCAGTCGGGTTGCCGTGATCCTTGTAGTCGGCATAATCGCCCGACAGGGTCACTTCGAGCGGAACCGCTGACGGGCTCCACTTGACGATTGCGCGCGCGATATATTCGCCGGCGACGTCGCCCTGCGGATAGCCAACGATCGGGTTGTTGAAATAGCCGTCATGCTTCGAGTAACGGCCGGTCAAGCGAACCGCGACTTCGTCGCTGAGCGGAATGTTGATCATGCCTTCGATCGCGCGCTGGTTGTAGCTGCCGACGCCGAGCTTGGCATAGCCTTCGAACTTGTCGACTGGCTGATGCGTGGTCAAGTTGAGCGCACCACCAGTGGTGTTGCGGCCGAACAGGGTGCCCTGCGGACCACGAAGAACTTCAGCGGAGGCCATGTCGAGCAGGCCGAGATTGCCGACCATCGGACGGGCGACATAGACGCCGTCGATATAGATGCCGACCGACGCGTCAGACACCGAGTTCGGGCTGTTCTGCGCCTGGCCACGGATCGCCATGTAGACGATCGACGAAGGACCGGTACCACCGGTCGAGATGGTCAGCGACGGCGCGGTGCGCTGAAGATCGGTGACTTCCAGAACCTGCTTGGCGGCGAGCGTGGCGTTGCTCAGTGCGGTAACCGAAACCGGAACGCTCTGCAGCGATTCGCCGACCTTACGTGCGGTGACGACGATTTCTTCGATCTGACCCTTGCCAGCGGCGTCTGCATCCTGCGCGTACGCAGGCATTGCGACGGAAACCAGGCTTGCGCCCAGTACTGTCGAACAGATCAACTTGGAACGAAAATTCATGTTAACCCTCGCTTTTAAAGAGATATTATCGACCGGCCGACAAAATGTCGTCCGAACTGCCGGGCAAGGACATCGAGTTGAAATGCAACCTGGATCAAGTCGCGAAACGACTTGCAGTTTTAGTTGCTTGAGAAATCCCCAGGATTGAGACCAGTGGCCTCAAATATTCCTCTTCCCACCCTTTTTCCTTGGCGTTGGCCGATAGGATAGCCCCCGGGAGCCAGAACCTATCTTTGGGAGGGGTATGGGACCTATCTGATCCATAACGCCCTCCGAACGGATAATGAAAGGTTACTGTTGCAATGACGCAACAGGTCAAAAGGGGGTTCTACCGGCTTCGGCTTCGCGCTATCGCCATCGCCCTTCTCATCATTATCGGTTGGAACATCATGGCTATCACTCTTTATGCGGCGACGATCCCATCCTACCAGCAGATCCTCGGCGCGGTTGCCGGGCTGATCGACAAGGCCGAAGCCTATTGCACCGAACAGGGCCTTGCCCCCGAAGCCATCCTCAACGCACAGCTCGCGCCTGACATGCTGCCTTTCGCCTTCCAGGTGCGATCGGTCGCCACGCACAGCCTCGGTGCGATAAAAGGCGTCCAGGCTGGCGTTTTCTCGCCCGACACCTCGCCTTGGCCTGACAGTTTCGACGGCTTGCGCACCGTGATCGCCGCCGCGCGTGCCGGAATCGATGCCCTGTCGGCAGCCGACGTCGATGCGCTCGAGGGCAATGCGATGCGCTTCCAGTTCGGCGACGACTATCGTATGGATTTCACTGCGGAGGATTTCCTGCTCTCCTTCTCGCAGCCCAACTTCTATTTCCACGCGACCACCGCCTACGACATCCTGCGCCACAAGGGCGCGGCGATCGGCAAGGGCGATTTCATGGGTGCCGTGCGCCTCAAGATGTAAGCCGCGCCCGACAGAACCGGCATGCAGCGCATGTCGGTTCTGCTCAGTAACGACTGGCGCTTGCTAGGGTCAGGACCTGTTAAATTGCTTGCATGATGGGCTGAGGGTTGATTCAATGGTGGCACCAGGAGGTGCTGCTTGTGGACGATCTGTTTATGCTGAGCGAGGTGCAGATGCGCCGGATCAAGCCATTTTTCCCGCGATCGCAT